>NC_019936.1:3480000-4080000 GCF_000327065.1 Stutzerimonas stutzeri RCH2 | reverse complement strand
ACGCCATCGAGCGCGCGGTGACCTTCTGCCACGGGCGCAGCATCGAGCTGGAGCACCTGCCCAGCCGCATTGCCGACTATCGTGACGACAACGCCCGCAGTGCCGGCGCCGAACTGCTTGCCCAGCTTAGCGATGGCCCGCTGCTGCCGACCCTGGAAGAGCTGGAACTGCGCTATATCGAGCATGTGCTGAAGCTGGTGGACGGCAACAAGCGCCGCGCGGCGGCCTTGCTCGGCATCGGCCGGCGCACGCTGTACCGCCGCCTCGGCGAGCGCGAGGACGGTTGATCGGACTCGCCGCAGGGCGCCCGAAAGCGCACACTGCCGGCCTTTTCTCAGTGAGGAGCGAACATGCTCAACAATGACGTCCTGCGCAGCCTGCGCTATACCCTGAAGGTCAGCGATGCACAGATGGCCGAAATCGCCGCGCTGGGCGGCTGCACGGTTGCCGAGGCCGATGTTCGCGCCTGGCTCAGCCGCGAGGACGAGGACGGCTATCAGGAGTGCCCTGACGAGGCGATGGCGCGTTTTCTCGACGGGCTGATCTATTTCAAACGCGGCAAGGACGACAGCCGCCCGGCGCCGCCGCTGGAGCTGCCGGTCAGCAACAACCAGATCCTGAAAAAACTGCGTGTAGCCTTCGAGCTGCGCGACGAAGACCTGCAGGCGATCCTGCAGGCCGCCGACCTGCAGCTGTCGAAATCCGAACTCGGCGCGCTGTTCCGCAAGCCGGGCCACAGCAACTACCGCGCCTGCGGCGACCAGCTGCTGCGCAATTTCCTCAAGGGCCTTTCGCTGCGCCAGGGCTGATCCACACCGCACGGCACCTCAAGTGGTAAATGGCCAGGCGGCCGCTACGCTGAAGCAGGCAGCTAGCCGCATGCCCGGTGCGCAGCTCGTCGCCGGGAACGCCATAACAACAAGATGACCGCCCCGCGTGGCGGTGCCATGAGGTGCGTGCCATGAAGATTCCCTGCCTGACCCTGAGCGCCCTGCTCACGCTGAGCTGCGCCGCTGCGATTGCGGCGCCGACCAGTGACGAAGCCCTTGAGCGCATGCGCTCGATGAAGACCACCGGCCAGTCGCTGGACATGAAGACCATTGCCCAGGACGGCCCCACCGCCGATGCCATTCGCGACAACCTCAAGCGCATCAAGCTGCCCGAGGGTTTTCGCATCGATCTCTACGCCGTGGTCCCCGATGCCCGCCATATGGCAGTCGGGCCGTCCAGCGGAGTGGTCTTCGTCGGCACCCGCAAGACCGACCTGTGGGCGGTCACCGATCGCACCAAGAATCGCACCGCCGACGAAGTGAAGCGCTTCGCTCCGGCGATCTCCTTCACCCAGCCTGGCCCCTGTTTCAGCCCGGACGGCTTTCTCTTCGTTGCCGAGCACAACCGTGTGCTGGTGTTCCCGGCCGCCGAATTCTTCTACGAGGGACCGGACGTGGCGGCCGACATCGTGGTGCCGACCGGCGAGCTGATCCCCAAGGACGAGGAGAGCTACAACCACGGCGCGCGGGTCTGTGCCATCAGCCCGGGCAACAAACTGACCATCTCCCTCGGCCAGCCACACAACGTGCAGCCCAAGGAAAAGCGCGAGCTGTACGAGCAGCACGGTATCGGCGGCATCGTGCGCATGGAGCGTGACGGCAGCAAGCGTGAGGTCTACGCCACCGGTGTGCGCAACTCGGTGGGCGTCACCTATCACCCAACGACGAAGGAGCTGTGGTTCACCGATAACCAGGTCGATGGCATGGGCGACGACACACCGCCGGGCGAGATCAATCATGCGCCCAAGGCCGGAATGAAATTCGGCATGCCCTGGTATGGCGGCGGCCAGGTGCGTACCAACGAGTACGCCGACGAGACCCCGCCCGAGGGCCTGACCCCGCCGGTGGTGGAAACCACCGCCCACGCCGCGGACATGGGCCTGACCTTCTACACCGGCAAGCAGTTTCCCGAGCAGTACCGCGGCGGCCTGTTCAGCGCCCAGCGCGGCAGCTGGAACCGCACCGTGCCGGCTGGCGCACGGGTGATGTTCACGCCGTTTGCCGCTGATGGCAGCGGTCCGTCCGGCGAGACGGTGCCCTTCGCCGAAGGCTGGCTGGACGAGGAAACCGGCGAGTACTACGGCCGCATCGTCGATGTCGCGCAGCTCAAGGACGGCTCGCTGCTGGTCAGCGACGACACCGCCGGGGCCATCTACCGCATCTCCTACCAGGGCAAGTGAGCCGTCGCGCCGGCCTGCCGTTCGCGCGGGCCGGCGCTATTGGAGGATTCCTGCATGTCGATGGATTTCAAGCGGTGGCTGTGTCTGGTGCTTGCACTGCTGCTGGGCAGCGCCTGCCTTCCGGCGCTGGCGGCCGATCTGACCGCTGCCAAGGCCAAGGCCAAGACGTGCGCGGCGTGCCATGGCATCGATGGCATCGCCAAGGTTGCCGATGCACCGAATCTGGCCGGCAACGGCGAGCTGTACCTGGCGCGGCAGCTGCAGGCCTTCCGCTCCGGTGAGCGCAAGCATCCGCAGATGAGTGTCATCGCCTCCGGGCTGAGCGACGAGGACATCGCGGCGGTCACGGCCTGGTACTCGGCGATCAAGGTCAGTGTCGAATTGCCGGAGTGAGCCGCCCGCTCTGAACGTTTGCCGCTCGGCCCGGGCCTAAGCTCTGACGAATCCAGAGAGCACGCCCATGACCTTTTCCATCGTCGCCCGCTGCCCGCGCACCGGCCAGTTCGGCGTGGCCGCTGCCACCGCCATGCCCGCTGTGGGCAAGTTGCTGACCCACGCGGCGGCGCATGTCGGCGCTGTGGCGACTCAGGCGCAGATCAATCCGTACCTCGGTATTGATGGCCTGCGCTTCCTGCGTGAATTCAGCCCGGCGGCAGAGGTGCTGGAACGGCTGCGGCGCACCGACCCCTGTATGGAGCTGCGCCAGTGCGCGGTCGTCGACAACCAGGGCCGTACCGCCTGCTGGACCGGTGAGCGCTGTCTGCCCTGGGCCGGCTCCATCGCCGGCGAGCAGTTCTGCGTGCAGGGCAACCGGCTGAAGGGGCGCGAGGTGCTGGAGGCCGCCTGCGAGGCCTATGTCGGCAGCGCGCATCTGCCACTGGTGGAGCGCCTGATGGCCGCGCTCGCGGCCGGCGATGCGCAGGGCGGCGATCGCCATGGCGAGTCGTCGGCAACGGTGTATGTGGTCGACCAGGAGCAATATCCGCTGTGGGACATCCGCGTCGATCATCATCCTGATCCGTTCGCCGAGCTGCACCGGCTGCACGATGTGTTCGCCCGCGAGGTGGTGCCGGAGATCCTCGCCATGCCGACGCGCGCCAATCCGGCGGGTGCGGCTGGAGAAGAAATCATCTGATCGCTGAACCGGCTTGCAGCGCGGGGCTGGCCGGCTGCGACTGCGGAGCGCAGAGCTCGACTCCGTCAAATGCTGGCGGTTGGCTATGCTCCAGGCAGTAACACGCTGTTCGTGCGCGGCGCCGCTTGTCGGTCGACTGCGCCGGCGCGGGTGGTCGGGCGGTGAGGGTGCATGCTATGCGGATCGCGCTGATTCTTCTGTGTCTCGTTCTGAGCGGCTGCGCCAATATCTGGCGTATGGAGAACGGTCCGCTGACCGCCTTCAGCGAATCGCTGCGCGAGTCGTCAGAGCCGCGTTACACCATGGTCTGGATCGATCTGCAGAAGAAGACCGATGCCCGTGTGCTCGCCGCGCAGATCAAGCTGGCCGAGCAGGCGCCGCTGGTGGCGATAGGCGCGCTGCGCCCGGAAGTCGTCGCCCGCTACCTGCCGGCGTGGGAACCTCCGCCGCAGTGGCCGGAGATCGTCAGAGAGAAGGCGCGCCAGGATGACAATTACCAGGGCGGCGGCATCTACGTGAGTTTCCGTCAGGGACGGCTGGTGTATGTCAGCCTGGTCTCGCGGTTGCGCGATGAACGCTTCCACCCGCAGGTCGCCGCGCCCGCTGCGACCGAGCTGCAGACCCTGCCGCTCAGCCGTGCGCAGATGGACGAGGTGTTCGGGCCGCCGCGGCGCGTCTATCGTGTTTCCGAGGTGCGCTACTGATCGGCGGATGCGGTTTCGCCGCCAGGGGTAGCCAGGGAGGATTCTCATGCAGGTGGTGCCGAGCATATGCACGTTCTGCGGCGTCGGCTGCGGGCTCGGCCTGCGCGTCGAAGGTGGCCGCGTGGTGGGTGTGGAGCCGCAGCCGGGGCATCCGGTCAGTGCCGGGCAGCTATGCGTCAAGGGCTGGGCCAGCAGCTTCGCCGTCGATGTCGGCAACCGCCTGCGCACGCCGCTGATCAAGGAGCACGGGCGGTTCCGCGAAGCCAGCTGGGACGAGGCGCTGGCGCTGGTGGCCAGCGAGTTTCGCGCCGCGCTGGATACCGCTGGGCCGAGCAGCGTCGGGGTGATCAGCTGCGCCCACGCCACCAACGAGGATAACTACGCCGCGCAGAAATTCGCTCGCGCGGTGCTTGGCACCGCCAATATCGACCACTGCGCGCGCATCTGCCACAGCCCTTCGGTGGCGGGCCTCGGCCGCAGCCTGGGCTCGGGGGCGATGACCAATTCCATCGCCGACATCGACGAGGCCGAGCTGATCCTGGTGATCGGCGCCGACGTCACCGAGAACCACGCGATGATCGGCGCGCGCATGCTGCGGGCGCAGGCCCGTGGCGCCCGGCTGATCGTCGTCGATCCGCGGCGCACCCGGCTGGCGCGGCTGGCTGACCAGCACGTGCAGCTGCGCGTGGGCAGCAACATCGCACTGCTCAACGGGCTGCTGCACATCATCTTCGCCAACGCCTGGGAGGACCGCGACTTCCTCGCCTGCCGCTGCGACAACGAAGCGGCGCTGCGCGCCCATGTGCGCGAGCTGACCCCGGAACTCACCAGCGCGCAGACCGGCGTGCCGGTGCTGGCGCTGATCGAGCTGGCGCGCGCCTACAGCCAGGCGCGGCGCGCCTTCATCGCCTACGGCATGGGCATCACCCAGTTTCAGAGCGGCACCCATAACGTCATCGCAGTGGCCAACCTGGCGCTGGTCTGCGGCCAGCTCGGCCGGCCCGGCACCGGTGTCAACCCGTTGCGCGGGCAGAACAACGTGCAGGGCGCCTGCGACATGGGCTGCCTGCCGGACGTCTACCCCGGCTACCAGAAGGTCGCCGACGCCCAGGTGCGCGCCAAGTTCGCCCGTGCCTGGGGCGTCGCGCAGCCGCCGGCGCCGGGGCTGACCTCGCTGGGCATGAGCGAGGCGGCGCTGCGCGGCGAATTCCGCGCGCTGCTGGTGCTCGGCGAGGAACTGGTGGTGACCGACCCGGACCAGCACAAGCTGGCCCGCGCGCTGGCCGCGCTGGACTTTCTCGTGGTGGTCGAGCTGACCCTCAGCGAGACCGCGCGCTTCGCCGACGTGGTGCTGCCCGCCGCGTCGTTCGCCGAGAAGGACGGCACCTTCAGCAACTGCGAGCGGCGCATGCAGCTGCTGCACAAGGCCGTCGAGCCACCCGGGCAGGCGCGCGCGGACTGGCAGATTCTCGCCGCACTGGCCGAGTGCATGGGTTACGACGGCATGCGCTGGGCCAGCGCCGAGGAGGTGTTCGCCGAGATGGCCGCGCTGGCGCCGCCGTTCAGCGCCATCAGCCACGCGCGTCTCGAGCAAGGCGGCGGGCTGCAATGGCCATGCGACGCTGCGCATCCGGCTGGCACGGCGATCCTCCATCGGCAGTGTTTTCCGCGCGGCCGCGCGCAGCTGATTCCGGTGTCGCAGGTCGAGCCGGACGAGTGTCCGGATGCCGACTATCCGTTCTGCTTCACCACCCAGCGCCTGCATTTCCACTACGGCGGCGGGGCGATGACGCGCAAGTCGCCGCTGCTCGAACGGGAGACTCCCGCCGGCCTGCTGTTCATCCATCCGCAGGATGCCGCCCGGCTGGGCCTGGCCGAGGCGCAGGGCGTGCGCGTGGCGTCGCGCCGCGGCGCGCTTGAGACCCGCGCGCACCTCACCGACGACGTGCCGCCAGGCACCGTCGCCATGCCCTACCACTTCCGCGAGGCGCCCTGTAACCGCCTGACCAACAGCGCCCAGGACCCGATCAGCCATATGCCGGAGCTCAAGGCCTGCGCGGTGGCGCTGACCCCGCTGGCGCCCGGCCAGGCACCGCATAGCGAGCTGGAACGCCCGCAGGAGGCCGAACATGCAGGCCCATGAACTGGACAGCCCCGAGCGGCTGCGCAACCACCTGGCGCGCGCGCGACAGCTCTACCAGCCACAGCCGGACGGGCAGGGCGCATTGCGCTGGCAGCCGCTTGCGGACCCGGCGCAGCCCTTCGCGGTGCCGGCCGAGCCGCCGCTGTTCTCCGCCAAGGCGTTCTTCTTCGCCGAGCGCGAGGCGCAGTTTCGCTACGAGAACGGCCAGTTCATCCCGCTGCTGCCGCAGGTGCGCCCGCAGGTGCTGTTCGGCCTGGCCGCCTGCGACCTCACCGCGCTGGCCTACCAGGACCGTTTTTTCGCCGCCGACCCGCATTACCAGGCGCGCCGCGCCGCGACCCTGCTGGTCGGCCTCGATTGCGCGCAGAGCTGTCGGCAAGGCTTCTGCGCGATTATGGATAGCGGCCCGGAAGTGCGGCCGCAGACCGCCGACCTGATCCTCTGCCCGCTGGGACGACGCTGGCTGTTGCTCGTTGCGTCCGAGCGCGGCGCCGCCGCACTGGCCGGATTGACGCTGGCTCAGGCGCCGGCGGACTGGGCGCAGCAGCGCGACGCCCAGGCGCTGCAGGTGGCCGCCGAGCAGGGCGAGCAGGCCGAGATCGCCCTCGGTTGCGCGGCGCTCAATGGCGAAACCGTCGACAGCCAGACCTGGGAAGCCTTCGGCCTGCGCTGCCTGGGCTGCTCCGGCTGCACCTCGGTGTGCCCGACCTGTTCCTGCTTCGCGCCCTTCGTGCAGGCGCAGCCTGACGGCGCCAGTGTGCAGGAGCGGGTCTGGGATTCCTGCCTGTACCAGGGTTTCCAGAAGGAGGCCAGCGGGCACAACCCCAGCGCCACACCGGGCCAGCGCGTGCAGCGCTTCTGGTACCACAAGTTCGGTGACGACTTTCGCCAGCGCTTCGGCCGCGACGGCTGCGTCGGTTGTGGGCGATGCGATGCGGTGTGCCCCGGCGGCATCGGCGTGCACCAGGTGATGAAGAGGATCGGCCAGCCATGATCGACCTGACCCCACGGCCCATGCGCCTGCTGGAGTGCTACGACGATGGCGAGGCGGCGCGGCATTTCAGCTTTGCCGTCGAGCCGCTGGCCGACGAGCCGGTGGTGCAGCCCGGGCAGTTCTTCATGCTCGCCGTGCCCGGTGTTGGCGAAGCGGCGTTCACCTATGTCAGCCCGCCGGATGCCGAGGGACGCTTCAGTGCACTGATCCGCCAGACCGGCACGCTCACCGCGGCGCTGTTCGAGCTTGAACCGGGGGCCGTGCTCGGCTATCGCGGGCCGTTCGGCCGCGGCTGGTCGCTGCCCGAACCCGGCGAGCGATTGCTGCTGGTGGCCGGTGGCTGCGGGCTGGCGCCACTGGCCGGGCTGATCGACGCGGCTGCCGGCGAAGTGCAGCTGATCTATGCCGCGCGCAACCGCGCCTACCAGGTGCTGGCGCAGGAACGGGCGCGCTGGCGCGGGAAGCTGACGCTGGTCGAGACGCTGGACCAGGGCGATGACGGCCGGCCGCAGGGCAATCCGCTGGGCGCGCTGGAGCAGGCACTGACCTCGGGTGCGGCGCCGTCACGGGTGTTCTGTTGTGGACCGGAGCCGCTGATGTTGGCGGTAGCACGCCGCTCCATTGACCATGGTCTGCCGGCCAGCCGGGTCTGGCTGTCACTGGAGCGGCGCATGCATTGTGGGGTGGGGTTGTGTGGGCATTGCTACATCGGCAGCAGCTACGCCTGCATCGACGGGCCGACCTATCGCTACGACGAATACCTGCACCTGCTGGCGGCCAGCGGGCAGGCTGCGGCGACCTGCATGCCGCCGCAGCCTTGCTGAGGCAAGGACCGGCTACTGCCGCAGCGTCGGCTCAGCCACGCTGCCACTGCACGTCGACGTAATACTCCTCGCCGTCGTAATGGATTTTCAGATCGCCGTCATAGGCCGCTTCCAGCGCGTGGCCGATGCGCTGCGCCAGATGCAGGCCGGTGGTGGTCACCCGCAAGCCATCGGATTCGTCGCTGATGGTCATCAGACGCTCGAGGGGGTGTTCGCTTTTCTCCTTTTCCTCGGTGTTGCGGATCAGCCCGCAGAGGTCGTCGGCGTGGGCTTTGACGAAGGCACCGCGCAGGCTGATCGTCCCTGCCGGGACGTTTTCGGCGATGCGCTGGCAGGCCGGGCATACCGCTTCCTGGGCAGTGCTGGCGTCCACCAGGCCGTGCCAGGTCCAGCGTCCGGCCTGGTAGGCGGCGCCGCACTGCGGGCAGAGGGTGTCGCTGCGCTGATGCCAGGCCTTGAGATAGGGGTCGTGATGTTCGGGTTGGAGAAGCTTGTCGCGCGTCTTGTCCATGGCGAAGGCACTCGATGAGTGGAGGGTGCCCTTGCAGCGTAGATCAGCCCGGTCCGCTCTTCCGCCGTTCCAGGCTTGGGATTGTCGGTTGCGATGATTTGTCGCGCATGGCGCCAGGCTGTGATGGCGTGGATGTGCGGCCGGAGCGCCGCGGCGCTGGTCGTTCAGATGGGTTGCGACGCCACGCGCGGCGCCCGCTGTTCCAGGCGCAGCGCAGCCTGGGTACGGTTGCGCACCGCCATCCAGTCCTCCAGTGCAGCGAGCGAGCGCGGTGGCGAGATCAGGTAACCCTGGAACAGGTCACAGCCGGCCTGCAGCAGCGCCGACTGTTTGTCCATCGTGTCCACGCCCTCGGCATTCACCCGCTTGCCTTGCGCATGGCAGAACGCGACCAGGGCGCTCAGGCTCTGCTGCATGTCCGGCTGTGTCAGGCGGGTGATGATCGCCATGTCCAGCTTGATGGTGTCGGCTGGGTATTCGAGCAGCTGCTGGATCGAGGTGTAGCCAACGCCGAAGTCGTCGATGGCGACGCGGAAGCCGGCGCGCCGGATCGCCTGCACCACGTCCATGGTGCCGGCGCAGAGTTCGGCGGCGTAGGTTTCGGTCAGCTCGATTTCGATCCTGCCCGGCGCGACGCCGTGATGCGCGGCCCGCTCGAGCAGGTAACTGCAGATGCGGTCATCCGCGAGCTGCGCGGACGAGACGTTGATCGCCAGGATGACCTCGGCGCCGAACAGCTCGACCAGCTTGGGATACTCGGTGAGGGCACGGTCGATGACCCAGTTGTCGATCCGTGAATGAAGCCCGGCGCGCTCGGCGATGGGAATGAACTCGCCAGGCGATACCGTGCCCAGAATTGGCGAATGCCAGCGCAGCAACACTTCGCAGCTGACCACGGTGCCTTCGCGATTCAGCGCCGGCATATAGACCAGCCGCAGCTGGTCGTCGCCATCCAGCGCCCGCAGTTGTTCTTCGATCAGGCGGATGCGCTCGTTGCGCTGCTCCAGCTCGCGGCTGAATGCCACCGCGGTGCTCTTGCCCTCGGCCTTGGCCTGGTACATGGCGGTGTCGGCGCGGGTCAGCAGCTGGGTGATCGAGTCCGCATCGTCCGGGTAGCGCGCGGTGCCAATGCTGACACCAACCGGGTAGAGCCGGTCTTCCAGGCGAAAGCCGCCGCGGCAAAGATCGAGCAGTGCCGCGCACAACTCATCGACCCCGCCGTCGCCGGCATCGGTCAGCAGCAGGATGGCGAACTCGTCACCGGACAGCCGCGCAAAGGCCACGTCCGTTTGCGGATGGTCCAGCTGATGGCGCTTGAGCAGGCCGCGGACGCGCTGGGCGAAGATTCGCAGCAGCGTGTCGCCGGCATCGTGACCGTGCTGGTCGTTGACCTGCTTGAAGTTGTCCAGATCGAGGAACAGCAGCGCCAGGCGCCTGTGGGATTGCAGGCAGCGCTCGTACATGGCGCTGGCGAGCACGCCGAAGTGCGCGCGATTGCTGATCTGCGTCAGGCTGTCGGTCCAGGAGATGACCTGGATGCGCTCCAGCGCTTCGGTGTTGCGCTCGTGCAGCGTCTTCATGTTGACCGTCAGGCGACCAATCTCGCCGCCGTCGGTGGGCTCGTCGAGTGCGGTGCGCTTGCTTTGCAGCAGGTCGGTGAGCTGGTCGTCCAGCTGGCTGATGGGGCCGGTGACGTAACGGCGAATCAGCCACAGCAACAGACCGATGGACACCAGGCAGATCAGCGAACCGCCGGCGATAAAGGCCAGCGCCAGAGTCTGCAGGCGCTCGGCGGTATAGCTCGCCGCCGGCGTCAGCCGTGCATGCAATGCCGGTGACAGCTCGATTGCAGCAGACAGGCCCGACTCGACCGGCAGCTGGTGCAGCTCGATCTCGACCGCGGCGCCGTATTCCTCCTCCAGGCTGCGCTTGAGCTTGAGAAAACGCTCCGGGCGCACCGCCAGCTGCACGGCAAAGGCTTCGCTGCGCTGACTCGGCAGCGGGCGGCTGCTGCTGGCCGGCAGGATGAAATCGGTGTCGAGCAACAGCGGTCCGCCGTCGGCGTGCGCGACATAGCGAGTCGCACCGGGGCGGGACGAGCGTCTGGCTTCACCCACGATCTGTCGCTGGGTCTCATCCATCGAAGCGAATGGCGACAGGCTGCTCTCGAAATAGTAGGCCGGCTCGCCATCGGGCTGCAGCACGGCAAAGGAGACGAACGAGAGCTCGGTGTTGGACAGTGAACGGATGCTCTGCTGAATACGCAGCCCGAGCGTGTCGTTGCGAAAAGCGGTGTCGGATTCGCGCAGGAACAGCAGCAACGCCTCGCTATCCATGATCGAGTAGAGCACGCTGCGACTGAACGCCTCGTAGTCGAGATAGGCCGACTGCAATGCCAGCAGCTGCTGCTCCAGGCGCGCCTGTTCCAGGCCCAGCAGCGAGGCGCGCTGGGTCAGGTAGGCGGTGGTCGATGCGAGCAGCTGGATGATCAGAATGACCGGGAAGATCACCAGCAGCGCGCGTTTACCGAGCGTCATGGGCGTTGATCAAGGCGCTGATGATGCGTCTGCGGGTCTGCGTGGCTTCCAGCGGCCGCATCTCGTAGACCTGGCTGCGCGCCAGCACCTTCTCCGCCGGGTAAATCGTCAGATCATTGCGGATCTCCTCGGGCAGCAGCGCCTGAGCGGCGGCGTTCGGTGTGGCGACACCCAGCTCGGCAGCGTTCAGCACAGCGATATCCGGCCGGTTGAGGAAGTTGAGGAAGCGATAGGCCAGGGGCTTGTTGCGGGCGATGCTCGGCACCGACAGGCAGTCGACCCAGAGCAGGGTGCCTTCTTCGGGCACTACGTAGCGCCAGGGCTCGCCCTCCACCCCCTCGACCTGGTTGAGCACTTGCTGGTCGCCGCTGTAGGCCAGCGCCATATCGGCACGCTCGAGATGGCGCTGACTACGCAGCGCGGTAATCACGTACTCGTAGGTCAGCACCGCCTCGGATTGGCTGACCAGCAGTTCGAACGCCGCCTTCAGCTCGTCATTGTCCGAGGTGTTGATCGAGTGCTTCAGCAGGAGCAGCGGACTGGCGAGGATGTCCTCGTGGTCTTCCATCATGATGATGTGCGGTTCGTCCGGGCGTGCCGGTCTCAGCAGGTCGGCCCAGGAGTGCGGTACGAAATCCAGACGGTCGCTGCGATAGGCAATGCCCAGCGTGCCCCACAGGTAAGGCACGCTGTAGCGCCCGCAGCTGTCGCGCCAGCGCGGCGCTGCACGGTGCAGCTCGGCCAGGCTGGGCTCGTCGAGCGGTTGCAACAGGCCGCGGGCGCCGAAGCGGGTCGAGCTGATCAGCTCGGTCAGCGCTATATCGATCTGGTGGTCGGGTTTGGCGAGAATTTCGTCGCGCTTGTCGCCGCTGTCGAAATAGACCTGTCTGATCTCGACACCGGTTTCGGCCTGCCAGCGCTTGATCACCGCTTCGCTGAGATATTCCTCCCAGGTGAGCAGCGTCAGGGTTTCGCCTGCATGGAGCGAGGTGGACGGCGATAACAGGCCAAGCAGCATCACGAGCAGGGTGCGGGCACGCCAAAGCGCCGGTTTCTTGTTGTTGTGGGGCATCGGCATCTATCCATCGGCTGGCACAGGATAGTGGCACTTTAATGGCGCCATATAGTCGGCGGCAACGCTTTTGTCGTTCCCCGCTTTATTCGTCCGATCGACGGTGGAGCGGCCCTGGGTTGTTTCGCCGCAGGTGGCCTACCGTTGGCCGATTATTGAGCCAGACTCCTAACAGTCAGCAGTTACGCCGAGGAGCCTGCCATGACCCTGAAGATTCCTTTCCCCGATCGAACGCAGGCTGGTGCGGCGCTGGCAGAGCGCCTGGCACAGGAGGGCAGCTGGGAAAACGCGCTGGTCCTGGCGCTGCCGCGTGGCGGCGTGCCGGTGGCTTTCGAGGTGGCGCAACGCCTTGGGCTGGAACTGGACATTCTGGTGGTGCGCAAGCTCGGCACGCCGGGCAATCGCGAGCTCGCCATGGGCGCCATCGCCAGTGGCGGCGTACGGGTGATGAACGAGGACATCCTGCGCTACGTGCACGTCTCCAAGGCCGAAATAGATGGAACCGTCGCCCAGGAGACCCATGAGTTGCAGCGCCGCGAGCGGGCCTACCGTGGTGATCGGGCACCGCCGGCCATCGTCGGGCGTGCGGTGATCCTGGTCGACGACGGGCTTGCCACCGGCGCGACCATGCGCGCCGCGGTGCAGGCAGCGCGTCAGTGTGGCGCGAGCAGCATCACCGTCGCCGTACCCGTGGCTGCGCCGGACAGCGTCACGCAGCTGGAGCCGCTGGCCGACCGCATCGTCTGTCTGCATCAGCCTCATGATCTGTATGCCATCGGCCGCTGGTACGAGAACTTCGATCAGACGCCG
Source organism: Stutzerimonas stutzeri RCH2 (assembly GCF_000327065.1). Taxonomy (NCBI): domain Bacteria; kingdom Pseudomonadati; phylum Pseudomonadota; class Gammaproteobacteria; order Pseudomonadales; family Pseudomonadaceae; genus Stutzerimonas; species Stutzerimonas stutzeri. Next base: position 4,067,040 of record NC_019936.1, on the reverse strand, counting down.
GACCGGCTGGTCGTCGAGCTGCTGCAGCGTGCCTGGAACCGGGGAGAGCAGCCCGCATGAGCCAACCGACCTCGACACCGATGCGCTTCACCCTGGGCAAGGCGCGCCTGCATGGCGACCTCTGCGTACCGCCTGACGCCGCTGGCCTGGTGGTCTTCGTGCACGGCAGCGGCAGCAGCCGGCACAGCCCGCGCAACCAGAGCGTGGCGCGCTATTTCAACGAGCTGGGCCTGGCCACGTTGCTGTTCGATCTGCTTACCGCCGATGAGCAGGCGATCGACGAGATTACCCGCCAGCTGCGTTTCGACATTCCGTTGCTCAGCCAGCGTTTGAGCGGCGTGGTCGATCAGCTGGGCAACGAGGCGGACCTGCGCGAATTGCGTATCGGTCTGTTCGGCGCCAGTACCGGTGCCGCCGCGGCATTGATCACCGCGGCGTCGCGCCCGGCGGATGTCGCCGCGGTGGTGTCGCGTGGCGGTCGCGTCGATCTGGCCGACCAATCGCTGGCTCGGGTCAAGGCCGCTTCGCTGTTCCTCGTCGGTAGTCGCGATCTGGAAGTGCTGGAGCTCAATCGCGAGGCCGCGGCGCGGCTGCACTGCGTGCATCAGCTGCAGGTGGTGCCCGGCGCGACCCATCTGTTCGAGGAGCACGGCACTCTGGAACAGGTGGCGCGGCTGGCCGGTGACTGGTTCGTGCGGCATCTGGTGTGACCGTTGCAGCGGGTCAGCGCCCGGAAACTTGCGGCGCAGCACGTGGCGGGCACGTCGGATTGGCACTGGCCAGCGGCGGGCGCGATCATGGGCGCTCGAAAACAAGGAGGTTTCATGAGTACCCAGAATCCCTACGCACCCCCGCTTGCCCCGCTGACCGGTGCTGAGGCGGGCCGGATCGAAGCGCTGCCCGTTTCCGACAGCTGGAAGCGACGTTTCCAGGCCATCGCGCAGGCTGGCGGCCCGCGCCTGCCCGCGTTCAAGAGCCTGTCCGCAGCCGAGCGGCGCCAAGCCATGGCCTTCAACATCCTCGCGTTTCTGTTCGGGCCGCTGTACTACCTGGCCAAGGGCATGTGGCGCAGGGCGCTCAGCTATACGCTGCTGGCGCTGGGCGCGGTCACCCTGATCATCATGGGGCTCGACGTTGTGGGCTACGGCGACTTCGCCCGCTTCCTTGCCTATGGTGTCGCCGGCGTGTTCGCCATGCGCGCCAATCTCGATTTCTACAAGAGCCAGGTGCTGGGCGACAACGGCTGGCTATAGCGCGGCCGTTGCACCACCCAGCCTATGGGCGAAGGCCGCCAGTGCCGCTTCGCCGACCACATCGCCGGGCAGCAGCGGCAGTTCGAGCAGCGGCAGCTGCCCCAGTGCCTGGCGCAGGGTGGCGAGATGCTGTTCCTCCAGGGCGTGGCGTTCGGCGAGAAAGCTGCCGGCGTCGGCCGGCGAGCGCTTGTTCACCACCAGCGCGCCGACCGGCGTGCCGGCGCGCTGCAGCTGTGCGTGCAGCTCGATGGTTTCCAGCACGGGTAGACGCTCGGCGGCGAGGACGATGACGAAGGCGCACCGTTCGGCGTCGCCAAGCACCTCGCGCAACCGGTTGAAGCGCTCGCGGCGGCGGTCGAGGATGCTGCGGATGCGGATGCGGATGCGGATGCGGCTGTCGCGGTCCTGCTCTTTATTTTCGCCGCCGTGACCGAGGATGGATTCGCCGAAGCCGCGATCATCCTGGCCGAGATTCTTCAGCACCTGGGCAAAGCGTGAGCCGCGCTCCTGGCGCCGCAGCAGGCCTTCGGTCCAGGCCGCCATCATCTCCGGCAGGGCCATCAGCCGCGCGGTGTGCCCGGACGGCGCAGTGTCGAACACCAGCAGGTCGTATTCGGCCAGGCCCTGGTCGACGGTTTCAGCGATGCGTTCCAGCAGCGCCGCCTCGTGCATGCCCGGGGCATCGCGCGAGAGCGCCATGTGTTTGTCCACTTCGCCGGCCAGGTGCGCCGGCATCAGCTTGCGCAGAGCGGCGCCGACCTCATCGAGGTGCTGTTGCACGGTGAGCTCCGGGTCCAGCTCCAGCCCGTCCAGCCCGGGCGCGAGGCGCACCTTCTGCGGGCCCACCGGGCGGTGCCAAAGGTGACCGAGGTTGTGCGCCGGATCGGTGGAGACCAGCAGCACGCGGCGACCGGCCTGGGCCTGGGCGAGCGCGGCGGCGGCAGCCACGGTGGTCTTGCCGACGCCGCCCTTGCCGCCGAAGAACAGCACGCGCCGCTCGGCAGCGAGCTCTAACAGCATGCGATATGGTCCAGCGGCGACTGCTCCATGCCCATGCGCCGGTGCCAGTCATGGAAACGCTCGTAAAGCGCCGGCATCAGCTCCAGGGTGTACCAGGCGGCCGGGTTCGGCACGCCGAGGGTTTCGCTGAATACCAGCAGCATGAAAAGGTTGTCCTCGTCGCGTCGGGCGCGGGCGAAGGTGCGCCGGTAGGGCGCGACGTAGAACTCGCGCAACCCCGCCGAAACCTTGCCGAGAATGCTCAGCGGCTCGCTCACGGCTGCGCCTCGAAGGCCTGCTCGGCCGGGTCGCGGCCCTTGCGCATGGCAATTACCGCTTCCAGGGTCACCCACAGCGCGGCGATCAGGATGATCACGTCCATGCCCAGCAGCAGCCAGTTTTCGGCGCGGTAGAACTGGCCCATCTGCACCAGCAGCGCGTAGATCGACATGGCCAGCAGGAACACCAGCGGCACCAGGGTGTACAGCGGCGAGCGGCCCAGCTTGATCAGGATGACGGTGATCACCGCCAGGGTCAGGCCGGCCAGCAGCTGATTGGTGGTGCCGAACAGCGGCCAGATGACCATGCCGCCGGTGCCATCGGAGCCGGCGCCAAAGGCCAGCGCCATGCACACGCCGACGGCGATCAGCGTACCGATCAGGGTATTGACCTTCATTCCGGCCAGTTCACCGGCTTCCTGGATGACGAAGCGCTGCAGGCGCAGGCCGGTGTCCATGGTGGTGCCGGCAAAGAGGATCGCCATCACCGCGAGAATGGTTCCGCCGAGCTCGGCCGGCAGGCCCAGGCCGTTGGCCAGCAGCGTGCCGCCGCCCTGCACGAAGGCGGTGACGCCGCCACTGCCGAAGGCGGTGTAGACCTGCTGCCAGTCGGTCAGCGTGGCGAAGCCGGCGGTGCAGCAGATAATCGCCGCCAGCGACAGCATGCCTTCGCCCATGGCGCCGAAGTAGCCGACGAAGCGGGCGTCGGTTTCTTTATCCAGCTGCTTGGAGGTGGTGCCGGAGGCGACCAGGCCGTGGAAGCCGGAGATCGCGCCGCAGGCGATGGTGACGAACAGCAGCGGCACGATGCTCGGCGTGTCGGCCGGCAGTTCCTGGTTGAACGCCGGAGCCACCAGCTCCGGTGCGCCGAACAGCACGGCCAGATAGAGCAGGCCGAGGCCGACGAACAGCTGCAGGCCATTGATGTAGTCGCGCGGCTGCAGCAGCACCCACACCGGCAGCAGCGAGGCGATGGCGGCGTAGACGAACAAGAGCAGGATCCACACCGACTTCGCCGACAGGCCCATGATCTCGTCCGGCAGGGCGACCGGGTACTGGTTGCCCAGCAGGATCAGCGCGTAGAGCACGATTACCCCGCCGAGCGACGGCCAGAGCAGCTTCATGTTGTAGCGGTAGATCATCTGCCCGATCACCAGCGCCACCAGAATCGCGCCCCACACCGGGATCACCGAGGTCGGCGTGGACACCAGCAGGTTGGAGATCACCGCGGCGAAGGCGCCGTTGACCATCAGCAGCACGAGGAAGATCACCACCAGAAACAGGCTGCGCCCGCGAGCGCCGATCAGCCGGCCACTGAGCATGCCCACCGATTGGCCGCGGCTGCGGGCGCTGGCCCAGAGTGCGCCGAAGTCATGCACGCCAGCGAAGAAAATGGTGCCGAAGATCACCCAGGCGAAGGCCGGGCCCCAGCCCCAGATCACCGCGATCGCCGGGCCGACGATGGGCGCGGCACCCGCCACGGAGGTGAAGTGGTGGCCCCAGAGCACGAACTTGTTGGTGGGCACGTAATCCACGCCGTCGCGCATGGTATGCGCCGGCGTCAGGTAGTGGGGATCGAGACGGTAGATCCGTTCGGCGATGAACTTCGAGTAGAAAACGTAGCCCAGCGCCATGGCGATCAGGCCTACCAGCAACAACGCAATTGCACTCATCTCGGATTCCTCGGCGTGCCGCTCGCCGGCAGCTCAGCCCTGTTTTGCCCTCGTGGGGTGATTGTTATGACCGGGCGTCCACACCGCGGCCTCAGGGAGGACAGACCAGCCTCGCGCACGGACGTTCCGCCCGAGTTCCGGGTGCGCTCGGGCCAGGCCGAACGGCAATCTGCTGATACAAGGCATTTGGCTGCGGGATGTGGACAGCGGCGAACTCTTCGCCTCGACTTGATACAAAGATCGGAATGCCAAGGAGGATGTGATGACACAGGCCACACTGCGTCGCGGAGCCACCGACGCGCTCTTCTGGTCACTGATCTATGCCGCTCTCTGGGCGCTGTTCGCTGCCGGGCAGGGCTGGCTGCTGGGCGTGCCGACCGTTGCGCTGGCCGTTGCCCTGAGCCTGTGGCTGGGATTGCGCCCGTTGGGCATGCGCCTGGGCGCGCTGCCGGCATTCCTCGGTTTTTTCCTCAAGCACATGCTGCTCGGCGGCTGGGACGTGGCGCGCCGCGCGCTGCAACCGCGTTGCCCGTTGCAGCCGGCGTGGCATGCGTATCCGCTCGCCAGCCAGTCGCCGCGGGTGCGCCTGCTGCTGTCGGCCCTGGTCGGGCTGCTGCCCGGCACGCTGGCTTCGCGCATCGAGGATGACCAGATGCGTGTGCATGTGCTGGATGAGCGGTTGCCCTGGCAGGCTACGGTCGCCGATCTCGAACAGCGTCTGGAGCGCCTGCTCGGTAGCCGGGAGGTGCGCTGATGGCACTGTTCTCGGCCCTGTTGCTGCTGACCCTGATCATCGGCCTGTGGCGCGTGCTGCGCGGGCCGGGGCGGGTCGACCGGCTGCTCGCGGTGCAGCTGTTCGGCACCACCGGTGCCGCGCTGCTGCTGGTCATGGCGCAGTGGCAGGGCGCCCCCGGCTTGCGTGATGCGGCGCTGGTGCTGGCGCTATTGGCGGCGATGATCAGCGCCGCTCTGGTGCAGCTGTTGCGGCGCAGTCGCCATGAGTGAGCTGCTGAGCATCTTCAGCTGGCTACTGCTGGGCGGCGGCCTGCTGTTCTTCGCCGCCGGCAGCATCGGCCTGCTGCGCTTCCCTGACACCCTCAGTCGCCTGCACGCGCTGACCAAGGCCGACACCCTCGGCCTCGGTCTGGTGGTCGCTGGCCTTTCCCTGCGCGCCGGCAGTCTGCTGGAGGTCGCGCAGATGCTGCTGATCTGGCTGCTGGTGCTGGCTTCCGGTGCCACCGCCTGTCAGCTGCTGGCACGCCAGGCTGACGAGGAGGGTGGCGATGAGTGAGTGGCTGCTCGATGGGGTGCTCGGTCTGTTGCTGCTGGGGCTGGCCGGCGGTGCGCTGCATGTGCGCCAGCTGTATGCCGGCGTGCTGCTGTTCATTGCCTTCGGCCTGGTGCTGGCGCTGGTCTGGGCGCGGCTGGGGGCCGTCGATCTGGCACTGGCCGAGGCTGCCATCGGTGCCGGCCTGACCGGCGTATTGCTGTTCGCCGCATTGGCGCGGCAACCCCAGGCCGGCAGCGAACCGCGCCTGTCGCGGCGCCGTCGCCTGGCCGCGCTGCTGGTGGTGTTGCCGTTGCTGATGCTGCTGTTGCCACAACTGGCTCCGCTGGCCGAGCTGCAACCGACGGTACCGGCGCAGATCGACGCGGCGCTGGCGCAAAGCGGCGTCGAGCATCCGGTGACGGCGGTGCTGCTCAACTTCCGCGCCTGGGACACGCTGCTGGAGCTGGCGGTGCTGCTACTGGCGCTGCTCGGCGCCCGCCAGCTCGGACCGCTGCAGCCGCGATTGAGCGAACCCTGGCCGCTACTGCAGGCCTGGGCCCGCACTCTGGCGCCGCTGCTGGTGCTGGCTGGCGGCTATGTGCTCTGGCGCGGGGCGGCTTCGCCGGGCGGCGCCTTCCAGGCCGGCGCATTGCTGGCGGCGGGCATCGTCCTGCTGCGCCTGGCGGGGGCGCTGCCGGCCTTGCACTGGAGTTTCTGGCCGCTGCGCCTGCTGGTACTGGTCGGCTTGCTGCTGTTCATCGGCGTGGCCGCCGCCTGCGCCTGGTTTGGCGATGGCTGGCTGCAGTATCCGGCCGGCTGGGCCAAGCCGCTGATTCTGCTCGTCGAGGCGGCGGCCACGCTGTCCATCGCCGCCAGTCTGAGTCTGCTGGTGATCGGCGACGAACCGGAGGCGCAGTCATGAGCGCCACGCTGTTCTGGATTGCCATCGGCTTCGCCCTCTGGCTGCTCGGCCTGCATGGGCTGCTGACGCTGCGCCATGCCCTGCGACGCATCATTGCGATCAACCTGATGGGCAGCGGCGTGTTCCTGGTGATGATCGCCCTGGCGGCGCGCCACGACCCGAGCGATCCGTTGCTGGTGGCGCTGGTGGTCACCGGGCTGGTGGTGGCGGTGAGCGCGACGGCGCTGGCCTTGCGCCTGAGCAGTGCGCTGGCTTCATCGACGGAGCACGAGCGATGAATGCCGCCCTGGTCAGCCTGCTGCTGCCATTAGCCGGCGCCTTGCTGCTGATCCTGCTGCGCCCGGCACGCAGCGGGCGTTGGGTGATCGCGTTGAGCCTGGGCGCGCTGGTGGCGGCGATCATGGCGCTGCAGGTGGTGCTCGATCACGGTGAGCGCAGCCTGCTTGTCGGTGGCTGGGAGGCGGGGCTGGCGATCCGTTTCCGACTGACGCCGCTGGCGGCGCTGTTACTGGTGTTCACCGCCGGGTTGCACCTGCTGGTGGCGCTATACGCGGCGCGCATCCCTCATGCTGCTGGCAAGGAAGATTACTGGCCGCTGTCCTGCCTGCTGCATGCAGCCTTGGCTGCGTTGTGGCTGTCGGCGGACCTGTTCAACCTCTACGTCACGCTGGAGCTGCTCAGCCTGGTCGCCGTGGCGCTGGTGTCGCTGGCCGGACGCAAGGCCTGGAAACCGGCGCTGAATTACCTGTTGCTGTCGCTCGCCGGATCGCTGGCCTATTTGCTGGGCGTGGCCTTGATCTACGGACGTTACGGCGTGCTCGATCTGGCCATGCTCGCGCAGCTGAGCGAAGCCGATGGGGTGACGCATCTGGCGCTGCTGCTGATGACCCTCGGGCTGATGCTCAAGGCCGCGCTGTGGCCGCTGCACCTGTGGCTGCCGCCAGCTCACGCCGCGGCGCCGACTGCGGTCAGCGCGCTGCTCTCGGCGTTGGTGGTCAAGGGGCCGCTGTACATCCTCTGGCTGATCTGGAGCGAGATTGCCCCGGCTGAATTCGGCCGCGACGCCGGCCTGATGTTCGGCGCCGCCGGTGTGCTGGCGCTGCTCGCCGGCGGCTGGTCGGCACTGCGTGCGCCACGCCTGAAGACCCTGGTGGCATATTCCACCGTGGCTCAACTCGGTTACGCGCTGCTGGCGCTGGGGCTGCTGCTGCACCTCAATGAACCACGTTTGCACGCCGCCCTGTGGCTGTTCGTGCTGGCCCACGGCTTGGCCAAGGTCTCGATGTTTCTCGCCGCCGGTGAATTGCAGAGCATTCTCGGCAGCAAGCGCGTGACCGGCATGCGCGGCGCCAGCCAGAACGTGCCGATCGCCTTGGCGGCATTCGCTGTGGCCGGTGGCAGCCTGGTCGGCCTACCACCCAGCGGTGGCTTTCTGGCCAAGTGGCTACTGCTGCAGCCGTTGTTCGAACAGCCGCAGCACTGGCCATGGGCGCTGGGCGTGTTGCTCGGCACGCTGATGTCGGCTGCCTATGTGTTCCGCGTCGTCGCCCACGGTTTCGACCGCGCCCGGCCGAACCCGCCGAGCATCCATCCCGATCGTCTGGCGCAATGGTTGGCGCTGCTGCCGGCGCTGCTGGTCTGGGGCCTGGCGCTGATCAGCGAGCCGCTGCTGCTCTGGCTCGGAGGGCTCGGACGATGAACTGGCACGGCCTGCTGCCGCTCGGCATCGTGCTCAGCTCGCTGCTGCCGGGCCTGGTGATCTTCGCCCTGCGCGAGGATCAGCAGCGTCTGCGCGTGACGCTCAACCTGCTCGGCGTAACGCTCAAGCTGCTGCTGGTCGGCGGCATGCTCTACGGCGTCAGCCAGGGCAGCGAGTACCGCTTCAGCGTGCCGCTGCTGCCGGGCGCGCCGCTGGTGCTGCAGGCCGATGCCCTGGCACTGCTGTTCGTTGCGCTGTCGTCGCTGCTCTGGGCGCTGACGACGATCTACGCCATCGGCTATCTGGAAGATTCGCCGCTGCGCTCACGCTTCTTCGGTTACTTCAGCCTGTGCGTCAGCGCCACCGTGGGCCTGGCGCTGGCCGGCAACCTGGTCAGCTTCCTGCTGTTCTACGAGCTGCTGACCCTGGCCACCTTTCCGCTGGTGGTGCATCGCGGTACGCCCGAGTCGCTGCGGGCCGGGCGGGTCTACCTGGCGTATACGGTGGGTGGCGGCACCCTGGTGTTGATGGGCGTGGCGCTGCTGCATAGCCTGGCCGGCACACCGGATTTCCAGGCCGCCGGCTATCTGTTGGAGCAGGTCGGCGAGCATGACGTCGGACTGCGGGTAGCCTTTGCGTTGCTGATTCTCGGCCTCGGCGTGAAGGCCGCGCTGATTCCATTGCATGGTTGGCTGCCGCAGGCGATGGTTGCGCCGGCGCCGGTCAGTGCGTTGCTGCATGCGGTTGCGGTGGTGAAGGCGGGGGCGTTCGGCATCGTGCGGGTGGTCTACGACGTGTTCGGCGCCGAGGCGCTGACGCAGTTGGATCTCACCAAGCCGCTGCTCTGGCTGGCCGCGGCGACCATCCTCTATGGCTCGTTGCGCGCCTTGCAGCAGCAGGAGCTGAAGAAGCGTCTGGCCTACTCGACCATCAGCCAGGTGTCGTACGTGACGCTTGGCGTCGCGCTGCTCGGGCCGATCGCTGCGGTGGGCGGGCTGGTGCATCTGGTGCATCAGGGGCTGATGAAGGTCACGCTGTTCTACTGCGCGGGCAACTTCGCCGAAACCTTGGGGATTCACCGCATCCGCGAGATGGACGGCGTCGGCCGGCGCATGCCCTGGACCATGACGGCCTTTTCCATCGGCGCGCTGGGCATGATCGGCATTCCGCCGATTGCCGGCTTTATCAGCAAATGGACGCTCGGCCTCGGCGCGCTGGAAGTCGGTCAGGACTGGGTGCTGCTGGTGCTGCTCGGCTCGGCGCTGCTCAACGCGGCCTATTTCCTGCCGCTGCTCTGGCGCGGCTGGTTCGCCGAGCCGGCCGACTGGCATGAGAATCGTTGGGCCGAGGAGCGCTTCGAGACCCACTGGATGTTGCTGCTGCCGCCGGTGATTACCGCGCTGCTGTCGCTGCTGGTTGGCCTGTTGGCGGCGACGGCGCTGAGCCCGCTGGGCTGGAGCCAGCTGATCGTCGAGCGGGAGTTCGCCATATGAGCGCCTGGCTGTGGTTGCTGGTGCCCTTCGCACCGTTGCTTGGCGGCGCGTTGCTGCTGTGGCTGCGCGAGCGTTGCCTGCCATGGCTGTGGCTGGCGTGTGTGCCGGCGCTGCTGGCGGCGCTGCAATCACAGCCGGCACTGGAGCTGCCCTGGCTGTGGGAAGGAGTGCGCTGGGGCGCCGACGACACGCTGACCCGCGCCTGGCTGGGTTTTACCGCCGTGCTCTGGGGCTGCGCAGCGGTTTTTGCCAATAGCAGCCTGCGCCGGGACCCGCGTCGGTTGCGCTTCTGGGCGTTCTGGCAGCTGGCGCTGGCCGGCAATCTGTTGCTGATCGTCGCCACCGACGCGCTGAGTTTCTACCTCGGCTTCAGTGCCATGAGCCTGTCGGCCTACGGGCTGATCGTGCACCGCGGCGGGCCGGGGCCACGGCGAGCGGGGCGCTTGTATCTGCAGCTGGCGATCTGCGGCGAGATGCTGTTGCTCGCCGGGCTGCTGTTGCGCACCCATGCCGCCGGCCAGGCCTTCGACTTCGCCAGCTGGCAGGCGCAACCGATCGACCATCTGACCCTCGCCTTACTGCTACTCGGCCTTGGCCTGAAGGCTGGCTTCTGGCCGCTGCACGTCTGGCTGCCGCTGGCCCATCCGGAGGCACCGGCGCCGGCCAGTGCGGTGCTCTCCGGGGCGATGCTCAAGGCGGGCATCCTCGGTATCTGGCGTTGCGTACCGGAGGCCGATCCGACGCTGACGGCCTGGAGCACGCCGCTGCTGGTCGCCGGGATTTTCGGCGCGTTCTATGCGGCTGCGTTGGGGCTGTGTGCGGGCAAGTCGAAGGCGGTGCTGGCCTATTCTTCGGTGAGCCAGATGGGCTGGATGCTGATGATTCTGGCGCTGGCCTGGAGCCTGGAGGAGCCATCGGCCGCGCTGCTCGCGGTGCTACTGCTGTTCGGCGTGCATCACGGCCTGGCCAAGGGCGCGCTATTTCTCGCGGCGGGAATGGTCCACGAAGGGCGTCTGCCACGGCTGGCCTGGCTTCTGCTGCTCGTGCCCGCGCTGGCGATCATGGGCGCGCCGCTGAGCAGCGGCGCGGCGGTGAAGTACCTGCTCAAGGACGCCTGGCATGACAGCGCCTTCGCCGCCTGGGCGCCCTGGCTGACGCTGGCCAGCTTCGCCACCGCGCTGCTGCTGTTGCGTGCACTCTGGCTGATGTGGCGCGATCAGCAACATGCCAGCGCCCGCCCGCCGGCCGGTCAATGGCTGCCGTGGGCGGCGCTCAGCGTGGCATCGCTGCTGCTGCCCTGGCTCTGGCCGGCGCTGCGTGAACCCCTGCTGGACGGCCTCTATCCGGCTGGCTTATGGGCAGCGCTTTGGCCGCTGCTGGCTGCTCTGACGCTGACCGGGTGGGCGCTGCACCGTGGCTGGCGAGTGCCGCCACGCCTGGCCAGGTTGCCGAATCCGGCGCTGTGGGGATCGCTATATGTCACCCGGGTGCTGCGCCAGCCGCCGCTGCCTGTTCCCGCGATCCACCTCAAGCGCAATCGCTGGCGTCAGCGCGAGCGACGCTGGAATCGGCAATGGGAGCGCGGTGCACTGACACTCAGTGCCTGGCTGCTGGTGGCGCTGCTCTGGCTTGGCTGGCTCTGGTGAACCGCTGCTGGCTCAGGGCTGGGATTTTTCGGCGTAGGGCCGGGTATCCAGCCCCAGCTGGGCACGGAAGCTTTCCATGTCGAACATGGTGCAGATCTCCTGCACCTGCTGCGTCGGCGTGATGCTCCAGAAGGCCATGGCGGAAATGCTCAGCACCTTGTCGCTGGGCGGATAGCCAAATGCGGAATGTTCGATGGTGCCAATCAGCGTGCTCCAGGTGACCACGCGGTTGCCTTCGGCGATGCACTCCTCAACGACCACTTCCAGCTCTGGCATGGCGTGGCGAATCTGCCGAACCATGTCGAGGAACTCAGCGCTGACCAGCGGCCGGCCGATAAACGAGCTCTTGTAGAGAAAATCCTTGCTGTGCAGGTGCTCGGCGAGCGCCAGATGCCCGCGATTCCAGGTCAGGTCGATATGCTGGCGGACGAGTTTCTTGCGGTCATCCAGTGACATGCGCGCTCCGTAGGGCTGCAGGTGGCTCGGCAGCGAACTCTAGCAGCGGCCGGGAGGCAACGGGAGTGCCGTTCGCTCAGTCGGCGCGCAGGCGAATCTGAAACGCTGCACCGCCAAGCTGCGACTCGCCGAGGCTGAGCTCGCCGCCGTAGCTGTCGAGGATGTCCTTGACCACCGCCAGGCCGATGCCCTGGCCGGGGTGCTGGCCGTCGAGGCGTTCACCGCGGCGGATGATCCGTGCGCGCTGGTCGACCGGTACGCCAGGGCCGTCGTCCTCCACCAGCAGGAGCAGGTTGTCGCCATCGGGCAGGGCGCTGATGCGGATCTGGCCGAGGCAGAGCCGATAGGCGTTTTCCAGCAGGTTGCCGAGCAGCTCCATCAGCGCACCCTGTTCCATCGGCACCAGGCAGGACTCGGCGAGCTGCATGTCGACCTGCACGTGTTTATCGCGATAGACCTTGTCCAGGGTGCTGCACAGGCTGTCGAGCAATGGCCGCAGCTGGACCCGGTGACGCACCAGACCGCTCTTGCCGAGACTGGCGCGCTGCAGCTGATAGCCGATCTGCTGGCTCATGCGTTCGATCTGCGCCTGCATCACCTGCGCCTGCTCGCGGCTCTGTGCCTGCGCCGCAAGGGTTTCGCCGACGCCCTGCAGCACGCTGAGCGGTGTTTTCAGACTGTGTGCGAGGTCGCCCAACGAGTTGCGGTACTGCTCGCGCTGGCGCCGTTCGCTGTCCAGCAGGCGGTTCAGCGAGCGGGTCAGGCGCAGCAGTTCGCGCGGGTGGTCATCGCTCAGTCGTTCGCGCTGGCTGGCTTCGACCTGGTCGAGTTCGGCGCTGACCCGCTTGAGCGTACGGAAGCCCCAGGTCAGGCCGAGCCAGAGCAGGGCCAGCAGCACCAGCAAACCACTGCCCAGCCACAGATAGAGTTGCCGGCGAAATTCATCGAACAGGCTCAGGTACTCGCTGGTCGGCTGCATGGTGACGAAGCTGAAGGCGTTGTCGCGGCTGCCAGCCAGCTGCAGCTCGACGTCATAGACGAAGTACTCCATCCCGTCCGCATCGCGTACGCGGAGGAATTCGGTGCTGCCACCCTCGTAACGCGGACGATAGTCGATGCGCTCGTCGGCGGCCGAGCGCGAATGCCAGACCAGCTCGCCGCGGCGGTCGTAGATGAAGCCGAGCAGCTGTGCATCTGGCAGGTCGAATTCCTCGTCCGGCAGGCGCTCGGGCATCTGCAGTCGGCCGCCTTCGACCTGGGCGGCGGTGATCAGCGTGCTGGCATCGGCGGCCAGGCGCTGTTCGATGACTTTTTCGAAGGAAAGACTAAACGCGCCTTGCAGCGCCGGTAGCAGGGCCAACATGAACAGCACGGCAAGGCTCGCCGCGCCAAACATCAGCCGCAGGCGCAGCGACATCGCGCCGGTCAGTCGATTGCGAGCGCGCGCCTGGAGGCGGCGCCAGCGTCGACTCATCGGCAGCGCTCGGTGAACAGATAGCCGAGCCCGCGCACGGTTTCGATGGGCTTCATCGCGCACTGCGCTTCGAGCTTGCGCCGCAGCCGCCCGACGAGTACCTCGATCACGTTCGGATCGCGCTCCTCGTCGCCGCTGTAGAGCTGCTCCATCAACCGCTCCTTGGCCACCACCTGCTGCTGATGACGCATCAGGTATTCGAGAATGCGATATTCATAAGCGGTCAGCGCCAGCGGCTCGCCATTGGCCATGGCCTGCTTGCGATTGAGATCAAGCAGCAGCGGGCCGGCTTCGATGGTGGCCTGGGTGAAGCCGCTGGAGCGGCGCAGCAGCGCGTTCAGCCGGGCTTCCAATTCCTCGAACTGGAACGGCTTGACCACATAGTCGTCGGCGCCGGCGGCCAGGCCTTCGACCTTGTCCTGCCAGTTGCCGCGGGCGGTGAGGATAAGAATGGGGAAGACCTTGCCGCGGCTGCGCAGCTGGCGGATCAGGTCCAGCCCGCTGATACCTGGCAGGCCGAGATCGATGACGGCAAGGTCGTGATTGAATTCGTGGGTCTGATACAGCGCTTCTTCGGCGTTGGGCACGGCATCGACGATATGCCCGCTTTCACCGAGCCGCGTCAGCAAGTGGTGGCGCAGCAGCGCCTCGTCTTCCACCACCAGCACTTTCATTTTTCTGCTCCCTGGGCAAACGGCCGGGCAATGCCCGGCCGTTGTTCAACGTTCTGTCAGCGTAAGGCCATCAGAAGTGATAGTTCAGACCCAGATAGGCCTGCTTGCTGCTGTGTACGTCGATCGAGCCCAGCTTGCCGACGCCACGCTCGGAGACTTCGGTACCGGCGTTGCTGCGCAGGTAGCGGTAGCCGGCTTCGACCGAGGTGTTGTCGCCGAGCTTCTGCAGGATACCGGCCTGCAGGCCGACCAGGTAGCCGATGTCGCTGTCACGGGTGTAGCCCTTGGACTCGTTTTCCAGCTTGGTCAGACCGGCGCTGGCACCGCCGAACAGGCGAGTGGTGTCGCCCAGCGGGACGAACATGTCGTAGCTGCCGATCAGGTTCTGCTGACGCAGCTTGAGGCTGCTGCCGTAATCGTCGGAGACATTTTCATAGGTCATGTAGTAGCGGCCTTCGTCGGTCATCTGACCGGCGCGCACGCCCCAGGTGCCGCTGTTCTTGATCACGTCATCGAAGCGATTCTTGCCGTCCATGTTCTGCTTCAGCGAGCTGGAGCGGTCGGTGTTGACGGTGCTTTTGCCCCAGGTGAAACCGGCGAAGTTCTCCGCGGCGTGGGCGCCGAAGCTGAAGATGCCGAGGGTGGTGGCGAGGGCCAGAGTGCTAAGTTTTTTCATCGGTGACTCCTTTTCAGGCAGCGGGATACTGACGGCCCCTAGCCTGAACGGTTGTCACTGAACCCTTCCTGAACCCAGCCTGAACCTGCGCTGAACGACTGGCCCATGCGCCACCGTTGGTCCGGCGCACGCGCTTAGGCGATCTGCTGTGGCCCGTCGTTATCGTCCACCTCGACCTCATCTGATGGGTAGCTGCGCAGCATCGGCGGCTGCTCGGCGTCGTCGATCCACCACTGCAGCTCGGCCTCGACACGGGTGTCGTCCGCGATGCCGAGCCGGTTGTTCAGCGGGCATTGCTCCGTGGGGCTGGCGATCAGCGTGCCGCTCTGCGCAGTCTGGGCACTGCCAGCCTTGCCGCTGGAGCGGACCTTGAGGCGGAAGCGGACCTGCTGGCCGCTGCCCTTGAAGCACAGGGCCAGGGACAGCCGATCGTCCGCGACGGGTTGCAGGTCGAGGCTGGCATTTACCGCCGCGTCAGTTGGTGCGGCGGCGGCGAGCAGCCAGGTGGCGAGGGTCATGGTCAGCATCCGTTCTGTTTCCGTTGAAGCCGGTCCGTGGCTGGAGTGGGCGCTGGGTTACTGCTGGACGATGGTCGCGCTGTTGCCGATGCCGCTCTGGTGGATCGCTGCGGCGCTCGGCAAACGGGTGTAATCGTTGGTCGGCAGACTCTGGCGAATGATCGCCTCGTTGGCGCTGCCCATCTGCGTGATGGTTGCCTGATGGCTGTAGTTACCCTGCTCGATGCTCGCCAGGTTGTCGTTGCCGTTCTGGATTACCGTGGCCTGGTTGGACATGAAGCGCTGTGCGATGTCGACGCTGTTGCCACTGCCGGTCGACGAACCGCTGATGCGGCCGCCGAAACCGTTCTGTTCGACCGTCAGTCGGTTGCTGTCGCCGTTCTGGGTGAAGTCCAGCTCGTTGTGGTAGTCGCTCTGGTGGATATCCGCCGTGTTGTAGCTGCCGATCTGAGCGAGCGTCATACGATTGCCGTCGCCCTGAAAAATATCGGCCATGTTGCCCAGGCCGTCCTGGGACACGCTCAGCTGGGCGCCTTCGAAGAAGCCCTCCTGGCGGAAGGTCAGCTGGTTGTCGTCGCCACGCTGATCGACCTGGGCGCTGACGAAGCTGGTCTGGCTGGCATCGATCCGGTTGCCGTTGCCGACGCTGCTGGCGTTCAGGGTACTGGTGCGTCCGGTCTGCTCGACCGTGGCGAGGTTTGCATTGCCGATCTGCTGGAGGTTGGCGACCTTGAAGTAGGCCTCGCCGACCTGGGTGACGCTGGCCTCATTGAGGTTGCCGATCTGGCTGACATCGATTGTGCTGGATTCGACCAGACCGAGCTGTTGCAGCTCGGCAACGTTGTCCGCGCCACGTTGCTCCAGTTCGATGCTGTTCTCGGCCAAGGCCTGGGTGGCGCCGAGGGCAAGCAAGCTGGCTATCGCGACGGGCTTGAACATGTGTTTCTCCTTGGTCCCTGGCGGTTATCGACCCTGCACGATGTTGATCTGCTGGCCGATGCCGAACTGGGTGACGGTGCTGCGCAGCCCGCTCCCGGTCTGTTCGATGCGTGCGTCGTTATAGGCGCCGTACTGGCTGATGCTGGCCTGGTTGTCGCTGCCGGTCTGGCGGATGTCGGCGAAGTTGCCCTGGCCGACCTGTTCGACGATGGCCAGCAGATTGTCGCCGTGCTGAAGGATGAAGGCTTCCTGGTCCGAACCCTGCTGCAGTATCTGGGCATTCAGGGCCTGGCCGCTCTGGCGCAGGTCGGCCAGGTTGCCTTGGCCCATCTGCTGCACATAGGCCGCCTGTGAGGAGGACAGCGGGACCGCCCGCTGCGCAGCGGAAACCGCGCTCGAAATGCCGACCGGCGAAAGGTCGCCGTTATCCATCAGGTCGGCAGCGTGCAGCGGCGCGCCGATCGAGCCGGCAATGAGTGCAAATACGAGCGTGATGCGGGGCAGGGCAGGATGGGTCATTGGTGTTGTACCGGATGACAGTGGGCGCGATTCTTGAACGCCACATGAGCCTTTGAACATCCATCCGATGATTTAAAAAAGGCAGCGATTTTCGGCATTCAGGGATTAATGCCTGGCCGATCTCACCGACACGCCGGCGTCGAGCGCGCCGCCTGCAGTGCCATCCGCGGTGCGGACGGCCACTCGCGGTGACGTCCTCAGGCGCTGCAGGTCTTGTCCCAATCCAGATGACTGCGCAGCAGGTAGGCCGCCTCGGCTCGGTTGGAGGCGCCGATCTTGCGTAGCAGGTTGTGGATATGGCTCTTGATCGTATGCGGGCTCAGGCACAACTGCTCGGCGATCTCCGCATTCGACAGCCCCTTGCCCGCCAGGCTGAGGATCTCCCGCTCACGCAGCGTCAGGCTCGATTTGGTTTCGGCTAGCTGGCGCATCCGCCGCCATTGTCCCAACAAACGCTCGGTCAGCACGCGCGGCAGCCAGTCGCCGCCCTGCAACAGCACGCGGATACCTTCGAGCAGATGTTCGCGGGTGGCGTGGCTGTAGAAGACACCGCGAATCACCGGGTGCTTTTCCACCAGCTGTTCGGCCTGTTCGGGGACAATGTTCACCAGCGCCACCGGTGTCTGCTCGTCCAGCTGATCGATCAGGCTGGAAATCTGTTCAGCCTCGCTATGGCCGGCGTCCACCAGAAACAGATCGGCACCCGTGTGCTCAGCCGATTCCAGTCCGGCCAGCGAAACCTCGACTTGCGCCTGCTCGCCGAGAAAGTGACGAAAAAACAGCCCCAGCAGCTCATTGCCGGTTAGCAGCGTGACAGTTGGGGAGGAAGTATCCCGTGTAAGCTCCGCGTCCATGTTCGGTACCTAGTCAGTCGGGCGTGATTGATTAAAAAGTTACTAAACGACCAGCACCTTGCAGCGAAGTTCAGCCGAGCGATGGCGAACGGGCATTATCCCGCCAGCACGTGCGCAACTCGGCCAAGGGGCGGGTGAGCCGCTTGGAAGGGCGCGCGTTTTTGCACCGCAGTGGCTGCTAAAGTAACCGCATGATCGCGACCAACCTTGCCGTTTCGCCTCGGGAACTGACTGCGCGTGCTTTGCTTACCGGGCTGTTGCTCGGTGCGCTATTGGCGCCGTCCAATGTGTACTCCGGCCTCAAAATCGGCTGGTCGTTCAATATGTCGATCATCGCGCTGCTGATCGGCTTCGCTTTTTGGCAGAGCATGTCCGTTGCGTTCGGCCGTCCGCGCTGGTCATTGCTGGAAAGCAACATCAACCAGACCACCGCTTCGTCCTGCGCGTCGATCATCTCCGGCGGGCTGGTGGCGCCGATTCCGGCTTACACGCTGCTCACCGGTCAGCAGCTGGACAGCCTGCCGCTGATGGCCTGGGTGTTCTCGGTGAGCTTTCTCGGCATCTGGGTCGCCTGGTATCTGCGGCCGTCGTTGATCGTCGAGTCGGGGCTGCGCTTTCCCGAAGGCATGGCAACCCTGGCGACGCTGCAGCAGATCTACAGCCATGGCGCCGAAGCCGGTCGAAGACTCTGGGTGCTGGGCAGTGCGGCGCTGCTGGCGGCGGCGAGCAAGCTGATCGATGCCTTCTTCTGGACGCTGCCGCGCTGGGCACCTTCGGCGCAGCTGGAGCGCCTGACGTTCAGCTTCGAACCCTCGCTGCTGTTGCTCGGTTTTGGCGGCATCATCGGCCTGCGTGTCGGCCTGTCGCTGTTGCTCGGTGCCGTGCTGGCCTGGGGGTTGATCGCGCCCTGGCTGCTGGCCGAAGGCCTGGTGCGCCTGCCGGCCGGTGCGCAGGGGCCGCAGTTCGCCTTATTGATCGAATGGCTGCTGTGGCCCGGCGTGAGCCTGATGGTCTGCGCCACGCTGACTTCGCTGGGGTTGCGCCTGCTGCGTTCGCGCTCGTCAGCGGTACCCCGACAGCCGAAGTCGCGGCGCCCAAATGGTTGGCCAATCGGGGGTTTCGTGCTGGCGGTGCTCCTGGTACTGGTGTTGCAGGTCAGCCTGTTCGGCATCGATCTCTGGCTGGCGTTGCTGTCGATTCCGCTGGCGCTGATGCTGGCGATGGTCGCCGCGCGGGTGGTCGGCGCCACCGGGATTCCGCCAATCGGTGCCATCGGCCAGCTGTCGCAGCTGGGTTTCGGTGTGTTCGCGCCGGGCCAGGTGCCGGTCAATCTGATGAGCGCCAACACCGCTGGTGGCGCGGCGGGGCAGTGCACCGATCTGCTTAATGACTTCAAGGTCGGCCACGTCATCGGTGCGGCGCCGGGGCGGCAGGCGGTGGCGCAGTGCTGCGGCATTCTGTTGGGCAGCGTGGTCGGCGTGCTGGCCTATCAGCTGCTGATTCCCAACCCGCAGAGCATGCTGATCACCCCGGAGTGGCCGGCCCCGGCAGTCGCCACCTGGAAGGCGGTCGCCGAAGCATTGACCGGTGGCCTCGGCGCGCTGGCTGCGGATGTGCGCTGGGCGATGCTGGCTGGTGCGCTCTGTGGCGTGCTGCTCGGGACGCTCGAGGGCTTGCTGCCGGAGCGCCGCCTGCGCTGGTTGCCGAGTTCCGCGGCGCTCGGCCTGGCATTCATCATTCCGGCGTCGATTTCGCTGATGATGACTCTCGGTGCAGTGCTGGCCTGGGCGTTCGCCTCGCGTTGGCGCAGCCTTGGCGAGCGTTTCGTGATCGTCGCCGCAGCCGGGCTGGTCGCCGGTGAAAGCATGGCCGGCGTCGGCGCATCGCTCTGGCAACTGCTGCGCTGATTGGCTCCGAGCCTGAATTAAAGCGCCGGGTGGCCTGTCGTACCCCTTGTACTCATCAGGGGGAGAACCATGTCC
Source organism: Stutzerimonas stutzeri RCH2 (assembly GCF_000327065.1). Lineage (NCBI taxonomy): Bacteria > Pseudomonadati > Pseudomonadota > Gammaproteobacteria > Pseudomonadales > Pseudomonadaceae > Stutzerimonas > Stutzerimonas stutzeri. The sequence continues at coordinate 4,047,715 of NC_019936.1, read as the reverse complement.
ACACCCACGTCGCAGAACGACGCCAAGAAGTTGGCCAATCGCGCCATGGTGCAGGCTGCCGTGCTCGCCGCAGTCGTGCTGTTCTGCATAGTCGCCTGGCTGGCCTTCGATTTTCTGCTGCTGCTGTTCGCCTCGATTCTGTTCGGCGTACTGATTCACGGCGTAAGCCAGTGGATCAGCGACCACACCTCCATGCCCTACAAGGCTGCCATGCCGGCGTTCTTCGTGGTGATGCTGCTCGCCCTTGGCGGCGGTGGCTGGTGGGTCGCGCCAAACATCGCCGAGCAGGCCGATGCGTTGTCCGATTCCCTGCCACAGGCCGTCGAGCAGCTGCGCGAGCGTGCCGAGCAGCTGCCCTGGGCGAACGAACTGATGCAGCAGGGCGATCGCCTCGAAGACTCTCTCCCTGACGGCTCCAGCGCGTTCAGCGTGGTGACCAAGGTGATGGGCTCGGTGGCGGGCGCGCTGAGCAGTTTCGTCATCGCGTTCGCCATCGGCATCTGCCTTGCCATCAATCCGCAGATCTATGTCCGGGGGCTGCTGAAGCTGGTTCCGCTCGGCTATCGCCCACGCGCCGGCGAGATTCTCGATGAAAGCGGTGCGACCTTGCGCGCGTGGCTGCTGGCCAAGCTGCTGGAAATGCTGCTGATCGGCGTGTTGACCACCCTTGGTCTCTGGCTGCTGGGTATCGAGTTGGCCCTGGTGCTCGGGCTGATTGCCGGGTTGCTGTCGTTCATACCCAATATCGGCCCGGTGCTGGCGGTGATTCCGGCGCTGCTGCTGGCCTCTCTGGAGGGTGGTCGTACGGTGCTCTATGTCGCCGGGCTCTATCTGTTCGTCCAGGCGCTGGAGAGCTACGTCTTCACGCCGCTGATGCAGCAACGCATCGTTTCGATCCCGCCCGCGCTGACTATCGCTGTGCAGCTGCTGTTCGGCTTGCTCGCCGGCACGCTCGGGCTTCTGCTGGCGACACCGCTGGCCGCGGTTGGAATGGTGCTGGTGCGCATGCTGTATGTGGAGGATCTGCTCGGCGACCGCAGCGACGCGACCGACGGTTCTTCTCCATAGCCGCTCTGCAACAGGCCTCGCGGGCTCTGTCATGTTTTGTAAAGGCTGCCGAGGAAACCCCTGCTGCGCCCTGCTGCCGGAACCTGTGAACCCCTGAAGATATGCAGGAGAACATCATGACCATACACAAGATTGCCGCATTCACTCTGGCTGGGCTGATCTCTGGCGCGGCGTTCGCAGCGGGCAATACCGGCACTGGCACCGATGCGGGTACCGGCACCCATGACTCGATGGGCCACGGTACCCATGAGCAAGGCACCATGGGCGGCAGCGGAACAGGCACCGGCATGGGTACTGGCGGAACTGGCACGGGTAGCGGAATGGACAGCGGCGCCGGCACGGGTACCGGCCATATGCCGGGCTCCGGCGATCGCCCGGCGACCACGCCCGGGAGTGATCGCGGCACCGGCGTCGATGCCGGCGGCGATGGTGCCTCCGGTGAGCAGGGCACTACGGGCACCGGCGGCGAAGGTGGTGCACGCGGCGCCTATTGATCGCAACGGTGCTCAATAACGGCCCGGCAGGCAACGCTTGCCGGGCCGTTTCGCGTCTGGCATCGACCGCTCGGCTGCTCGTGGCGCAGCTAGGGAAACCTTTGCCGACGCGCATATGCCGAAAGCGGACCAACCCTGATCGGAGGTGCACGATGAGCATGCTGCGCTTGAGCATTCTGCTGGTTTCGCTGGCTGGCGCCTCGGTCGTCATGGCTGACGGCACCGGGCCCACCCATCCGGACAAGGCGCGCCAGCATCCGCTGGATAGCAGCGAACCGCGTGGCGAGACGGGCGAGCAGCCGCAGGAGGCGGAGCAGCTCGAGGCACCGGTGTTGCAGCCGCGTCAGGCACCGATCGAGACGGACGTGCCGCCGATGCCCGAACCGCGTGATGAGCAACCCGGCTCGGATGTGGACGCCGCGGGCAACCGGGTGCTGCGCAGCTAGCGAGCCGATCGGGCGAGGCGCGCAAACGAAAAAGGGAGGCCGAAGCCTCCCTTTTGGCAGTGCTGCCTGCTCAACGCATCAGAACAGCACGCGGCTGCGGATGGTGCCGTTGACGTGCTGCAGCTTTTCCAGCGCCAGGTCGGAGTATTCCTTGTCCACGTCGATGACGACGTAACCGACCTTCTCGTTGGTCTGCAGGAACTGGCCGCAGATGTTGATGCCGTTGTCGGCGAAGACCTTGTTGATCTCGCTCATCACACCCGGAATGTTCTGGTGGATGTGCAGCAAACGGTGCTTGCCCGGGTGCGACGGCAGGGCGACTTCCGGGAAGTTGACCGAGGACACCGAGGTGCCGTTGTCGCTGTACTTGACCAGCTTCTCGGCGACTTCCAGACCGATGTTGGCCTGCGCTTCGGCGGTCGAACCACCGATGTGCGGGGTCAGGATCACGCGGTCCAGGCCACGCAGCGGGCTTTCGAATTCCTCGTCGTTGGACTTCGGCTCGACCGGGAACACGTCGATCGCGGCGCCGATCAGGTGCTCGTCCTTGATCGCGGCGGCCAGGTGGTCCAGCTCGACCACGGTGCCGCGGGCAGCGTTGATCAGGATGGCGCCTTTTTTCATCGCGCGGATTTCCTTCTCGCCGATCATCCACTGGGTGGACGGCAGCTCGGGGACGTGCAGCGAGACGATGTCGCACATGCCCAGCAGCTCGTACAGCGAGCCGATCTGCGTGGCGTTGCCCAGCGGCAGCTTGGTCACCACGTCATAGAAGAAGACCTGCATGCCCAGCGCTTCGGCGAGTACCGACAGCTGGGTACCGATGGAGCCGTAACCGATGATGCCGAGCTTCTTGCCGCGGATCTCGAAGGAGTTGGCCGCCGACTTGATCCAGCCGCCGCGATGGCAGGAGGCGTTCTTCTCCGGGATGCCGCGCAGCAGCAGGATGGCTTCGGCGAGCACCAGTTCGGCCACCGAACGGGTGTTGGAGTAGGGCGCGTTGAATACCGCGATACCACGCTCGCGGGCGGCATTCAGGTTGACCTGGTTGGTACCGATGCAGAAGCAGCCAACGGCGATCAGTTTCTTGGCCGCATCGAAGACCTCTTCGGTGAGCTGGGTGCGCGAGCGGATGCCGATGAAGTGGACGTCGGCGATCTTCTCCTTCAGCTCCTCGGTGGACAGCGCGCCCTTGAGGTACTCGATGTTGGTGTAGCCGGCCGCCTTGAGGGTGTCGACGGCGTTCTGGTGCACGCCTTCGAGAAGAAGAAACTTGATCTTGCTCTTGTCGAGAGAGGTCTGGCTCATCTGCATTAAAACCTTAAGGCCGAAGGATAGGACTGAAGTGTCCAGCGAAGGCTGGCCGACCCGTCATTAGCGGTGTCGGGAGTCTGCCGAGGCACGTTTCAAAGGGGTGCGTATGCTAGCATACGAGCCCCGCGAAACACCCCCACCCCTGTGCTGAAGCGTGCTCAGGGTGACCATGAATCGTATGAGAGTTCCCGTGATGACCGACCCCGCCCTGATCGATGAGCTGAAAACCCTGGTCGAGCCCGGCAAAGTGCTGACCGACGCCGATTCGCTGAATGCCTACGGCAAGGACTGGACCAAGCATTTCGCTCCGGCGCCCTCGGCCATCGTCTTCCCCAAGAGCATCGAGCAGGTCCAGGCCATCGTGCGTTGGGCCAACGAGCGCAAGGTCGCGCTGGTGCCCTCGGGCGGTCGCACCGGGCTGTCCGCTGCCGCTGTCGCCGCCAATGGCGAGGTGGTGGTGTCGTTCGACTACATGAACCAGATTCTCGAGTTCAACGAGATGGATCGCACCGCCGTCTGCCAGCCCGGCGTGGTCACCGCGCAGCTGCAGCAGTTCGCCGAGGACAAGGGCCTGTACTACCCGGTGGACTTCGCCTCCGCCGGCTCCAGCCAGATCGGCGGCAACATCGGCACCAACGCCGGTGGCATCAAGGTGATTCGCTACGGCATGACCCGCAACTGGGTTGCCGGCATGAAGGTGGTGACCGGCAAGGGCGACGTGCTCGAGCTGAACAAGGACCTGATCAAGAACGCCACCGGCTACGATCTGCGCCAGCTGTTCATCGGCGCCGAGGGCACGCTGGGCTTCGTCGTCGAGGCGACCATGCGCCTGGAGCGCCAGCCGACCAACCTCACTGCGCTGGTGCTGGGCACCCCCGATTTCGATTCGATCATGCCGGTGCTGCACGCCTTCCAGGACAAGCTGGACCTGACCGCCTTCGAGTTCTTCTCCGACAAGGCGCTGGCCAAGGTGCTCGGTCGCGGCGACGTGCCGGCGCCGTTCGAAACCGACTGTCCGTTCTACGCGCTGCTGGAATTCGAGGCCACCACCGAGGAGCGTGCCGACCAGGCGCTGGCGACCTTCGAGCATTGCGTCGAGCAGGGCTGGGTGCTCGATGGCGTGATGAGCCAGAGCGAGCAGCAGCTGCAGAACCTGTGGAAGCTGCGCGAGTATATCTCCGAAACCATCAGTCACTGGACGCCGTACAAGAACGACATCTCCGTCACCGTCGCCAAGGTGCCGGCCTTCCTCAAGGAAATCGACACCATCGTCGGTGAGCACTACCCGGACTTCGAGATCGTCTGGTTCGGCCATATCGGCGACGGCAACCTGCACCTGAACATCCTCAAACCGGATGCGATGGACAAGGACGAGTTCTTCGGCAAGTGCGCCACGGTGAACAAGTGGGTATTCGAAACCGTGCAAAAGTACAACGGCTCGATCTCCGCCGAGCACGGCGTCGGCATGACCAAGCGTGACTACCTCGAGTACAGCCGCTCGCCGGCAGAAATCGAGTACATGAAGGCAGTCAAGGCGGTGTTCGACCCCAACGGGATCATGAACCCGGGCAAGATTTTCGCGGCCTGAACGGCCCACGGATTATCAGGAGTCTTCGATGAGCTACCAGCACCACTACACCGATGGCACGCCGATCCACTATCCGCTGGGTAAGGTGGTCTGCATCGGCCGCAACTATGCCGAGCACGCCAAGGAACTGAACAACCCGGTGCCGACCGAGCCGCTGCTGTTCATCAAGGCCGGCAGCTGCAGCGTACCGCTGGACGACGGCTTCAGCATTCCGAGCGACCGCGGCGCCGTGCATTACGAAGCGGAAATCGCCGTGCTGATCGGCAAGCCGCTGTCGCGCAAGCCGAACGAGGAAGAGGTGCGCGATGCCATCTCCGGTTTCGCCCCGGCGCTCGACCTCACCCTGCGCGACGTGCAGGCGAAGCTGAAGGAAAAGGGCCACCCGTGGGAAATCGCCAAGAGCTTCGATGGCGCCTGCGTGCTGGCGCCGTTCGTGCCGGGCGACGCGGTCGAGGATCTGGGCGACATCGGCATCCGCCTGACCATCAACGGCGAAGTCCGCCAGGACGGCAACAGCAGCCAGATGCTCAATGCCATCCTGCCGCTGCTGCAGCACATCGCCGGACATTTCAGCCTGCAGCCGGGTGACGTGGTGCTGACCGGCACGCCGGCCGGCGTCGGCCCGCTCAAGCAGGGCGATCAGCTAGTGCTGGAACTGGTCGGCCTGTCGCGCTTCGATAGCCGCGTGCTCTGACCCCCGCGCGGCGGGACACACCCGCCGCGTTTGCCGCTTTTTTTGCAATCCTCTCTCGTGATGTAATCCGGCACCTTCCCGCTGGAACGCTCTCTTCATGCCCGTCCGTTATTCCCGTTGGCGCTTGATCGTCGCCGCCGCTCTGTTGCTGTTGTTCGTCGCGCTGCTCGTCACCGGTCGCCTGTTGCACTGGGACGATCAGCTGCGGCTGTACTGGGGCGAGCGCTCGGTCACTGCAGAGCAGCGCGCCGCCGGCATCTGGTTGCCGGATTACGAACTGGCGCTGGAAACCACGCTGGCCGGCCTCGAGAATGACGAGACCTCCGGCCTGACCTGGAACCCGCTGACCGGCACGCTGTTCACCGTCACCGGCAAGCATCCGCAGCTGGTCGAGTTCACCCCCGCCGGCGTCGTATTGCGGCGTATCGCACTGACCGGCTTTTCCGATCCGGAAGCGGTGGAAGCGCTGGGTGACGGCCGTCTGGCCATCGTCGATGAGCGTCGCCGGCTGGTGGCGGTGTTCTTCCTCGAACCGGATGTCGAGAGCCTCGATCTGGACGCCCTGGCTAGTTATGCGCTGGGCTTCGCCGATGCCGGCAACAAGGGCTTCGAGGGCCTGGCCTGGAATCCGCATACGCAACGCCTGTTGCTGGCCAAGGAGCGCGATCCGCAGGGCCTTTTCGAGCTGCCGTTTCCGGGTGAGGACGGCGCAGTCGGCGCGCTCGAGGCGCTGCCCAGCCAGCCGCTGCTAGTTCGCGATCTGTCCTCGGTGACGATCGATCCACGCAGTGGTCATACGCTGCTGCTCTCCGACGAGTCGCGCTTGCTGGTTGAGCTCGATCGGCAGGGTCAGCCGCGCAGCTTCATCGCGCTGTTTGGCGGTCTGCACGGCCTGGTGCAAGGCGTCGAGCAGGCCGAGGGCGTGGCGATGGATGGCGAAGGCAACATCTATGTGGTCGGCGAGCCCAACCGCTTCTACGTCTTCAGCCGCAAGCGCGGAGACATGGGCCGCCGTTAAGCTTGGTGTAAGCCGTGCCGAGCACAATCGCGGTCTCTAATCAGAAGAAAGTGGGCGTTATGCGTGCGTTGAAAATTCTCCTGGCTGCGCTGCTGGGCGTGGCGTTGCTGCTGGCGGTTGCCGCTGGCGTTCATTACCGCCTGTTCGAGCGGGGCTGGTTCCATCTCAATCAGTGGCATCAGGGCGAGCAGGCTCAGGAAGCTTCGCTGTGGCTGCCCGATTACCAGGCGACCATTCAGCGCAAAGTGGTCAGTGGCATCGATGACGATCTCTCGGCACTGACCTTCGACCCCGACCGTAACAGCCTGATCGCCGTTACCAACGGCAAGCCGCACTGGCTGGAAATCAGCCTGGAGGGTGATCTGCTGCGCGCGATCCCGCTGGTGGGGTTCGGTGATCCGGAGGCCATCGAATACATTTCCGAGGGCGTCTACGTGATCAGTGACGAGCGCCTGCAGCGCCTGCTGCGTATCGAGGTCAACGAGCAGACCACGCTAATCGATGCGGCGCAGGCCCAGCAGCTTTCGCTGGGCATTGATCTCAACGGCAACAAGGGCTTCGAGGGGCTGGCCTACGATACGGCCGGCAAACGCCTGTTCGTCGCCAAGGAGCGCGACCCGGTGCGCATCTATGAAATTTCCGGCTTTCCCTTTGCCGAACCGACGCCATCGGTGCATATCAACGAACACGACGCCCGGCTGTTCGTGCGCGACCTGTCCAGCCTGCAGTTCGACGAACAGACCGGGCATCTGCTGGCGCTATCCGACGAGTCGCGGCTGGTGGTGGAACTGGATAGCAAGGGTCAGCCACTGAGCAGTCTGTCGCTGAGTGCGGGCAAGCATGGGCTGCAAAGAAATGTGCCGCAGGCGGAGGGCATCGCGATGGGGCCGGACGGCACCTTGTATGTGGTCAGCGAACCGAATCTGTTCTACGTGTTTCGCAAACCGGCCAGGTGATCGGACTACCAGCCGGTCACCTGGCACCAGCGATCAGGCGACCGGCGCGGCACTTTCGTCCTGCAGGGCGGCATCCGGGGCGTGACGGCGAACCGAATCGCAGCCCTGTTCGGCGCTATGCAGGCTGGCGTACATCTGGCTCTGGCCAATGACCTGGCCATTGCTTGCCTTGAGCACGAAATAGAACTTGTCGTTGCTGGACTCCTTGACCTCGAAGGCATCCTCGCGCACTGCGTTCTTGCGTACCGAATCGATGCCGTTCAGCGCCGAAGCGTGGGCTTTGTACTGCTCGCTGGACAGCACAACCTGGCCGTTACCGGCCAGCAGGTTGAAATGGAACTGGCCGTTGCTGGCTCGCTTCAAGTGGAACTTGCCGGACATGGCGACACCTCCTGTGATGAGCTGCGTCGGACACGACGCAGCACTTCAAAGCGTAGCCGCCAACCTGATGCGGCGCTGGTGCGCTTCGCTCGGGCAGGTCAGCGCTTGAGGGTCTGCACGCCGTCCTTGGTGCCGAGCAGCAACAGGTCGGCCGGGCGCATGGCGAACAGGCCGTTGCAGACCACGCCGACGATATCGTTGATCTTGCCTTCCAGTTCTGGGGCGAAGCCGATCATCAGGTTGTGCACATCGAGGATGACGTTGCCGTTGTCGGTCACCACGCCGTCGCGGTAGACCGGGTCGCCGCCCAGCTTGACCAGTTCGCGCGCCACGTGACTGCGTGCCATCGGGATGACTTCCACCGGCAGCGGGAAGGCGCCCAGCTGTTCGACCAGCTTGCTGCCGTCGGCGATGCAGATGAAGGTCTTGGCCACCGCGGCGACGATTTTCTCGCGGGTCAACGCAGCGCCACCGCCCTTGATCAGCTCGAGGTGCTTGTTGGCTTCGTCGGCGCCGTCGACATAGAACTCCAGTTCGCTCACCGAGTTGAGGTCGTAGACCGGAATGCCATGCTGCTTCAGGCGCTCGGCGGTGGCTTCGGAACTGGCCACGGCGCCATCGAAAAAGCCCTTGTGCTTGGCCAGCAGGTCGATGAAGAAGTTGGCAGTGGAGCCGGTGCCCACGCCGACGATGCTGCGATCGCTGAGGTGCGGGACGATATGGTCGACGGCGGCCTGGGCGACGGCCTGCTTGAGCTGATCCTGGGTCATGAGGAAATCCGGGCGGGAGAGACGAGGCGCGGATTATAGCCCTCTGCCGGCGGCGGGTCTTGTGCGCCGCCGCTGCGGAGGGCGTCGCGGATTGCCGGTGGTCGCCAGGGGCGGTGCGGGGGTAGACTCGTCGTTCTCCCGCACTGCCCGCCAAGACAGCCAGAATGCTCGAACATTACGTCAAGAAGATCCTCACCTCCCGCGTCTACGACGTTGCCATCGAAACCCCGCTGCAGCCCGCCCGCCAGCTCTCCGAGCGAATCGGCAACCAGATTCTGCTCAAGCGCGAGGATCTGCAGCCGGTGTTCTCCTTCAAGGTTCGCGGCGCCTACAACAAGCTGGCGCAGCTGTCGGCCGAGGAACTGGCGCGTGGCGTGGTCACGGCATCGGCGGGCAATCACGCCCAGGGCGTTGCGCTGGCGGCCAAGCAGTTGGGCATCAAGGCCACCATCGTCATGCCACGCACCACGCCGGAGCTGAAGGTGCAGGGCGTACGCGCCCGCGGCGGCAAGGTGGTGCTGCACGGTGATGCCTTCCCCGAGGCGCTGGCCTATTCGCTGAAGCTGGTGGAAGAGAAGGGCTACGTTTATATCCACCCTTACGATGATCCCGATGTGATCGCCGGACAGGGCACCGTGGCAATGGAAATCCTTCGTCAGCACCAGGGGCCGATCGACGCGATCTTTGTCCCGGTCGGCGGTGGTGGTCTGGTGGCCGGTATCGCCGCCTACGTGAAATACCTCTATCCGCAGACCAAGGTGATCGGCGTCGAGCCGGACGACTCCAACTGCCTGCAGGCGGCGATGGCGGCGGGTGAGCGGGTGGTGCTGGAGCAGGTCGGGCTGTTCGCCGACGGCGTGGCGGTAGCGCAGATCGGTCAGCACACCTTCGAGATCTGCCGGCACTATGTCGATGAGGTCATCACCGTCAGCACCGACGAGATCTGCGCGGCGATCAAGGATATCTACGACGACACCCGCTCGATCACCGAACCGGCCGGTGCGTTGTCCGTCGCGGGCATCAAGAAGTACGTCGAGCGCGAGGGTGTCAGTGGCCAGGTGCTGGTCGGCATCGATTCCGGCGCCAACGTCAATTTCGACCGTCTGCGCCACGTCGCCGAGCGCGCCGAGCTGGGCGAGAAGCGCGAGGCGATCATCGCCGTCACCATTCCCGAGCAGCCGGGCAGCTTCAAGGCTTTCTGCGAGGCGATCGGCAAGCGCCAGATCACCGAGTTCAACTATCGCTACCACACCGACCGCGAGGCGCACATCTTCGTCGGTGTGCAAACGCATCCGGAAAACGACCCGCGCGCCGCGCTGGTGCAGGGGCTGCGCGACAAGGGCTTCCCGGTGCTCGATCTGACCGATAACGAACTGGCCAAGCTGCACACGCGGCACATGGTCGGCGGCCATGCGGTCGGGGTCAGCAACGAGATGGTGCTGCGCTTCGAGTTTCCCGAGCGGCCCGGTGCATTGTTCAACTTTCTCAACAAGCTCGGCGGGCGCTGGAACATCTCGATGTTCCATTACCGCAACCATGGTGCCGCCGACGGCCGGGTAGTTGCGGGGCTGCAGGTGCCGGCCGACGAGCGCCATCTGGTACCGGCCGCGCTGGACAAGATCGGCTACCGCTACTGGGACGAAAGCGAGAATCCGGCTTACAAGCTGTTTCTCGGCTGAACTGACTTAAAGGATCGCGAATGGAACACTATCTGACCCTACGAATCGTGCATGGCGCCACCGCGGTGCTGTTGCTGCTGGGTGTGATCGTGCACCTGATCATGCTGTGGAAAGCCGGCCGCGGCGGCGACGAGGCCGTGCTGCAACGCAAACTGCAGCGCACCCGGCGGTTGTCGCTGCCGCTGCTCGCGGTAATCGGCCTGTCGCTGCCGGTGACAGGCTGGTGGCTGACGCATCTGGCCGGCTGGCCGCTGGGCCAGTTCTGGCTGCTGGCCAGTTCCGTGCTGTTCCTCGTGCTGATTCCCCTGGTGTTGCTGCTGGCTGGCCGTCTCAGCGTCTGGCAGGCGCCGGGCAGCCCCACCGCGGCACGTAACGCCGGTATCTATGCGGTGCTGGTGCTGGTCGTGCTGATCGCGATCACCGCCCTGATGGGCGCCAAGCCGGTCTGATCCGACCGGCTCGGGCATGGCTGCTGCGCGGGCTCAGCGCAGCGAGATGATCTGCCAGCCGCGCTCGGTGGCGATCTGGCGCAGTAGCGGATCGGGGTCCACTGCCACCGGATGGGTCACGCGCTGCAGCAGCGGCAGGTCATTACGCGAATCGCTATAGAAGTAGCTGTCTTCCAGGCTCTGCTCGGTTTCGGCGAGCCAGCGCTCGATCCGCTGGACCTTGCCTTCCTGGAAGCAGGGAATGTCGGTCAGACGGCCGGTGTAGCGGCCGTCGCGCATCTCGCATTCGGTCGCCAGCAGAGTATCGACGCCCAGGCGTGCGGCGATCGGGCCGGTGATGAAACGGTTGGTGGCGGTGATGATCACCACCTTGTCGCCGGCCTCCAGATGTTGGCGCAGCAACGCCTCGCCCTTGCTCAGCACGATGGGTTCGATGAAGTCGCGCATGAATTCGTCATGCCACTGCTGCAGCTGCGGCATTTCGCTGCGCCCAAGCAGTTCCTGGCAGAAGTTCTGGTAGGCGTGCACGTCGAGGTTGCCGGCCAGGTAGTCCTGATAGAAGGCATCGTTGCGTGCCTTGTACTGGCTTGCATCGACGATGCCGCGCTGGCAGAGGTATTCGCCCCAGGCGTGGTCGCTGTCACCGGCCAGCAGGGTGTTGTCGAGATCGAATAGAGCCAGGCGCACGGTTGTTTTCCTCGGGATGGACAGGGCAGCGCCAAGCATAACGGCTAGAGCGTTCCCGGCGCAGCCTTCACCAGCCTTTATCCGCGCGGCAGGCACGAGCCGAATGGCGGCTTGCCGCGCTTTCGGCTTATTGCCGTTTTGTGGAACAATGCCGCGACATGCGTCTGCGAGGTTGTATGCCGTGATCGATTCCGATGGTTTTCGCCCGAATGTCGGCATCATCCTGACTAACGATGTCGGTCAGGTGCTGTGGGCCAGGCGGATCAATCAGGACGCCTGGCAGTTCCCGCAAGGCGGGATCAATGCTCGTGAAACGCCGGAAGAAGCGCTGTTTCGCGAACTCAACGAAGAAGTTGGCCTGGAAGAGCAGGATGTGAAAATCCTCGCCTGCACCCGCGGCTGGTTGCGCTATCGTCTGCCGCAGCGATTGGTGCGTACCCACAGCCAGCCGCTGTGCATCGGGCAGAAACAGAAGTGGTTCCTGCTGCGCCTGACCAGCGCCGAAGAGCGTGTGCGCATGGACCTGACCGGCAAGCCGGAGTTCGACGGCTGGCGCTGGGTCAGCTACTGGTATCCGCTGGGGCAGGTGGTCACCTTCAAGCGCGAGGTCTATCGTCGCGCACTTAAAGAACTTGCACCGCGTCTACCGGTGCGGGACTGAGATTCGGGGAGAAAGCCTCTGAGCATGCTCGGCACGCTGCGCAAGATTGTCCAGGAAGTGAATGCCGCCAAGGACCTCAAGGCGGCGTTGGGCATCATCGTGCTGAGAGTCAGGGAGGCCATGGGTAGCCAGGTCTGCTCGGTCTATCTGCTCGATCCGGAAACCGAACGCTTCGTCCTGATGGCCACCGAAGGTCTCAACAAGCGCGCCATCGGCAAGGTCAGCATGGCGCCCAACGAAGGCCTGGTCGGCCTGGTGGGCACCCGCGAAGAACCGCTCAACCTCGAACACGCCTCCGAACACCCGCGCTATCGCTATTTCGCCGAGACCGGCGAGGAGCGCTACGCCTCCTTTCTCGGTGCGCCGATCATCCACCACCGTCGGGTGATGGGCGTACTGGTCATCCAACAGAAGGAACGCCGTCAGTTCGATGAAGGTGAAGAAGCCTTCCTGGTGACCATGAGCGCCCAGCTCGCCGGTGTTATTGCTCATGCCGAGGCGACCGGCTCGATCCGTGGTCTTGGCCGGCAGGGCAAGGGCATCCAGGAAACCCGCTTCATCGGCATCCCGGGTGCGCCGGGCGCCGGTGTGGGCACCGCCCTGGTGGTGCTGCCGCCGGCCGATCTGGATGTGGTGCCGGACAAGCACATCGATAACATCGATGCCGAGCTGACGTTGTTCGAAGCCGCACTGGAAGCCGTACGCGCGGACATGCGCAACCTGTCGGAAAAGCTCGCTACGCAGATGCGCAAGGAAGAGCGCGCACTGTTCGATGTGTACCTGATGATGCTCGACGATTCGGCCCTCGGTGGTGAGGTGACCAAGGTGATCCGCACCGGACAATGGGCGCAAGGCGCGTTGCGTCAGGTGGTCAGGGAGCACGTGCGGCGCTTCGAGATGATGGACGACGCCTATCTGCGTGAGCGCGCCTCGGACGTCAAGGATATCGGCCGGCGCCTGCTCTCCTACCTGCAGGAAGCCCGGCAGCAGACCCTGACCTATCCTGACAAGACGATCCTGGTCAGTGAGGAGCTGTCGCCGGCGATGCTCGGCGAAGTACCCGAAGGCAAGCTGGTGGGCATGGTTTCCGTGCTTGGTTCGAGCAACTCGCACGTCGCCATTCTCGCCCGTGCCATGGGTATTCCCACCGTGATGGGCGCGGTCGACCTGCCGTACTCGAAGGTCGACGGCATCGAACTGATCGTCGACGGTTACCGCGGCGAGATCATCACCAATCCGGGCAAGGTGCTGCGTGAGCAGTACGAAGTGCTGGCCGAGCAGGAGCGCCAGCTCTCCGAAGGTCTCGATGTATTGCGTGAACTGCCGTGCGAGACCATCGACGGCCATCGCATCCCGCTGTGGGTGAATACCGGGCTGCTCGCCGATGTGGTGCGTGCGCAGGAGCGTGGCGCCGAAGGCGTAGGGCTGTATCGCACCGAAGTGCCGTTCATGATCAAGGAGCGCTTCCCCAGCGAGAAGGAGCAGATGGCGATCTACCGTGAGCAGCTGGAGGCTTTCCATCCGCTGCCGGTGACCATGCGCAGTCTCGATATCGGTGGCGACAAGTGCCTGCCGTACTTCCCGATCAAGGAAGAGAACCCGTTCCTCGGTTGGCGCGGTATCCGCGTCACGCTCGACCATCCCGAAATCTTCCTGCTGCAGACCCGCGCCATGCTCAAGGCCAGCGCCGGGCTGAACAACCTGCGCATCCTGCTGCCGATGATTTCCGGCATCGGCGAACTGGAAGAGGCACTGCACCTGATCCATCGCGCCTGGTGCGAAGTGCGCGACGAGGGGCTTGATGTGCACATGCCGCCGGTGGGCGTGATGATCGAAGTGCCAGCGGCGGTTTATCTCACCCGCGAGCTGGCACGCCAGGTCGACTTCATCTCGGTTGGCTCCAACGACCTGACCCAGTATCTGCTGGCGGTCGATCGCAACAATCCGCGTGTGGCCGATCTCTACGATTATCTGCACCCCGCCGTGCTTGAAGCGCTGCAGCGGGTGGTCAAGGAAGCGCACAGCGAAGGCAAACCGGTGAGCATCTGCGGCGAGATGGCGGGCGACCCGGCTGCGGCCGTGCTGCTGCTGGCGATGGGCTTCGACAGCCTGTCGATGAACGCCACCAACCTGCCCAAGGTGAAATGGCTGCTGCGCCAGATCAGCATGGATACCGCCCAGCAGCTGCTGGCGCGGGTCATGCTTCTCGATAGCCCGCAGGTCATCCAGAGTACGGTCCAGCTGACCTTGCGCAATCTGGGGCTGGACAAGCTGATCAACCCGTCCGCCGCCGTCTGAGCCCGCTCAGTCGCGCGGCGGATGGCGGTAGCGCACTTCGCTCAACGGCCCGTCCGGGCCGAAACTCCGCTCCAGGATATCCAGGGCGCCGTCCGCATGGCGGATCAGCGCTGTGCTGGCGCGCGTGCCGTAGTCTGGGCTGCTAATGAAGATGCTCGACAGTCGCCGCTCCCACTCCAGCGGAACGCCTGTCTGCGGCAGCTCATGTTCGGCGGCTTGTTGCGGATCGGCGAGCAGGGCCAGCAGACGCTCGGTGTCGGCCCGGTCGAGTCCTGCCGCCAGCGCCGCGCGAGCTTTCTGCAGCTTCGGCCAGGGCGTATCCAGACCCGCGTTGGACAGGCCGTAGACGCCCGCTCCGAGCCGCGTTGCTTCGCCGCTACGGGAGTTCAGATGCCACAGGCTCTGATGATCGCCGACCAGCAAATTGAAGCCGGCATAGTCATGGCGGCGCGCGGTCAGTTCAGTCAGGTAATCGGCGGGTGACAGCTCTGCGCGCAGGTACTGTGCCGGCAGTTCACCACGTGAACGCAGGCCGACAGGCTGGCCAGGTGCGCGGATGTTGGTCACGGCGGCGAAGCGCCCATGGGCGGTGATGCCCATCCAGGTGCCGCCGGCCTGCAGGTCGCGCCCGGCGATGATCCCGGGGGGCGTCCTCCCAGTGGCCCAGCGGCAGGCTGGGGCGGGCGTAAAATTCGTCGCGGTTGGCGGCCACCACCAATGGCTGGTTGTGGTCCGGGCGCCAGGCAAAGACGATCAGGCACATGGGCAATCCTACTCTCCGGCCGGACCCCAAGAGTACAGGCGCAGCGCACCCGGGAGCCACTCTCCGGCTGGGCGTGCGTCTGCGCGCGCTCGCGTGCGGGCGAGCGTGCGGCGCGGGTTTTCCGCTAACATGCCGCTTTATTTCGCCAGGACGGGGCACATGGAGTTTCTGCTGTATCTGCTGCTGGGTGGCTTCGCAGGCGTGCTGGCCGGCCTGTTCGGCGTGGGCGGCGGACTGATCATCGTGCCGGTGCTGGTGTTCAGTTTCAGCGCTCAGGGGTTTTCCGCGGATATCCTCACTCACCTCGCCGTCGGGACGTCGCTGGCCACCATCGTCTTCACCTCGATCAATTCAATTCTCACGCACCATCGCAAGGGTGCGGTGCGTTGGCCGACGGTGCTGTGGATGACCTTCGGCATCCTCGTCGGCGCCGCTCTTGGCAGCCTGACCGCGGCGGCGATCCAGGGGCCGATGCTGCAGAAGATCATCGGTGTGTTCGCCCTGGCGATGGCGGTACAGATGGGTTTCGACTTGCGACCCAAGGCCACTGGTCGAGCACCCGGGCGGCCGGAACTGTCGCTGGTCGGCGTAGTGATCGGCTGGGCTTCGGCGATTTTCGGCATCGGCGGCGGCTCGTTGTCGGTGCCGTATCTGACCTGGCGCAGCGTGCCGATGCAGCAGGCGGTGGCGACTTCCGCGGCGTGCGGCTTGCCGATCGCCATCGCCGGGGCGTTGAGTTTCATGGTGGTCGGCTGGCACGAGACGCAGCTGCCGGACTGGAGCCTGGGCTTCGTCTATCTGCCGGCGATGCTCGGCATCGCGGCAACCAGCATGTTTTTCGCCAGACTGGGTGCGAAGCTGGCGCATCGGTTGTCGGCAAAGGTTTTGAAACGGCTGTTCGCTCTGCTGCTGCTGAGCGTCGGCATCAATTTTCTGGTTTGAGGAGTAACGGATGCTGCCCTATCCGCAGATCGATCCGGTGGCCATCGCCATCGGCCCCTTGCAGATTCACTGGTACGGCCTGATGTACCTGATCGGCATCGGCGGCGCCTGGTGGCTGGCCTCGCTGCGGGTGCAGCGTTTCGCACCGGAATGGCCGAAGGACAAACTCTCCGACCTGGTGTTCTGGGTAGCCATGGGCGTGATCGTCGGCGGCCGTCTGGGCTATGTGCTGTTCTATGATCTGGCCGCCTACCTCAATCAGCCGAGCCTGATCCTGCAGGTGTGGAAGGGCGGCATGTCGTTCCATGGCGGCTTGATCGGCGTGCTGCTGTGCAGCTGGATCTTCGCCCGGCGCAACGGCAAGAGCTTCTTCGAGCTGATGGACTTCATCGCGCCGTTCGTGCCGATCGGCCTGGGCGCCGGCCGTATCGGCAATTTCATCAATGCCGAACTGTGGGGCAAGGCCACCGATGTGCCCTGGGCGATGGTTTTTCCGACCGATCCGCAGCAGCTGGCGCGGCACCCGTCGCAGCTCTATCAGTTCGCCCTGGAAGGTGTCGCGCTGTTCGTCATCCTCTGGCTCTATTCGCGCAAGCCACGGCCGACCATGGCGGTGTCCGGGCTGTTCGCGGTGTGCTACGGCATCTTCCGCTTCATCGTCGAGTTCGTCCGTGTGCCGGATGCCCAGCTGGGCTATCTCGCCTTCGGCTGGCTGACCATGGGCCAGGTACTCTGCGTGCCGATGGTGCTGCTCGGTGCCGGGATGATCGCGTGGGGTTACCGACGCGACGCTGGTCGGGCTCCGGCCTGATCCGAAGGTCTGCCTGTCGCCGCGAAGGCGACAAGCGGGCCCCGGGCTTTTACTATTCGCGCAGCCTTTTCACCGCGCTTCGGCGCCTGCTTCGAGTCAATCGATGAAACAGTATCTCGACCTGATGCGCCACGTGCGCGAACACGGCACCTTCAAGACGGACCGCACTGGCACCGGCACCTACAGCGTGTTCGGCCATCAGATGCGTTTCGATCTGGCCGAAGGCTTTCCGCTGGTCACCACCAAGAAGTGCCACCTCAAATCCATCATTCACGAGCTGCTGTGGTTCCTTCAGGGCGACACCAATATCAAGTACCTGAAGGAAAACGGTGTGCGCATCTGGGACGAGTGGGCCGACGAGAACGGCGAGCTGGGCCCGGTCTACGGCTATCAGTGGCGTTCCTGGCCGGCGCCGAATGGTGAATCCATCGACCAGATTTCGAACCTGCTGGCGATGATCAAGAAGAATCCGGATTCGCGCCGGCTGATCGTCTCGGCCTGGAACCCGGCGCTGGTCGAGCAGATGGCGCTGCCGCCGTGCCACGCGCTGTTCCAGTTCTACGTCGCCGACGGCAAGCTCAGCTGCCAGCTGTACCAGCGCTCGGCGGATATCTTCCTCGGGGTGCCATTCAACATCGCCAGCTACGCGCTGCTGACGCTGATGGTGGCGCAGGTCTGCGACTTGCAACCGGGCGAGTTCATCTGGAGTGGCGGCGACTGCCATCTGTACGCCAATCACCTGGAACAGGCCGACCTGCAGCTGACCCGCGAGCCACTGCCGCTGCCGACCATGCAGCTCAATCCGCAGGTGAAGGACCTGTTCGCCTTCCGCTTCGAAGACTTCGAACTGGTCGGTTACGAAGCGCACCCGCATATCAAGGCGCCCGTCGCGGTCTGACTTTGGTCGGGTTCGCCGTCGCGGATAACCTGAGCGTCACATTTGCCGTATAGACTCGACCGCTCAGGGTTATCGAGGATCGAGTCATGCGCAGGGTCGTGTTCAATCAGAAGGGCGGTGTCGGCAAGTCCAGCATCGCCTGCAACCTGGCGGCGGTCAGCGCATCGCAGGGTTACCGCACACTGCTGGTGGATCTGGACGCCCAGGCCAACTCCACGCATTACCTGACCGGGTTGACCGGCGATGACATTCCCACCGGTATCGCTGACTTCTTCAAGCAGATCCTCGCTGGGGGTACGGCTGGCAAGAAGGCGCGCCCGCCGATCCTCGAGACGGCCTTCGACAACCTGCACCTGATCAGCGCCACGGCCGAACTGGCCGACCTGCAGCCCAAGCTGGAGGCAAAGCACAAGATCAACAAGCTGCGCAAACTGCTCGACGGCCTTGCTGAAGACTATGACCGCATCTACCTCGACACTCCGCCGGCGCTGAACTTCTATACCGTTTCCGCGCTGATCGCTGCCGACCGCTGCCTGATCCCCTTCGACTGCGACAGCTTTTCCCGTCAGGCGCTGTACAGCCTGCTGGACGAAATCGAAGACATGAAGGACGACCACAATGAGGCACTCGAAGTGGAGGGCATCGTGGTCAACCAGTTTCAGCCGCGGGCTGCGCTGCCGCAGCAGATGATCGATGAACTGCTGAGCGAAGGGCTGCCGGTACTGCCGGTCAACCTGATGAGTTCGGTGAAGATGCGCGAATCGCATCAGGCCTGTATGCCGCTGGTCTATCTGGACCCGCGGCACAAGCTGAGCCAGCAGTTCGTCGAGCTGCACGAGCTGCTCGAAGCGAACGGCTGAGCCTGTTCGGGGCTGCGCCTGGCGGCCTCAGTCGTCGGCGCGGCGTTCCAGCTTCTTGCCCAGCCGGGAGGCATAGAGCTCGCCGATCATCCCGCGGCGGAACACCAGCACGCAGACCATGAAGATGATCCCGGTGACCAGCGTCACCGGCAGCTCCGAGGTGGCGAAGTAGTTGCCCAGCGTGGTCACCAGTGCGGCGCCGAAGACCGGCCCGACCAGCGTGCCGATGCCGCCGAGCAGGGTCATCAGCACCACCTCGCCGGACATCTGCCAGCTGACATCGGTCAGCGTGGCGAACTGGAACACCAGTGCCTTCAGCCCGCCGGCCAGTCCCGCCAGCGCGGCGGACATGACGAAGGCGCCCAGCTTGTAGCGCGACACCGAATAGCCCAACGAGATGGCGCGGTTCTCGTTCTCGCGGATCGAGCGCAGGATCATGCCGTACGGCGAGTGGATCACCCGCCAGATCAGCAGCATGCCGGCGAGAAACACCGACAGTACGAAGAAGTACATGTACAGCGGTTCCTCGAGATCGATCAGGCCGAACAGATGGCCGCGCGGGATGTTCTGGATGCCGTCTTCGCCGTGGGTGAATGAAGCCTGCAGGCAGAAGAAAAAGAACATCTGCGACAGCGCCAAGGTGATCATCGTCGAGTAGATGCCCTGCCGGCGGATCGCCAGGAAGCCGATGATCAGCCCGAGAAATGCCGCGCCGGCAACTCCGACGAGAATGCCCAGCTCCGGCGTCAGCCCCCATTCCTTCACCGCATGTGCGGTGAAATAGGCGGCGCCGCCGAAGAACGCCGCATGGCCGAAGGAGAGAATGCCGGTATAGCCGAGCAGCAGGTTGAAGGCGCAGGCGAACAGCGCGAAGCACAGCACCTTCATCAGGAAGATCGGGTAGAAGTAGAACGGCGCCAGGGCCAGGGCAATCACGCCGATCAGGATCAGCACGGTTTCCAGGCGCAGCAGCGGCCGTTTGGTGGCAGGGGTGACGCTCAGCTGGCTGTTCATCAGGCATCCCTCCCCATCAGGCCGGCGGGGCGCACCAGCAGCACGATCGCCATGATCACGAAGATCACGATGTTGGAAGCCTCTGGATAGAACACCTTGGTCAGGCCCTCGAGAATGCCGAGCATGTAGCCGGTAATGATGGCGCCGAGAATCGAGCCCATACCGCCGACCACTACCACGGCGAACACCACGATGATCAGGTTCGAGCCCATCAGCGGGCTGACCTGGTAGATCGGCGCGGCAAGCATGCCGGCCAGCCCGGCCAGCGCCGCGCCCATGCCGTAGGTGAAGGTCAGCAGCAGCGGTACGTTGATGCCGAAGGTGCGCACCAGCGTCGGGTTCTCGGTGGCGGCACGCAGGTAGGCGCCGAGCTTGGTCTTCTCGATCAGCAACCAGCTGGCGATGCAGATCACCAGCGAGGCCAGCACGACCCAGGCGCGGTACTTGGGCAGAAACATGAAACCCAGGTTGTAGCCACCGGCCAGCTCCTTGGGCACCGCGTAGGGCTGCCCGGAGGAGCCGTAGAAGTAGCGGAACGCGCCTTCCAGGGCGAGCGCCAGGCCGAACGTGAAGAGCAGGCTGTAGAGGTGGTCGAGGTTGTACAGCCGCGACAGCGCCAGGCGCTCGATCACCGCGCTGCACAGGCCGACGATGATCGGCGCGAGGATCAGCGCCGGCCAGTAGCCAATGCCCAGGGTGGCCAGCAGCAGGTAGCCGGCGAAGGCGCCGATCATGTACTGCGCGCCGTGCGCGAAGTTGATGATCTTCAGCATGCCGAAGATGATCGCCAGGCCCAGGCTGAGCATGGCGTAGAACGAGCCGTTGATCAGGCCGATCAGCAATTGCCCGAGAAACGCCTGGATCGGCACATCGAAAATCGTCGTCATCAGACCCCCAGGGCTTCGTTGAGCATGCTCATGCGATCAGGCAGTTCGTCGACGGCGAAGTGGTCGATGACCTGGCCGTGGTCCACCACGTAGAAGCGGTCGGCCACCTTGCTGGCGAAGCGGAAGTTCTGCTCCACCAGCAGGATGGTCATGCCGCGTTGCTTGAGCGTCTGCAGCACCTCGCCGATGCGCTGGATGATCACCGGTGCCAGGCCTTCGGTGGGCTCGTCGAGCAGCAGCAGCTTGGCGCCGGTGCGCAGGATGCGCGCCATGGCGAGCATCTGCTGTTCGCCGCCGGAAAGCTTGGTGCCGGGGCTCTTGCGGCGTTCCTCGAGATTGGGGAACAGCTGATAGATCTCCGCCAGGGTCATGCCGCCTTTGGCGACCACCGGCGGCAGGGTGAGGTTTTCCTCGACGGTAAGGGTCGAGAAGATGCCGCGCTCCTCCGGCACATAGCCGATGCCGTGGCGGGCGGTACGGTGCAGCGGCACGCGCAGCATGTCCTTGCCGTCGAAGCGGATGCTGCCGCTGCGCTTGCGGATGATGCCGACGATGGCGCGCAGCGCGGTCGTCTTGCCCACCCCGTTGCGCCCGAGCAGGGTCACCGTCTCGCCCGCATGGACGTCCAGATCGATGCCGTGCAGGGCATGGCTTTCGCCATACCAGGCGTTGAGGTCGCGCACGCTGAGCAGCGGTTCAGTCATCGTCGGTCCCCATGTAGGCCACGCGCACTCGCTCATCCTGGCTGACCGTGCGGTAATCGCCGGAGGTCAGGATTTCGCCGCGCTGCAGCACGGTCACCTGATGGCAAAGATCGGCGACCACCTTGAGATTGTGCTCGACCATCAGTACCGCGCGCTGGGTGGCGACCTCGCGGATGATCTCGGCCACTACGTGCACGTCTTCGTGGCCCATGCCGGCCATGGGTTCGTCGAGCAGCAGCACCTTGGGCTCCAGCGCCAGGGTGGTGGCGATCTCCAGCACGCGCTTGCGCCCGTAGGAGAGATCGGCGGCCAGTTCGTGGCGCTTGTCGGCCAGGCCGACCGACTCGATCAGCTGCAGGGCGCGCTCGTTGAGGCGGTTCAGCGAGCGCATCGGCAACCAGAATTGCGTGGCCAGCCCGCCCGGCCGCTGCAGGGCGACGCGCACGTTATCCAGTACGGTCAAGTGCGGAAACACCGCGGAAATCTGGAACGAGCGCACCAGGCCCATGCGCGCCACCTTGGCCGGGTCGGTGCGGGTGATGTCATGGTCGAGCAGGCGGATGCTGCCGGCGCTGGGTTGGAGGAACTTGGTCAGCAGGTTGAACACCGTGGTCTTGCCCGCCCCGTTGGGGCCGATCAGGGCATGCACCTGGGCATGGCGCACATCCAGATCGACATTGTTGACCGCGACGAAGCCGCCGAACTCCTTGCGCAGACCGCGCGCCGAGAGCATCACGGTTGCGTCCCGCCCGGCGTTGCCGGTCGGGTTGGGATGAACGGCGGCCATGCTCATTGCCCAACCAGCTCGCAGCCGCTGTCGGCCGGCTTGATATAGGCTTCGTCGCCCGGCACGGTGGCCAGCACCTTGTAGTAGTCCCAGGCGCGTTTGCTTTCCTCGGGCTTCTTCACCTCCATCAGGTAGACGTCGCTGATCAGCCGGCCGTTGGCACCGACCTTGGCGTTGCGTGCGAAGACGTCATCCACCGGCATCTCGTGCATCGCCTTGGCCACCGGCTCGGTGGCGTCGGTGCCGGCCTTCTCGATGGCCTTGAGGTACTGCATGACGCCGGAGTAGGTGCCGGCATGGACCATGTTCGGCATACGCCCGGTGCGTTTGAAGAAGCGCTCGCCGAACTCACGGGATTTGTCGTCGCGGTCCCAGTAGAAACTCTCGGTCAGGGTCAGGCCCTGGGCGGCGTCGAGGCCCAGGCCGTGCACTTCGGCGAGGGTGAAGAGCAGCGCGGCGAGGCGCTGGCCGCCGGCGACGATGCCGAACTCGGCGGCCTGCTTGATGCTGTTGGCGGTATCCAGGCCGGCATTGGCCAGGCCGATCACCTTGGCGCCGGAGGACTGCGCCTGCAAGAGGAACGAGGAGTAATCGGTACTCGCCAGCGGATGACGCACTGCGCCCTTGATCTCGCCGCCCTTGGATTTGACGAACTTGCCGGTCTGCTCTTCCAGGGAATAGCCGAAGGCGTAGTCGGCAGTGAGGAAGTACCAGCTGTCGCCACCTTGGGAGACCAGCGCACCGCCGGTGCCGACTGCCAGCGCATGGGTGTCATAGGCCCAGTGGAAGCCGTAGGGTGAGCACTGCTTGCCGGTCAGTTCAGTGGTGGCGGCGCCGGTTACCAGATTGATCTTCTTCTTGCTCTTGGAAATGCCCTGTACCGCCAGCGCCACCGAGGAAGTGGTCAGCTCCATGATCGAGTCGACCTGCTCGCGGTCATACCACTGCCGCGAGATGTTGGAGGCAATGTCCGGCTTGTTCTGATGGTCAGCGGTGACGATCTCGATCGGCGCGTCCAGCACCTTGCCGCCAAAGTCCTCGGCGGCCATCTTCGCCGCCTCGAACGACCATTTGCCACCGAAGTCGGCATACACGCCGGACTGGTCGTTGAGGATGCCGATTTTCACCTTGCCGTCGGAAATCTCGGCCGAGGCGGGTAGGGCCACCGCTGCTGTAAGAGTTGCCGCTGCGATTGCTGAAAGCTTCATGCGTGTCTCCTTCACGTTTTGCTCGGCATACGAACGCGCGCCATGCGCGGCGAGCCGTATGGGCGGTTAGGGAAAAACCGGGCAGGTTGGTGTTTGCGCTGAACCCAGAGGCGCCGAATGCATAGCGGCAGCGATGGTATGGCGGACTGCGCCGTGCCGCGGCGGATGCGTGGTGCGTGGCACCCGCGTCAGGTCGCGGCAAGGCAGATGAGTGGACGTTGAAAGGCTGAACCAGAAACGAGTCGAAGCGAGGCACATGGGCGTCTTCTTCTTATTGTTGTTCTGGCTCTAAACGTAGCAGGGGTTTGCCGGGGCGCAACCTGGCGGTCGCGCAGTAAAGTCTGACGCGCTCCTGGGACGAGGCGCGCAGGCCTTGAGGGGAGGGGCTTAGCGGGCGATCAGAAGATCACAGGGCGGGTTGTCGAGAAACTGCCGGGCCAGGCTGCCGAGCAGCGCGCTGCTCATCTCGCCGCGGCTGTGACTACCCAGTGCCAGCAGTTGCGGTTGCAGGTCGCGCAAGGCGGCCTCCATGCAGTTGCTGCGTTCGCCCTGGTAGAGGCTGTAGCTCAGCAGTGCCCCGTTGTCCGGCAACTGCTGCTGGATATCCGCGACCAGCTGATCGAACAGTTCCTGCTGCAGCGCCAGGCCTTCCGGATCGGGGCCATGCACTTCGGCCATTTCATGGACGTGCAGCGCGTGCAGTTCGGCGCCATCGCCGAGCAGCTCCCAGGCGCATTGCATGGCCAGGCTGGCGCAACGGGAGAAGTCCAGCGCGGCCATGGCACGTTGATACGGAGCGTCCGCCGGGGAGATCACCAGCAGCAACGGCGCCAGGCTTTCAAGCATGATGCGCTCCAGCGTGGTGCCGGCGAATCCCTGGCTCGAGCCCTTGTGGTGGCGGCCCATCACCAGCAGATCGGCCTCCAGACCTTCGGCCTGCGTGAGTATTTCCTCCACCGGCTGGCCGCGACGAATCCAGGGTTCGAGCTGTTCCAGCCCGTTATCCTGCAGGCGTTGCTGCAGCAGCGCCCGCGCGGTTTGCTCATCGCTCGCCGTATCGCGCTCGTCCAGCACGTAAAGCAGGCTGATGCGAGCACCAATCTGGCGCGCCAGGCCGGCGGCACGCTGCAGCGCGAGGTCGGCGTCCGAGCTGAGATCGTGGGCGACGAGAATGTGCTGAACCCGATTTTGCTGAAACATGGGCGGCCTCGCGGAGCTGGCGAAAGCCGCAAGTATGCCGCGACGGCAGCGCCATGTCCTGCCCATGGCCGGTGCGCTGCGTTGATCGGGCGCAACAACTTTGCTGACGATGGTCGCTCGTGCTTTTGTCGATCTGATCCTGCGGCTATGCTTGCCGCCATTCGAGCAGGAGTTAAGGATGAGCAAGGTCAGTGTACTGGTAGTGGATGACGCGCCCTTTATCCGGGATCTGGTAAAGAAGGCGCTCCGTAGTCACTTTCCGGGCATTCGCATCGAGGATGCGGTCAACGGGCGCAAGGCTCAACAAATGCTCAGCCGCGAGCGTTTCGATCTGATTCTCTGTGATTGGGAAATGCCGGAGATGTCGGGGCTGGAGCTGCTGACCTGGTGCCGCACTCAGGATGCGCTGAAGACCACGCCTTTCATCATGGTCACCAGCCGTGGCGACAAGGAGAATGTGGTGCAGGCCATCCAGGCCGGCGTATCGGACTTCATCGGCAAGCCATTTTCCAATGAACAGCTCACCAGCAAGGTGCGCAAGGCTCTCGGTCGTGCCGGCAAGCTGGACGCGCTGGCAGCCAGTGCGCCGATCAGAAGCATGGCGACCGGCATGGCCAATGATTCGCTGGCCGCACTGACCGGTGGCAAGGCTGAGGTGGTGCGCCCCGCGGCGCCTACCGCGCCTGCGACCGAAGCCAAGACCTCTCCGCTGATCCAACCCAGCGCAGCGCCTGCCAGCGCCCCGGCCGGCGCCGCTTCAGGTCGTGGGCAGGGCCAGCTGCGCCTGGCCAACGGCAGTGTTGCCTGCGTGATCAAGGCGTTGAGCCTCAAGGAGGCTTTGCTGGTGGTCAAGCGTGGCGAGCAGTTGCCGCAGGTACTGGAAAGCGCCGTGCTCGACCTCGAACAGGGCGAAGGTGGCGAGGTTGCCCGTCTCAATGGCTATCTGCACGCCGTCGCGGCGTTCGAACCCAAGCCCGATAGCGAATGGCTGCAGCTGTCGTTCCGCTTCGTCGATCGCGATCCGCAGAAGATGGATTACCTGTCGCGCCTGATCGCCCGCGGCACGGCACAGCGGCACTTCGTTCCGGGTGCCTGAGCAATCCGGCGGGCGACCGTTCGGCACCCGCCAGTCTCTACAAACTGACAAGCATCACACCCCGACGGTCGGTGGCTCGCACAGGCCGCTCGCCACTGCTAGTCTTCCCGCTCCAACACTATAACCATTAGAAACTGCCGTTATGCTGGGGCGCATTCTCTTGTTGCTCGGGCTGCCGCTGCTGGCCACGCCGGCGTTGGCCCTGACCATCTACAAATACACTGACGCCAATGGCGTCGTGACCTACAGCGATCAGGCTGCGGCTGGCGCGCAGGTGTTCGTCTTCCGTGATCGCATGGTGGAAAAGCTCGACACCCAGGTGAAACTGGAAACCCGCAAGCATGACGCGGGCGAGACGCTGCTGGTGCGCAACGACCTGTTCGCGCCGGTGGATATCGAGCTGAAACTGGAAAACGTCGAGAACGCCATTGGCGCGCCGGCCAAGCCGATCCGCTGGGTATTGCCGCCGCGCAGCCAGATCCGTCTGGCGACCCTGGCACCGCGCGATGCTTCCAGGCCGCTGAAGTACACGCCCAAGCTGCGCCATGCGCTGGGCGATCCGCGGCTGATTCCCAAGCCCTACAAATACCCGCTGCCCTGGCAGGGTGGTCCGTTTCGCCTGACCCAGGGTGCCAACGGCCAGTACAGTCACTTCACGCCAAAGGGCCGTTACGCGGTGGATATCGCCATGCCCGAGGGCACGCCCATCGTCGCGGCGCGCGGCGGCATGGTGGTGAAGATCGAAAACGAGCAGAGCGGGCGCGGCAACAACCCGGCCGGCAACTTCGTGCGCATCCTGCATGACGACGGCACCATGGGCGTCTATCTGCACCTGATGAAAGGCTCGGTGGCCGTGCGCGAAGGCCAGCGGGTCGAAACCGGCAGCCGCATCGCGCGTTCCGGCAACACCGGCAACAGCACCGGCCCGCACCTGCACTTCGTGGTACAGCGCAACGTGGGCCTGGCCATCGAGTCGATTCCGTTCGACTTCTCCCAGCCGGTGAACAGCCTGCCGAACTTCGCGGTGGGTGGGGAGTAGCCGTCGGCTACCCCCAGAGCATGATCCGGCAGGCTGGTATCGCGTAGAGGCTTAGAACGCTAGGCCGACCTTCAGGCCGACCTGCTCCTGCTTGAGCTTGCTGTTCTCGGCGAACTCACTGTTGCTGTCGATTTCGTAGCGGGTCTGGGTGTAGTACAGGCTGGTGCTGATGGGCATGTTGTTGATGCCCTTGTTCCACAGCACGCTCAGCTCGCCGTAGGGGTTGACCTTGTCCTTCAGATCGACGGTGTCGCTTTCACCGCCAACCTTCAGCTTGCTGTCCGCTTCGATGGAGTAACGGGCGCCGACTTCCAGGCGTACGGTGTAATCGGGCGTCAGGTAGTTGTAGCCAACCCCGGCCTTGGCGAACGGCGAGCGGGTGGTCAGCTTGACGTCTTCCTCGAACAGGCCGAAATCGACGTCGTCCTGCTCGATGCGGCCCCAGTCGTAGCCGCCACCGACGATCACGTCGACATAGTTGTTGCTGCTCAGCGCAGCGCGCAGGCCCAGGTCGATATCGGCGCGGGCGGACATGTATTCCACGTCGTCCTTTTCCCGGTACTGACCTTCGATGCCTGCCTGGTAGATGAAACCTTCCTGGCCGGTCATCTTGTTGCCGAAGTTGTAGTACAGCCCGCCCTGGTTGAGGCGTTCCTTGTCGCTTTCGTCGTTCACGGTCAGCTTGTACTGATTGTGCGAGCCAATGACGCCGAAATTCGAGATTGGGCCGCTGGCGGACTGGGCGAACGCCTGGGAGGTCGCTGTCAGGCCGAGGGCCAGGGCGGTTGCAGTGGTCAAAGCATTGATGCGCATGCGGGTAGCTCCATCGTCATTCGATTGAGAAATCGGTGGCGGCTCGAGCGAGCCGCCTATGGCGTGGACTGGAACTACTTGCGATTAATTCTGCCAAGCACGACGGGCGGTCGTATTTCTTTGTAAATCAAAGATTAGCGGCAGGTATGTAAACGAAAATGTAAGTCGCGAGCTGTCTGTTACCGCTACGGGTTAGTCCTTGAACAGGAGCACCTTCGCGAGCACGATCTTCGGGCCGCGCATCTTCTTGATGACGATCTGCAGACCGTCGACCTGAAGCACTTCGTTCTCGTCCGGTACGCGCTTGAGGGTTTCGTAAACCAGCCCTGCAAGCGTTTCCGCCTCGACGTGGTCGAGATCGATGCCCAACAGGCGCTCGAGTTTGAACAGCGGCGTGTCGCCGCGCACCAGCAGCTTGCCCGGCTGATAGGCGAGCACGCCGCGTTCGGTCTTGCGGTGCTCGTCCTGAATATCGCCGACCAGCACTTCCAGCACGTCTTCCATGGTCAGGAAGCCGATCACCTTGTGGTCGCCTTCTTCCACCAGCACGAAATGTGCGCCGCCCTGGCGGAACTGCTCCAGCAGGCTGGCCAGCGGCATGTGCTTGGACACCCGCTCCAGCGGACGCAGCAGCTCGCCCAGGCAGAAGTCCTCGGCGAGCGCGCCATTGGCGGCCAGCGCCAGGAGCAGGTCCTTGATGTGCAGCAGCCCGACATACTCGCCCTTGGCGCTGTCGTAGACCGGATAACGGCTGTACTTGTGGCGACGGATGATTTCCAGAATCTCAGCCAGCGGTGCGTCGTGCTCGAGCTGCAGCAGGTCCTCTCGGGAGTTGGCCCAGTCCACCACTTCCAGTTCGCTCATCTCCACCGCCGAGGCCAGCACCTGGATCTGCGGGTTGCTCGGGTCGCGGGCGCGGTTGGAGTGCAGGATCAGCTTGAGCTCCTCGCGGCTGTAGTGATGATCGTGATGCATGCCCGGCTCGCCCTGGCCGGCGATGCGCAGGATGGCGTTGGCGCTGGCGTTGAGCAGGTAGATCGCCGGGTACATCAGCCAGTAGAACAGGTACAGCGGTACTGCCGTCCACAGCGACAGCAGTTCCGGCTTGCGGATCGCCCAGGACTTCGGCGCCAGCTCGCCGATGACGATATGCAGGTAGGAAATGATGAAGAACGCTGTGAAGAAGGCGATGCCATGCACCAGCGCCGGCGACTGGATACCGATGCCGGCCAGCAGCGGCTCGAGCAGGTGCGCGAACGCCGGCTCGCCGACCCAGCCGAGACCCAGCGATGCGAGGGTGATGCCGAGTTGACAGGCGGACAGGTAAGCATCGAGCTGATTGTGCACGGTACGCAGAATGTGTCCGCGCCAGCCATGCCGGCTGGCGATGGCTTCCACCTTGGTGGCGCGCAGCTTGACCATGGCGAACTCGGCGGCGACGAAGAAGCCGTTGAGCAGCACGAGGAACAGAGCGAAGAGAATCAGGCCGAAATCGGCGAAGTAGGAAGAAGCGGCGTAACTGGGGGAGGGGTCCATGAAGGGTTCGGGTAGCCAATGATCGCGACAGGATGGCGGCGGCGAGCCGGCTTTTCAAGCGAGCAGCGGGATTTTTCCTGCTGCTCGCGGATATTCCCAGTCAGCGGCCGGGCACCTGGCTGTTCTGGAAGTGACAGGAAAAGCGACTGCCCCGGCCGGGAGTGCTGCTGATGTCCAGGCGCCCCTGGTGGCGCAGCAGCACGTGCTTGACGATCGCCAGGCCGAGCCCCGTGCCGCCGGTGCTGCTGGCGCGGCTGGAGTCTACCCGGTAGAAGCGCTCGGTCAGCCGTGGCAGATGTTTCTGCTCGATGCCAATGCCGCTGTCCTCGACGCTGAGGTGCGCGCCGACCTCGTCGCCCCACCAGCGCACATGCACGCTGCCGCCATCCGGGGTGTACTTCACGGCGTTGAACACCAGGTTGGAGAAGGCGCTGCGCAGCTCCGTCTCGCTGCCCTTGAGCTGCAGTGCCGGATCGGCATCGAGGCTGATCAGGTGGCCGCGGTTGCCGGACAGTGCGCGGGCATCGCTGATGATCGACTGCAGTAGCAGCCCCACCGCCACTGGCTGGTTTTCGGTCGGGCGGCTGCTGGTTTCCAGCCGCGCCAGCAATAGCAGGTCGTTGAGCAGGTGCTGCATGCGGCCGGCCTGCTGGTTCATCTGCTGCAGGGCGCGAAGCCAGCGCGGGTTCACCGCTTCGGCATTTTCCAGCAGCGTTTCCAGGTAGCCGGCGATCACGGTGAGCGGCGTACGCAGCTCGTGGGAGACGTTGGCGACGAAGTCTTTGCGCATTTGTTCGAGCTGATGCAGGCGAGTCACGTCCCGCACCAGCAGCAAGTGCTCGCGGTTGCCGTAGCGGGTGATGTTGAACTGCAGGCGCAGGCGATCGTCGACCGGCGAGGCCAGCTCCAGCGGCTGGTCGTAGTTGCCTTTGTCGAAGTACTCCTTGAAGGCCGGATGGCGCACCAGATTGCCGATGGGGTGGCCGGCGTCCTGCGGCTTCTTCAGCCCCAGCAGGCGGTTGGCGGCGGGGTTCCACCATTCCAGGTTGCCGTCGCTGTCGAGCATGATCACCGCGTCCTTGAGTGCGGCGGTAGAGCCCTGGGCACGATCGATGATGCCCTGCAGCTCGCCCCGCAGGCGCAGGTCGCGACGCTGCATCTGGTAGAGATTGTCGAACACATCGCCCCAGATTCCGGCCGAGTCCGGCGGCGGCTCGTCGGGATCGGCACGGTGCAGCCAGCGTTGCAGACGCAGCAGCTGGCGCAGGGTCCAGATCAGATAGCCGCTCAGACCGATCACCAGTATCCAGGCGTACTCGCCGGTGATCAGCCCCAGCAGCAGGCAGCCGCCGAGCAGGAGCAGCAGACGACGAATGAGGGCTCCTTGCCAGTCCTGATTCAACCGATGCACTCCAGAGAGGTGGCGATGATGGGATGGAAGACGCCGGGACGCATGCTCACCCGGCGCGCTCAGCTTTTGCTGGAGAAACGATAACCGGTGCCGCGTACCGTCTGCACCAGGTTCTCGTAGGCCTCACCGAGCGCTTTGCGCAGCCGACGGATATGCACATCGACAGTGCGCTCCTCGACATAGACATTGCCGCCCCAGACCTGATCGAGCAGCTGGCTGCGGGTATAGGCGCGCTCCTGGTGGGTCATGAAGAACTGCAGCAGGCGGTATTCGGTGGGGCCCATCTCGGCCGGCTTGCCATCGATGGTGACGCGGTGGCTGACCGGGTCGAGCAGCAGGCCACCGATCTCGATCGGCGATTCGCTGTCCACCGGCGTCGCGCGGCGCAGCACGGCCTTCAGGCGGGCCACCAGCTCGCGCGGCGAGAACGGTTTGGTGATGTAGTCGTCGGCGCCGACTTCCAGGCCCTGGATCTTGTTGTCCTCTTCACCCTTGGCGGTGAGCATGATGATCGGCGTGTCGGCGGTCAGCTCGTCGCGTTTGAGGCGGCGGGCCAGTTCGATGCCGGAGGTGCCGGGCAGCATCCAGTCGAGCAGGATCAGGTCCGGCTTGCGGTCGATGATCAGCGCGTGGGCCTGCTGGGTGTTCTCTGCTTCGAGACAGTCATAGCCGGCCATTTCCAGGGCGACGACGATCATCTCCCGGATCGGCGCCTCGTCATCGACGATCAGTATGCTCTTGCCGTTCATGGTCAAGCCTCGGGTCTGTTCTTGTCGTCCGGCATTAGATAACGGAATTATTGCAGCCATGTGACAGGCAGACGGCAGCCGGCTGTCGTGCTCCGGCGCTCTAGCTCGGCGCGCCTGGGCTTAAGCCTTGGTGGCGTAATCCAGCACGACGCCCGCGAGGATAGCCAGCCCTGCCCAGTGGTTGTGCAGGAAGGCCTTGAAGCAGATCTGTGGTTTGCGCGACTGGGTCTTCCAGAACTCCCAGGCGAAGCAGCTGGCGGCGACCACCAGGCCGAGGTGAAACCACTGGCCGAGTTCGAAACGCACGCCAGCGAGCAGCAGGCAGAACAGCGCAAGGCCCTGCAGGGTGACAATGATGACGCGGTCCGCTTCGCCGAAGAGGATCGCGGTGGACTTGATGCCGATCTTCAGGTCGTCGTCGCGGTCGGCCATGGCGTAGTAGGTGTCGTAGGCCACCGTCCACAGCAGGTTGGCGATGAACAGCAGCCAGGCTTCCGGTGGCAGACTGCCGGTTTCGGCGGTGAAGGCCATCGGCATGCCCCAGGAGAACGCCGCACCGAGCACCACCTGCGGGTAGAAGGTGTAGCGCTTCATGAACGGGTAGCAGGCCGCCAGCGCCAGAGCGCCGAAGGACAGGTAGACGGTTGTCGCGTTGGTCAGCAGTACTAGGCCGAAGCTCAGGCCCACCAGCACGGCGAACAGCGTCCAGGCCTCGCGCGAGCTGACCCGCCCAGCAGCCATCGGACGTGCCTGGGTGCGCTGCACGTGGCCGTCGAAGTTGCGGTCGGCGAAATCGTTGACCACGCAGCCGGCGGCACGCATCAGGATCACGCCGGCGATGAAGATGAACAGGTTCTTCGCGCTGGGCACGCCTTCGGCGGCGATCCACAGTGCCCACAGCGTCGGCCACAGCAGCAGGTAGGTGCCGATCGGCTTGTCCAGGCGCATCAGCTGGATGAAGTCCCAGGCGCGCGGGTGCAGGCGATTGCACGATTGCAGCAGTTTCAGATACATCAGCGGCTCTCCTTGGCGGAAGGGGACGTGCAGAGCTGCGCGCTCAGGGCGTGACGGCGGCGGCCTGCCACAGTTCGGGGAGGAATACTTCGGCGACCAGCACGCCGAGTCGATTCTGGCGGAAGCACGAGCGCCGCGCCCAGAGGCCGTCGACACGGCACGCATCCGGTAGCCCGCGCGCGGGGTAATGACAGGCCTCAAGCGTGCCGCGGGCAAAGGCCGGATCGCTGAACAGCAGCTCGCCCAAAGAACGATTGCCCAGGCGTTGCAGATCGAGGCCGGATTCTTCCAGTTGCGCGCGCGCCGCGACGCTGCGGGCGAACACCCAGGGCTGGCCGTGGCCGCACAGATACACCTCGCGCACCCAGCCTTCACTCTCTGCCGGCACGCCGAGCGCGGCACACTCGTCGGCGCGCAGGGGCTGCCAGGCTTCGTGCAGCGGCTTCACGCTGAACGCGCCATCGGCCAGCTCCGTCAGACGGCGGGTCAGCGAGCCTTTGTCGACGTAGAGCCAGTCATGCAGGGCGGGATCGAGGGGGGAGGGCAGGCGGTCGGCAGTTAGCCAGTCAAGGAATTCGGACACGGCGCGTTCGGGCATAGCGGAAAGAGCGGCGAGTCTAGCATGCGTCCCGGCTGCTGCAGGACGCAGGCGACAACGCGGCGCCTGCGGCGGCTGTAGGGTCGCGCCGGCGGCGCTACAGAATGATCAGGTCCAGCCTTCCAGGCGCATGGTGGCACGCACCAGGCGCTGCTCTTCCTGCTCGATCTCCTTGAGATTGTCGCGAATGCCGTGGATATGGTCGCGCGCCGCGCGCTGGGCCTGTTCGGGCAGGCGCTCGATTACCGCGTGGTAAAGCCGCGAGTGCTGGCGGTCGATCTGGCGCTTCTGCGCCGGGCGGTGGTAGAGGTTGTTCACCGAGGCGAACACGGTGCTCAGCATCAGGTCGGTCAGCGACTGCAAGGTGTGCACCAGCACCGGGTTGTGCGAGGCCTCGCAGATGGCCAGGTGGAAGGCATGATCGAGGCGGGCATGTTCGCGAGGGTCGGCACCCTCTTCGCTGGCGTGGGCGGCGAGCATTTCCTCGTAGCGGCGACGTAGCAGCACGAAATCCGCGTCGGTGCCGCGCAAGGCCGCCAGCCGCGCCGATTCGCTTTCCAGCAGCGCACGCACCTCCAGCAGGTCATAGAGCGTGCGCGGTTGCGAGTTGAACAGGTGCATCAGTGGGCTGGCGTCATGGTTGCCGGACAGTTCGGCAACGAAGGAGCCACGGCCCTGAGAGGTCTCGATGATGCGGCGCCCGCGCAATACGCGCAGACCCTCACGCAACGCCGAGCGGGAAATGCCGAGCTTCTCGCACAGGCGGCGCTCCGATGGCAGCGCCTGGCCGACTTTCAATACGCCGTCGACGATCAGCCGTTCGATGCGTTCGGCGACGACATCGGCGACTTGACGACGGTCATTGTGCTTTTCGTTCTGCATGTCCTTCGTTCTCCACTGGTAGGACCAGTTTGAGGCGAGTTTACCCTGAATGGCTGGATAGCAGAAACAGCGCCGCTTGGAAGGCCGTTTGGTAGTGCCTTTCATCGGCTGACTACAAAAAACTGGTAGGACCAGTTGTCTGGGGCATGGACGGGCGCCCACCTTCGACGTTAAAGATGCGTCATTCCACCGCAGCCGTGCGCGCTGGCTGTGGCCCCACGAGAACTGGAACCTGCCATGAACATTCTCTACGACGAACGCGTCGATGGTGCGTTGCCCAAGGTCGACAAGGCTGCCCTGCTGGCCGAACTGCAGGCACAGCTGCCTGACCTGGACATCCTCCATCGCAGCGAAGACCTCAAGCCCTACGAGTGCGACGGGCTATCCGCCTATCGCACCACGCCGCTGCTGGTCGTGCTGCCCGAGCGTATCGAGCAGGTCGAGACGCTGCTCAAGCTCTGTCATCAGCGCGGCGTTCCAGTGGTCGCCCGCGGTGCCGGCACCGGTCTGTCCGGCGGTGCGCTGCCGCTCGAGCAGGGCATCCTGCTGGTCATGGCGCGCTTCAACAAGATTCTCGAAGTCGATCCGGCCGGCCGCTTCGCCCGCGTCCAGCCCGGCGTGCGTAACCTGGCGATCTCCCAGGCTGCCGCACCCTATGAGCTGTACTACGCGCCGGACCCTTCGTCGCAGATCGCCTGCTCCATCGGCGGTAACGTCGCCGAGAATGCCGGCGGCGTGCACTGCCTGAAGTACGGCCTGACCGTGCACAACCTGCTCAAGGTGGACATCCTCACCGTCGAAGGCGAGCGCATGACGCTCGGCTCCGACGCACTGGATTCGCCGGGCTTCGACCTGCTGGCGCTGTTCACCGGCTCCGAAGGCATGCTCGGCATCGTCACCGAGGTGACGGTCAAGCTGCTGCCCAAGCCGCAGGTGGCCAAGGTGCTGCTCGCTGCCTTCGACTCGGTGGAGAAGGCCGGTCGTGCGGTGGGCGACATCATCGCCGCCGGCATCATCCCCGGTGGCCTGGAAATGATGGACAACCTGTCGATCCGCGCTGCCGAAGACTTCATCCACGCCGGTTATCCGGTGGATGCCGAGGCGATCCTGCTCTGCGAACTCGACGGCGTCGAAGCTGATGTGCATGACGACTGTGCGCGAGTCAGCGAAGTGTTGAAGCTGGCCGGTGCCACCGAAGTGCGCCTGGCCAAGGACGAAGCCGAGCGCGTGCGTTTCTGGGCCGGGCGCAAGAACGCCTTCCCGGCGGTCGGGCGCATCTCGCCGGACTACTACTGCATGGACGGCACCATTCCGCGGCGCGAGCTGCCGGGTGTGCTCAAGGGCATTTCCGACCTCTCCGAGCAGTTCGGCCTGCGCGTGGCGAACGTGTTCCATGCCGGCGACGGCAACATGCACCCGCTGATCCTCTTCGATGCCAACCAGCCCGGTGAGCTGGAGCGCGCCGAAGACCTGGGCGGCAAGATCCTCGAACTCTGCGTGAAGGTGGGCGGCAGCATTACCGGCGAACACGGCGTCGGCCGCGAGAAGATCAATCAGATGTGCTCGCAGTTCAATGCCGACGAGCTGACGCTGTTCCACGCGGTCAAGGCGGCCTTTGACCCGAGCGGCCTGCTCAACCCGGGCAAGAACATCCCGACCCTGCATCGCTGCGCCGAATTCGGCCGCATGCACATCCATAACGGCCAGCTGCCTTTCCCCGAACTGGAGCGTTTCTGATGTCCGTAATCGCCAACGACGCCAGCGCGCAGTTGCTGGACCAGGTCAACCAGGCGCTCGCCGCCAACACGCCGCTGCGCATCCAGGGCAGCGGCAGCAAGAGCTTTCTCGGGCTGCAGGCCGACGGTGTACTGCTCGATACCCGCGAGCACCGCGGCATCGTCAGCTATGACCCTACCGAACTGGTGGTCACCGTTCGCGCCGGCACGCCGCTGACGGAGCTGGAAACCGCGCTGGATGAAGCTGGGCAGATGCTGCCTTGCGAGCCGCCACACTTCGGCGAGGGCGCCACCGTCGGCGGCATGATCGCTGCCGGGCTGTCCGGCCCGCGTCGTCCGTGGAGCGGTTCGGTGCGCGATTTTGTGCTCGGCTCGCGGGTCATCACCGGCCAGGGCAAGCACCTGCGTTTTGGTGGCGAGGTGATGAAGAACGTTGCCGGCTACGATCTGTCGCGCCTGATGGCCGGCAGCTTCGGTTGCCTCGGCGTACTCACCGAAGTCTCGCTCAAAGTTCTGCCCAAGCCGCGCCTGTGCACCAGCCTACGCCTGGAGATCGATCTCGAACGTGCACTGCTGAAGCTTGCCGAGTGGGGCCAGCAGCCGATCCCGATCAGCGCCGCTAGCCATGACGGCCAGGCGCTGCACCTGCGTCTGGAAGGCGGCG
The DNA here is from genome assembly GCF_000327065.1 of Stutzerimonas stutzeri RCH2. NCBI lineage: Bacteria > Pseudomonadati > Pseudomonadota > Gammaproteobacteria > Pseudomonadales > Pseudomonadaceae > Stutzerimonas > Stutzerimonas stutzeri. The sequence goes on along the minus strand of NC_019936.1, from coordinate 4,011,600 downwards.
AAGGCTCTGTTGGTGCGGCCCGCGAGCGTATCGGTGGCGAGGATCTCGACCCCGGCTACTGGAACGACCTGCGCGAACAGCGCCTGGCGTTCTTTGCCGATCCGCGCCCGCTGTGGCGCCTGTCGCTGCCGAACAACACGCCGGCGCTGGGTCTGCCGGGCGATCAGCTGGTGGACTGGGCCGGTGCCCAGCGCTGGCTGAAGTCCGACGCCGACGCGGTGACCATCCGCGGTATCGCCATTGAGGTCGGCGGCCACGCCACCTGCTTTACCGCAGGCGCCACAACCAATCCGTTCCAGCCGCTGGCCGCACCGCTGCTGCGTTATCACCGCCAGCTCAAGGCCGCGCTGGACCCGCAGGGGATCTTCAACCCCGGCCGCATGTATTCCGAGGTCTGACGACGTATGCAAACCAATCTGAGCGAAGCGGCGAAAAAGCTGCCGCGCGCCGAAGAAGCTGAAAGCATCCTGCGCTCCTGCGTGCATTGCGGCTTCTGCAATGCCACCTGCCCGACCTACCAGCTGCTCGGCGACGAGCTGGACGGCCCGCGCGGGCGCATCTACCTGATGAAGCAGATGTTCGAAGGCGGCGAGGTGACCGAAAGCACCCAGCTGCACCTGGACCGCTGCCTGACCTGCCGCAACTGCGAAACCACCTGTCCGTCCGGGGTGAAGTACCACAACCTGCTGGACATCGGCCGCGACTTCATCGAGCAGCAGGTGCAGCGCCCGTTGGGCGAGCGCGTCGTGCGCGGCGGCCTGCGCACGGTGATCCCGCGTCCGGGCCTGTTCAAGGCACTGCTGGGCGCCGGCAATGCGCTGAAGCCGCTGATGCCGGCCTCGTTGAAGGACCACCTGCCGCGCGAGATCCGCCCGGCCAAGCCGCGCCCGCAGGTCATGCACAGCCGTCGCGTGCTGATACTCGAAGGCTGCGTGCAGCCGAGCCTGTCGCCGAGCACCAACGCCGCCGCCGCGCGCGTGCTCGACCGCCTGGGCATCAGCGTCAGTCCGGCGCGCGAAGCCGGCTGCTGCGGCGCGGTGGATTACCACCTCAACGCGCAGGATGCCGGCCTGGACCGCGCACGGCGCAACATCGACGCCTGGTGGCCGGCCATCGAAGCCGGTGCCGAAGCCATCGTGCAGACCGCCAGCGGCTGCGGTGCCTTCGTCAAGGAATACGGTCATCTGCTCAAGGATGACCCGGCCTACGCCGCCAAGGCCGCGCGGGTCAGCGAGCTGGCCAAGGATCTGGTCGAAGTGCTGCGCAGCGCCGAGCTGGAAAAGCTCAATGTGCGCGCCGACAAGCGCATGGCCTTCCATTGCCCGTGCACCCTGCAGCACGCACAGAAGCTCGGCGGCGCGGTCGAAGACGTGCTCACCCGCCTGGGCTACCAGCTCACCGCGGTGCCAGATGCGCACCTGTGCTGTGGCTCGGCCGGCAGCTATTCGATCACCCAGCCGGAGATTTCCCACCAGCTGCGCGACAACAAGCTCAACGCGCTGGAGAGCGGCAAGCCGGAAGTGATCGTCACCGCCAACATCGGCTGCCAGACTCACCTCGACGGCGCCGGCCGCACGCCGGTCAAGCACTGGATCGAAGTGGTCGAGGAATCGATGCAGTAGCAACGCCTCATGGTTCGGTCGCCCAGTCAGGGCGGCCAGCGAACAACCGAAATACGAAGACAGGAGAATCGAGATGAAAAGCAAAGCCGTACTGAGCCAGACCGAAGTCGCCACCATCCTCGCCGCTGCTCGCGCCGAAGCGCAGGCTAATGGCTGGGCCGTGACCATCGTCGTCGCCGACGACGGCGGCCATCCGCTGGCGCTGGAGCGTCTGGACGGCTGCGCGCCGATCGCCTCCTACATCGCCACCGAGAAGGCCCGCAGCTCGGCCCTCGGCCGTCGTGAAACCAAGGGTTACGAAGACATGGTCAACGGCGGCCGCAGCGCCTTCCTCTCCGCGCCGGTGGTCTGCTCGCTGGAAGGCGGCGTGCCGGTAGTGGTTGACGGTCAGGTCATCGGTTCGGTTGGCGTCTCCGGCGTGACCGCCGCGCAGGACGCCCAGATCGCCAAGGCCGGCGTTGCCGCCCTGGCCAACTGAACAGACAAGGAGAACGACAGATGACTGAGCGCGTAACCCTGGGCCGCCTGCAAGTCGCGGCCAATCTGCAGCGTTTCATCGAAGACGAAGTCCTGCCGGGCAGCGGTATCGAAGCCGCCGCCTTCTGGCAGGGCCTGGACGCCCTGGTCCATGACCTGGCGCCGAAGAACCGTGAACTGCTCGCCGAGCGCGACCGCATGCAGGTCGAGCTGGACACATGGCACAAAGCCAATCCCGGTCCGATCAAGGACATGGCCGCCTACCGCGCCTTCCTCGAATCCATCGGCTACCTGCTGCCGGTGCCCGGCGAGGTGAAGATCGAAACCGCCAACGTCGACAGCGAGATCGCCACCCAGGCCGGCCCGCAGCTGGTGGTGCCGATCATGAACGCGCGTTATGCGCTGAACGCCGCGAACGCCCGCTGGGGCTCGCTGTACGACGCGCTCTACGGCACCGACGCCATCTCCGAAGAGGGCGGCGCGCAGAAGGGCCCGGGCTACAACGAAGTCCGTGGCGCCAAGGTCATCGCCTACGCGCGCAATTTCCTCGATCAGGCCGCGCCGCTGGCCGAAGGCAGCCACGCCGACGCCACCGCCTATCGCGTGCAGGATGGCCAGCTGAAGGTCACCCTGGAGAACGGCAGCGTCACCGGGCTGGCGCAGCCGGAAAAATTCGTCGGCTTCCAGGGTGAAGCGGTCGAGCCGAAGGCCGTGCTGCTGAAGAACAACGGCCTGCACGTCGAGATCCAGATCGATCCGAACAGCCCGATCGGCCAGACCGATGCTGCTGGCGTTAAGGACCTGCTGGTCGAGTCCGCGGTTTCCACCATCCTCGACTGCGAAGACTCGGTTGCTGCGGTGGATGCCGATGACAAGGTGCTGGCCTACCGCAACTGGCTGGGCATCGTGCAGGGCACCCTCAGCGAGGAAGTCGCCAAGGGCAGCTCGAGCTTCGTCCGCCGCCTGAACCCGGACCGCGAATACAGCGCACCCAACGGCGGCGAGCTGAAGCTGCATGGTCGTTCGCTGCTGTTCATCCGCAACGTCGGTCACCTGATGACCAACCCGGCGATCCTGCTGGAAGACGGCCGCGAGATTCCGGAAGGCATCATGGACGGTGTGTTCACCAGCCTGATCGCCAAGCACGACCTCCAGCGCAAGGGCAACTCGCGCACCGGCAGCGTCTACATCGTCAAGCCGAAGATGCACGGACCGAAGGAAGTCGCCTTCGCCGATGAGCTGTTCGGTCGCGTCGAGGAGCTGATCGGTGTGCCGCGCTACACCCTGAAGATGGGCATCATGGACGAGGAGCGCCGCACCAGCGCCAACCTCAAGGCCTGCATCGCTGCGGCCAAGCACCGCGTGGCCTTCATCAACACCGGCTTCCTCGACCGTACCGGCGACGAGATGCACACCTGCATGGAAGCCGGCCCGGTGCTGCGCAAGGGTGACATGAAGTCCACCCCGTGGATCCAGTCCTACGAGCGCAACAACGTGCTGGTCGGCCTGGCCTGCGGCCTGCGCGGCAAGGCGCAGATCGGCAAGGGCATGTGGGCCATGCCGGACCTGATGGCAGCCATGCTCGAGCAGAAGATCGGCCATCCGAAATCCGGCGCCAACACCGCCTGGGTGCCGTCGCCGACCGGCGCCACCCTGCACGCGCTGCACTACCACCAGGTGAACGTGCAGGCCGTGCAGAGCGAGCTGGAGAAGATCGACCTGGCGGCCGAGCGCGATCAGCTGCTCAACGACCTGCTGAGCATCCCGGTGGTCGCCGAAGACAAGTGGAGCGCCGAAGAGAAGCAGCAGGAGCTGGACAACAACTGCCAGGGCATCCTCGGCTACGTGGTGCGCTGGGTCGAGCAGGGCGTCGGCTGCTCCAAGGTACCGGACATCCACAACGTCGGCCTGATGGAAGACCGCGCCACCCTGCGTATCTCCAGCCAGCACATTGCCAACTGGCTGCACCACGGTGTGGTCAGCCGCGAGCAGGTGCAGGAAACCCTGCAGCGCATGGCCAAGGTGGTCGACCAGCAGAACGCTGGCGATCCGCTCTATCGCGCCATGTCCAGCGACTACACTCAGTCGATCGCCTTCCAGGCGGCGTCGGATCTGGTGTTCAAGGGCCGCGAGCAGCCGGCGGGCTACACCGAGCCGCTGCTGCATGCCTGGCGTCAGCGCTACAAGGCCAGCCAGGCCTGACAGGGCCGGGAACTGCGTGCTGCCGGAAGCTCGGCGCACGCGGTGCAGGACAGCAGCCCCAGGCGTCGAGTTGGCGTCCGGGGCTTTCGAGCATGAGCGGCACGGTTTCGGCCGGGCCGTCGGGAAGCGCACCGCGTGGGGGCGTTTCATGCGAAGCACCGGGCGTGCCCGGACACAATAGAAGCGGTTCACAACAAAAAACGCAGGGACCCAACAAATGAGTCAAACACTACTGTCCATCCTGGCCTTCGTGCCGCTGGTGCTGGCGGGTGTGCTGCTGATCGGCTTTCGCTGGCCGGCCAAGTACGCCATGCCGCTGGTTTTCGTCCTCACTGCGCTGATCGGCCTGCTGGCCTGGGACATGACCCTCAACCGGGTCATCGCTTCCACCTTGCAGGGCCTGATCCTCACCGCGGCGATCCTCTGGATCATCTTCGGTGCGATTCTGCTGCTCAACACGCTGAAACATTCCGGGGGGATCAGTTCGATTCGGCGTGGCTTCTCCAATGTCAGTCCTGACCGTCGCGTTCAGGTGCTGATCGTCGCCTGGCTGTTCGGTTGCTTCATCGAGGGGGCGTCGGGCTTCGGCACACCGGCGGCGGTGGCGGCACCGCTGATGGTCGCGCTGGGCTTCCCGGCGCTGGCGGCGGTGGTCATGGGGATGATGGTGCAGTCCACGCCGGTGTCCTTCGGTGCGGTGGGCACGCCGATTCTGGTCGGTGTCGGTGCGGGTCTGGACAAGACTGGCATCAGCGAGCAGCTGGCTGCGGTGGGCAGTAACTGGGAGGTGTTCTTCCACTTGATCTTCTCGCGCGTCGCGATCATCCATGCGCTGTGCGGGATTCTCATGCCGCTGATCATGGTCAGCATCATGACCCGCTACTTCGGTCGCAACAAATCCTGGACCGAAGGTCTGGCAGTCGCGCCGTTCGCGGTCTTTACCGGTCTCGCCTTCGTCATTCCGTATGCTGCGGCCGGTGTGTTCCTCGGTCCGGAATTCCCGTCGATGATCGGTGCGCTGGTTGGTCTGGCCATTGTCGTACCGGCGGCCAAGGCCGGCTTCCTGCTGCCGAAGGACACCTGGGATTTCGCGCCGGCGAAGGAATGGCCGTCCGAGTGGATGGGCAAGATCGAGATGAAGATCGAGGACGTAGCCGGCAAGACGCCGATCTCCGTGCCGATGGCTTGGGCTCCTTACTTGCTGCTGGCTGGTTTGCTGGTCGCCTCGCGGGTCTTCCCGGACTTCAAGGCGCTGCTGATGTCGCTCAGCTTCGGCTGGAAGGACATCCTCGGCGAAACGGGCGTTTCCGGTACGCTGGAGCCGCTGTACCTGCCGGGCGGGATTCTCTGCATGGTGGTGCTGATCACCTTCTTCCTGCATCGGATGAAGGCCAGCGAGCTGGGCGCGGCGATTTCCGAATCGAGCAAGACCCTGCTCGGCGCGGGCTTCGTGCTGATCTTCACCATTCCGATGGTGCGGATCCTGATCAACTCGGGCGTTAATGGCTCCGACCTGGTGTCCATGCCGGTGGCCATGGCGCAGCTCGTCGCTAACAGCGTGGGCTCGGTTTATCCGTTCTTCGCGCCGGCGGTCGGGGCGCTGGGCGCGTTCATCGCCGGTTCCAACACGGTGTCCAACCTGATGCTGTCGCAGTTCCAGTTCAACACCGCAGGCCTGCTCGGCCTGTCCGGTGCGCTGATGGTGGCGCTGCAGTCGGTGGGTGCGGCGGCGGGCAACATGATCGCCATTCACAACGTAGTGGCGGCTTCGGCCACGGTAGGCCTGCTTGGTCGCGAAGGGATCACCCTGCGCAAGACCATGCTGCCGACGCTGTATTACCTCATCCTGGCCGGCGCCATCGGCCTGATCGGGTTTTACGTGCTGGGCATCAGCGATCCGCTGGTGGCTGCCGCAGGCTAAGCCTGACGGTAGCGTGACGGGCGGCCTAGGCCGCCCGTTTTCATTTGTGGGTTTGGTGCGACGCGCCGTTCTGGTATAGCGTGCGTCGCAGTCGACGGAACATCGAGGTTAGCGATGAAGAAATGGCAATGTGTGGTGTGCGGCTATATCTATGACGAAGCGCTGGGCGTACCGGACGAGGGCATCGCGCCTGGGACGGCATGGGAAGATGTGCCGGAAGACTGGATGTGCCCGGACTGCGGCGTCGGCAAGATGGACTTCGAAATGATCGCCATCGGCTGATCTCTTTCGCAACGCTTCTCTGGAGGACAAGATCGTGAGCGCACCTGTAGTCATCATCGGCACCGGCCTGGCCGGCTATAACCTGGCCCGGGAATTCCGCAAGCTGGACACCCAGACGCCGTTGTTGCTGATTACCGCCGATGATGGGCGCTCCTACTCCAAACCGCTGCTTTCCACCGGCTTCGCCGCCAACAAGAATGCGGAAAACCTGGGCATGGCCACCGCCGGCGCCATGGCCGAACAGCTGAATGCCGAGATTCGCATCCATACCCGCGTCACCCGTCTCGATCCGGCGAATCGGCGCGTGTGGATTGGCAACGAGCCGGTGCCCTACCGCGACCTGGTACTGGCCTGGGGTGCGCAGACGATTCAGGTGCCGGTTGCGGGCGATGCTGCCGACGCTGTTTTTCCGATCAACGACCTGCACGATTACGGCCGCTTCCGCGACGCCGTCGCCGGCAAGCGTCGGGTGCTGATCCTCGGTGCCGGGCTGATCGGCTGTGAATTTGCCAACGACCTGCTGCTCGGTGGCCACGAGGTCGATCTGGTCGCCCCCAGCGAGCAGGTCATGCCCGGTCTGCTGCCGCTACAGGCCGCCGAGGCGGTTCGCAACGGCCTGGAGGGCATCGGCGCACGCTTTCACCTCGGGGCCACGCTGGAGCGCCTGCAGCGCAGCACCGACGGTCTGCAGGCGACCCTGTCCGACGGCTCGCAGCGGAGCTGCGATCTGGTGGTCAGTGCCGTCGGTCTGCGCCCGCGCACCGAGTTGGCTGCCGAGGCGGGGCTCGAGGTCAAGCGCGGCATCGTCGTCGATCGCCTGCTGCAAACCTCGGCGGAACACGTCTATGCCGTCGGCGACTGCGCCGAAGTCGAAGGGCTGAACCTGCTCTACGTGATGCCGCTGATGGCTGGGGCGCGGGCCCTGGCTAAAACGCTGTTTGGCAATCCTACCTTTGTCAGTTACGGCCCCATGCCGGTCACAGTGAAGACCCCGGCATGCCCGGTAGTGGTTTCCCTGCCTGCGGTTGGGAGTGCCGGCAACTGGACTGTCGAAGCCCAGGGTAATGATGTCAAAGCGCTCTATCTCGGTACTTCTGGGCAGCTGCTCGGCTATGCCCTGACCGGCGCGGCGGTACAGGAGCGTCTGGCGCTGAACAAGCAGCTGCCGCCGGTGCTGGCGGAACTACCGCAAATTCTGTCGTTAAAGTCCCCCAGCTGAGCCTGCGGGGCGTCCGGAGGGACTGGCGCAGGTGCTAGCGCCGTGCCATTCTCCATGAGTCTGCCCCAGCCTAGAGCTGTTGCAGCGCCTTTAGCGCTGTTCTTGTGAACAGTACGGACACAACAACAAAAACGTCTCAGAGGCTTCCCATGCGTAAACCGGAACTCGCCGCAGCCATTGCCGAGAAGGCTGACCTGTCCAAGGATCAGGCCAATCGGGTACTCAACGCCGTGCTGGATGAAATCACCAACGCGCTGAACCGCAAGGACAGCGTGACCCTGGTTGGTTTCGGCACCTTCGTTCAGCGCCACCGCGGCGCCCGCACCGGGAAAAACCCGCAAACCGGGCAACCGGTGACCATCAAGGCCAGCAACACCGTTGCCTTCAAGCCGGGCAAGATGCTCAAAGACGCGGTCAACTGACGCTGCGCCAACCCGGAGCCAGCGGGCTCCGGGTCAACCTGACTGCCCGGTCCGCCTCGGACCCATTCGTACCCATCCTTTCCCCAGCCGACCAAGCCACTACAATGCGGCCTTTTCTCGTACCGGTCGGGACCTCACCATGAAATTCCGTTTTCTGCTTTGGATGCTTGGCCGCCTGATGGCCAAGGCCAGCCGCACCAATCCCGAGTTCCAGCAGCAGCTGGGAGACAAGGATCTGACCTTTCAGCTGCGTACCCTGGACGGCAAGGTCGCCCGGCACTTCGTCGTGCAGAACCAGCGCGTCACCAGCAAGCGCGGCCCGGCGAGCGAACCGGCGTTCTCGCTTGGCTTCAAGGATGCCGCCTATGGTTTCGCCACCATGACGGCGAAGAACAAGCAGCTGGCGTTCATGCAGGGGATTCAGAACAAGGACATCCAGATCCAGGGGAATCCGGCGCTGGTGATGTGGTTTCAGGGGCTGACCAAATACCTGAAGCCGAAAAAGAAGAAGTAGTTTCGCCCTGAGCCCGCGATTCGGCGCGCTCATTTCTGGATGTCCTGGCACCTGGCTCGTCAGACCCAAACCTGCACGCCACCTGTGGTGGAAAACGCTGCGCGGTTTTCCACCCTACGGCTGGGCATCCCTACCCGGCCCTACGCCCCCTCCCGCCAAACCCTCGCCTCCTCCTTCAACCAATCCCGAAACGCCACCAGCCCCGCCGACTCCACCTTGCGCTCCGGAATCATCAGGTAGTACGCCCGCGTCTCGCTGCGGTAGGCGTGCGGATGCGCCAGCACCAGCCGCCCCTCGGCCAGTTCCCGCTGGATCAGGAACGGCGGGATCAGCGCTACACCCATGCCATGCTCGGCCGCCTGCGCCAGCATGGAGAACAGCTCCAGCCGCGGACCGGTCATGTCGCGGGCGACTTTCAGCCCCAACGAGTCGAACCACTGCCGCCAGGCATAGGGTCGGGTGGTCTGCTGCAGCAGCGGCATGTCCGCCAGCGTCTGCGCGGTAAACGGCTGACCGTCGTGCAGCAAGGCGGGGCTGCAGACGGGCTGCAGGTCCTCGGGCATCAGATAGTGCGCCTCGGTACCGGACCAGTCGGCGTCGCCGAAGTAGATGGCGGCATCGAACTCGGTATCGGCGAAGAGAAAGGGCCGGGTGCGGTTGGTCAGGTTCACCGTGATTTCCGGATGCAGTGCCTGGAAATGCCTGAGGCGCGGCACCAGCCATTGGGTGCCGAAGGTCGGCACCACCGCAAGCTCCAGGCTCATCGCGCCCTGCTGGCCCATTACCGACAGCGTATCGCGCTCCACCGCGTCCAGCTGCGTGGCGATGCGGCGGGCGTAGGACTGGCCGGCCGCGGTCAGCTTTACGCCGCGCCGCGAACGGCGGAACAGCGCCAGGCCGAGAAACTCCTCCAGCCCGCCGATCTGCCGGCAGATCGCGCTCTGGGTCAGTGCCAGCTCGTCGGCCGCGCGGGTGAAGCTCTCATGGCGGGCGGCGGCCTCGAAGGCGATCAGCGCGGCGGTGCTGGGAATCTTGCGGCGCATTATGCAAAGACCTCACGGGATAAGCCTGACAATCAGCCGAGAGCTTATCTCGAAGTGATCAAAGCGCACAGTTTGGTGCGAAATCCTCGTTTGCGACGCACCGTCGCTGCGCCTAGGATCAGCTTATCCCGCCCGCGTGACCGCGGTGCCGAAGACAACAAGAGGAGCCTCCCGAATGGCCGGCAAAGCAAGCTTCAACTGGATCGACCCGCTGCTGCTCGATCAGCAGCTGACTGAAGAAGAGCGCATGGTGCAGGGCAGCGCCGCGCAGTTCGCCGCCGACAAGCTGGCGCCGCGGGTGCTGGAAGCCTTCCGCCATGAACAGACCGATCCGGCGATCTTCCGCGAGATGGGCGAAACCGGCCTGCTCGGTGCGACCATTCCCGAAGCTTACGGCGGCAGCGGGCTCAACTACGTGTGCTACGGCCTGATCGCCCGCGAGGTCGAGCGCATCGATTCGGGCTACCGCTCGATGATGAGTGTGCAGTCCTCGCTGGTGATGGTGCCGATTTATGAGTTCGGCAACGAGGCGACCCGACAGAAGTACCTGCCCAAGCTCGCCAGCGGCGAATATATCGGCTGCTTCGGCCTCACCGAACCGAACCACGGTTCCGACCCGGGCAGCATGGTCACCCGGGCGAAGAAGGTCGACGGCGGCTATCGCCTGTCCGGCAGCAAGATGTGGATCACCAACAGCCCGATCGCCGATGTATTCGTGGTCTGGGCCAAGGACGACGCCGGCGAGATCCGCGGCTTCGTGCTGGAGAAGGGCTGGGAAGGGCTGTCCGCCCCGACGATCCACGGCAAGGTCGGCCTGCGCGCCTCGATCACCGGCGAGATCGTCATGGACAACGTGTTCTGCCCGGAAGAGAACGCCTTCCCCGACGTGCGCGGGCTGAAGGGGCCGTTCACCTGCCTGAACAGCGCCCGCTACGGCATCAGCTGGGGCGCGCTGGGTGCCGCCGAGTTCTGCTGGCACACCGCACGCCAGTACACCCTGGACCGTCAGCAGTTCGGCCGTCCGCTGGCCGCCAACCAGCTGATTCAGAAGAAGCTCGCCGACATGCAGACCGAGATCACCCTGGCCCTGCAAGGCTGCCTGCGCCTCGGCCGGATGAAGGACGAAGGCACCGCCGCCGTGGAGATCACCTCGATCATGAAGCGCAACAGCTGTGGCAAGGCGCTGGATATCGCGCGCATGGCCCGCGACATGCTGGGCGGCAACGGCATCAGCGACGAATTCGGCGTGGCCCGGCACCTGGTCAACCTGGAGGTGGTGAACACCTACGAGGGCACCCATGACGTGCATGCGCTGATCCTCGGCCGCGCCCAGACCGGCATCCAGGCGTTCTTCTGACGCCGCCGTAGGGTGGATGACGCTCTCTTCATCCACCGTTGGCTACGCGCGGTGGATGGGTGACGCATCAGCTACGCGCCCCGATCCACCCTACGTTCACTTGAGTTTCGAGGTTTCGCCCATGCCCGGCGCCCTGTCCCATATCCGCGTTCTCGATCTGTCCCGCGTGCTCGCCGGACCCTGGTGCGGGCAGATCCTCGGCGACCTCGGCGCCGAGGTGATCAAGGTCGAGCGCCCCGGCACCGGCGACGATACCCGTCATTGGGGCCCGCCCTATCTCAAGGATCAGCACGGCGAGAACACCTCGGAGGCGGCGTATTACCTGACCGCCAACCGCAACAAGCAGTCGTTGACCGTCGACTTCACCCGGCCCGAGGGCCAGCGCATCATCCGCGAGCTGGTGGCGCAGTGCGATGTGCTGCTGGAGAACTTCAAGGTCGGCGGGCTGGCCGCCTACGGGCTGGATTATGAAAGCCTGAAGGCGCTCAACCCGCGGCTGATCTATTGCTCGATCACCGGCTTCGGCCAGGACGGGCCTTATGCCACTCGCGCCGGCTACGACTTCATGATTCAGGGCCTCGGTGGGCTGATGAGCCTGACCGGCCGCAGCGATGCGGAGGAGGGCGCCGGGCCGGTGAAGGTCGGTGTGGCGCTGACCGATATCCTCACCGGCCTGTACGCCACCGTCGGCGTGCTTGCCGCGTTGGCACATCGCGAACGCAGCGGCGAAGGCCAGCATATCGATACGGCGCTGCTCGACGTGCAGGTCGCCTGCCTCGGCAACCAGGCGCTCAACTACCTCGCCACCGGCGTGGCGCCCAAACGCATGGGCAATGCCCATCCGAACATCGTGCCCTATCAGGATTTCCCCACTGCCGACGGCGACATCATCCTCACCGTCGGCAACGACGGTCAGTTCCGCAAGTTCTGCGAGGTGGCCGGGCGTCCCGAGTGGGCGACCGATCCGCGCTTCGCCACGAACCGCGCGCGGGTCGCCCATCGCGCCGAGCTGATTCCGCTGATTCGCCAGGTCACGGTGTTCCGCACCACGGCCGAATGGGTCAGTGCGCTGGAGCAGGCCGGCGTGCCTTGCGGGCCGATCAACGACCTGGCCCAGGTGTTCGCCGACCCGCAGGTGCAGCATCGCGGGCTGAACGTCGAGATGCCGCACCCGCTGGCCGGCCGTGTGCCGCAGGTGGCCAGCCCGCTGCGGCTGTCTGCTTCGCCAGTGGCGTACCGCAACCCGCCGCCACTGCTCGGCGAGCACAGCGAGGCGCTGTTGCAGCGCCTGCTGGGCATGAATGACGAGCAGATTGCTGGCCTGCGCGCGGCCGGCGTCATCTAGCTCAGAAACCTTCCAGCACGATCTTGCCCTTGGCCTTACCGCTTTCCAGCAGGGCATGGGCGCGGCGCAGGTTGGCCGCGTTGATGGTGCCGAAGTGCTCGCCTAGGGTAGAGCGCAGCACGCCCAGATCAACCAGCTGGCTGACGCGCTGCAGCAGGTGATGTTGCTCGATCATATCCGGCGTCTCGAACAGTGAGCGGGTGAACATCAGTTCCCAGTGCAGCGACAGGCTTTTGCGCTTGAGCTTCATCACGTCCAGCGGCTGGGCTGGATCGTCGATCAGCGCCAGGCGGCCCTGCGGCGTCAGTGCCTCGACCAGCTGGTCGAAGTGCTGATCGGTTTGCGTCAGGCTGGCGACATGGCTGACGCTGGCGAAACCGGCGCGCTGCAGCTCGGCGTGCAGCGGCTGGCTATGGTCGATGACATGATGGGCGCCGAGTTCGCGGGCCCAGGCCTGGGTTTCCGGGCGCGAGGCGGTGGCGATCACGCTGACCTTGGTGAGCTGGCGGGCCAGCTGCAGCATGATCGAGCCGACACCGCCGGCAGCGCCAACGATAAGCAACTGCTGCCCGGCGCCCTGGCCTTCGACCAGTTGCAGGCGCTCGAACAGCAGTTCCCAGGCGGTGATGGCGGTCAGCGGCAGCGCGGCGGCTTCGGCGAAGCTCAGGCTCCGCGGCTTGCGCCCGACGATCCGCTCGTCCACCAGATGGCGTTCGCTGTTGCCGCCGGCGCGGGCGATGGAGCCGGCGTAGAACACCTCGTCGCCGACCTTGAACAGGCTGACTTCGCTGCCCACACCGACGACCACGCCAGCCACGTCCCAGCCCAGCACCTTCGGCTGGCCGACCTCGGGCTGGGTGTTGCGGCGTACCTTGGTGTCCACCGGGTTGACCGAGATGGCGCGCACCTCCACCAGCAGGTCACGCGGGCCGGGCACCGGCTGGGGCAGCTCCACGTCCTGCAGGGCGCGGGGATCGTCGATGGCGAGGGATTCGAAGTAGGCGACCGCTTTCATGCTGTTGCTCCGTATGGATTCGGCGGGAAGCGCATGCTCAGCTATTTGACGCGGCCGAAAAACGGGGTAATAAGCGAGGCTCTTTCAACAGGATTTTGAAAATGCTGCGTATCGATGACCTGCAGCTGTTCGTGCGTACGGCCGACAGCGGCAGCCTTTCCGCGGCCGCGCGCGGGCTCGACGTGTCGCCGGCAGTGGCCAGCGCGGCCTTGAAGCGCCTGGAGGCGAGCCTGGGTGCGCGACTGTTCGTGCGCTCCACCCGCAGCCTGCGCCTGACCGCCGAGGGCGAGGCGTATCTGCTGCATGCCCGGGCGGCACTGGCCAGCCTGCACGAGGGCGCCCAGGCGCTCGCTGGCGGGCGCGAGGCGATCAGCGGCGTGCTGCAGCTGTCGGCACCGTCCGACTTCGGCCGCAATGTGCTGCTGCCGTGGCTCGACGAATTCCAGGCGAGTCATCCGCAATTGCAGCTGCGCCTGCTGCTGGGCGACGGCCTGACCGATCTGTTTCGCCAGCCGGTGGACATCGTCCTGCGCTATGGCGCGCCGGAGGACTCCAGCCTGGTGGCGCTGCCGGTGGCTGCCGCCAATCGCCGGGTGCTCTGCGCCTCGCCGGCCTATCTGCAGCGCCATGGCGCGCCGCAGCGGCTGGACGAATTGGCGGGGCACAACTGCCTGCGCTTCATGCTCGCCGGCCGCGTGCATGACCGCTGGTGTTTTCAGGAAGGACGCCGGGCGCTCACCATGCAGGTAAGCGGCGACCGGGTCAGCGATGACGCCGATGTGGTACGGCGCTGGGCGCTGGCTGGCGCCGGGCTGGCCTACAAGTCCTGGCTGGATATTGCCGATGATGTCGCCGCCGGGCGTCTGCAGGTGCTGCTCTCCGATTGCCTCGGTGAAGCCGCGCCGCTGAACCTGCTTTGCGCGCACCGTGCGCAGCTGAGCAAGCCGGTGCGGCTGCTGCATGAGCACCTGCAGGTGCGTTGCGCGCGGCTACTGCTGCGGGCGCCATGGCAGGGCAGCTAGCGCAGAGGAGTTGATCTTCACCTGAACTCTTATGGCCCTTGGCTATTCTTATCTGCGTACTGGTTAACAGAATGGACGAGCGCACCATGCATACGCAGCGTTTTCGCTACACCTGGCAACTGACCGTTGTCGTCTTCATGTCCTGGCTGCTGGCCGGCTGCGGTATCAACAACATCCCCCGCTATGACGAGCAGGTGAAGGCCGCCTGGTCGCAGGTCGAGAACCAGTATCAGCGGCGTGCCGACCTGATTCCCAATCTGGTCGAGACGGTGAAGGGCTTCGCCCGTCAGGAGCAGGAAACCCTCACCGCAGTGGTCGAAGCGCGGGCCAAGGCCACCTCGATTCAGGTCGATGCCAGCACCCTGGATGATCCGCAGAAGCTGCAGCAGTTTCAGCAGGCGCAGAATCAGCTGACCGGAGCGCTGAGCCGGTTGATGGCGGTGTCCGAACGCTATCCGGATCTCAAGTCAAACCAGAACTTCCTCGCCCTGCAGTCGCAGCTTGAAGGCACCGAGAACCGCATTGCGGTGGCACGCCGCGACTTCATCGCCGCGGTCGAGCGCTACAACACCGAGATTCGGACCTTCCCGGGCCGCATCTGGCACAAGGTGATGTACAGCGACATGCCGATCCGCGAGAACTTCGAGGCCACGGCCGAGAACGCCGAGCAAGCGCCGCAAGTGCAGTTTCAATGACCTCCAGGTTCCCGCTACTGCTGGTCCTGCTGCTCTGGGCTGCTGGCCTCGTCGCTCAGGAGAGCGAGCTGCCGGCGCTGACCGGCCGTGTGGTCGACCGCGCCGAGCTGCTTGATACCCAGGCCGAGGCCCGCCTGACCAGCATGCTGGCCGGGCACGAGCAGGCCACGGGCGAACAGGTCGTGGTCGTGACGGTGCCGGATCTGGGCGGGCGCAGCATCGAGGAATTCGGGCTGGAGCTCGGCCGCACCTGGGGCATCGGCCAAAAGGACGAGGACAACGGCGCGCTGCTGATCATCGCCCGCGATGACCGCAAGATTCGCATCGAGGTCGGTTATGGGCTGGAAGGTCGGCTCACCGACGCGCAGTCCTCGGTGATCATCAACCGCATCATCGCGCCGGCGTTCCAGCGCGGTGACTTCACTGCCGGGATCATCGAAGGGGCGGAGGCGATTGTCACCGTGCTCGGCGGCGACCCGTTGCCGGCCGAATTGCGTCCGGTGATGCCATTGGGGCAGGAGCAACCCGGCGGCCTCGGGATTCTCGGTTTCTTCCTCATGCTGGTCGCGATCTTCGTTATCGGCGGCGGGCGAGGCGGCCGCGGCGGTGGTCGTCGTGCCTTGCTGCTCGGCGCTTTGCTCGGCGGCATGGGCCGTGGTGGCGGCTTCGGCGGTGGTGGTTTTGGCGGTGGCGGCTTCGGTGGTGGCGGTGGGGGCTTCGGCGGCGGTGGTGCTTCCGGTGGCTGGTAATTCAATGATGGATGAACGATGACCTTACTCAGCGAAAGCGAACTGCAACAGGTGGCCGCGGCGATCGAGCAGGTCGAGCGCAATACCGATGCCGAACTGGTAACGGTGCTGGCTGCGCAGGCAGACGACTACCGCTACATTCCGCTGCTCTGGGCCAGCCTGATCGCGCTGCTGCTACCCGGCGCGCTGCTGTTCTTCAGTGGCTGGCTCGGCGCCTGGCAGTTGCTGCTGGTGCAGTGGGCGACCTTTATCGTGCTGGCGGTGCTGTTTCGCATGCCGGGACTGACCAGCCGCCTGATCCCGCGCTCCGTACGCTGCTGGCGCGCCTGCAATCTGGCGCGGCGCCAGTTTATCGAGCTCAATCTGCATCACACCGATGCCGATACCGGCATCCTGATCTTCGTTTCCGAAGCTGAGCGTTATGTGGAGATTCTCGTCGACCGCGGCATATCCAGCCGCATCGACAACGCCGCCTGGGAATCCATCGTCGCCTGTTTCACCGAGCGGGTGAAACAGGGCCAGGTGCTGGAAGGCTTTCTCGGTTGCATCGAGGCCAGCGGCGCGCTGCTGGCGCAGCATGTGCCGAAGACCCATGAGCGCAACGAGCTGCCCAACCGCCTGGTGGTGCTGCCGTAACGTCCGAAAGGCGCCCGTGGGCGCCATCCGATCACTGCATGCGGCGTTGTTCGGCGAGTAGTTGCCGCTCGCGCTGCAGGGCCCGCGCAAGACGTTGCTGACCGCTGCGCTCGGCGGCGGCGATCAGCGTCTGGTCGACCAGATCGCGCTGAGCATGACTGCCGCCAAACAGCTGCGCCTGATTGCGGATCGAGCGCAGCAGCTCCACACATCGCCCTTGGTTGCCTTCGACGAACGCCACTACCGCCTCGACGCCCGGAGCGCCGATCTGGCCGGTGAAGCGTGCGTTGTCGTCGTCCCGCGCGCAGGCCCGTTGCTGGGCTGAGCGCAGTAGGCCCAGCAGGTCGTCGCGGCCGGCGCAGGCGAAGGCCATGGCGGCGTGAAAGTCGTTGAACGCATAGTTGCCATCCGCCGCCATCGCTGCCCAGCGCTCGGCCACGCCGGACCAGCGGTCGCCGACATCCACGCCACGCAGTTGCAGCCGCCAGAGCAGTGCGCTGGCGTCGATCAGCTCCAGCGCCAGGGTGCTCTGATGGCCATTCACCGGGCCGTCGAACAGGTCCAGGGCCGCGCCGCAATCGTCGAGCTCGATGTGGTGCAACGCCAGGTGCCACCAGTTGTGCACCGCCAGCATGCTGTCCTGCTGCCAGGCCGGATTACCGCGCATCCAGGCGATGCCTTCCTCGCGCCGTCCCTGCATCTCCAGGACGTGGGCGACTGCGTGCTGGGCCCAGGCGTCGGCGGGTTGCAGGGCGATCGCTTCACGGCCATAGCGTTCGGCGAGCCGATAGTCGCCGCATTCTTCCAGCCCGAACGCGTACAGGCCGAGCAGCGCGTGATAGCCAGGCAGCTGCAGTGACCAGTCCGGCAGGGCGCGGGCGATGCGGTCGCGCAGCATGCGTGCGTCGCCGGTGAAGAAGTCGATCTGCTGCCCGGCCTGCAACGCCAGCATGTCGTGGGGGTAGTCGATGCTGAGGTCTTCCAGCACGCGCCCGGCGGCGTGCCAGCGGCCATCCAGCAGTTGCCCCAGCGCCTTGAGGTGACGGCCCTCGCGATCATTGTGCGGCAGCTCCAGGGCGCGTTCGTACGAGGCGCGAGCCACCGGTAGCGCGGCCGCCTCGGTGCCGAGCAGGTAGAGCCAGGCGTGCAGGACATGGCCCATGACCAGTTCCGGCGACGCCTGCAGTGTGGCTTCGGTGGTCGCCAGCGAGTCGGCGTGCAGGCAGCGGAACTGTGCGAGCGCCTGATCGAGCAGGGCCTGCGCCTCGCTGTTGCAGCCGGTCAGTTGGTACCCGTGTGCGTCTTTCATTGTTCTATGCTCCATGAGTCCGGTTCGTTGGCATCGGCCAACGCGCCCATACTCGGGGTTACGTCTGCGTTGGACCCCAGTCATCCTGGAAACAAACCGGCTATTTCCGCCATGGCCCGCTCAGAGATCGCCGAACGTCCGCCATTGACCGTCGCTCTGCTGGCGACGCCGGACAGTACGGCCTCGACGCTGTTCGGTCTCTACGATCTGCTGCTGGGTGCCCGTCGCGACTGGCAGCAACTGCTGCACCGCGCCGACGTGGCGTCGCCCTTCCTGCCGCTGATCGTCAGCCGCGACGGCCGCTCGCTGCGGGTCTACAACGATATTCCGGTCCACCCTCACACCAGTCTGGACGATGCGCCGCCGACCGATGTGGTGATCGTCAGCAACCTGGCGGTCAGCCCCTGGGAGCCGCTGGACGATCGCTATGCGCCCGAGGCGCAGTGGCTGTGCGAGCGCTACGCGGCTGGGGCGACGCTGGCCGCAGCCTGCTCCGGGGCGATGCTGTTGGCGCGTACCGGGCTCTTGGCCGGCTGCGAAGGGACTTCGCACTGGGGCTACTGCGATTGCTTGCGACGCGAATACCCGGACGTGCACTGGCACCCGGACAAGGCATTGGTCAGTACCGGCGTCGGTCAGCGCCTGGTGATGTCCGGCAGCGGCAGCAGCTGGCATGCGCTGGGGCTGTTTCTCATTGCCCGTTTCGTCGGTGCGCGGGAGGCGATGGAGGTGGCGCGGATGAACCTGTTCGACTGGGACGCGACCAGTCCGCTGGCCTACGCCGCGATGATGCGCACTGGGCAGCTGGCCGATCCGGTGATCGCGCGGTGTCAGGAATGGGCGGCGCAGCACTACGAGGAGGAGGCGCCGGTGAGCGCCATGGTGCGCATCAGCGGCCTGCCGGAACGAACCTTCCAGCGCCGCTTCGCCCTGGCCACCGGGCTGACGCCGCTGGATTACATCCATACGCTGCGCCTGGAAGAGGCCAAGCAGCTGCTGGAAAGCGGTGAGTTGTCGGTGGAGGCGATTGCCTGGGAGGTCGGTTATCAGGACGCCGGCTTCTTCGGTCGACTGTTCCGGCGCAAGGTCGGCCTCACGCCGGCGCAGTACCGGCGCCGCTTCGGCGTACTGTCGCGGCGCCTGGCCGGCATCGCCACCCTGCAGCAGGCGGCGCCGGCCGTGCACTGATCCCGGCGGGTGTGCCGCCCGCCGGGACCGTTACGCCCCCGGCTTAGAGCCGGGTCGGACCGTCGTCTTCCGGCTCGCTGGATACGACCGGCGACAGTTCGAAGCTGTCGGTGCTGTCCATGGCGCTGGCCGCGACGCGGTCGATGCTGTTCAGCGCGTGGCCGATGATCGAGCTGACGCTGGCTTCGTGATGTTGCACCGGCAACCGTTCGATGGCCGCCAGCACCTCTTCCCCGGGCACGGTTTCCACCGCGAGCAGGCGTTCGGTGATGTGGTCGAGCGCCGGTTTCAACCGCTGCAGCAGCGCCAGGCACTCCTGATTGAGCTGCTGCAGCAGCTCATCGGCTGCTTCCAGCGCTTCGCGCGGATCGCTGTCCAGATGCGCGTCGCGCACGGCCTGCAGGCTCAGCAGCGAGCCGCGCGGGCCCATGCCCAGCGCGCCGACCATGGAGAGAGCGATCTTCGAGGCTTCCTGCAAATCCTGTCCGGCCCCCGAGGACACCTCGTGGAAGTACAGCTGTTCGGCACCGCGCCCGGCCAGCAGCATCTGGATGCGATTGCGCAGCTCGGAGTACATGTGCAGGCGCTTGTCTTCCACCGGCGTCACCAGGGTCACGCCCAGTGCCTGGCCGCGCGGCAGGATGGTGACCTTTTCCACCCGGCCGACATTCAGTGCCGCCGCCACCAGTGCGTGGCCAGCTTCGTGTACGGCAATGCGCTTGCGATCGGTCGGCGACATCGGCGTCACGCCGGACGGCTGCTCGCCGATGCGGCAGGTTTCCACCGCGTCGACGAAGTGCGCCATATCGACCTGTTTGGCGCCTGCGCGGGCTGCCAGCAGGGCGGCATGGTTGACGATGTAGGCGATCGCGGCCGGCGTCAGGCCGACGGTGTTGCGTGCCAGTTGCGGGAAGTCCAGATCCGCCGCGGCAGTGATCTTGCCGGCGTACAGGCGGAACAGCGCTTCGCGGTCATCGAGGCCGGGCAGGCCGACGGCGATGGAACGGTCGAAACGGCCTTCACGCACCAGCGCCGGGTCGAGCGAGTTGGGGAAGTTGGTGGCGCCGAGCACCAGCACGCCGGCGGCACCATCGAAGCCGTCCATCTCGGCGAGGAACTGGTTGATGATGCGGTTGCTCTCGGCGTCGCTCGAGCGCGTCTGCTCGGCACGCTTGCCGATGCCGTCGATCTCGTCGATGAAGATGATGCACGGCGCCTGCTTGCGCGCGGTGCGGAACAGCGACTTGACCTTCTGGATGCCGACACCGAAGTACATCGACGAAAAGTCGCTGCCGGTCACCTGGATGAAGCTGGCATTCGATTCGCTCGCCAGCGCCTTGGCCAGCTGGGTCTTGCCGGTGCCGGGTTCGCCGGTCAGCAGCACACCCTTGGGTGGTCGGGCACCCAGGCGCGCATAGGCGGCCGGGTCGCGCAGGTAGGCGGTGACGTCACTGAGGGCCTGCTTGGCCTCCGCGGCGCCGATGACATCGGCGAAGGTCACGCCGCTGCCCTTGCGCTGCACGTCGAAGCCGCGGGTCTTCATGGCGAAGAAGATCGCTGCGCCGATCAGCAGCAGGGCGATCGGCGAGTAGGGCAGCAGGTATTTGTAGAACGGCTTCTCCGCGTCGGTCTGGAACATCGCCAGCGGGAACAACTCCGCGCCGCTAACGGCGTACTGATCGAGCAGCAGAGCGGCGACCCGCCCGGACTGGTCCGGTACCCAGTAACGTTGCTCGCCGGTGGTGGTGACGTAAACCGCTTCGGCACCCAGCGCGGCGCTGGCAATGGCGCCGCCGCGCAAGTCACCCATCAGCCGCGACAGGTCACCGCGGTTGGCTTCCCAGCTTTCGCGCGAGCTCTGCAGCTCGCCGAGCATGGCGGCAGCCGAGCCGGCGGCGGGGCTGTCGGTCGGTGCGCTGGGTTGTACCAGCCAGAGGGCGACAGCCGCGAGCAGCAGCAGGGAAAGAACGGACAACACAAGGCCGCGGCGACCCTGGATTAGGCGTGGTTTCTTCATTTCACATCCAATCGGGCCAGACCCGACGCATCGATAAACACTGCCCGGAGTGGGCAGACCACAGTTTTCTGGCGCGGGGAGTACCCGCTGGCGCACAAGGCAAAGGTGCGTGCGGTCGCTAGCTTATGGATGCTGTTCTGTGCCAGACCGCTGGTCAGTTATTGATCAACCGACAGCGGCGAGGATACGGCAAGCGGGGCTCCCTGAATGGTTGCGCGACGAACGGCGAGGGGGTTTTCGACGAATGACCGGTTGCCGACGGAACCGATGGGCGCGCTCGTAAAGCTGCGTTGAAATACATCGATTCATGAAAACGAAACGGTCGAGGGATTTTTTGCCGGTTTGCACTGCCTTACTCCGGTGGAGCCGAACGGCATCGCTCCCACTGCCTTTCTGATGAGAGCTTCGATGATCTGTCCTCACAACTACCTATTGCGAGCCTCCTGTATGGTCGCCGCCCTCTTGAGCGGGCCTGCCTTGGCAGAGAACCTGCCCGAGCCCATAGGGCATGTGGCGCGGGTGGAAGGTGCCGCCTATATCAGCAGCCGTGGCTATACCAACGCGGCCAAGGTCGGCCAGGCGATCGTTCCAGGCGTGGCATTGAGTACCGGTGCGGAAGGCGCGCTGGGAGTGATACTCGGCGACGGCAGCGTGTTGTCGTTCGGCCCGCACAGCGAGCTGACGCTGGACGACTATCGCTTCGCCCCGGCTGCGGATGAGCTGCGGCTGCGCGCGACGCTCAAGCGGGGCACCCTCAATCTGATCGCGGGCGACATGGCCCGCCTCGATCCGCAGGCGATCTCCGTCGAGACGCCGGACGGCCGGATCGGCGTGCGCGGCGGCCAGGTGCTGATGAAGGTGGCGCCGTGAAGCCGATGTCGCTGAAGAAAACAATGGCACTGCTGGTGATGGCGTCTCTAGCTGGCTGCGCCCAGCAGTCCTACGTGATGCTGGCGGACAATGGTGGTGGGCTCGGTGGCGTGATGCTCGGCGAGGAAGGCGAGCGGCGGCTGGACGCATCCGGACAGGGCATCGCGATCGCCGCGGGGCAGGCATTCGCCGTGTCGGATGTGCGGCGCAAGGCGGATTTCGACCGCGCGCTGGCGGCTCAACCAGCTCTGCCGGAGCGATTCACCCTGCATCTTGCGCCATCCGGTCAGCTGGACAGCGCCGCCGAGCAGCTGCTGGACAGCGTTCTGCTGGCGGCCCGCCGTCGGGATTACCCCGTGGTAACGGTGATCGGCCATACCGATACCCTCGGGCATCGTGCGGCGAACGAACAGGTTGGTCTGCGCCGCGCCCAGGCGGTCGCCGAGCTACTGCGCGCCAAGGGGCTGGAGGCGATGGAGTTGCGGGTGGAGTCCCACGGTGAGCGCAATCTGCTGGTGGCGACGCCGGACGCCACTGCCGAGCCGCGCAATAGACGGGTCGAGATCCTGGTGCGTTGATTCAGCGACGCGGCGGCTGGCGCCGCGTCGACATACGATCCGATCAGTCGATGACCAGAACCGCGTCCATTTCCACCTGCGCGCCCTTCGGCAGCGCGGCGACACCGATCGCGGCACGAGCCGGGTACGGCTGCTGGCAGTAGCGGCTCATCACCTCGTTGACGGTGGCGAAGTTGCCGAGGTCGGTGAGGAAGATGTTGAGCTTGACGATGTCCTTCAGCGAGCCGCCTGCTGCTTCGGCCACTGCCTTGAGGTTTTCGAACACCTGCACGGCCTGCGCTTCGAAACCTTCCACCAGCTCCATGCTCTGCGGATCCAGCGGGATCTGCCCGGACAGATAGACGGTATTGCCGGCTTTGATGGCCTGGGAGTAAGTGCCAATGGCGGCCGGGGCCTTGTCGGTGTTGATCACGGTCTTGCTCATGGAAACTCCTCTGGAAATTGCGCAACGGGCCGCCAGCATAATGGCTGGCGGCAGGAGCGGCCAGCCGTGGCGTTTTGCTGATGGGTCGAAGTCGACGGGGGAGGTCAGGCCTTGACGCGGGTGATGCGGGTGACGCCCTTGATGGCGCGCAGCTTCTTGATCACCCGGGCCAGATGCACGCGATCATGCACGCTGACCACCAGCTGGACGACGCTGATGCGGCCGTCGCGCTCGTCCATGCCGATCTTCTCGATGTTGCCATCGGCAGCATTGACGCTGCCGGCCAGCAGCGCGATCAGGCCGCGCTGGTGCTCCAGCTCGACGCGCAGCTCGACATTGAACTCGCCGGTGACATCCTTCGACCACGACAGCTGGATGCACTTGTCCGGGTTGTGGCGCACATCGGCGATGTTCCGGCAGGTTTCCAGGTGCACGACCATGCCCTTGCCAGCCGACAGGTGCCCGACGATGGGGTCGCCCGGGATCGGTGTACAGCACTTGGCGTAGTTGAGCACCAGCCCTTCGGTACCGCGAATCGCCAGCGGGCCTTCGAGCGCTGGCGCCTGCTCGTCGTCGCGCAGGATCAGCCGGCGCGCGATCACATAGGCCATGCGGTTGCCCAGGCCGATGTCTTCCAGCAGATCCTCGACGTATTCCATGTGGTACTCGGTGAGTACCTGCTGGATGCGTTCGGGACTGATCTTTTCCAGGCTGGTCTCGAAGCCGCTTAGCGCCTTGCTCAACAGGCGCTCGCCGAGGTTGATCGACTCCGAGCGGCGCTGCAGTTTCAGTGCGTGGCGGATATGCGTGCGCGCCTTGCCGGTGACGACGAAGTTCAGCCAGGCCGGATTCGGCCGCGCGCCCGGTGCGGTGACGATTTCCACCGTCGAGCCGCTTTCCAACGGTTGTGACAGCGGCGCCAGACGGCGGTTGACGCGACAGGCGATGCAGGTATTGCCGACATCGGTGTGCACGGCATAGGCGAAGTCGACGGCGGTGGAACCCTTGGGCATCTCCATGATGCGGCCCTTGGGGGTGAAGACGTAGACCTCGTCGGGGAACAGGTCGATCTTCACGCTCTCGATGAATTCCAGCGAGTTGCCGGCGCGCTGTTGCAGCTCCAGCACACCCTTGACCCATTGCCGGGCGCGGGCATGGGTGCCCTTGGGTACTTCGTCCTCGGGGGACTTGTACAGCCAGTGCGCGGCGATGCCGTTGTTGGCCATCTCTTCCATCTCGCGGGTGCGGATCTGGATCTCAATGGGAACGCCGTGCATGCCGAACAGGGTGGTGTGCAGGGATTGGTAGCCGTTGGCCTTGGGGATCGCGATGTAGTCCTTGAAACGGCCCGGCAGCGGCTTGTACAGGCTGTGGACCGCGCCGAGCACGCGATAGCAGGTGTCGGCCTTGTCCACCACGATGCGGAAGGCGTAGACGTCCATGATCTCGTGGAACGCCTTGCGTTTGCCGCGCATCTTCTTGTAGATGCTGTACAGGTGCTTCTCGCGCCCCAGCACCTCGCCGTCCAGACCTTCGCGCTCGAGGCAGTGGATCAGCGACTGTTCGATCTTCTCGACGATCTCGTTGCGGTTGCCGCGGGCGCGGCGTACGGCGGCGCGGATGCGCTCCGAGCGCATCGGATGCATGGCCTTGAACCCCAGATCCTCGAACTCCACGCGCATGGTGTGCATGCCCAGCCGGTTGGCGATGGGCGCGTAGATCTCCAGGGTTTCCTTGGCGATGCGCCGGCGCTTTTCCCCGGCCAGCACTTCCAGCGTGCGCATGTTGTGCAGGCGGTCGGCGAGCTTGACCAGGATCACGCGAATGTCGCGGGCCATGGCCATGGCCATTTTCTGGAAGTTCTCGGCCTGGGCTTCAGCCTTGGTCTCGAAGTTCATCTGGGTCAGTTTGCTGACCCCGTCAACCAGCTCGGCCACGGTTTCGCCGAACTGCGCGACCAGGGCTTCCTTGGGAATGCCGGTGTCTTCGATGACGTCATGCAGCATCGCGGCCATCAGGCTCTGATGGTCCATATGCATGTCGGCGAGGATGTTGGCTACCGCGAGGGGATGGGTGACGTAGGCTTCACCGCTGCGCCGGCGCTGCCCGTCGTGGGCCTGCTCGGCATAGAAGTAGGCGCGGCGAACCAGGTTCACCTGGTCCGGGCCTAGGTAGGTCGATAGGCGATCCGCAAGCGCGTCTATGGCTGGCAAGACAATGCTCCTTGCCAGCAGGCTTCGATGTTATCGGTTCGACTTCGACCTGGCATTTATTCAGATGGCCTCGTTCGGCTCTTCCTCGTACTGGGTGAAGAGCGGTTCGTCGTCGACGATCTCGTCCTGTGCAATGACATCGTAGTCGACCAGGCCGGAAGCGATTTCGCGCAGGGCGACGACGGTCGGCTTGTCATTTTCCCATGGGACCTTGGGCTCCTTGCCACCGGTGGCCAACTGGCGCGAGCGCTTGGTAGCGAGCATGACCAGCTCGAAGCGGTTATCGACGTTGTCCAGGCAATCTTCAACGGTAACGCGGGCCATGGTGTTCCTCATCAGTAGCGGTAGAGCGTGCCCGAATGGGCGAGCGGACGGAGTAGTCTAAAAAATCACCAGCCTTAATGGAAGCGCTGTTTCTGCGGGCTGTGCGCCAACCGAGCTACGCCAGCAGTTCGCCGAGCAGGCGGGCATGGCGTTGCTGCTGGGTCGTCTGTATCAGCTGGTTGGCGCGGAAGATCGATTGCAGGTCGATCAGCGCGTGCGCGAAGTCGTCGTTGATCACCAGGTAGTCGTACTCGACGTAGTGGCTCATCTCGCTGACCGCTTCGCGCATGCGCTTCTCGATGATCTCGTCGCTGTCCTGACCGCGGTTGTTAAGACGTTGACGCAGGGCTTCCTGGGTCGGTGGCAGGATGAAGATCGACTTGGCCTTTGGCATCAATCGACGCACCTGCTGCGCGCCCTGCCAGTCGATTTCCAGGATCAGGTCGAAGCCTTCGGCGAGGGTGTCTTCCAGCCAGCGCTGCGAGGTGCCGTACAGGTTGCCGAATACTTCGGCATGCTCTAGGAATTCGTTGCGCTCCAGCCGGGTGACAAAATCCTCACGACTGACGAAGTGGTAGTTGACCCCGTCAACCTCGCCCGGGCGCATGGCGCGGGTGGTGTGGGAAACCGACACCCGCACCTGCGGTTGTGCATCGACCAGCGCCTTGACCAGGCTGGTCTTGCCGGCCCCGGAAGGCGCGGAAACGATATAGAGCGTACCGGTGGTGGCGGACATGACGGGTTCCTGGAAAGCGCTATGAATGCTGTGGGACAAAAATAGACCAGCCGCCAAGGCGGCTGATGGTTATTCGAGGTTCTGCACCTGCTCGCGCATCTGCTCGATCAACACCTTGAGGTTGACCGCGGCCTGGGTGCTGCGCGGGTCGAATGCCTTCGAGCCGAGGGTGTTGGCTTCGCGGTTGAGTTCCTGCATGAGGAAGTCGAGGCGTCGTCCGGCCGCACCTCCGGTCTTGAGCACCCGGCGCACTTCCGTCACATGGGTGCTGAGGCGGTCGAGCTCTTCGGCGACATCACTCTTCTGCGCCAGCAGTACCATTTCCTGTTCGAGACGCTGCGGCTCGAGTTCGGCGCGCATCTCGGCGAAGCGGTCGAGAACCTTCTGACGCTGGGCTGCAAGCATCTGCGGCACCTGCTCGCGCAGCGTGGCGACTTCTTCGAGGATGCTGTCCAGGCGCTCGTTGAGCAGCTTGGCCAGTTCCTCACCCTCGCGGCGGCGGCCTTCCTTCAGCTGTTCGAGGGCGTCGTGGAACAGTTGCAGAGCACTCTGGTTGAGCGCCTGCGGGTCGAGCGCATCGCCAACCAGCACGCCTGGCCAGCTAAGCACCTGCAGGGGATCGATGGCCGCGGGTTGGCTGATCAGCGCAGCAACGCTTTCGGCGGCCGCGATCAATTGACTGGCGCGTTCGCGGTCGACCTGCAGCGCGGTGCGGTTGTTTTCTTCGGCGAAGCGCAGGGTGCATTCGACCTTGCCGCGCGAGAGGCCTTTGCGCAGGGCATCGCGGACCGCGCCTTCGAGGTCGCGGAAGGCTTCCGGCAGGCGCAGGTGCGGCTCCAGATAGCGATGGTTGACCGAGCGGATTTCCCAGCTGAGGGTGCCGTGGGTGCCGGCCTGCTCGCTGCGGGCAAAGGCCGTCATGCTGTGGACCATCGGGGATACCTCTCGAATGGGGGCTGCGAAAGGCGGAGGATTGTAAAGTAAAACCAGCCATCACTGCAGCGATGGCCAGACGGCCGCGACCCTTTTCCGTGGTAATGGGCTCTATAATGCCGTTCACTTTCTTCTCTAGCAGGACGTATCCATGAAGCGACCCAGTGGCCGTGCCGCCGATCAGCTGCGCTCGATCCGCATCACCCGCAACTACACCAAGCACGCCGAGGGTTCGGTGCTCGTTGAGTTCGGCGATACCAAAGTGATCTGCACGGTCAGCATCGAAACCGGCGTTCCGCGCTTCCTGAAAGGGCAGGGTCAGGGCTGGTTGACTGCGGAGTACGGCATGCTTCCCCGCGCTACCGGTGAGCGGAACCAGCGTGAGGCTTCGCGAGGCAAGCAGGGTGGACGCACGCTGGAGATCCAGCGTCTGATCGGTCGCTCGCTGCGCGCCGCTCTGGATATGAGCAAGCTTGGCGAAAACACGCTGTTCGTCGATTGCGATGTGATCCAGGCCGACGGCGGTACCCGCACCGCATCGATCACCGGTGCCATGGTCGCGCTGATCGATGCGCTCAAGGCGCTGAAGAAACGTGGCGGTCTGAAGTCGGGCGACCCGATCAAGCAGATGATCGCGGCGGTTTCGGTTGGTATCTATCAGGGCGAGCCGGTGCTGGATCTGGATTATCTGGAAGATTCGGCGGCCGAAACCGATCTGAACGTCGTGATGACCGACGCGGGCGGCTTTATCGAGGTGCAGGGCACGGCCGAGGGGGCACCGTTCCATCCTGAGGAACTCAATGCGATGCTGGCTCTGGCCCATGATGGCGTGCGCCAGCTGTTCGAGCTACAGCGCGCGGCGCTGGCGGACTGAGCAAGAGGTAGCGCGAAATGACCGATCAGGATCTTGTGCCGTTACCCAGTCGCGAAGCGCGCCAGTGGGCGATGTTCTGCCACTATTCGGCGTTCTTCTGGTTTCTGGCGCCGATGATCGGCAACGTGATCGGTCCGCTCATCGTCTGGCAGCTGAAGAAGGAGATGGATCCCTTCGTCGATCAGCAGGGTAGGGAGGCGCTGAATTTTCAGCTGACCTTCAGCATCGCGATGATGATCTGCGGAGTGCTGGCCTGGATCCTCATCGGCTTTCCGCTAATGGTGTTGGTGAGCGTGGTGGCGCTGGTGCTGGTGGTGATCGCCGGCATTCGCGCCAACGAGGGCAAGCCCTACCGCTATCCGTTCTGTTGGCGGATCGTCAAATAGGACTGCTTCGGCCCTTTGGTTGACAGCTGAACGGCGGCCGACACATTTCGCGCCGGTCGCCAATGCGGGCTTACAGGCTCAGCGTCCAGTCGTAATCGACGATCAACGGCGCGTGCTGGGAGAAGCGCGGCTGGCGCGGCAGGCGCGCGCTGCGTACGAAGCGGCGCAGGCCGGAGGTGAGGATCTGATAGTCGAAGCGCCAGCCGAGGTTGAGCATTTCGGCTTGCTCGGTATCCGGCCACCAGCTGAACAGATCACCCTCGCGATTGACCTCGCGCAGCGCGTCGATATAGCCCATGTTGCCGAAGATCTCGTCCAGCCAGGCGCGCTCGGGCGCGAGAAAACCCGGATCCTGCTGGCAGTCGCGCCAGTTTTTCACATCGAGCTTCTGATGGGCGACGTATAGGGAGCCGCAGTAAATGTACTCGCGGCGCTTGCGGCGCTGCTTGTCCAGATAATGGGCGAAGTCGTCCATGAACTTGAGCTTGTGGTTCAGATTGGCGTCGCCGCCATGGCCGGACGGCACCAGCAGGCTGGCAATGCTGACCTTGTCGAAGTCCGCCTGCAGATAGCGCCCGTAGCGATCGGCAGTTTCGAAGCCCAGTCCGGTAATAACCGCTTTCGGCTGCAGCCGGGAGTAGAGCGCCACGCCTCCCTGCTCCGGAATCTCGGCATCGCAGGCATAGAGAAAATAACCGTCCAGCTGATAGGCCGGATCGTCGAGTTCCAAGGCAGAGGCGCGGGTATCCTGCAGGCAGATGACATCGGCATTCTGCGCTTGCAGCCAGCTGAGCAATCCTCGCTGTGCCGCCGCTTGAATGCCATTCACGTTGACACTGATGATCCGCATAAATGGCCCCTAAAAACACGTGCGTGTATGATAACCCAAGCTCTCCGCAATTAGCTAAAACAGTGGTTTTCCGGGAAATTTCTTCATGCAGGCGTACCAGCGCGAGTTCATCCGCTTCGCCATCGAGCGCGGCGTGCTGCGGTTCGGTGAGTTCACTCTCAAGTCGGGCCGCACCAGCCCATATTTCTTCAATGCCGGCCTATTCAACAGCGGTGGCGCGCTGGCTCAGCTCGGGCGTTTCTACGCTTCGGCAGTGATGCAGAGCGGTCTGGATTTCGATGTGATCTTCGGTCCGGCCTACAAGGGAATTCCGTTGGGTGCCGCGACCGCCATTGCGCTTGCCGAGCAGCATCAGCGCGACCTGCCGTGGTGCTTTAACCGCAAGGAAGCGAAGGATCACGGCGAGGGCGGCACGCTGGTCGGTGCGCCGTTGGCTGGTCGTGTGCTTATCGTCGATGACGTGATCACCGCAGGCACCGCGATCCGTGAGGTCATGCAGATCATCCAGGCACAAAACGCCGAGGCGGCCGGTGTGCTCATTGCCTTGAACCGCCAGGAAAAAGGGCAGGGCGAACTGTCGGCGATTCAGGAAGTTGAACGTGATTATCGAATGCCGGTAATCAGTATTGTGTCCCTGGAACAAGTACTGGAATATCTCGCCGATGACGTTCAACTAAAACAATACCTGCCGGCGGTACAGGCTTACCGCGAGCAGTATGGAATCTGAACTAGGATAGGTATTCATTCATGCGTATTTCGGTAGCCGGTCGTTCGCTGCTCCTGCTGGGTATCATGTCCCCGGTATTGGCCTCGGCTGCCGAGTTGTATCGCTATGTTGATGAGCGTGGGGTAGTCGTGCTCGATCGCCACGGCGTGCCGCCGCAGCATATCTCCCGCGGCTACCAGGTGCTCAATGAGCAGGGGCGGGTGGTGCGTGAGGTGCCGCCGGCGCCCACTGCCGAGGAATTTGCCCGGTTGCAGGCGCAGAAGGCGCGCGATGCGTCGGATGCGCAATTGCTGCGGCTGTATGCCAGCGTCGAGGATGTAGAGCGGGCTGAAACGCGCAAACTTGCCGAACTGGACAGCGTGATTGGCTTGTCTCAGGGGAACCTGCAGTCAATCCGCAACCAGCGCAGCAGCCTGCAGAAGCAGGCTGCCAATCACGAGCGAGCCGGGCGCAAGGTGCCCGACAATCTGATGGCGCAAATATCGAATCTGGAGAAGGAAGAACATGGTCTGTTGCGCGATCTCCAGCGCTTCGAGAAGGCTCGCACCGAGGCCAAGGTAAGCTTCGCTGATGACCGCCAGCGCATCGCTGAGCTACTTGGCCGGGCTCGATAAGCGAGCGTTTGGCTCTGCTCTAGTCCAGGCTGTAGAAGCTGTTTCTTCCATTCCTTATGGCCAAGCGCCATCTTTCGGAACCTAATGTGTAGCTTGCTTGCTATCACAACGGCCGCTCTATCTCAATAGTTTCAAGGTAGGGATGAGTTCAAGAGGGGCAGTCTGTACCGTTGCGCAAATTTTTCGGTATGGCTGACTAGCATGAATGATAGGGACCTACGCAGTTATCAGGAGCTTCACAAGCCGAAGGGAAATTTCGCAACTCGCTCTGAGTACCTGGAGCACGAACTGGAGATCATGGCGCCGAAACGTTGGGGCATAAACCTGCCGTTTCGCGACTATCGTTTCGAGTACGAAGACTGGGTGCCAGCCATGGCGGCGACCATCGGCAAAATCGTCATGGTGGCAGCGGTAGTCGCTGCGTTCGCCGGGCCGATGGGCCTGTCCAACGAGTTCGTCATCGAGAACGCCCGCTACGAGATGCTGATCGCCGCGGTGCTGTTCGTGGTGCTGTTCTCCGGCTTTCTCAATCCCACCGCCAACCTGGCCGGTACCCACGGCCCGCTGATTCCATTGATTCCGTTGATCGTCGCTTCGGGCGGACACCCGATGGCGTTGGGCATCATGGTCGGGGTGCTCGGCTTCACCCTGGGGGTGTTCAAGGGTGGCAGTCTGCTGGCGCGGCTGACCAGTGATGGTGTGTGCGGCGGCCTGTTGCTCTACCTAGGTTTCATCGGCATCACGTCGCAGATCAAGAAGCTGTTCGGCTGGGCTGACAGCTTCGACATGGGCTACATCGCCTTCGTCGTGGTCTTCGCGACCATTGTGATGTACGCCTATCTCGAGCATATCCGCATGCGTTGGCTGGCGATTCCGCTGGGCTCGGCCCTGGCTGCGCTGATCGCGTTCGTGATGGGCGCCCCGTTCGAATTTACCACCGAGCCGGGCATACCCAATCTGAATCCGATGTACTGGTGGGGCGAGACCACGGGCTGGCAGATTGGCCTGCCGGACCTGCATCATTTCATCGCCGTCGCGCCGTTTGCCGTGTTGGCGGTAGCGATGTGGTCGCCGGACTTCCTCGGCCATCGCGTGTTTCAGCAGCTCAACTATCCGCCGAAGGCGAAGAAAGTGCTGATGAATATCGACGACACCATGTGTGTGGCGGCCGCGCGGCAGATCGTCGGCACCTCGTTGGGTGGCGGCAACCTCGCGTCGTCCTGGGGTACTTTCATGGTGCCGGCCGCGATCGCCAAGCGGCCGATTCCCGCCGGTGCATTGCTCACCGGCCTGCTCTGCGTGGTCGCGGCGTTGTGGGGCTATCCGATGGATCTGGCCATCTGGCCGCCGGTGCTGAGTGTGGCGCTGATGGTCGGCGTGTTCCTGCCACTGCTGGAAGCCGGCATGCAGATGACCCGTGAAGGCAAGACCTCGCAGTCGGCGGCCATCGTGATCTTTTCCTCGGCGCTGGTTAACCCGGTGTTCGGCTGGTCGCTGACCGTGCTGCTCGACAACCTCGGGCTGATCGGTGACAAGGAGCGCGGTCAGTCGCTGAGCCACCTGCATCGTTGGGTGATCCCGACGATCGTGTTCATCGTGCTGTGCGCGGTGATGCTGGGTATCGGCATGTTCCCGGGTATCCCGGCGATGCTCGAGTCCTTCCGCATCGATCTCTGAGTTTCGAACGCGCGATAAAAAGGGGAGCCCAGGCTCCCCTTTTTCGTTGCGTTGCTGTCAGCGCTGGCCGTTGGTGATCAGCGTGCCGACTCCGACGTCGGTGAAGATCTCCAGCAGCACTGCGTTGGGCACGCGACCGTCGATGATGTGCGCGCTATTGACGCCACCCTGCACCGCTTCCAGGGCGCAGCGGATCTTCGGCAGCATGCCGCCGTAGATCGTGCCGTCAGCGATCAGCGCGTCGACCTGCGCAGTAGACAGTCCGGTCAGGACGCTGCCCTGCTTGTCCATGAGGCCGGCGATATTGGTCAACAACATCAGCTTCTCGGCTTTCAGCGCCTCAGCCACCTTGCCGGCGACCAGGTCGGCGTTGATGTTGTAGGACTCGCCGTTCTCGCCCACGCCGATCGGTGCGATCACCGGGATGAAGTTGCCTTTGACCAGCATCTCCAGCAGTTCCGCGTTGACCCCGGTAACTTCGCCGACATGGCCGATATCGATGATTTCCGGCTTGGTCATCTCCGGCGTCTGACGGGTCGCCTTGAGCTTTTTCGCGCGGATCAGGCCGGCGTCCTTGCCGGTCAGGCCGATGGCGCTGCCGCCATGCTGGTTGATCAGGCTGACGATGCTCTTGTTAACCTGGCCGCCGAGGACCATCTCCACCACGTCCATGGTCTGGCTGTCGGTGACGCGCATGCCGTCGATGAAGTGGCTTTCGATGTTCAGGCGCTTGAGCAGGTCGCCGATCTGCGGACCGCCGCCGTGCACCACCACCGGGTTGATGCCTACCGCCTTCATCAGCACGATGTCCCGCGCGAAGCCGGTCTTCAGCTCCTCGCTTTCCATCGCATTGCCGCCGTACTTGATGACCAGCGTCTTGCCGACGAACCGGCGGATGTAGGGCAGCGCCTCGGACAGTACCTTGGCGAATTGGGTGGCAGCTTCACGGCTGAGGGTCATGCAGGGCTCCGCAAATCAGAACGGCAGTTTGAGGTCGGGTGCAACGTTGAGCAGCTGTGCGCGGAAAACATCCTGAATACGGCTGAGTTCTTCCTCGCTGTCGGCCTCGAAGCGCAACACCAGGACCGGTGTGGTGTTCGATGCGCGAATCAGGCCCCAGCCCTTGGGATAGTCGACCCGCACACCGTCGAGGGTGATCAGGTTGGCTTCGCCCCACTGAGCGTCGCGTTGCAGGGCGTCCATGATGGTGAATTTGCTTTCCTCTGTCACCGTGATGTTGATCTCCGGTGTCGAGATATCGCAGGGGAACGCAGCGAACACCTGCTCGGCGTCACGCTTGTCCTGGCTGAGGATCTCCAGCAGGCGCGCGGCACTGTAGATGCCATCGTCGAAGCCGAACCAGCGCTCCTTGAAGAAGATATGGCCGCTCATTTCGCCAGCCAGCAGCGCGCCGGATTCCTTCATCTTCTTCTTGATCAGCGAGTGACCGGTTTTCCACATCACCGGGCGACCGCCGTAGCCGCTGATCAGCGGGGTCAGGCGGCGGGTGCATTTGACGTCGAAGATGATGTCGGCGCCGGGATTGCGTGAAACGACGTCCTTGGCGAACAGCATCAGCAGGCGGTCGGCATAGATCATGGTGCCGGCGTTGGTCACCACCCCTACGCGGTCGCCATCGCCGTCGAAAGCCAGACCTAGATCGGCCTTCTCCGACTTCACCTTGGCGATCAGATCGACCAGGTTCTCGGGCTTGCCCGGGTCCGGATGGTGGTTGGGGAAGTTGCCGTCGACATCGCAGTACAGCGGGATCACGGTGCAGCCCAGCGCCTCGATCATGCGCGGGGCGATGACGCCAGCGACGCCGTTGCCGCAGTCGACCACCACCTTCATCGGCTTGGCCATGGCGATGTCGCTGCGAATCTGCTGGAAGTAGCGTTCAAGCACGTCGACCTGCTCGACCTTGCCGACACCGCTGGAGAGATCGTTGTTCTCGATGCGTTTGCGCAGGGTCTGGATCTGTTCGTTGGCCAGGGTGTCGCCGGCGATGACGATCTTGAAACCGTTGTAATCCGGCGGGTTGTGGCTGCCGGTAAGCATCACACCGGACTTGCCGGCGAGGATGTTCGCTGCGTAATAGAGCACCGGAGTCGGCACCATGCCGATATCGCTGACGTCGCAGCCGCTGTCGAGCAGGCCCTGGATAAGGTGCTGGACCAGTTCGGGACCGGACAGCCGTCCGTCGCGGCCAACCGACACATTGGGTTCACCCTTGGCGAGGCTTTCGGACCCGATGGCGCGGCCGACCCAGTAGGCGGTTTCGGTGGTCAGGCTGTCGCCGACGACGCCGCGGATGTCATAGGCGCGGAAGATACTGGCTGGCAAGTTCGGGGCTTTGGCGCTGCTCATTGCGGTTTCTCGCTCCTTGGTGTCGAGGCCAAAAATGTCCTGGTCCTCGTCGAGAATATCGATGTCGAGAATATCGGTCTCCGGCAAGCGCGGATCGACGTACTCGGTAGGTTTGGCGGGCCGAACGGCGGGAGCCGCGGCGGGTGCCTGGGTCGGAGCCGGTCCGGCGGGGCGGACGGGCAGTCGGACCATGTTCCTGGCCAGTGCGTCGAGGACCGGCAGGCTCAAGGCCGGTACTTGGATGGTCTTGCCGGTAGAGAGTTCCTGCAACAGGCGGCTGATCTGCATTACGTCTTCGCGCAGCTTGCGTTGCTGACTGCCAAGCACCAGTTGCAGGCCGATGAGCATGCCGGCGAGTGCCAGCAGCGCGGCTCCAATCAGCAACAGCGGTGAGAGCGTCGCCTGCGCGGCTTCGCTGCCGGGGAGGTAGACCAGTTTCCAGTTGGCGTTGCCGCTGGAAAGGGTCACTGCTGTGGCACCCTCCGCCGGCGCGCCGCGTTGCAGCAGCAACTGTTCCTGTGTGCCGGAAAACTGCTGAGTCAGGCGCAACTGGCCAGCCTCGGCGGGCAGCGCCGGCAGCGTCGCGAAAAGACGCTCGAGGTCGCTGACCAGCAGCAGGGTGCCGCGTATCGCTTGCTGACCCTCCGCACGCAGCGGCACGGCGCTGTACAGCAGCCAGCGGTTGTCGACCTTGTAGGCTTCCGGCGCCGGTGACTGGCCGGCTTCGACGCGTTGTAGCAGGTCGAGCGCTGCGAAGTTAAGCGGCCCCGGGCGATTGGTATCCGGTACGGCTCTGCCTCGTATGTTCAGGTGGGCATCGACAACGCCGGGCAGCTGCAGCAGACGCTCTTCGGCATCGCGTCGGCGCTCGGCATCGCCGCGCAGCACATCGGCCAGTTGCTGGCGGTCCACCAAGGCCTGAGTCTCGGCCCGCTGTTGCCGCAGTGCCTGCTGCAGCGCACCGGCCTGGCTCTGGCCCCAGGCTTGGGAAAGTTGCGCCTGTTGTTGCTGTTGCGCGTTTTGCAGGCCCAGCCACAGTAGCGCCGCGGCTGCGCCCAGGCCGATCAGGCCGCTGGCAAGGCCGCCTAGCAGTGGTTTGATGGTGACGCCGGCGGGCTTGGTACGGGTACTGGCCGGGTTCAGTACGCCTGAATCCTTGGCGGTGCGCTTGAAGAGTGCCATGAAGCTCCTCGGATCATCCTGAAAGGTAAGCGGTGCGTTACTCAGTGACTGCCGGAGTGCCCAAAGCCGCCGGCGCCGCGATCACTGCTGTCGAAACTGTCGACCAGCTCGAAGCGGGCCTGCACCACCGGCACCAGCATCAGCTGTGCGATGCGTTCGCCAACGGCGATGGTGAAGGCGCTCTGGCCGCGGTTCCAGCAGGACACCATCAGCTCGCCCTGGTAGTCCGAGTCGATCAGCCCGACCAGGTTGCCGAGCACGATGCCGTGCTTATGGCCCAGGCCCGACCGCGGCAGGATCAGTGCTGCGAGTCCGGGATCGCCGATGTGAATGGCCAGTCCGGTTGGAATCAGCAGCGTCTGGCCCGGTTCGAGGACGGTGTCCTGCTGCAGCATGGCGCGCAGGTCGAGCCCAGCCGAGCCCGGTGTCGCATATTCGGGAAGGGGGAAGTCCTGGCCGAGGCGAGGGTCGAGAATCTTGGCTTGGAGTGCGTGCATGTCAGGACTCTTTGTAGCGGTCGGCGATAAAGGCCACCAGCGCGCGGGCAATGTGTCCCTTGCTGGCCTGGCCGAAGCGGGTTTCATGTTGCTGGCGGTCGATCACGCTGACCGCATTGTCTTCGCTGTTGAAGCCGATGCTGGGGTTGGCCACATCGTTGGCGACGATCAGGTCGAGATTCTTGTCGCGCAGCTTGCGCGTGGCGTACTCCAGCAGGTTCTCGGTCTCTGCGGCGAAACCAACACAGAACGGGCGGTCCGGGCGGCTGGCCAGGGTGGCGAGGATGTCCGGGTTGCGTACCATCTGCAGCAGCAGGCCGTCACCGGTGCTGGGATCTTTCTTCAGCTTGTGCGGAGCCACCACTTCGGGACGGTAGTCGGCGACAGCGGCGGCGGCGACGAGGATGTCGCAGGGTATCGCCGCCTCGCACGCGGCGAGCATGTCGCGCGCGCTGACCACGTCGATGCGCTGCACGCGATCGGGCGTCGGCAGGAATACCGGGCCGGTCACCAGTGTGACCCGGGCGCCGGCTTCGGCGGCCGCCTCGGCCAGGGCGAAGCCCATCTTGCCGGAGCTGTGGTTGGTGATGTAACGCACCGGATCGATGTTTTCCTGGGTCGGCCCGGCAGTGATCAGCAGGTGTTTGCCGGTCAGCAGCCCGGTTGCAAAGCAGTCCGCGGCGGCCTGAGCGAGTTCGTCCGCCTCGAGCATGCGGCCCATGCCGACATCGCCGCAGGCCTGGCTGCCGGAACCGGGGCCGAACAGGCGAATACCGCGCTCCAGCAGCAGTTCACGATTGGCCTGCGTGGCGGGATCGGCCCACATCGCCTGGTTCATGGCCGGTGCCAGCGCGACCGGGGCGTTGGTCGCCAGCACCACGGTGGTCAGCAGGTCATTGGCGATGCCCTGGGCGAGGCGGGCCATGAGGTCGGCGGTGGCCGGGGCGATCAATATCAGGTCGGCCCAGCGCGCCAGTTCGATGTGCCCCATGGCCGCTTCGGCGGCGGGGTCGAGCAGGTCCAGATGGACCGGGTGACCGGAGAGTGCCTGCAGGGTGAGGGGCGTGATGAACTCGCGCCCGCCCTGGGTCATCACCACCCGGACTTCAGCTCCGTGGTCGCGCAGCCGGCGGACCAGTTCGGCGCTCTTGTAGGCGGCGATGCCGCCGCCGACGCCCAGGACGATGCGTTTACGATACAGCCGCTGCATAGGCCTGCCTTGTTGACTTGTAGGGACTGTCCGGAGTGAGAACCAGGTCAGAACACGCCCGATACCCCGGAAAAATGACGGGCTAAGATAGCACAGCGCCCACAGCGGAAAAGTGGGCTTGCTCGACAGGGAGAGGACATGAGCATACGTGACTGGCCGGCGGCGGAGCGGCCGCGGGAAAAGCTACTGGAACAGGGCGCCGCCGCGCTTTCCGACGCCGAATTGCTGGCGATATTCCTGCGCACCGGAGTCGCCGGCAAGAGTGCGGTGGATCTGGCGCGGAACCTGCTCGCCGAGTTCGGCAGCCTGCGCGCGCTGCTGGAGGCGGACCTCGATCAATTCAGCGCACACCTGGGGCTTGGGCCGGCGAAGTTCGCCCAGTTGCAGGCGGTATTGGAGATGGCGCGCCGGCATCTGGCCGAACGACTGCGCCGCGATTCGGCGCTGGAGTCGCCGCAGGCGGTGCGCGACTATCTCAAGGCGCGCCTGCGCCACGAGCCGCACGAGCTGTTCGGCTGCCTGTTTCTCGATTCCAAGCATCGCGTGTTGGCCTTCGAGGTGCTGTTCCACGGCACCATCGATGGCGCCAGCGTCTACCCACGGCAGGTGGTCAAGCGCGCCCTTGCGCAGAATGCGGCGGCGGTGATCCTCACGCATAATCACCCGTCCGGTGTGGCCGAGCCGAGCCAGGCCGATCGTCAGCTGACTCAGCGCTTGAAAGAGGCGCTGGCGCTGATCGACGTGCGGGTGCTCGATCACTTCATCGTCGGTGACGGCGAGCCATTGTCGATGGCCGAATACGGCTGGATGTGAACGCTACGCCAGCAATGGCACCAACAGCAGCGGGCCGAGCACCAGCAGCACGAAACGGCCGTTCCAACCAAAGGCGATGCGCCACGGCGACAATTGCGCGTGGCGCGCCAGCATCAGCGCGGAAGGCCCATAGGGCGACAGCAGCATGGCCAGGGAGAAGCCGACCAGCAGCGCCACTGCGGGCTGCATGATCGCCACCCCATGTCCGGCCAGCTGCGCCAGCAATGCGGCACACAGACTCAGAGAGATGATCGGGGCGACGCCGAGCAGAGCCAGGGCAATGATCGCGAGCATGCCGGCGCTGCCGAGTCCGAACAGCGCCAGCGGTGTGCTGCTGAAGTGGCTGGCCAGGCGTTCGACCGGGATCAGTACCGCAGTGAGTCCGCCGAGCAGGGCCGAGCAGGCGAAGATGAAGGTCTCGTTGCGTATGCCGGCGAGGGTGTCGCGCACTTCGCTATAAACAGCCTTCGGTGCTCCACCCTGAGACAGCAGCATCCCTGTCACAGCGAGCGGCACCAGCAGCATGGCCGCCTGGGTTGCCGACAGCCAAGTCAGGTTGGCCAGCAGGGCGATCAGCAGGACGCCGACCAAGCTGCCGCAGAGCAGGCCGCGCAGTCCGTCGGCCGTGTCGGCTGGCGCCGTCGTTTGCGCCGACTCAGCGGTTGGCTGCAACTGCCGCAAGCGGCGGTTTTCCATTGGCCAGCCAACGACCAGAAGGATGGCGCCGCAGAGCAGGCCGAACGGTAGCAGGGCGCTCCAGCTCAGGCCGGGCAATTCGCGGGTGAGGATTGCCACGGCCACGCTGGTCGGTGCCAGCAATGGCACCAGGGCGAAACCACGGAGCGCCGTAACCATTACGCCCCTGGCACCTTCGCGGCGCTGTTGCTGGTTGTACGGCTGCCGCTCGAGATAGCGTTCCAGCGAACCGCAGACGAGATTGAGCATGCCGAAGCTCAGCACCGAGCTGATCGCAAAAGTGCTGAACAGATAGCTCGGATAAAGACTGGCGCGGGGCAGCCGCAACAATAGCCGATGCAGCTCACCGAGCTGTGGCAGCCGCCTGACTGCGCAGTGTGCAAGGCCGAGCGCACCGATAAAGGCGGCGTAGTAGGCTGCTGACGAGAGCATTCGCTGGGCCTGCTGCCAGTCGGGTTGGCCGAACAGCATCCAGTAGCCGAGCAGTCCCAGGGTGACCAGTCCGAGCCGGCGCGGGTAGGGCATCAGCGAGCACCAGTGCCAGACGAAGAACAGTACTAGCAGCGCACCGCTGATCACGCTCAGTAGCGACAGATGGGTGGCCAGGGCAAGCAGCTCGCAGACGAGTGCCAGTGGCAGCAGAGCGAGCATCGTTCAGGGCAGCTCGTTGCGCAGTTTGCCGCGCTTGTAGACGCCTTCACCGAACGCCAGCAACCGATCCTGTTCATCGAGCAGGTCGCAACTGGCCATAAATACCTTGTGGCCCGCGGAGCGACAGACGGCCACGGCGCGGATGCGGCTGCCGACCGGAGCCGGTGCGCTGAAGTTGACGCTCATCGACAGCGTAGTCGCCACACGGCGCTGCTCCGGCTGTGCCACCCAGGTCCCGCAAAGGCCCATGGCCACGTCCAGCAGGGTAGCCGTGACGCCGCCGTGCAGGTTGCTGGCGTTGTTCAGGTGGCGCGGCAACAACAGCAGCTCGACCACCACGCGCTCCGGGCCGTACTCCCTCAGGCGGCAGCCGAGGTCCTGGAAGAACCCGGTCAACGAGCTTTCAACCTGCTGAAGTGTGGCGGCGGGATAGGGCTGATCTGACATGAACGAGCGGTTCGCTGGCTGACTTGCGCTGGAGATTGGCAGTCTTTACGCTCACGGTCAATTCGATGGAATCTTGTTCCGCACTGCGAAATATCGCATTGCTCGTGAGGAGGTTTGCATGTTTGAGCGTATCGGCGTCGTCGGCGCAGGGGCCATGGGTCGCGGGATCGCGCAACTGTTCGCCGGCGCCGGCAAGCAGGTGTGGCTGCACGATTCACGCAGTGAGTCGATCAGTGACGCGCTGCGCTTCAACCGCGAGCTGCTCGAACGTGGCGTGGCCAAGGGGCGGCTGAGCGTTGCCGAGCTGGACGCCACGCTTGCGCGCATGCAGGCGGCACCCGCGCTGGCCGATCTGTCCGGTTGCGATCTGGTGATCGAGGCGATCGTCGAGAATCTCGAGATCAAGCAGGCGTTGTTCGTCGAACTGGAAGCACTGCTCGCCGAGGACGCGGTCCTTGCCACCAATACCTCCTCGCTTTCGGTCACGCGTATTGCCGCTGCCTGTCGGCTTCCGGGGCGGGTGGCGGGTTTTCATTTCTTCAACCCGGTGCCGCTGATGAAGCTGGTCGAAGTGGTGCGCGGCGAGCGCAGCGATCCGCAGGTCATCCAGCGGCTGGTAAAGCTGGCCGAAGACGCCGGGCATTTTCCGGCGATCACCCCGGATACCCCCGGTTTCCTGGTCAATCACGCCGGTCGCGCCTACAGCACCGAGGCCCAGCGCATTCTCGCCGAGGGCATCGCCGATGCCGAGCAGATCGACCGCATCCTCCGCGACGGGCCGGGCTTTCGCATGGGGCCTTTCGAGCTGTTCGATCTCACCGGGCTGGATATTTCCCATGCGGTGATGGAGTCGGTGTACCAGCAGTTCTATCAGGATCCGCGCTATACGCCGTCGTATCAGGCGGCGCAGCGGGTTGCCGCAGGGTTGCTCGGACGCAAGACCGGGCAGGGCTACTACCGCTACGAGAACGGTCAGCAGATCCGTACGCCGGAGCCACAGTTCTCGCCGGTTCGCATCGAGCGGCCGTTCTGGTTGGACAGTCAGGATCCGGCGTTGCGTTCGCAGCTGGCAGCCTTGTTGCAAGCGGCCGGTGCGCAGCTTGAATCGGGCGAGGTGCCATCGGCGCGCGCCATTTGCCTGATCACTCCCTTGGGCGAGGATGCCAGCAGCATGATCGCCCGGCTTGGTTTGCCAGCGGAGCGCTCTGTCGCGCTCGACCAGTTCTGCGATTTCGACCGACGTCGGGTGCTGATGCGTCAGCCAGCGCTTGCTGCGGCGATTGAAGCGCAGGCACGGCAAGCGCTGGGTAGCGATGGTGTGCCGGTCGAGGTGATCAACGACTCGCCCGGCTTCGTCAGCCAGCGCGTGGTTGCGAGCATCGTCAATCTGGGCTGCGAGATCGCCCAGAAGGGCATCGCCGACCCTCAGACGCTGGACCGCGCGGTCACCCTGGCGCTGGGTTATCCGAAAGGCCCGCTGGGATTCGCCGAGCACTACGGTGCGGCGCGAATCCTTGCCATCCTGCAAGCCATGCAGGGCTGCTATGGCGGCGAGGCGCGTTACCGTCCTAGCCCCTGGTTGCGTCGACGCGTGCAGCTATCGCTGCCGCTGACCGCAGCCGATCAGCCCGCCGCGCTGCGCTGACGGATGTCCCGACCGGCGGTGGGGGCTGGACGGCTTCAGTTTGTGCGGGAGCGGCCGCTAAGCCTGAAGTGAGCCTCCGATGACGGCACGTTGCTACTAAGGCACTACTGTTCTTTATCCGGGGCTATGGGTACAACGTCGGATCGATCCGACAAGAACAAGAGGCCGTCCATGAGCCCCGCCTACCGCCATCCCAAGCTCGTGGCGTTCCACGCCGCGTTGATCATAGGTTTGTTGCTTGTGCATTACTGGCTGGCTCCGCCGCTGGCAGTGACGGCGATATTGTTGCTCGCCGCAGCGCTCTGGCCCTGGTTCAGTGCATCGCTGGCGGCGAATGCTGACGCAGCGAGCGCTGACGATACGCCGCGTGCCTTCGCCGAACTGAGCAAGAACCTCTCGCGCAACACCTGTCACAACGCCTTGTCGGCTGCCCAGGTCGCCTACAGCGCCGAGCAGCTGGCCAGTCGGCTGCAATCGCAACTGCAGGCCGTGAGCGAAATTGCCAACGGCGCGCAGGCCATCGCCGCTACCGAGCAGGACAGCGCAGAGCGCGCCCGCCATACGCTGGACGCTGCGCAGGCGGTACGCCAGCGCAGCGATGCCGGGCAGGCGGAGTTGCAGAAGGCGATCGAGCGCATGCAGCAGCTCAGTGCGCAGACCCACGCCAGCCGCGAGTTGATCGACGGGCTTTCGGCACGCACTGAAGAGATCCGCCGGATCACCGACGTGATCCAGTCCATTGCCAGTCAGACCAACCTGCTTGCCCTGAATGCGGCCATCGAGGCTGCGCGCGCCGGTGAGGCCGGGCGTGGTTTCGCCGTGGTCGCCGATGAGGTTCGCAGCCTGGCGGCGCGTAC
Source organism: Stutzerimonas stutzeri RCH2 (assembly GCF_000327065.1). NCBI lineage: Bacteria > Pseudomonadati > Pseudomonadota > Gammaproteobacteria > Pseudomonadales > Pseudomonadaceae > Stutzerimonas > Stutzerimonas stutzeri. Next base: position 3,968,994 of record NC_019936.1, on the reverse strand, counting down.
CTCCAGTGCTACCGAGGAAGTCGGTCGCATGGTGGGCGACATTCGTCAGCAGAGCGAGGCGGTAGTCAGCTATATCCAGCGCCAGGGCAGCGAGCTGGATGCCGCTGCCGAACAGATTGCCGCCACCGGCGAGCAGCTCAGTGGCATCGCCGGCCTGGCCGGCAGCGTCGAAAGCCAGGTCGAGCAGATCACCACCGGCACCGCCGACAACCATCAGCGCCTAACCGGTCAGTTCGTCGCCCTCGATCAGTTGCGCGCCGACGCGCTGGACAGCGAAAAGCAGACCCGGCAGCTCGAGCAGGCTGCGGAACGACTGGTGGCGCAGGCCGAGAGTGCCAGCGAACAGCTGGCCGAGGTGCAGCTCGACGACTACCACCAGGCGATGTTCGATCTGGCTCGCCAGGGGGCGGCAGCGATTGCCGCACGGTTCGAGGCGGATATTGCCGCCGGACGCGTCAGTCTCGATGACCTGTTCGATCGCAATTATCGGGCGCAGCCCAATACCAATCCGGTCAAATACCAGACCCGCTTCGACCGCTACGCCGACGAGGTGCTGCCGGCGGTTCAGGAGCCGCTGCTGCAGCAGCATTCGGCGATGGTCTATGCCATCGCCACCACGCCCGAAGGTTACGTGCCGACGCACAATCGTGCATTCAGCCAGCCGCCGGTGGGCAATCCGGAAATCGACCGGGTCAAGAGCCGCAGCAAGCGCCTGTTCAACGATCGCACCGGCGGGCGTTGTGGCAGTCATCAGCGCCGGGTATTGCTGCAGACCTACAGCCGCGATACCGGCGAGCTGATGCACGATCTGTCGGTACCGATCATGGTCAATGGTCGGCACTGGGGCGGGCTGCGACTGGGTTATCGACCCGAGGAATAGCGCAGCCAACCTCGATCTTGGCGTGATTGCCTTGGCTGCTGACGAGGGCGGCAGCGCACCGACCGACTAAGCTTGGCGGACGCGAAATCTGGAGATGCCGCCAATGAAAACCCTCACCGATCACCTGGCGCAGTACGCGGCCTATCATCGTGACCCGCGCAACCTGCTCACCCATTTCATCGGCATTCCGCTGATCGTGCTGGCGGTTGCCGTGTTGCTGTCGCGGCCTGGCATCGACGTGGCTGGACTATGGCTCAGCCCGGCCGCACTGGTCTCGCTCGCGGCGGCGCTGTTCTATCTACGTCTCGATCTGCGTTATGGCCTGCTGATGGGCGCGGTGTTGCTGCTGAGCGTATGGCTGGGCGCGCGCCTTGCCAGCGCGACGACGGCGTTGTGGCTGGGCGTTGGGCTGGGATTGTTCGTGCTCGGCTGGGTGATCCAGTTCGTCGGGCACTATTTCGAGGGGCGCAAGCCGGCCTTCGTCGATGACCTTACCGGACTGATCATCGGCCCGCTGTTCGTCGCGGCTGAACTCGGTTTCATGCTTGGCCTGCGCGAACCGTTGCGCCTCGCCATCGAAGCGCGCGTCGGTCCGGTGCGTCTGCGCGAGTCGGCCGCCCACGGCTGACCGTGGTCAGGGTCTGGCGGCCATCCACTGGTCGCTGAGGCTGCGGGCATGACGGTCGACCATGATCGGCGCGAAGGGTCGGCCGGAGGCGGTGGTGAGGTTGTTGCTGGCGCTGTTCATGTCCTCGAGCGCTACCTTGAGAAAATCCCAGCGGGTCTTGAGCTTGGCCAGAGCGGGATCGCGCTTGCCGTCCAGCCCGGCTAGCTGCGCGTCGATGGCCGGCACCAGATTGCGTTCGTCCTGCCCGAGGTAGGTGTCCGGCTGTTCACGGGCGATCTCGAACGAGCCGATATAAGCGCGGCTGAGGTATTGCACGGCCAGGTACTCCACTTTCGCCGGCAGTTCCGCCTCGGTATCGGCGCCCTGCTGCGCGCGGGCGGCCGTAAGAAAGTCGCGCAATGCCTTGCTCATCTGCAGCGGCCAGCCCCAGGGCATGTCGTCTTCCTTGTAGCCGAAGCTGGCACCCTCCCGCAGCCGGGTCTGCAGTTCCAGGTGGCTTTCGCGAAGCGCGCTGGTGGGATTGGCGACCTTCAGCAAGGCAGCGTTCAGCGCGCGGATATCTTCCTCCAGGCGCAGCAGATGGGCTTTCTGGAAGCCTTCGCCGCGGTAGAGCAGCAAGCTGCTGGTGGCGCGGTTGGCATGGATCTGCATGCTCTGCAGAGGTGAGGTCGGTTCGGCCTGAGCCGCTTCGGTGAAGCCGGGCAGTATTGCGAGGATCAGCAATAGCCAGAGGCGAGTGGAACGGTCCATTGTCGTGCTCCTTTTTTATTTTTATAGAAGCTATGCGTGCGTGGCAGCAGCGTTCCTGAGCCTAACGGACCGCTGGCCAAGTGGTATCACCCCAAAGAATGATTTATGCCGAAGCGAATGCGCCACGGTGCAATCGTGCGGTGTTCGGACGCGAACGCTAGAGCATCTTCTCCAGGCCGATGATCTCGGCGAACCAGGCATTGAAGCGGCGCCAGAGCCCGCCCGGTTCCTTGTCGATCACGCGCAACCGCCCCTCATCCTCGGCGATCCATACCAGCTGCTTGCGGCCGTCGCGTTCCTCCAGGCGTACCTCGTAGCTGAGCGCTGGCGACATGCCCTCCAGCGTAAGCCGCTGAACCTCGCGGGCCAGCTCCTGGCTTTCCACCAGAACGCCCACCTCGCTGTTCCACAGCACGGAGCGCGGGTCGAGGTTCAACGAGCCGATGAAGACCTTATTCTGGTCGAACACTGCCGCCTTGCTGTGCAGGCTCGACTCCGACTCACCGAGAAAGCTGTAGGACGGCTCCTGCTCCGGTTGCCGGCGCAGTTCGAACAGGCGTACGCCGAGCTCCAGCATCGCCTCGCGATAGGGCGCGTAGCCACCGTGCACGGCCGGGACGTCGGTGGCCTCCAGGGAGTTGGTGAGAATACGCACGGTGACGCCGGCGCCGGTGCGATCAGCCAGATACTCGACGCCGCTGTCCGTGGGCACGAAGTAGGCCGATACCAGGGTCAGCTCGCGACTTACCGTCTGCATGGTCGGTGCGAGTTGGGTCGTCAGCAGCAGTGAGGTGGCCGGTATGCCTTCGGCCAGCAGCTTCTCCGGCGCGTCCCACATCGCCTCGCCGGGCGCCCAGATGAGGTCGTCCAGCCATTGCTGCAGTTGCGGATCCTGCTTGTACTGCATCAGCCGCTGGTACTGCTCGCTGTTGTCGTGACGCGCCTGCTGCAGGTAGTCACGCAGCTGTTTGCGTGCCTTGTCCAGCCGGCTGGGTTTCGGCTGCCACCAGAGAAATCGCTGGATGGGCACGCTCAACTGATTGTTCCAGTACTGATCGAAACTCTGTGCCAGTTGCTCGGCGACCGGGCCAGCACTGAGCAGATCGATATCGGTGAAGTTGAAGGCCTGATCGGCGTCGAAATACTCGTCGCCCAGGTTGCGGCCGCCGACGATAGCCAGGCTGCCATCGACCAGCATCAGCTTGTTGTGCATCCGTCGATGCTGCAACGACAGGTGCAGCAGTCGCCCCATGGTGCGGGTAATGCCGGTGCTGCGGCCAAGGTGCAGCGGATTGAAGACGCGGATCTGGACATTGGGGTGTGCTGCGAGGGTGCCAATGCGGTAGTCGTGGCCATCGCTGGTGGTGTCATCCAGCAGCAGGCGCACTCGCACGCCGCGGTCGGCAGCCTGCAGCAGCTCCTCGATCAGCGCGCGGGTGGTCATGCCGTCATGCACTATGTAGTACTGCACGTCCAGGCTGAGCTGCGCCGCGCGAATCATTTCGGTGCGGGCGGTGAATGCCTCGGTGCTTTCCGCTAGCAGACGATAACCGGAGTAGCCGTGCGGCTGCTCTGCAGCGAGCTGCTGGATGCGTCGTCCGAGCGGCGATGCATCCGGCGCCACCGAATAGGACTCACTGGGTGCAGGGTGGCTGGCACAGCCGACCAGCAGCAGAGCCAGCAGAAGCGTCAGGTAAGCGCGCAAGGTCTCTCCGATATGCGTCCGTTCATCAAGGCTTGGACGCTGCGCTTCGTCGGAAAATTCAGAAACGGTCTTTCAGCCGATACCAGAGCATGCCCAGGGCCAGCAGCGGCGAACGCAATGCCCGGCCACCGGGGAAGGTCGGATGCGGCACCTGGGCGAACAGGTCGAAGCCATGACTTTCCTGGGTGGCGATCGCTTCGGCCAGCAAGTGCCCGGCCAGGTGCGTGGCATTCAGACCGTGTCCGGAATAGGCCTGGGCATAGAACACGTTGGGCTGCTCTGGCAGCCGGCCGATCTGCGGCAGCCGGTTGGCGCCGATGCCGATCATGCCGCCCCACTGGTAGTCGATGCCGATGCCGATCAGCTGCGGGAATACTTCGAGCATCTTCGGCTGCATGTAAGCGGCGATATCTTTCGGATCACGGCCGGAGTAGTGGCAGGCACCGCCGAACAGCAATCGGCCATCGGCGCTGAGACGGAAGTAGTCGAGTGCCACCCGCTGATCGCATACCGCCATGTTCTGCGGCAGCAGTTCACGCTGCAGCGGTTCCGGCAGTCGCTCGGTGGCGATGATATAGCTGCCGGCTGGCAGCACCTTGCCCGCCAGCTTCGGCTGCAGGCCATTGAGGTAGGCATTGCAGGCCAGCACGAGGTTGTCCGCGTGCACCACGCCCTGGGCGGTATGCAGCGCTACTTGCGGGCCGTACTCGATGCGCTCGACCGCCGATTGTTCGAACAGGCGCACGCCTAGCGATTGCGCCGCAGCGGCCTCGCCGAGCGCCAGGTTCAACGGGTGCAGGTGTCCCGAGCCCATGTCCAGCAGACCGCCGAGATAGCGCTGCGAGCCCACCACCGTGGCCAGGTTGGGACGCGACACGCGCTGCAGCGGGTGTGGATAGCCGAGGCGCAGCAGGTCGGAGTATTCCTCGTCGAAGCCTTTCAGGTGTCGCGGCTTGGTGGCGAGGTCGCAGTAGCCCCAGGTCAGGTCGCAGTCGATGGCGTAGCGCTCGATGCGCTGGCGAACGATGTCCACGGCTTCGAAGCCCATGCGCTTGAGCTCGTCGACACCTTCTTCACCGAGGATGTTGGTGAACTGCTCGACGTCATGGCCGACGCCGCGGATCAGCTGGCCGCCATTGCGCCCGCTGGCGCCCCAGCCGATGCGGTGCGCTTCCAGCAGGATGACGCTGAGCCCGCGTTCGGCCAGTTCGATGGCGGTATTTAGGCCGGAGAAGCCGCCACCGACGATGCACACGTCGGCTCGCTGTTCGCCCTGCAGGGGCTCGAAGGATAGCTCGCGGTTGACGCTCGCGGCATAGTAGGAAGGTGCATGGTCGCTGGTGTTCGAAGCGGATGCACGATGATTCACTGAAGTGTCATGAAAGGTCTGCATCTTTCTAGGGTAGACCGGAGCGGTGCCGCGGGGCAAAGGCGAGCTGGACCGACGGTGGCGCGACTGGCTTCTCGCGGTACGTCCGGATACGCACCCGGACGCTCTAGTCCGGCACCGGCAGGTCAAGCGACTCCTTGATCTCCTCCATCACGATATAGCTCTTCGACTCGCGCACATGGGGCAGCTTCAGCAGGATGTCGCCGAGCAATTTGCGGTAGGAGGCCATTTCCGAGATCCGCGCCTTGACCAGGTAATCGAAGTCACCGGAAACCAGGTGGCATTCGAGCACGTGCGGCAACTTGAGCACGGCGCGGCGAAACTCCTCGAAGATGTCGCCCGATTTGTACGCCAGGCTGATCTCGACGAAGACCAGCAGGCCCGCCTTCAGATGCTGCGGGTTCAGCCGCGCGGAGTAGCCCATGATGATGCCCTCGCGCTCCAGCCGTCGCACCCGCTCCGTGCAGGGCGTGGTCGACAGGCCGACGCGCTCACCCAATTCGGTGAAAGGCAGGCGCCCTTCGGCTTGCAGAATACGCAGGATATGGCGGTCGATCTTGTCCAGTTCGCGGCGTGTCTGATGGCGGGTTCTCAAGGGATATGCCCTCCGAATAAAGCGCGTTTGGCGTGAATAAAGGCCAAAGATAGCTTTTTATATGGTGAATAACACTGCCTCTGCCTTTTTATACTCCGCTTCAATAGTGATCCGGAAAAGTCCGTTCGAGCGGGCGGGAGGCTGCAATGCGTGTACTGGTATTGGGTAGCGGGGTGGTCGGTACGGCCAGCGCCTACTATCTGGCGCGAGCCGGTTTCGAGGTGGTGGTGGTCGATCGGCAACCAGCCGTCGCGATGGAAACCAGTTTTGCCAATGCCGGTCAGGTCTCGCCGGGTTATGCCTCGCCCTGGGCCGCGCCCGGCGTGCCGCTCAAGGCCATGAAGTGGCTGTTGCAGCGCCATGCACCGCTGGCGATCAAGCTCACCGGTGACGTCGACCAGTATCTGTGGATGGCGCAGATGCTGCGCAATTGCACCGCGGCGCGCTATGCGGTGAACAAGGAGCGCATGGTGCGGCTGTCCGAGTACAGTCGCGACTGCCTCGACGAACTGCGCGCCGAAACCGGTATCGCCTATGAGGGCCGTCAGCTCGGTACCACGCAGCTGTTCCGCACCCAGGCCCAGCTGGATGCCGCGGCGAAGGACATTGCCGTACTGGAGCGTTCCGGCGTGCCCTATGAGTTGCTCGATCGCGCCGCCATCGGTCGTGTCGAACCGGCCCTGGCGAAGGTCGCGCACAAGCTGAGCGGAGCCCTGCGCCTGCCCAACGACCAGACCGGCGACTGCCAGATGTTCACCTCACGGCTGGCCGAGATGGCGCTGGCACTGGGTGTCGAGTTCCGCTTCGGGCAGAACATCCAGCGCCTGGAGCATGCCGGTGACCGCATCGCCGGGGTCTGGATCGACGGCAAGCTGGAAACCGCGGACCGCTACGTGCTGGCGCTCGGCAGCTACAGCCCGCAGATGCTCAAGCCGCTGGGCATTCGCGCGCCGGTCTACCCGCTCAAGGGCTATTCGCTGACCGTGCCGATCAGCGACCCGGCAATGGCGCCGCAGTCGACCGTGCTCGACGAGACCTACAAAGTCGCCATTACCCGTTTCGATCAGCGCATCCGTGTCGGTGGCATGGCGGAGATCGCCGGGCACGACCTGTCGCTCAACCCGCGCCGTCGGGAAACACTTGAAATGGTCGTCGGTGATCTTTATCCGCAAGGCGGCGATCCGGCGGAAGCAGTATTCTGGACCGGCCTGCGACCGGCCACGCCCGATGGCACACCGATCATAGGCGCCACCGCGTATCGCAACCTGTACCTCAATACCGGTCACGGCACGCTGGGCTGGACCATGGCCTGCGGCTCCGGCCGGGTTTTGGCTGATCTGCTCGCGTCCAAGCGTCCGCAAATCAGTACCGACGGGCTGGATATCTTCCGTTACGGCAAGCACAAGGAGACACGTAAACATGCCCATCCGGCGGCTGCACACTGAAACCCGCTACAGCGAGGCGGTGATCCACAACGGCGCGGTTTATCTGTCCGGGCAACTGGCTGACGACCTGAGCGGCGATATCCGCGAGCAGACCCGCGAAACGCTATCGAGCATCGAGCGCCTGCTTGCGGAGGCGGGAACCAGCAAGGCCCGTCTGCTTTCGGCAACCATCCACCTCAAGGATATCGCCGCCGATTACGCCGGGATGAACGAGGTGTGGGACGCTTGGATTACGCCGGGTACCGCGCCGGCACGCACTACCGTCCAGGCATTGATGTATTCGCCGGATGTGCGGGTGGAGATCACCGTCATCGCTGCCATGCCCGACCTTGCTGGCCCGGTGCTTTGAAGGCCGGCTAAGCCGCGTGTGCCGGGCGACCAGACGTCCGGAGGCGGTGTTGTAAATTCTGAACGCTGTAGCCATGATAGCCCCCTCTTCGCATCGCTCTTGAAAGGGGGCTCCCGTATTGGACGTTGGCGTTCGACTGCAAACCATCCGCAAGCTCAAGGGTCTGTCCCAGCGTGAACTCGCCAAGCGCGCCGGCGTTACCAACAGCACGATTTCCATGATCGAGAAGAACAGCGTCAGCCCTTCGATCAGTTCGCTGAAGAAGGTGCTCAGCGGCATCCCGATGTCGCTGGTCGAATTCTTCTCGCCCGACTTCGATCAGGACAGCGACACCCAGGTGGTCTACAAGGGCAGCGAGCTGATCGACATCTCCGACGGCGCGGTGAGCATGAAGCTGGTTGGCAAGGCGCATCCCGGGCGCGCCATTGCCTTTCTCGCCGAAACCTATCCGCCTGGCTCGGATACCGGGACGGACATGCTCTCGCACCAGGGCGAGGAGGCCGGAATGCTGGTCGAGGGCCGCCTGGAACTGACCGTGAACGGTCAGGTATATGTGCTGGAAAGCGGCGACAGCTACTACTTCGAGAGCAGCAAGCCGCATCGTTTTCGCAATCCGTTCGACGCGCCAGCCAGGTTGATCAGTGCAACGACGCCGGCGAACTTTTAACCGTATCGGCCTCGATTTGTACGAAAGTTGCGATGCGACAAAGCGTCGCGGAGAATCGCCGGGCCTTTCGTATTGTTTCGGCCGGCATGGCTTGCCGTTATACTGACCGCCGCTCGCGATACCGTGGCCGCGGGCGTGTCTAGCCACAATGAGGGTGTAAGGTGAACCTGATTAAGAAGATCCTGGTAGCACAGACTGCCGTATTGGCCCTGTGGGCAATGAGCGCCCAGGCTGCGACCGACGAAGCAATCGCCGAGCGCCTCAAGCCGGTGGGTAGCGTATGTATTCAAGGTGAAGAGTGTGCCGCTGCTGGTGCCGGCGCTGCCGTAGCCGCTGGTGGTGCCGCTCGTAGCGGTTCCGACGTGTACGGCAAGTTCTGCACTGCCTGCCACGGTTCGGGTCTGCTGAACGCACCGAAGACCGGTGACAACGCTGCCTGGTCGGCGCGTGCCGATGCCGCCGGTGGTCTGGACGGTCTGCTCAAGCACGCGATCAGTGGTATCAACGCCATGCCGCCGAAGGGCACCTGTGGCGACTGCTCCGATGACGAGCTGAAGGCCGCCATCCAGCACATGTCCGGCCTCTGATCGAGCGCCAAGCGTCACCAGCAAAGCCGCCTTCGGGCGGCTTTGTCGTTTCTGCGGGGAGCAAAGTGAGTAGGGCTTGAGTCGAACTCGGTACGGCCGACCGGTCGGATTCCATGGCGACGGAGGAGTCCCGCATGCCCAGTTCCGCACCACAACCCGAGCAGCTGCGCCTAGCCAGTGACGGACGCACGCCCAACAGCCCGCACCCCGTATTGATCTATCGTCAGTTGCCGTTGGCCGGCCCGACTCCGGCCGAAGCCTTCGAACGGCTGTTCGACAGTCATCTCTGGCCTTCCGCCTGGCGCGGGACGGTTTACGACTACCATCACTATCACTCCACCGCCCACGAGGTGCTCGGCGTGGCCAGCGGCTGGGCGCGGGTCATGCTGGGCGGTGAGCATGGACAGGAGGTCGAGCTGAAAGCTGGCGATGCCGTGGTGCTTCCGGCCGGGACCGGGCACTGCGCGCTGCAGGCGAGTGAGGACTTTCAGGTAGTGGCCGGCTATCCGGTCGATCAGCAGTACGATATGCAGCGGCCGGACGCGGCCACCCACGACGCGGCGCGCGAGCAAATCGCCCGGGTCGGCGTGCCCATCAGCGATCCGCTGGCAGGCACGGGGCGCGTTGGTGCCGCTATGGCGCGGCGAGGCGGCGCCGCTCAGTCGATGAATTGCACTCAGTCTATGAATTGCACTTGGCCATCGGCCAGCGAGGCGACCCGGGCCAGCGACTCGACGCGGTAGCCGGCTTCTTCCAGCTCCTGGCGACCGGCCTGGAAGGCTTTTTCGATGACGATACCGAGGCCGGCGATGCAGGCACCAGCCTGGTTGATGATCGAGATCAGCCCCTTGGCGGCTTTGCCGTTGGCGAGGAAGTCATCGATGATCAGCACGCGGTCGTTCGAAGACAGATGCTGGGTCGAAACCGCGATGGTGCTCTCCACCTGCTTGGTGAACGAATAGACCGTGGCGGTGAGCAGGTTGTCCTGCAGGGTCAGCGACTGGTGTTTGCGCGCGAAGATCACCGGCACGCCCAGCTCCAGGCCGGCCATGACCGCCGGTGCGATGCCGGAGGCCTCGATGGTGACGATCTTGGTAATGCCTTCGTCGCGGAACAGGCGGGCGAATTCCTTGCCGATCGCCTGCATCAGCACCGGGTCGATCTGATGGTTGAGGAACGCGTCGACCTTCAGTACCCGGTCGGAAAGCACGATGCCCTGACTGCGAATCTTATCTTTCAGCTGTTCCACGAACGCTACCTCAAGCGTGGGCGGCCGCGGCTTGCCTGACGCTAGGCGCCGGGGCGCTTCTGCCGTCACTGCGTTTCGCAGCCTGGGAAAGCCGCGCATTCTCGCTCAATTCGCGGCGGCGATCCAAGGTCGGCGTTCAGCTCAGCGGTTCGATCGACAGGCGGCGAAAGCGCACCGCCTCGCCGTGGTGCTGGAGCACGATATGTCCGGTCTGCGCCTGGGCGAACAGCGGCTTGTCGGCGAACTTGCTGGATTCGATTCGCGTGTGCAAGGCTGGGTCGTCCAGGCGATAACTCAGCACCATACGATTGCCTAGCCAGTGCTCGACGTCCGCACCGCGTAGCTTCAGCGCACCTTCCATGAAACTGCCCGGTTCGATCGGGGTTGCCTGCTGCGTGGCGAGTAGCCCGTACAGGGCGCCGTTGCGCGTGGTCGGCTCGGCACCGTCGGGATGAACTTCATCATCGAGCAGCTGCATCTCCGGTCCGCTGTGCCAGGCGAGGTCGGCGCTCTCGTCGACGCGGTAGAACACCCCGGAATTCCCTCCCACCGGCAGGGCGTATTCGAAGCGTAGGATGAAATCGCCATAGCGCTCGCGTGAAATCAGATCGACCCTGGGTGCGCCGACGATGGCGCACAGCTGTTCATCGTCGCGATACCAGCTGTTCTCGGGAAATTCGTCGCCATGCCAGGCGCGCCACTGCGTAGCGTCGAGAATCATCCTGCAGCCCTCATCCGAACAGTTGCTGTTTGCGCCGCAGCCAGCGGTAGCCATACGGGCCAAGGCGGATTTTCAGCGGCGTGCCTTCCGGCTGGTCATAGTCGCAGTCGGCGAGCACATCGACCATGTCCTGCAGGTCGTCGTCAGTGATCTCCACTGTGGTTTCCTGATCCGCCAGATTGACCAGCATGAGTACGGTCGAGCCGTTGTCGTGGCGAATGGCGAACACCGCCGGGTCGTTCACCTCGACGGTCGTGCGCTTGCCGATGCCTATTTCGCGCAGGCCGATGCGCGTACGGATCATGTTGCCGGTGCGCGCCATCAGCGAGTCGCTACGCAGGGTCTGGGCGAACACGTTGATCTTCTCGTAGGTGAAGGGGCCTTCGTCGATCACCGGCGCGGCTAGTTCACCTTTGGTGCAGGAAAAGCCGGCGTTGGGCTCGTTGGACCATTGCATCGGCGTGCGTACGGCCAACCGCTCAGGGCGATCGAGGTCGTCACCCATGCCGATTTCCTCACCGTAGCGGATGATCGGCGTACCAGGCAGGGAGAAGAGCAGGGCATGGGTAGCGGCGATGCGACGCTCATCGCCATCGAGCATCGGCGCGAGGCGTCGACGAATACCGCGGTTGTAGGCACGCATGTTCTCGTCGGGGGCGAAGGTGTCCATCACCTCGTTGCGTTCATCCTCTTCCAGGCGGTCGAGGCTCAGCTCGTCGTGGTTGCGAATCCACAGCGCATATTGCGAATGGCTGGGCGGCAGCGGTTGGCTGTTCAGTGCCCGCACCAGCGGCTCGGCCTGCTGCCGCGCCAGGGAAAGGAACAGGTGATTGTTGGTCCAGAAATCCAGCAGCAGGGTGACGCGGTCGGCTTCGTCGCCGAAGTATTCGACGTATTTGTCCGGATCGGTATCGATCTCGCCGAGCAGCACGGTTTCCGGGCGGCGCATGGTGACGAAATCGCGCATGTGCTCGAGCAGCCAGTAACCCTTCTCCAGTTCACCACCGCCAGCCTGGCGCACCATATGCACCGCGGCGTCGATGCGAAAACCGGAAACGCCCAGGCGCAGCCAGAACGACATGATCCGCTCGATCTCGTGGATGACCCGCGGGTTGGTCAGGTCGAGGTCCGGCTCATGCTTGTAGAACAGGTGGCGGTAGTACTGGCCGGCTTCCTCGTCCCAGGTCCAGATGCTGTCTTCGACGGTCGGGAAAATCGGCTCCATGAAGTCGTCGGGCTCGTCGGCCCAGATGTAGTAGTCGCGATAGGGCGAGTTGCGGTCGCGGCGCGCCTCCTGAAACCACTTGTGCTGGATGGAGGTGTGCTGCACCACCAGCTCGATGATGACGTGCAGGCCCAGTTCCTCGGCCTTTTCCAGCAGCGCGACGATGTCCGCCAGATCACCGAAGCGTTCGTCCACCTGCAGGTGATCGCTGATGTCGTAGCCGGCATCCTCGAACGGCGACTGATAGAACGGCATGAGCCATACGGCGGTGCAGCCGAGGCCGCGAATGTAGTCGAGCCGTTCGGTGATGCCGCGCAGATCGCCGCAACCGTCGCCATTGCTGTCACGAAACAGCGTGGGGTCGATCTGATAGATCGCCGCGTTGCGGTACCAGAGTGGACGCATGCTCAGTTCTCCATTGGGCGCAGCACAACGGCCTGCCCCGGGTTAAGGGTGCCGTTGTAAGGCGCGTTCTCTCCGACCCCGTCACTGGCGATCTCGACGTGCCAGTCGCCTGCGTGCGGGTGGGCATGGGGCTGCTCGGAGAAGTTGATGCAGACCAGTCGGCAGTCATCGCCGTGCTGCCTGCGATAGGCCAGTACCTCGGGGTGCGAGGCCAATTCTTCGAAGTCGCCGTGATGCAGCGCCGGGCTGGCTTTGCGTGCGGCGAGCAGGCGCTGGTAGAGCGCGAATATCGAATTCGCTGCGCCGGTCTGCCGTTCCGCAGCCAGTTCAGCGGCATCAGGCGGGAAGGGTAGCCAGGGTTCCGCACCTTGCCAGCCGTGGGGCGGTTCGGCCTGCCAGGGGATCGGCGCGCGGCAGCCGTCGCGGCCGCCCGGGTCGATGCGCGCCTCGTCGCGGATATGCGCATCCTCCAGGCCCAATTCTTCGCCCTGGTAGATGAACGGCGTGCCGCGCAACGTCAGCAGCAGCACCGCAGCCGCCCGTGCGGCGCGCTCGGAGCCCCGGTAACGGCTGCGCTGGCGCACGTTGTCGTGATTCGACAGCACCCAGGTCGGCCAGGCGCCGGCGGGTTGCAGCCAGTGTTCGACCTCGCGGATGCAGGTGCGAAACAGCACCGGGTCCCAGGGCGCGTCGAGTGGGTTGAAATTGAACGCCAGGTGCAGCTCATCGCCGGCGCCGTAGTACTGCAACACGCGCTCGGTGGAGCGGATGTTCACCTCGCCCACCAGCATGCGGTCGCCGGGATAGCTGTCGACCAGCTTGCGTAGACCGCGCAGCACTTCGTGGCTGTAAGGCTGATCGTTGAAGTCCGACAGCGGTTGGCCGGCCTGGCAGCGCGGGTCGTCGGCGAAGCTTAAGTCCTTGCCGGTGCAGTGGATGACGTCGATACGGAAGCCATCGATGCCGCGGTCGAGCCAGAAGCGCAGCACGTCGTGCATCGCCTCGACCACCTCGGGGTTGCGCCAGTTGAGGTCCGGTTGCTTGGCGAGGAACAGGTGCAGGTAGTACTGCTGGGTGTGCTCGTCCCAGGTCCAGGCGCTGCCGGCGCCGAGCGCGGCACGCCAGTTATTCGGCTGGTCACGCCAGATGTACCAGTCGCGCTTGGGGTTGTCCCGCGAGCTGCGCGACTCGACGAACCAGGGATGCTCATCCGAGGTGTGATTGGGCACGAAATCCAGCAGCACGCGGATATTGCGGGCATGGGCTTCGGCGATCAGCCGGTCGATGTCGGCCAGCGAGCCGAACAGCGGGTCGATATCGCAATAGTCGCTGATGTCGTAGCCGGCATCGGCCATGGGCGAGCGGAAGATCGGCGACAGCCAGAGGGCGTCGACGCCCAGCTGCTGCAGATGATCGAGATGGCGCAGTACGCCGTTGAGGTCGCCGATGCCGTCGCCATTGCTGTCGGCAAACGACCGCGGGTAGATCTGATAAACGGTCGCGCCCTTCCACCACGGTGTTCGGGTTGTCTCGCTCATGCCATGTACCCCCTGATTCGTCTCAGGTCGCGGCCGATGCTGCACGACCGCTCTGTCAGGTTTACGACTGGTCAACGGCACATGGGTTCGTTAGTTAATTGATCCTGGTCGGTCCGCGATGAACGCAAGGGTGGATACTCCGCCTAAGCTAACGACAGACTTTCCCCCCCCTCCGAGGAGATTTGCATGCTACGTATTGCCATCAACGGGTATGGACGTATCGGTCGCGCCGTCGTACGAGCGCTGTTCGAGCGTGGGTTGCAGGATCGGGTACAGGTGGTCGCGATCAACGATCTCAGCGACCACAAGACGCTGGTGCATCTGACCCGCTTCGATTCGACCTTTGGTCGTTTTCCCGAGCCGGTTGAGCTGCAGGGCGAGTCGATGGTGGTGCGCGGCCAGGCGATCCGCCTGCTGGCCGAACGCGATGCGACCCAGCTGCCGTGGAAGGAGCTGAATGTCGATGTGGTGCTCGAGTGCACCGGCAAGTTCAAGAAGCGCGCGATGATCGAGCAGCACCTGCAGGCCGGAGCCAGTCGCGTATTCGCCTCGCATCCGCTGGATGGCGGCGACCTGACCGTGGTCTACGGCGTGAATCACCAGCTGCTGGGCGATCAGCGCGTCGTCTCCAACGCCTCGTGCACCACCAACTGCCTGGCGCCGCTGGCCAAGGTGCTGCACGAGGCGGTCGGCATCCGTCAGGGCCTGCTCAACACCGTGCACTCCTACACCAACGACCAGAACCTGCTGGACAAGGCGCACAGCGATCTCTACCGCGCGCGTGCCGCGGCGTTGTCGATGATTCCGTCCACCACCGGTGCGGCCAAGGCCATCGGCCTGGTGCTGCCGGAGCTGGCCGGGCGTCTGGACGGGCTCTCGGTGCGGGTGCCGACGCCGAACGTCTCGCTGGTCGATCTGACCTTCATCGCCGAGAACGCGCCGGCAAGCGTCGAGGCAATCAACGACATCCTGCGTGCCGGGGCGCAGAAGCTGCCGGCCGGCGTCATGGAGTGCAATGAGGAAGCGCTGGTGTCCTGCGACTTCAACGGCTACCCGGCGTCCTGCGTTGCCGACCTCAGCCAGACCCGTGTGCAGGGCGAGCTGGTCAAGGTGATGGCCTGGTACGACAACGAGTGGGGCTTCTCCAACCGCATGCTCGATGTGTTGCTGCATTGGGACGGAGCCAAGTCGGCCTGATGGCCGAAGCCGACCGGCCGGGCGTGGGGCAGGGGCTCTGGCAGCTGAGCCTCGCGCAGTTTCGCCAATCCGTGGCCGAGCGTGCGTTGCCCGGTTGCGGTGCGGTTACCGCAGTCACGGCTGACTTGGCCGTGGCGCTGATCATCAAGGCGCTGCGGGTCAGCGCGGCGCATGGCGGCGCTTCTTGCGAGGCGCTGCTGGCCGAAGCCCGCTCGTTGCTGGGGCGTCCCGGTGCCTTCGCCGATGACGATGTGGCGGTCTTCTCGAAGTTTCTGAAGAGCGACGAGGGGCTGGCGCCCGAACTGTCGCGACAGGCCTGTGCAGTGCCGCTGGCTACGGCACATGCCTGCGTCGAGGCGCTGGGCATCGCCGAGCGCGCCTTGCCGATGGTCGAGCCGGCGTTGCGCTGTGATGTCGAGGCAGCGGTGTTGTTGCTGAGCGCCTGCGTCGATGCCGTACTGCTCAACGTCGAGGCTGATATGGACGAGCTGGATGCGCAGGCGCGGGCCGATGTGCTGTCCGCGCGTGATCGCCTGCGGGAGCAATCGAATCAACTCCGTGATCGTCTGAGCACTCGCTGATCCTGTTTCCCTAAGCACACCCCTAATCCTGAGACGAAAGGTCTCGTTTCAGGTTGACGGCAGCTGCCTGCTCTACCTACTCTCCGATTCATAGTGAGACGTAGGGTCTCAAAATAAGAAGCTGCCGCTTCGTCAGGCAGTCCACATTCGGAGAGTGCCCATGAGTCATCGCATCGTTCTGCCGCGCCTGATGGAAGTCGGCGCCGGCGCCAGCCAGCAACTCGCCCGCGTGCTGAAGGAGCTGGGCTGCAATCGCCCGCTGATCGTCACCGACCGCATGATGGTCGAACTGGGCTATGTCGCCCGTATCGCCGGTCAGCTGGGAGAGGCCGGCATCGCCAGCCAGTGCTTCGCCGATACCCTGCCCGAACCGACCGCTGCTTCGATTCGAGCGGGTGTGGAAATGGTCCGCCAGGGCGATTTTGATTCCATCGTCGCCCTCGGTGGCGGCAGCCCGATCGATTCGGCCAAGGCCATCGGCATCCTCGGCAAGTTCGGCGGCGAGATGCGCGACTACCGCTTCCCGCGCGATGTCAGCGAAGCCGGCCTGCCGCTGATCGCCATCCCCACCACCGCCGGAACTGGCTCGGAGGCGACGCGTTTCACCATCATCACCGACGAGACCAGCGACGAGAAAATGCTCTGCGCCGGCCTCGGCTTCATGCCCATCGCCGCGCTGATCGATTACGAGCTGACCCTCTCGCTGCCGCCGCGGGTCACCGCCGACACCGGCATCGATGCGCTGACCCACGCCATCGAGGCCTATGTCAGCCGCAAGGCCAGCCTCTACAGCGATGCCCAGGCGCTGGAAGCCATGCGTCTGCTGGCACCGAACCTGCGCGCAGCCTTCCACGAGCCGGGCAACCGCGCCGCGCGCGAGGCGATGATGCTCGGCGCGACGTTGGCCGGGATCGCCTTCTCCAACGCCTCGGTGGCGCTGGTGCACGGCATGAGCCGGCCGATCGGTGCCTTCTTTCATGTGCCGCACGGGCTGTCCAACGCCATGCTGCTGCCGGCGATCACCGCCTTCTCGATTCCCGCCGCGCCCGAGCGCTACGCCGACTGCGCGCGGGCGATGGGCGTTGCGGCGCAAACCGACAGTGTCGGGGTGGCGAACGACAAGCTGCTCGCCGAGCTGCGTGCAATCAATCAGGAACTGCAAGTGCCGAGCCCCGAGCAGTTCGGCATCAGCCGCGAGCGCTTCTTCGAGCTGCGCGAGACCATGGCGCGCCAGGCGCTGGCCTCTGGCTCGCCGGGCAACAACCCGCGCGTGCCTACCGAAGCGGAAATCATCGACCTCTACAAAACCGTCTGGAACCAGGAGTGAAGCCATGCAGACCCTCGGCAACCTGATCAACAACGAGGCCGTCGCCGGCCGCTCCGAGCGCCACGCCACTGTCTACAACCCGGCCAACGGCGAGCCACGCCTGTATGTCTCGCTGTCCTCGGCGGATGAAACCCGCGAAGCGATTGCCGCCGCCCAGGCCGCCTTCGACGGCTGGTCGAAGACGCCGCCGCTGGTGCGCGCGCGGGTCATGTTCCGCTTCAAGGAACTGCTCGAACGTCGCCGTGACGACGTCGCCCGGCTGATCACCAGCGAGCACGGCAAGGTCTTTTCCGACGCCCAGGGCGAAGTCACCCGCGGGCTGGAAGTGGTCGAGTTCGCCTGCGGCATCCCGCACCTGCTCAAGGGCGAGTTCTCCTCCAATGTCGGTCGCGACATCGATTCCAACTCGCTGATGCAGCCGCTGGGCGTCTGCGTCGGCATCACCCCGTTCAACTTCCCGGCCATGGTGCCGCTGTGGATGCTGCCGGTGGCCATCGCCTGCGGGAATACCTTCGTGCTCAAGCCCTCGGAAAAGGACCCCAGCGCGACCATGCTGCTCGGCGAGCTGCTGGCCGAAGCCGGGCTGCCGGCCGGTGTGCTGAACATCGTCAACGGCGACAAGGAAGCGGTGGACGTGCTGCTCACCGATGAGCGGGTGCAGTCGGTCAGCTTTGTCGGCTCGACGCCCATCGCCGAATACATCTATGCCACCGCCTCGGCCCACGGCAAGCGTTGCCAGGCGCTGGGCGGGGCGAAGAACCACATGGTGGTGATGCCCGATGCCGATCCGCAGCAGGTGGTCAGCTCGCTGATCGGCGCGGCTTATGGCTCGGCAGGCGAGCGCTGCATGGCCATTTCGGTGGCGGTGTGCGTCGGTGACGAGGTGGCCGACAAGCTGGTCGGCATGCTGCAAGACGAGATCGGCCAGATGCGCACCGGCCCGGGCCTGGGCATCGAGCCCGAGCCGCACATGGGCCCGCTGGTGACCCGTGAGCACCAGCAGAAGGTCAGCGGCTACATCGATCTGGGCGTGGAAGAGGGCGCGACGCTGGTCTGCGACGGTCGTGGCATCAAGGTCGAGGGCCATGAGAACGGCTTCTATGTCGGCCCGACGCTGTTCGACCGTGTCACGCCGAGCATGCGCATCTACCGCGAGGAAATCTTCGGTCCGGTGCTGGCAGTGGTGCGGGTGAAGAGCTTCGACGAGGCGCTGCAACTGATCAACGACCATGAATACGGCAATGGCACCTCGATCTTCACCCGCGACGGCGACACCGCGCGGCAGTTCGAGGAAAACGTCAAGGTCGGCATGGTCGGCGTCAACGTGCCGATCCCGGTGCCGATGGCCTTCCACTGCTTCGGCGGTTGGAAGCGCTCGGTGTTCGGCCCGCTGAACATGCACGGCCCGGATGGGGTGCGCTTCTTCACCCGGATGAAGACCGTGACCCGGCGCTGGCCCACCGGTATCCGCGCCGGTGCCGAGTTCGCCATGCCGACCATGAAGTAACCCGCGCGGCACCGTTGCACAGATGGTGCCGGTCGCTACACTCGTGCGCGCCCTGCGGGGCGCTCATCTCATCGAACGACAAGGCAGACGATGCGCAGCATTCCCCGCGAGAAAGGCTCCTCCATCACCCGCGTGCTGGAAATCATCGAGGCGGTTGCGGCGGCGAAGGAGCCGCTCAGCCCGACGGCCCTGGCCGAACGGCTGGACATTCCCAAGGCCAGCGCGCACCGGCTGGTGCAGACGCTGGAAAAGGAAGGCTTCCTGCAGTTCGGCCTGCGCGGTGGGCTGTTACCGGGCGAGCGCCTGCACGTCGCGGCGCTGAACATCCTGCGCAGCAGCCGGCACAACGCGCTGCGCCAGGCGATCCTGCGCCAGCTCTCCGAAGCCATCGGTGAAACCTGCGGGCTGGCCATCCCGGATGGGCTGGACATGCTCTATTTCGACCGGGTGCAGACCAACTGGCCGCTGCAGATCAACCTGCCCATTGGCAGCCACACGCCGCTCTGGTGCACCGCCAGTGGCAAGCTCTATCTGGCCTCGCTGCCGCCGGAGCAACTGGAGCGGGTGCTGCCGCGCTTGCCGCTACAACGGATGGCGCGCAACACGCTGACTGACCTCAGCGCGCTGCGTGACGATCTGGCGCGGGTGCGTGAAGAACAGCTCGGCACCGATTGCGAGGAGTTCATCGACGGCATGGTCGCCTGTGCGGTGCCGGTGCGGGATGCCGACGGCGAGCTGCTGGCCTGCCTGTTCAGCCATGCACCGGTGATTCGCTGCTCGATGGCGCAGCTGCTGGAGTTCGTGCCGCGGCTGCGCGCCGCGGCGCGCGAGCTGGAAGCCGTGCTCGGCAGCGCGGCGGCGCTGGACGAACAACGCTGAGTCAGATCACGTAGAACAGAATCGCAATGAAGTGCAGCAGGCTGCCAACCATCACGAAGATGTGCCAGATGCCGTGCCAGTGGCGGAAACGGTCGTCGAAGACGAAGAACACGATGCCTACCGTGTAGCAGATGCCGCCGGTCAGCAGCCAGGCGAAGCCGGCACCGCCGAGCGCCGCCAGCAGCGGCTTGACCGCCACCAGCACGATCCAGCCCATCACCGCGTAGATCACCAGTGACAGCACCCGCGCCTCGGAGCGCGGCTTGATCTCCTGCAGCATGCCGATCACCGCCAGGCCCCAGACGATGCCGAACAGCGTCCAGCCCCAGGGGCCGGCCAGAGTGACCAGGCAGAACGGCGTGTAGCTGCCGGCGATCAGCAGATAGATCGACAGGTGATCGAGCTTGCGCATGACCACCTTCGCCCGCCCGCGCAGGCTGTGGTACAGCGTCGAGATGCTGTAGAGCAGGATCAGGCTGAGGCCGTAGATCGCGGCACTGACGATCTTCGCCAGCTCGCCGTCGAGCGCCGCCAGCACCAGCAGCCAAATGGCGCCCAGACAGGCCAGCAGCGCACCGACCAGGTGCGTCCAGGCATTGAAGCGTTCACCGTGGTACATCGAATCCCTCCAGAAGCCGCAATCGGCAAAGCATGCCGCGGTTGGGTTACGGGATACAAACCGGTGCTGAATGCCCCTCGAAAAGAAGGGCGTGGCGTCAGCGCTTGAGCATCGCCCGCATCGCCGCCAGGGCGTCGTTGCCGCGCGCGGCCTTGACCTCCACCGGCGCATCCTCCTGGCCTTCCCAGACCAGGTCCTCGGGCGGCAGTTCGTCGAGGAAGCGGCTCGGCGTGCAGTCGATCACCTCGCCATACTGCTTGCGCTTGGCGGCGAAGGTCAGTGCCAGGTTGCGCTTGGCGCGGGTGATGCCGACGTAGGCCAGGCGCCGCTCTTCCTCGATGGTGTCGGACTCGATGCTGGAGCGGTGCGGCAGAATCTCTTCCTCGAAGCCGATGATGTACACCGAGGGGAATTCCAGGCCCTTGGAGGCGTGCATGGTCATCATCTGCACGCCCTCGGCGCCTTCTTCCTCTTCCTGCTGACGCTCGAGCATGTCGCGCAGCACCAGCTTGCCGATGGCGTCCTCGATGGTCATGTCGCCATCTTCGTCTTTATCCAGCGTGTTTTTCAGCGCATCGACGAGGAACCAGACGTTGCCCATGCGTGCGTCGGCCACCTTGTCGCTGGAGGCGTTCTGGCGCAGCCAGTTCTCGTAGTCGATGTCCATCACCATGCTGCGGATGGCGGCGATCGGCTCGTTGACCACGCATTGCTGGCGGACGTTGTCCATCCAGTGCTTGAAGCGCGCCAGGCGCTCGGCATAGCGGCTGTCCAGATGCGCGCCGAGGCCGATCTCGTCAGCGGCGGCGTACATCGAGATGCCGCGCTCGCTGGCATAGTTGCCGAGCTTTTCCAGGGTGGTGGAGCCGATCTCGCGGCGCGGCACATTGATCACCCGCAGGAAGGCGTTGTCGTCGTCCGGGTTGACCAGCAGGCGGAAGTAGCTCATCAGATCCTTCACTTCCTGGCGGGCGAAGAAGCTGGTGCCGCCGGACAGCCGATAGGGAATCTGGTGGTGCTGCAGCTTCAGCTCCATCAGCTTGGCCTGGTAGTTGCCGCGGTAGAGGATGGCGAAGTCGCTGTAGGGGCGCTGGGTACGCAGGTGTTCGGTGAGGATCTCCAGCGCCACCCGCTCGCACTCGGCATCCTCGTTGCGCGTGCGGATCACCCGGATCTCGTCGCCGTGGCCCATCTCCGACCACAGCTGCTTCTCGAACACGTGCGGGTTGTTGGCGATGAGGATGTTGGCGCACTTGAGGATGCGGCTGGTGGAGCGGTAGTTCTGCTCCAGCATCACCACCTTCAGCGAGGGGTAATCCTCTTTGAGCAGCATCAGGTTTTCCGGCCGCGCGCCACGCCAGGCGTAGATCGACTGGTCGTCGTCGCCGACCACGGTGAACTGGTTGCGCATGCCCACCAGCAGCTTGACCAGCAGATACTGGCTGGCGTTGGTGTCCTGGTATTCGTCGACTAACAGGTAGCGGATGCGGTTCTGCCACTTCTCCAGGATGTCGGCGTGCTCTTGAAAGAGTTTCACCGGCAGCAGGATCAGGTCGTTGAAGTCCACCGCGTTGTACGCCTTGAGCGTACGCTGGTAGTGCAGATAGACGATGGCGGCGGTCTGCTCCTTGGGATTGCGCGCGTTGGCCAGGGCCTCGTCGGGCAGGATCAGATCGTTCTTCCAGCTGTCGATGTAGTTCTTGATCTCATCGGCGCCGTCGTCGCCGGAATACTCCTTCTGCATGATGTCGGTGAGCAGCGCCTTGATGTCGCCGTCATCGAAGATCGAGAAACCGGGCTTGTAGCCCATCCGCGCGTATTCCTTGCGGATGATGTTCATGCCCAGGTTGTGGAAGGTGGACACGGTCAGGCCGCGCGCCTCGGCGCCCTTGAGCAGGCTGCCGACGCGCTCCTTCATTTCGCGCGCGGCCTTGTTGGTGAAGGTCATGGCGACGATATGGCGGGCCTGGATGCCGCACTGCTGCACCAGATAGGCAATCTTGCGGGTGATCACGCTGGTCTTGCCGGAGCCGGCGCCGGCGAGCACCAGCAGGGGGCCGCCGACGTAGTTCACGGCTTCCTGCTGCCGAGGATTGAGTCGGGACATGGAGTTCAGGTCATTCGAAGCGGGGGCGGGAGTTTAACAGGCTGATGCGCCGATGCTGGCCCGTTGCATGCTCAATAAATCACCGATCGTCGCGCATGGGGCTTGGCTGAACGAAATAATGGATTAGTCTTGTGCGCGCTGCAGGAGGCAGGGCATTTGCAAAGGACTGTGCGGGAATCGGGTGCGTGTCGCTCGTCTACAAACCCATCGAGTCTGGAGGCCGCTTGTCAGCGCCCGTGCAAACCATGCCGCTGCTGTTACTTGCCGATCGTCCCGAATGGGCGACGCGGCTGCGTGACTGCCTGCAGGCTTCGCATTGCACGGAGCGGTTGGTCATCGCGGCGAGCTGCGAATCAGCCGGCGAGCTGCTCGCATCGCCCTGCCTGCTGCTGGCGACCCCTCAATGCCGGCCGCCGGTCGGGCGCTATCCCTGGCCGCTGATCCTGCTGCTCGACGAAGAACCAGCGGACTCTCCGGAGGGTGCGGTGGACTGGCTGGTAGCCGATCAGCTGAGCCCCGAGGTGCTGCGCCGTTGCCTGCGCTACGTGCGTGAGCGCTGCAACCTGCAGGGCACCCTGCAGAAGCTCGCCGAGCAGGACCCGCACACCGGTATCGTCAACCGCCAGGGCTTCCAGACGCTGCTGTTCGATGCCCTGGCCGAACACCAGGAGCAGGGCCTGGTGCTGGGTTATCTGGATCTGGACAACTTTCGCCACGTCAACGATGCCCTGGGCCACGAGGCCGGGGACCGGCTGATCCTGCAGGTGGTGGCGCGGCTCAAGGCGCAGCTGGAGGTCGGCGACATGCTGGCGCGGCTGGGCGGCGACGAGTTCGCGCTGTTGCTCGATACCCGCGGTGATCCGCAGCGCGCCGAGGCGGTAGCCGATCGTATCGTCGAGGCATTGGCAGAACCCTACTGGGTGGAAGGCGAGAGCCTGATGCTTGGCTGCAGCATCGGTCTGGCGCGGGCCAGCGCGGGCATCAAGGCCGATCCGCTGCTCTGGCACGCGCAGATCGCCATGCGCCAGGCCAAGGCGAGCCAAGGCTGCACCTGGTGTTTCTATGACGAGCAGGTCAGCCGCAGCGCGCGCAGCCTGGCCGATCAGGAAGGTGAGCTGCGCCGCGCCCTGCGTCGCGGCGAGCTGGAGCTGCACTATCAGCCGCGTCTGTGCCTGGAGAGCGGGCGCATCGTCGGGCTGGAGGCGCTGGTGCGCTGGCTGCATCCGGAAAGAGGCCTGCTGGCCCCGGACGCATTCATACCCATGGCCGAGGAGAGCGGGCTGATCGTGCCGCTCGGCTACTGGGTAATCGCCCGGGCGCTGCGTGATCTGCAAAGCCTGCAGGATGGCGGCGCCGATGCGCTGCACATGGCGATCAACCTGTCGTTTCGCCAGTTCCAGGACAGCCAGCTGCTGCCGACCCTCAACCGCCTGATCGACGAGCGTGGCATCGATCCGCACTGGCTGGAATTCGAACTCACCGAAACCGCGGTGATGCGTCGTAGCGATCAGGTACAGAGCGCCATGAATGCGCTGGGCGAGCTGGGCGTGCGTTTCTCGCTGGATGATTTCGGCACCGGCTTTTCGTCGTTCGTGCACCTGTCCAGCCTGCCGATCACGCTGCTGAAGATCGACAAGAGCTTTGTCGCCGGCATGATCCTGCGGCCGGAGAAACTGCAGCTGGTGCAGGCGATGGTCGGGCTGGCGCACAACCTCGACCTGGAGGTGGTTGCCGAAGGCGTCGAGACGGCTGAACAGCTTGAGCTGCTGCGCCAGTTCGGCGCGCAGCAGGTGCAGGGCTATCTGGTCAGCCAGCCGCTGCCATTGGCCGAGCTGGTTAGCTTCATGAGTGCCGAACGTCTGTCCGCAGGTGTGGCGCACTGATCGGGGGCGTCCTGGCCGTGCCAGGACGCCGGAGCGATTCAGCGGACCATGTGCAGGAAGTGCATGTGTTTCTCGTACTGGCCGAGGATGTCGCTGATGACGTCCTCGCGGCTCCAGCCCATCACGTCGTAATCCTGACCGCCTTCCTTCAGGTGCACCTCGGCACGGAAGTACTTGCGCTCCTCGCGTTCGTCGTCATCGCTGGTGGCGACGAAGCTCGGCATGGCGTAGGCGCGGGGGCGAACCTCGTAGATGAAATCCGGCTCGCCGTCATGGGTGATTTCGAAGCGCAGGCGACGGTCTTCGCCTTCGCTGATCTCGACCACATAGCCCTGCTTGCGCATTTCCTCGGCGATGTCCTCGTAGGCCGGGCGCACCACTTCGGTGATGAAGCGCACCACATGGGCGCGCCGCGGAAACAGCATCAGCGTGCGCAGTCGGCGCTGCCAGCCTCCCGCTGTGCGCGGCGCGCTGGGCGAGGTGCTCAGCGCCTGGTAGCGCAGCCCCTGCTTGGTGGCATCCAGGCGCAGCGCCTTGAGCAGGCCCCACATCGAACAGAGCAGCGCGATGGTGAAGGGCAGGGCGCTGGCGATGGTCGCGGTCTGCAGGGCGGTCAGGCCATCGGCCAGTAGCAGTGCGATGGCCACGCCGCCCATGGACATCGCCCAGAAGATCCGCTGCCAGACCGGCGTGCCCTGTTTGCCGCCGGAGGCGAGCATGTCCACCACCAGTGCACCGGAATCCGCCGAGGTGACGAAGAACACCACCACCATGATGATGGCGATCAGCGAGATGAGCGCGGAGAACGGGAAGTGCTCGAGGAAGGCGAACAGCGCCAGCGAGCTGTCCTGTTCGATGGCATCGCCGAGGCTGGTCACGTGCTCCCAGAGGATCATGTGAATCGCGGTGTCACCGAATACGGTCATCCACAGCAGGGTGAAGGCGGTCGGCACCAGCAGCACGCCGGCGACGAACTCGCGAATCGTCCGGCCTCGCGAGATACGCGCGATGAACAGCCCGACGAAGGGCGACCAGGCCAGCCACCAGCCCCAGTAGAACAGCGTCCAGCCGCCGATCCAGTCGTTCGGCTCGTAGGCGTAGAGGTTGAAGGTCTTGTCGACGATGTCCGACAGGTAGCTACCGGTGTTCTGCACGAAAGTCTGCAGGATGAACACCGTCGGCCCGGCAACGAGCACCATCAGCAACAGCAGTGCTGCCAGTGTCAGGTTCAGCTCGGACAAGCGGCGCACGCCCTTGTCCAGCCCGGTAACCACCGAAACCGTGGCCAACAGCGTGGTGGCGATGATCAGGCCGATCTGCACCGGCACCGAGATCGGCAGGCCATAGAGGTGGTTCAGGCCGGTGTTGATCTGGGTGACGCCCAGACCCAGCGAGGTGGCGACCCCGAGTACGGTGCCGATGATGGCGAAGATGTCCACGGCATGGCCGATTGGCCCGTAGATGCGCTCGCCGATCAGTGGATAGAGCGCCGAGCGCAGCGTCAGCGGCAGGCCATGGCGGTAGGCGAAGTAGGCCAGGATCATCGCCACGATGGCGTAGATCGACCAGGCGTGCAGGCCCCAGTGGAAGAAGGTGATCTTCATCGCCTCGCGCGCGGCGAGCGTGGTGCCGCCTTCGCCGGTCGGCGGCGAGAGGAAGTGCATCACCGGTTCGGCGACGCCGAAGAACATCAGGCCGATGCCCATGCCGGCGGAGAACAGCATGGCGAACCAGGTCAGCGCGCTGTAGTCCGGCTCGCTGTGGTCCGGGCCGAGCTTGATGTCGCCATAGCGACTGAATGCCAGCAGCACCACCATCAGCAGGATGAGTGCGACGGCAAGGATGTAGAGCCAGCTGACGTTGGCGATGATCCAGGCCTGGGTGTCGCCAAACAGGGTTTGTGCGTGGCTCTGGAACGCGACGCTGTAGATCACCAGCGCCAGGATGATAACCGCCGAGCCATAGAAGACCGGGGCGTTGAGGTGGGAAGACGAGGGCTGTTTTGCCTCCATGCTGCGCTCCTTCGGATTGTGTCTGGGGGAGTGGCCGCCTGTGGCGAAAGCCAGCCAACTTAACACAGACCGCGAAAGGCGGCGGTCGTCCGCGGCCGATTGCGCGAGCCAGAGCCCGCGCCAGAGCGGCTCAGGCCTGGCTGCCGGGGCGGTATTGCAGCGCTTCGGCGAG
The DNA here is from genome assembly GCF_000327065.1 of Stutzerimonas stutzeri RCH2. Classification (NCBI taxonomy): domain Bacteria; kingdom Pseudomonadati; phylum Pseudomonadota; class Gammaproteobacteria; order Pseudomonadales; family Pseudomonadaceae; genus Stutzerimonas; species Stutzerimonas stutzeri. The sequence goes on along the minus strand of NC_019936.1, from coordinate 3,942,576 downwards.
GTGCTGGCGACTGATGCTCGCCGCTTGCTCCAGATCGGCGAGGGTGCGTGCCACCTTGAGCAAGCGGTGCGCGGCGCGCAGCGATAGCGCCAGACGCTCGCAGGCGCGCTCCAGCCAGGCCTGGTCCTCGGCCGTCAGCTGGCAATGGCTGCGCAGACCGGCGAGGTCGAGGAACGCATTGGCGCAGCCTTGGCGGGCCAGTTGCAGCTGCCTGGCCTGGGCCACCTGCGCGGCGAGCACGGCGCTGCTCTGCCCGGTTTGCGGTGGCGCATTGAGCGCCGTGGCTTCGCGCGCCACGGTCAGGTGCAGGTCGATGCGGTCGAGCAGCGGCCCGGAAAGTTTGTTGCGGTAGCGCTGGATCTGATCCGGCGTGCAGCGGCAGCGCCCGTTCGGATCGCCCAGATAGCCGCACGGGCAGGGGTTCATCGCCGCCACCAACTGGAAGCGTGCCGGAAAGCGCACCTTGTCGCGCGCCCGGGCGATGACGATATGGCCCGATTCCAGCGGCTCGCGCAGGACCTCGAGTACCTTGCGATCGAACTCCGGCAGCTCGTCGAGAAACAGCACGCCCTGATGCGCCAGGGTGATCTCGCCCGGCTGCGGCCGGCTGCCGCCACCGACCAGCGCCGGGCCCGATGCACTGTGATGGGGCTGGCGAAAGGGACGCTGTGGCCAATGTTCAAGTGGGCTGTGGCTGGCCACCGAATGGATGGCGGCGACTTCCAGCGCTTCCTGCTCGTCCAGCGGTGGGAGCAGGCCGGGCAGACGGCTGGCCAGCAGCGTCTTGCCGGTGCCGGGCGGTCCGGAAAACAAGAGGTTGTGGGCGCCAGCCGCGGCGATCAGCAGGCCGCGCTTGGCGGCCTGCTGGCCTTGCACGTCGGCCAGGTCCGGGTAGGGCTGAACCTGTCGCAGCAGGCCCTGGGCGACGTAGGGTTCGAGCGGCGTGACACCGTTGAAGTGCGCGGCGACCTCGAGCAGGTGCTCGGCGGCATAGACGATGAGCCCTGAGGCCAGGCTGGCTTCCTCGGCGTTGGCTCGCGGCACCAGCAATGCGCGTCCGGCAGCCCGAGCTGCAAGGGCTGCCGGCAACACGCCCTGGACCGGGCGCAGGGCGCCGGACAGCGCCAGTTCGCCCAGGCATTCGAGGCTTGTCAGGCGTTCGGCTGGCAGCTGACCGCTGGCGGCGAGAATGCCGAGGGCGATGGACAGGTCGAAACGGCCGCCATCCTTGGGCAGATCGGCCGGTGCGAGATTGAGGGTGATACGGCGGGGCGGAAAGTCGAAGCCGGAGGTGAGGATGGCGCTGCGCACGCGGTCCTTGCTCTCCTTCACGGCGGTTTCCGGTAAGCCGACCAGTGTCAGCGCCGGCAGACCGTTGGCCAGATGGGCTTCGACGGTCACCGACGGTGCCTCGACGCCGATCTGGGCGCGGCTATGAACTATGGCCAGGGACATTCGATCACTCCTTTGATCGTGTCGCGGCCCGGTCTGTCAGGACGCGGGCGGCGTTAGCTTTTCTTCCAGTTCGGCGACCTTCGCCTCTAGCGCTTCCAGGCGGGCGCGGGTACGGGCGAGCACCACCATCTGGCTGTCGAACTCATCGCGGCTGACGACGTCGAGCTTGTTCAGCGCACCCTGTACCACGCCCTTGAGCTGGGCTTCGAATTCGCCACGCGGCAGCGGCGTCTCGCCGTTGAACAGGCGCGAGGCCTGGGAGCCGATGGCATCTAGAAAAGCTTTTGGCGGCAACATGGAAAACACCTTTCATTGAACGGGGCGCAGTGTAGCACGCGGCTTTTTGAGCCTTTGCGGCGAGCAGTGCACAGAAAATGAGCAGCACATGGTGCACGCGCGCACCAAAAAGATGCGCCGCTGCGGCTGAACCGTCCGTCGGGCGTGCTCTTTCGATCTCCGGGCCCGCAAACCTGGGGCTTGAGCAAAACTGGCATCGATTCTGCTTTGTCCTCAGCGACGCATGCACCAGCCGGTTGCGGTGCATCGGTGATTCGCGACGCTTCGTCGGAGAGATTGGTGGTGTCGGACAGAGGCTCGGCAACAGCCGGAGCGTTACAAGAGCCAGACACTGAGCTTAGACTTGAGCCGGGTTCGTACTTCTGGGGCAAGTCCACCTAAACGGGAGAAGTTTTCATGAAACTAGTCACTGCCATCATCAAGCCGTTCAAGCTGGACGACGTGCGCGAGTCGCTGTCGGAAATTGGCGTACAGGGCATCACCGTCACCGAAGTCAAAGGCTTCGGTCGTCAGAAGGGGCACACCGAGCTGTATCGCGGTGCCGAATACGTCGTCGACTTCCTGCCGAAGGTAAAGATCGATGTAGCCATCGCTGACGATCAGCTCGATCGCGTCATCGAGGCCATCACCAAGGCGGCCAACACCGGCAAGATCGGCGACGGCAAGATCTTCGTGGTCAACCTGGAACAGGCCATCCGCATCCGTACCGGCGAAACCGATACCGACGCGATTTAAGCAGCACCTCCGAACCCCCACGCCCCAGGAGTAAAACCATGACTCTGCGAAGATTCGCAGGGCTAGGAGCCCTTTTGTCTCTGATAAGTCCAGGCCTGGCCCTGGCGCAGGAGACAACGCTGGATTCAGGCGACACGGCATGGATGCTGACGGCCACTGCGCTGGTGCTGTTCATGACCATCCCTGGGCTGGCGCTGTTCTACGGCGGCATGGTCCGCTCGAAGAACATTCTCTCGGTGATGATGCAGTGCTTTGCCGTCACCGGCCTGATGAGCATCCTCTGGATGGTCTACGGCTACAGCCTCGCTTTCGACACCACCGGAATGGAAGCGGGCGTTACCAATTTCAATTCCTTCGTCGGCGGTCTGGATCGCGCGTTTCTCAGCGGCCTGACGCCCGACAGCCTGGTCGGTGCCTTCCCGGAAAGCGTCTTCATCACCTTCCAGATGACCTTCGCCATCATCACCCCGGCGCTCATCGTCGGCGCCTTCGCCGAACGCATGAAGTTCTCCGCGATGCTGGTGTTCATGGGCATCTGGTTCACCCTGGTCTATGCACCGATCGCGCACATGGTCTGGGGCGGTGACGGCGGCCTGATGTGGGACTGGGGCGTGCTCGACTTCGCCGGTGGCACCGTGGTGCACATCAATGCCGGTATCGCTGGTCTGGTGGCCTGCCTGGTGCTGGGCAAGCGCAAGGGTTACCCGACCACGCCGATGGCACCGCATAACCTGGGTCTGACCCTGATCGGCGCCGCGATGCTCTGGGTCGGCTGGTTCGGCTTCAACGCCGGCTCGGCCGTCGCTGCCAACGGTACTGCCGGCATGGCCATGCTGGTTACCCAGATCGCCACCGCGGCGGCGGCACTGGGCTGGATGTTCGCCGAGTGGATCGGTCACGGCAAACCCAGCGCGCTGGGCATTGCCTCGGGCGTGGTCGCCGGTCTGGTCGCCATCACGCCGGCTGCCGGCACTGTCGGCCCGATGGGCGCGCTGGTCATCGGCCTGGTCTCCGGGGTGGTCTGCTTCTTCTGCGCCACCAGCCTGAAACGCAAGCTCGGCTACGACGATTCGCTGGATGCCTTCGGCGTGCACGGCGTGGGCGGCATCGTCGGTGCGCTGCTCACCGGCATCTTCGCCGCGCCCATGCTGGGTGGTTTCGGCGAAGTGGAGAACATCGGCCTGCAACTGTGGATTCAGTTCAAGGGCGTGCTCTTCACCGTCGTCTACACCGGCATCGTCACTTACCTGATCCTCAAGGCGATCGATCTGGTGATGGGCCTGCGGGTGAACGAGGAGCAGGAGACCATCGGCCTCGACCTCAGCCTGCACAACGAGCGCGGCTACAACCTGTAACCCATTTCAGCGCAGTACCCCGGAGCCAACCCGGGGTCAGGGCAGGACCGCCGGAGCAGCGTGCGGCGGCCTGCGGACCGAATAGCGCACACAGCGCGACAGCAAGAGGTGACACATGGATAGCACTGCATTGATACCCGTCCAGTACGGACTCGATACCTTCTACTTCGTGATCTGCGGAGCGCTGGTGATGTGGATGGCGGCGGGTTTCGCCATGCTCGAAGCCGGTCTGGTGCGAGCCAAGAACACCGCCGAGATCCTCACCAAGAACATCGTGCTCTACTCGCTGGCCTCGATCATGTATCTGCTGGTCGGTTACTACATCATGTACTCCAGCCCGGAAGGCGGCATCTTCCCGAGTCTGGGCTTCCTGATCGGTGACGAGCATGCGGTCGACCTGGTCGCCGCCGGTGGCGAGGATGCACCGTACTACTCGGCCCGCGCTGACTTCTTCTTCCAGATCGTCTTCGCCGCGACCTGCATGTCGGTGGTTTCCGGTGCGGTGGCCGAGCGCATGAAGCTGTGGGCCTTCATTGCCTTCGCGGTGGTGATGACCGGCTTCATCTACCCGATTCAGGGTTTCTGGAAGTGGGGCGGCGGTTTCCTCGACGCTGCTGGCTTCCTCGACTTCGCCGGTTCCGGTGTGGTGCACATGGCCGGTGCGGCTGCTGCTCTGGCGGGTGTTCTGCTGCTCGGTGCGCGTAAGGGCAAGTATGGCCCGAACGGCCAGATCAACGCCATTCCGGGTGCCAACATGCCGCTGGCGACCCTCGGTGCCTTCATTCTGTGGATGGGCTGGTTCGGCTTCAACGGCGGCTCGCAGCTGAAGATGAGCACCATCGAGGACGCCAACGCGGTGGCCCAGGTCTTCGTCAACACCAACATGGGCGCCGCCGGTGGCCTGATCGCAGCACTGATCACCGCGCGCCTGCTGTTTGGCAAGTCCGACCTGACCATGGTGCTCAACGGCGCCCTGGCTGGCCTGGTGGCGATCACCGCCGAGCCGCTGACCCCGAGCGCCCTGCAGGCGACGCTGATCGGCGGTGTGGGTGGCGTGCTGGTGGTGTTCAGCATCCTCGGCCTGGACAAGCTCAAGCTCGATGACCCGGTCGGTGCCATTTCCGTGCATGGCGTTGCCGGTATGTGGGGCCTGCTGGCCGTGCCGCTGACCAATGCCGATGCCACCTTTGGTGCGCAGCTGCTGGGTCTGGTGTCGATCTTCCTCTGGGTATTCATCGCCAGCCTGATCGTCTGGGGCATCATCAAGGCAGTGATGGGCCTGCGCGTCAGCGAGGAAGAGGAATACGAAGGTGTGGACGTGGTCGAGTGCGGTCTGGAAGCCTATCCGGAGTTCACTCGTCAGTAACGATTCGGTGGTACATGACAAGGGCGCCTTTTGGCGCCCTTTGTTTTTTTTGGCGCCACGCTAGAATGCGCGCGACCAGCCGTTGAACATGAGCTTTGCGAACATGTGGCAACAGACCCTGATCACCTTGCGCGCGCGACCACGTGGCTTCCACCTGATCACCGACGAGCTGCTCGCCGCATTGCCGGAACTGCGGCAATGTCAGGTCGGTCTGTTACACCTGTGGCTGCGGCATACCTCGGCGTCGCTGACGATCAACGAGAATGCCGATGCAGCGGTTCGGCGTGACTTCGAGCGCTTCTTCAATCGCCTGGTGCCGCAGGGTGAGGGAGGCTACGAGCATGACTACGAAGGGCCGGATGATCTGCCGGCGCATTTCAAGGCCAGCCTGCTCGGCTGCCAGTTGAGCCTGCCGGTCAGTGAGGGGCGTCTGGCCCTCGGCACCTGGCAGGGGATCTATCTCGGGGAACACCGCGACCAGGGTGGGGCGCGGCAGATAGTGGCAACGCTGCACGGGACGGCAAGTTGAATTTTTTTTGGCGGTGTCGGTCTTTCCGCATCGCTGGGCTATAACTTACTCCGCTTTGGCATGGCCATGAGGTTGAACATGAGCGACGAAGAACTAGAACAAGACGATCTGGACGTTAGCGACGAGGAGGACGGGGAGGAGCTGAGCGCCGCCGACGAGGGCGACGACAGCCTCGACGACGAGGGCACCGACAGCGAGCGTGCCACGCCGGCGAAAAAGACCAAGGCCAAGGCCGTCGAGCCCGACGAGCTGCCGAGCCTGGAAGCCAAGCAGAAAGAGCGCGAAGCGCTGGCGCGAGCCATGGAAGAGTTCCTCGCCCGTGGCGGTCAGGTGCAGGAGGTCGAACCCAATGTGGTCGCCGACCCGCCGAAGAAGCCGGACAGCAAGTACGGCAGCCGTCCTATCTGAGTCGGCCGAATTGCAAAAAAGCCCGCATCACGGCGGGCTTTTTCGCGTCTGGCGTATGGATCGTTGTTCAGTCGCCGCGCCAGCCATGCAGCAGTTTTGGCAGCCCCGCCAGGCTCTGGATCTCCGCGTCGGGATGGTAGTCGTGCGGCCAGACGGCGCGCTTTGGATTGAACCAGATCGCCCGCAGGCCGGCCTGCTGCGCCCCGGCGATGTCGTCGAGGGCGTGGTCGCCGATGTGCACGGCTTGCTCCGGGCGCGCATCGCCCAGTCGCAAGGCCTGCTGGAACGGGTGCGGGTCCGGCTTGCCGACGCCCAGCTCCTCGGCGCACAGGGTGAACTGGAAATAGTCGGCCAGGCCCAGGCGGCGCACGTCGGCATTGCCGTTGGTGATCACGCCAAGGGTGTAGTGATTGGCGAGAAACTCCAGGGTTGGTTGCACGTCAGGGAAAATCTGCACCTCATGGCGCGCATCGAGAAATACCTGAAACGCCTGTTCGGCCAGCCCGTCCGCTTCATCGGCGGGATAACCGGCATCGTGTAACGCGTGCTGCAGGATGCGTCGGCGCAGCTCGCTTATGCGGTGGCGCAGCGCCGGGTCCCGTTCGATCAGCATGCGGCGGATAGCGCCCAGCGCCTCGACGGGAAATTCGCCCAGGCGCGGTGCATGTACCGCCAGCCAGTCGCGCAGCGCGGTCTCGGCGCTCTGGATGGCCGGCGTGGTTTCCCAGAAGGTATCGTCCAGGTCGAAGGTGATCAGGCGAATGCTCATGTGTCGGTGTCCTGCTTGCGCTTGGCGCGCGGATGCGCCTGATCGTAGACCTTGGCCAGGTGCTGAAAATCCAGGTGGGTATAGATCTGCGTGGTGCCGATGTCGGCATGGCCGAGCAGCTCCTGCACCGAGCGCAGGTCCTGGGACGACTCTAGCAGGTGGCTGGCGAAGCTATGGCGCAGCATATGTGGGTGCAGATGCTGGCCGAGCTCGCGCACACCGGCCTGACGCACCCGCATTTGCACGGCGCGGGCACCGAGGCGACGGCCCTGCTGGCCGATGAATACCGCACCATCGGCTGGGTTGGCCAGCGCGCGTATTGGCAACCAGGCCTGCAACGCCTCGCGCGCCTTGCGCCCGACGGGCAGCTCGCGCACCTTGTTGCCCTTGCCGAGCACCCGCACCAGCCCCGCCGGCAGGTCGAGCTGGTCGAGGTTCAGGCCAACCAGTTCCGACAGGCGCAGACCGGATGAATAGAACAGCTCGAGCATCGCCTGGTCACGCAGGGCGATGAAGTCGTCCTCGACGCCACCATCGAGCAACTGCATGGCTCGGTCGGTATCCAGCAGCTTCGGTAGACGCCGTTCGCCTTTCGGCGCCGACAGACCGGCGGCCGGGTCGTGTTGGCAGATGCCTTCCTGATTGAGATAGCGATACAGGCCGCGCACCGATGACAGCAGGCGTGCCAGGCTGCGGCTGGATTGGCCCTGACGATGCAGCTCAGCGATCAGCTGGCGCAGGTGGCGGCCCTGTAGCCCGCGCCAGTCGGCTATCTGCTCGCGCTCGCAATGGGCCAGCAGCTTGTTCAGGTCGCGGCGGTAGCCTTCCAACGAATGGCCCGACAGTTGCCGGGCGCTGCGCAGGTGTTCGAAGTAGGCGTCGAGTTCGTTCTGCATGAACAGGCTCCAGCCTCAGGCCGCGAGCGGGCGCGTGTGGTGCGTGGCGTTGGCCGGCAATTGCGCTCAGCGTACCGAGCGCAGCGGCGTACCGAAGCGCGGCAGCACGCGGGTCAGCACTTCGGCGATATAACCGAGGAACAGCGTGCCCAGCGAGCTCTTGTAGTGCTGTGGATCCGGGCTGCCGATGGCCAGCACGCCGAGCTGGTTGTTCAGGCTGACCACCGCGGCAGAGCCAACGCTGCCACCATCCTCGCCGAAGAGGAAGTTCAGTTCATGCGGGCGCAGTACGCCGCAGATGGTCTTGCCGCCGTCGAGCAGCCCGCCGATGCTCTGCTGCGCCTCGCCGGTGCTGACGCAGCGGCCGACCGGCAGCGTGGCTTCGCTGAACAGGATCAGGCTGACGTAGGGGACCTGGAATTCATGGCGCAGGCTGTCTTCGACTGCGCTGACCACTTCTTCCAGGCTGCTGGCGTCGAGCAGGTCGAGCACCAGGCGGCGGGTCTTGTCGAACAGGCGGTCGTTGTCGCGAGCCACATCCATCAGTTGTGACAGGCGATGGCGCATCTCGATATTGCGCTCGCGCAGCAGTTTGACCTGGCGTTCGACCAGTGACACGGCGGTGCCTGGCTGATGGGGAATGCGCAACTCCGGGATCAGCTCGTCGTGGTCGACGAAGAACTCCGGATGGGCGCGCAGGTAGGCGGCGACGGCTTCGGCGTCGGGAAGCGGGGTGCTGCCCTGGGTCTGGTCGGTCATAGGCGAACCTGTCCTTCAAATACGCGAACGGCGGGGCCGGTCATCATAACCGGCTGTCCGGGACCTGCCCATTCGATGGACAGGCGGCCACCCGGCAGATCGATCTGCACCGGCGAGTCCATCCAGCCCTGGCGGATGGCGGCTACCGCGGCCGCGCAGGCGCCGGTGCCACAGGCCTGGGTCTCACCGGCACCGCGCTCCCAGACGCGCAGACGTGCCTGACGGCGGTCGACGATCTGCAGGAAGCCAACGTTGACCCGTTGTGGAAAGCGCGGGTGATGCTCAATCTTCGGTCCGAGCTCATGCACGGGTGCCTGCTCGACGCTATCGACGCGCAGCACCGCGTGGGGGTTGCCCATCGACACGGCGGCCAGCTCGACGCGCTGGCCATCGACTTCGAGCGGATAACACAGGGCTTCCTGCTCGGCCTGGAACGGAATCTCGGCCGGCACCAGGCGTGGCGGGCCCATGTCGACGCGGATCTGTCCATCCGGGCGGATATCCAGCTCGATGATGCCGCCCTTGGTTTCGACCTTGATCTTGCGTTTGACGGTCAGGCGCTTGTCGACCACGAAGCGGGCGAAGCAGCGCGCGCCGTTGCCGCACTGCTCCACTTCCGAACCGTCGGAGTTGAAGATGCGGTAGCGGAAATCGACGTCCGGATTCTGCGGTGGCTCGACGATCAGCAGCTGATCGAAACCGACGCCGGTATGGCGATCGCCCCACTGCTTGGCGTGCTTGGGCTGGATGTGCGCGTGCTGGCTGACCAGGTCGATGACCATGAAGTCATTGCCCAGACCGTGCATCTTGGTAAAGCGCAGAAGCATGATCTTGGCCTCAAGTGGGCAGCAGGCTTTCGCCGGCGTATAGCTCCTGAACGCTCTCGCGACGGCGCACTTCGAAGGCCTGGTCACCGTCCACCAGCACCTCGGCGGCGCGACCGCGGGTGTTGTAATTGGAGCTCATGACGAAGCCGTAGGCACCGGCCGAACACACCGCCAGCAGGTCGCCCTCGACCAGCGCCAGCTCACGATCCTTGGCGAGGAAATCGCCGGTCTCGCAGATCGGTCCGACGATGTCGTAGCGACGCGTATCGCCTTCGTGCGGCTGCACCGCGATGACGTTCATCCAGGCCTGATACAGCGCCGGACGGATCAGATCGTTCATCGCCGCATCGACGATGGCGAAATCCTTGTGCGCGGTGTGCTTGAGGTATTCCACGCGTGTCAGCAGCACGCCGGCGTTGGCGACGATGGAGCGGCCTGGCTCGAACACCAGTGCCAGCCCGCGGCCTTCGATGCGCTGGCGTACGGCCTGGATGTAGTCGCCGGCCAGCGGTGGCTGCTCGTCGCGGTAACGCACGCCGAGGCCGCCACCGAGGTCAAGGTGACGAATCTGGATGCCGCGTGCGGCGAGGCGGTCGGTCAGGGCGAGCAGGCGATCGAGCGCATCGAGGAAGGGCGGCAGGCTGGTCAGCTGCGAACCGATATGGCAGTCGACGCCGACCACTTCCAGGTTCGGCAGCTCGGCTGCGCGGGCATAGACCGCCTCGGCGTTGTCGATATCGATGCCGAACTTGTTCTCTTTCAGACCGGTGGAAATGTACGGGTGGGTGCCGGCATCGACGTCCGGATTGACCCGCAGCGATACCGGTGCCTTTTTGCCAAGCTCGGCGGCGACCTGCTGCAGGCGCTCCAGCTCGTCGGTGGATTCCACGTTGAAGCAGTGCACACCGACTTCCAGCGCGCGACGCATGTCGTCACGGGTCTTGCCGACGCCGGAGAAGACGATACGGTCCGGCTGGCCGCCAGCGGCCAGTACGCGCTCCAGCTCACCGCGCGAAACTATATCGAAGCCGGCACCGAGGCGCGCCAGCACGTTCAGCACGCCGAGGTTCGAATTGGCTTTGACGGCGAAGCAGACCAGATGCGGCATGCCATCCAGCGCATCGGCATAGGCCCGGTACTGGGCCTCGATGTGCGCGCGGGAATAGACATAGGTCGGGGTGCCGAAGCGTTGCGCAAGTGCGGGCAGTGCCACGCCTTCCGCGAAGAGTTGACCGTCGCGGTACGAGAAGGCCTCCATGAACAGCCTCCTTTAGAGTTCGAAACGATCTTTGGAACGTTCTTTGACGGTCTGCTCGTCATCCGGCAGATACAGCGGGCCTTTCTGGCCGCAGCCGCTGAGCGCGGCGGCGAAGACGGCGAGGGCGATGAAGGGAAGCAGGAGACGCTTCATGGGGGCTGGAATCCTTGAAAAATCTAATCGCCGGAGTATACCCAGCACCCGTCGGATTGCCTATGCGAGCCGCACGTCACCCGGCGGCATTGCTGGCTGGCGGCTCGCTTGATTCGACCGCCCCCTGCTAAGCTCGCCGCCATCGCGTGCGGCAGGGTCGCGCGCAGCACAATCCGAGGAAATGTTGCATGAGCCTGAGCGAAGCCCGTTATCACGATCTGGTCGATGCTGTGCAGGAGAGCGTCGAGGACGTATTCGATGACACCAGCATGGACGTCGATCTGGAAAATTCCGGGGGTGTGCTGACCGTGCGTTTCGCCAACGGCAGCCAGCTGATCCTCAGTCGTCAGCCGGTGTTGCGCCAGTTGTGGGTCGCGGCGCGCTCCGGCGGCTTTCATTTCGACTACGACGAGGGCGGCCAGCTGTGGTTGTGCGATGCCAGCGGCGAGCGCCTCGGTGAGCTGCTGACGCGAGTGACGCTGGAGCAGGGCGGCGAAGCGTTAGAGTTCGAGGACATCTAAGCCATCGGCGCGCAGGCCCCGTTTTCCGGGGCCTGCAGGCAGGGGCCTTGCTTATTCGGGCTGCTGTGATAGTGTCTTTCGCAGGTCAACAAAACCCCGCCTTCGGGCGGGGTTTTGCTTTTTTCGTCTTTTGATTTTTCGCAGGAGCTTGCCAGAACCCATGACCAGTGCACCGCCGATCATCCTTACCCAACTCGATCTGCAGCGCCTTGAGCGGCTGCTCGACAGCCTCGACGACTACGGTCCGGCTGCCGAAGCGCTCGAGCAGGAACTGTCGCGGGCGCAGATTGTGGAGCGCAGCGAAATGCCTGCCGGTGTCGTCACCATGAACTCGCGGGTGCATTGCCTGGATGAGGGAACCGGCAAGGAATATCACCTGACGCTGGTCTACCCCCACGACGCTGGCAAGGAAGGTACTGTTTCCGTCCTGGCGCCGGTGGGCACGGCGCTGCTGGGCATGAGCGTCGGCCAGCACATCGACTGGCCAACCCCTGCCGGCAAGATCATCAAGCTCACCCTGCTCGCCATCGAGTATCAGCCCGAGGCGGCTGGCGATCCGTTCTGACCCAGCCTTGGCGTTCTATCGGATCGGTATCCCGCCGGGGTTTCCGTTGACGCGGGGCGGCGCCTGCTGCAACGGCGGGCGTATCAGACTCGCCGAGGGCGACGGCAGATGACGTTGACAATCCAGGCGCCGGCATTTTTGCCAGGACGCCGCTGCCGTTGAACTTCCGTCGGAAGCTGCCCAGTCAGCTGCCATATCTGCTCCGCTCGTTGCCAGGCGCTGGCATTTACAGGCGAGGCCCGTTGCCAGGCCTCGCAGGCAGCACGCAGTTCCTGGTCGTCGGGCGAAGCCTGCAGCCAGATAAGCCATTCCATGGCGCAATTCCATTGGGGTGCGGGAATTTCACTCATTTAGAGATCACCGACAGTTGGAATAAACCCAGATTTGGCTTGTTACGGCTGCTTTGTCGCTCCGTCCAGCGCAGCCGCGCAGCGACTGAGTGCCGTGCGTATCGCCTGGTGGGCCATGCCGGCAGTGATGTCCAGTTCCCTTGCGACCTGCTCCAGCGTATAGCCACGCAGGCGATGCAGTTCGAAGGCCGTACGGGTGCGCGTCGGCAGCTGTGCCAGAGCGGCGGCGATCAGCGTGAGCTCGCCCGGATGCGCACATACCTGCTCGGCACGGTGCTCCCTTAAGCGAGACGCGTGGTCGTCCGCTTTGGCGAGCGCGGGCTTGGTCACGATATGCAGGAGGATGGTCACGGCCTTGCTCAGCCAGACGCGGGTTTGAGCGACCCGGTGCGAAGTCTTGTGGCCATCCATGGCGGTTTGGCTTGTCAGCGCTCGTTTCACCGGCGGTGAGCCGACGTAGATGCTGTGATCAGCCGCGAACAGATCGGTTTTGTTGTTTTGCTCGTTCACGATGGTGCGCTCTCGAAGAAATGCGCGGATGGCCCCGGCATCCTAGCTTGAGGGCAAAATGACATCAAGCGGGAAGCTATATCATTTAGCCGTCCATGGCGGCGTTCAGTGCAGCCTCCAGCCGCGCCTTGTAGCGCAGGTACTGCACGGTCTGGCTGCGCCCGCCGCCGTGCAGGCCGGTGAGGTCGAGATCGGTGATGTAGCAAGGGTAGCGCTCGCCATCACGGCGGCGGGAGATGATGGCGCGGGCCACCGCGGCGAACAGCCCGGCTCCGTACTCCAGGCCGGAGAACTCCTGCTGGTTACAGTACAGCGTGACCTGCGACCGACCGTTCTCGCCGGATTCGACAATGGCCTGCACGTCATAGAATGGGTCGTTGATTTCTTCCAGTGGCGCAGGGCGGCGCTCCAGTCGTGCGGGTTGCGAACCCTGTTCGGGATGGATGCGGTAAAAGATGATGGGCGCATCAGCCAGCAGCTGGGCCTGATTCTCCTGTTGCGCCTTGCGTCGATAGCGCATCGACTCGAGAAAACGCATCAGCGGGCGCAACAGCGAGCGTTCGTCGCGATAGGGCAGGTGCTGGCGCCACAGCGCGTTGTATTCGTCCAGTACGCTGATTTCGGCAAGCTCGCCCGCCGTGCGGTAGAACAGCTGCAGGCAGCCTGCCCGCTGCTGGGCGAGGATCAGCGCCAGGTCGTCGCCTTCCAGCGCCGCACGGTCGAGCTGCAGTGGCAGGTACGCATGATGCGCTTCGCCGAGATGTTCGATCAGTGCTGAGCGGTCGACAAGATTGATCAGGCGCAGCTCGCCTGCATCGCGTTGCAACACGTGGAAATGTTGGCGGATCTTCAACAGGTAGCGCCCTTGAGCCTCGCCGGCGAGGCTTTGGCAGGCGTCATCGAAGAGCTGCTCAACCCGGCGGGCGATGAGCTGCCCGCGGTTGCGCGCGAAGCAGAATACCTGGAGCTGCGGTAACTCCGCCCTCTGCGCGAGATTCTCCAGATAATCGCGCAGGCACGAGGGCAGCGCCTTTGGTCCTTCGTAGCGGCTGACCAGCATCTCGTTCCAGCTGTTGAGGGTGACCTGGTCGATACTGAGCACAAGGCTTTCCGCCGCAGCGCTCGGAAGCACCGCCTCGCTACCTGCAAGCCCGGCTGCGTTCTGAAGCGTGGGGTCCAGGCCAACGTTGATCAGCAGCAGCACGCGACTGGGGGTGCACGCCGCCAGCAGTGCCTCTTCGTCGACCTGAGGCAGTGGCATTGGCATCGCCCGACGCAGGTCGCTGAGCAGGGCGAACAGTTCCGCCTCGCTCAAGCCGCTATCGCCCGGAAACAGCGAAAGGTGGGTGCCGGTATCGACAATGCCGTTGCGATGGCACCAGGCGAGCAGCGCGAGCAGTTCGCGGGCGCGCTTCAGCGGCGCGAAATTGGAGAGTTCCGGCGCCGTGAGCTGGCCCTGGTAGAGCGACCAGTGCACGTCGCCCGCTGCGTCATAGCCGTGCACCAGGGTCAGGCTGTCCTCGGCCATGTCGGGGGATATGCCGAGGTTGACCACCTCGATCTTGCCGGCCTTGCGCTCGATGGCGGCGTAGAGACGCCGGCCAAGTACGCCCAGGTCGCGACTGGTGAGCGGGCTGACGGCCTGCAGGCGGCGGGTGAAGTCGCTGAGGAAGCGATAGCCATAGGTCAGTTCGTTGACCAGCGCGCGCCGCTCCTGACTGACCTGGCGCACCTTCCACTGGCTGCGATTATCGAGCAGGGCGAACTGGCGTTCATCCCAGTGCCAGCTGCGCGTCATGCTTTCGAGCAAGGTTCGCTGCCAGCTCTTGTTGCGATGGACGGGCGGCCGGCTGAGCGGGCGATTGATCTTCAGGTACAGGCAGCGTCGTGCCAGCTCCAGGCGCTCCTGGTCGCCGCGTTCGCTCAGGTAGCGTTCGATGGCATGGTAGGCAGCGATATATGGATCAAGCTCGTCCAGCTCGATGTGGCCTTGATAGATAGCCCGTTTGAAGTCCAGCGCCAGGCAGCGCAGTTGCGGGTACTGGCTGGCATACACCTCGACCAATAGCAGCTTGAACAGCGACTTGTATGGCGAGGCGATGGCTTTGTAGAGCTGCCAGAGCCCGGCACCGACGAACTCCCCGGGCGGCACCTGGCCGAGATGACCGAGATCGAGAACCTCATCGGCACGGACGAAGCGCTTGGCCAGCAGCGTTCTCACATAATCGTCGTAGCGATGTTCCTCGTAGTCCGGCACCAGCCACCACAGCGGTGTGCAGCCACCGAGCCAGAGCGCGGTGCGGTAGAACTCATCGAGCAGCAGATAATGTTGAGTGGTGCCGCAGTCATCGGAAGTCAGCCGGGCCTCGCGCTGGCCCTGGGTGAAACGCTGCGGATCGACCAGGAAGAAATGCGCTTCGCTGCCCTGGGTCGCAGCCCAGGCTTGCAGCAGTTCGCACTTGCGGCGCAGTTCGTCGAGTCCCTGGGCGTCCAGCGCTGGATCGTGACAGACCCAGACGTCCAGATCGCTGTGTTCGTCCTGCGCTACGGTGCCCAGGCTGCCCATGAGGAACAGGCCTTGGATCGGTCGCGGTGCCTTGCCGCGCACGGGCCTGTAGGCAAATGAACGGCTCAGGCGCTGCGCTTCGGCCAGGTGTTCGCTGTCCGGCTCGAAGTGGGCGAGCCCCGCCGGCGTGTTCGTCGACACGTAGCCGGGAAGCATCGGATGATTGACGTGGAACAGCAGCGGCAACAGCTTGAGCACCTGCTGCTGGCGGGTCGACATGGCGGCCAGTGCACGATTCAACCGTGCATCGTTCACTGCGAGAAAGCGCGCACGCAGGGTCGTCAGGACCTTGCGATCGATGCCGTCTTCGAGAATCGGCTGGATAGGGTGGTGAGTGCGGATCATGGTGGGTCTTGCAGGCCTGGCTAACCTTGTTCATCGGCCAACAGGCGCAGGGCTTGAGGCTGGCTCGGAGCTTGGCGGCGACCGACCGAAGCCCGGGGCGGCATTATCCGGCCCGGGCAGCGCAGTAAAACGGGGTTGTTCAGGCCGTGGCCGTTTCCGAAAGGATGGTGAGCAGCGTTTGTGCCTGTTCGGCGGCGTCACGGCCGAGGCTGGTGAGGTAACCGCCGTCGGCCTGGGTGATCAGGCCCTTGGCGTGCAGACGTGAAAAGGCGGCGATAGTCGAAGGACTGGCGTCGTGATGAACCTTCAGGCCTTCCTGCAGGTTTTCCAGATTGAACTGTCGAAGTACGTCCAGTTCGGCGACCAACTCAGGGGTGTACGACATGCTCGCTCCTCGGATGGTGGGCTCGTGCCCTGTTTGCTGAGTGTAGATGCTGTCAGTGGCCCTGCCTTGATCCAGGTCTTATTCGGTCGCTTCCGGCAGCTCTGGCAGTTTGCGTAGCATGACCTCGTAGGCGTTGGCGTCGAAGGG
Source organism: Stutzerimonas stutzeri RCH2 (assembly GCF_000327065.1). Taxonomy (NCBI): domain Bacteria; kingdom Pseudomonadati; phylum Pseudomonadota; class Gammaproteobacteria; order Pseudomonadales; family Pseudomonadaceae; genus Stutzerimonas; species Stutzerimonas stutzeri. The sequence continues at coordinate 3,926,380 of NC_019936.1, read as the reverse complement.
TCGGTCTTCGGCCAGCATGCTGCGGATTTCGTGTGCCAGAACCACCGCCATCATCTGCAGGCATTCGTCGCGCTCGTAGCCGACCAGGGTGAGCTTGTTCAGTGTGGCTTGAGTGGCTGCCGGCTCGCCTGCTTCGATCTGGTTCTCGATGGCCTGGATCAGATGGGATTCGGCGAAGGTTTCGTCTTCTTCGTTCTCAGGGGTGTCTTGCACCATGGTGGGGGTCTCGTCGAGCGGTGCCGGATTTTCCTCATCGAGCTGACAGATCGTACAGCTGCCGTCATCCGGACGGTTGGTTTCAGCGTAGCGTACCCGTCGATGGGCGGCCTGGCGATCGGCATCGACGCGAAAGCGTGGGCGGTCGGGCTCGGACATGGGTACTTCTCCGTTTGCATGTTTTGCAGCTAAGCAGATGCGAGTATGCGCGGCAACATACGACAGTGTCAGTCCATAAAGCTCAATGCCAGGCAAAGCAGGCCGAATGCGCTCCACACCAGCGAAAAAATGATGGGTGTACGTAGAGAAAATAGCAGCGTGCGTTTGTAGCGACGTCCGCCGGGCGGGCTGTTGCCCTCGCCGAACAGCGCCGACTCGTTGTTCGGCAGTATGCCCACGCGACCTTCGATCTGTAGCAGTTCGCCCTGTTTCTGATGCCAGCGCTCAATGACCTCGAAATTGGCCTTGATGCCGGGCATGGCGTGAATCGAGGTGATCAGTCCGAGTACCGAGAGAATGGCCGGTACGACCAGGCGGAACAGATCGCCCCACTCGGGATTGCTGTTGGCCATCGATGAGGCGAAGGCGATCATCAGAAAGGACTGCGACGATAGGTATGCGCTCGTCCGCTCGGCCAGCAATGACGATTCGAAGTGGATTTCCGAACGGTAGAACAGCAGCCGCTCCTTGGGCGAGTCGAAGAGCTCGGCGCCCTGGGTGTCCTCGTTCAGCAGCAGGGTGCGCAAGTCGGTCATGCAGGCCTCGATGAGTACGGCCGCTGCGGCTGGAATTAGCCGCCGGCTGCATGTAGGTCAAGCGCAAGCTGCGAGAGTTCCTGGCAAATGACTCAGCGGTCGGCGGCGCGGCGCGGGCTATCCGAGTGCGCGTGGCGGCAGCGCCAGAGCAGCAGCGTCAGGGCAAGAAAGGCTAGCGACCAGGTTATTGCCGCCAGCAGCAACCAGCCCGGTCTGGACTGGTCAAGCAGTGCGGGCACCACACGGGCCAGGGCCGCCAGACTGATCAGCAGCGCGGCGGCCTGAATCCACGGTTGCGCAGCCGGATCGCGAAAGCGGTAGATCAGTTGCGTTCGTGCCATCACGGCGAAGGTCAGGCTGCCCAGTGCGCCGACGCTCAGCGCGTGTAGCGTTGCGTTGAGCGGCAGCCGCGGCAGCAGAGTGCCTAGGCCAAACAGCAGCAACCCGAGCGCGAGCCAGGCATAGCCGAGCAGCAGGATCAACAGGTCCGGACGCGTGCAATGCCAAGGCTGCCAGCGCAGCAGACGGATGATCGTGAGCACGCCGGCGCTGATCAGCACTGCTCCGGTCAATTGCCGGGCCAGTGACCAGGGCAGGAGGTTGAGCACAAGGGCGAGGCCCAGCAGGATCAGCACGGCGCCCTCGAGATTCGGCTGGACTCGCGCAGCCAGCTGCCGACCCTGGCTCTGTGCATAGCCGGCGACAGCGGGCGCGATGATGCGGCCGCCCATGAAGAACATCAGCGTCGCGAGTAGCAGCAGCGCTTCGAGCAATGCCAATCGATCAAGGGTGGCGCCTAACCCCCCGCTGGCCGCCGCGCTGAGCAGCCCCAGCCCGGCCACGATGGGTGCGACTGTCTGGTTGCGCCACTTCTTCGCAGCGCCAAGAAAGCGCGGCAGTACCTTCCAGGCAAGCCCGGCGGCGAAGAGTGCTGCGCTCGCCAGCGCCAGCCAGGAGCCCGGCCAGAGCAGAAAGCTCACCCGCGCGAGAAGCCAGCAGCCAAGCAGGGTCAGGGTAAAACGTAGCGGTTGCGGGCCTAGCAGGTAGCCGGCGATCACCGCGAGGGCGAAACCGAAGATCATTTCATGAGCGTGGCCGGCGGGCGTAACCAATCCGGGCAGCGCAGGAATCAGGCCGAGGAGAGCAATGACCGAGCTCGGCAGGATGAGCGCTGCATAGAGCGCGGCAGCAGGAAAGAACCAGGCGTTGGCAAAGGGCAGGCGAGGCTTGCGCGGCGGCATCGCAGTTGCGGAATCTGGCGCGGCCGCGTTCGAGCGATTGATCAACCCGCTGCGAACTCTGACAGTGCGTCGCCGGCAAGGCGGTAGCTGATCCACTCGCTCTGTGGCCTGGCGCCGATGGATTCGTAGAAGTCGATGGCTGGCTGATTCCAGTCCAGTACCGACCACTCGAAGCGCCCGCAGCCGCGTGCCACCGCCAGTTTGGCCAGATAACGCAGCACTGCCTTGCCGGCACCGACGCCACGCTGTTGCGGGGTGACGTAGAGGTCTTCCAAGTACAGGCCGTGCTTGCCCAGCCAGGTCGAGTAGTTGAAGAAATACACCGCATAGCCGATCGGCTCGCCGTCCAGCTCGCAGATCAACCCGTGAGCGGTGCTGCCGTCAGCGAACAGGCTGTTCTCGATGCCGGCGACGTCGGTCTTGACCTCGTGCTCAGCCTTTTCGTAGATCGCCAGGTCAGTGATGAAGCGCAGGATCAGCGCGGCGTCGTCTGGGGTGGCGGGGCGGATGGTGAGGGGCATTGAATTGTCTCGCGGAGAAGATCAGCCATAGATGAAGGTCAGCCACGTCAACGGCAAGCCCATCAGGCAAAGAAAACCAAACGCCGCAACCCAGGCACTACGTGAGTTCATCGGGTCGGCTACGCGTAGCGGCAGATCTGGGTAGCGGCCCAGCGTTAGCAGCCGTAAGGCAAACCAGCCAGTAGTGTAGAAAAGATAGGCCAGCGCGATCTCGGCGATCACCCCGGCCAGAAACGCTAACCCGCGTAGCAGCAGTTCGAACATGGGAGTCCTTTCCCGGGTTTGCGCTTAGCGGCTGGCGAGCAGCTCCTGGCCGCGCTTGACCGCAGCGCGCACCTGCGCCGGTGCCGTTCCGCCGATATGATCGCGGGCGTTCACCGAGCCTTCCAGGGTCAGCACGGCGAACACGTCGTCGCTGATCTGATCGCTGAACTGGCGCAGCTCGTCCAGGCTCATTTCGGCCAGGTCCTTGCCGGTCTGCACGCCATACTTCACCGCGTGACCGACGATCTCGTGGCAGTCGCGGAATGGCAGGCCCTTGCGCACCAGATAGTCGGCGAGATCCGTCGCGGTGGAGAAGCCGCGCAGCGCCGCTTCGCGCATGATTTCGCGCTTGGGTTTGATCGCCGGAACCATGTCGGCAAAGGCGCGCAGGCTGTCACGCAGAGTGTCGGCGGCGTCGAACAGCGGCTCCTTGTCCTCCTGGTTGTCCTTGTTGTAGGCCAGCGGCTGGCCCTTCATCAGCACCAGCAGGCCGGCGAGCGCGCCGAACACACGACCAGTCTTGCCGCGCACCAGCTCGGGTACGTCCGGGTTCTTCTTCTGCGGCATGATCGAGGAGCCGGTGCAGAAGCGATCGGGCAGGTCGATGAACTGGAACTGCGCGCTGGTCCAGAGCACCAGCTCTTCGGAGAAGCGCGACAGGTGCATCATCGCCAGCGAGGCGGCCGCACAGAACTCGATGGCGAAGTCGCGATCGGAAACGCCGTCCAGCGAGTTGCCGGAGATCGCTTCGAAGCCCAGCAGCTCGCAGGTGATCTCGCGCTGGATCGGGTAGGTGGTGCCAGCCAGTGCGGCCGAGCCCAGCGGCATGCGGTTGGTGCGCTTGCGGCAGTCGACCAGGCGCTCGTAATCACGGCTGAGCATCTCGAACCAGGCCAGCAGGTGATGGCCGAAGGTCACCGGCTGCGCGGTCTGTAGATGGGTGAAGCCGGGCATGATGGTGTCCGCTTCGGCTTCTGCCAGGCCCAGCAGACCCTGCTGCAGACGGGTGATCTCGGCGAGGATGATGTCGATCTCGTCGCGCAGCCAGAGGCGGATGTCGGTGGCCACCTGATCGTTGCGGCTACGCCCGGTGTGCAGCTTCTTGCCGGTCACGCCGATGCGGTCGGTCAGGCGCGCCTCGATGTTCATGTGCACGTCTTCCAGATCCACGCGCCAGTCGAAGGTGCCGGCTTCGATCTCGCCCTGGATGTCCTTCAGGTTGGCGATGATCTGGTCGCGCTCATCGGCGCTCAGCACGCCGGCCTTTTCCAGCATGGTGGCGTGGGCGATCGAGCCCATGATGTCGTGGCGGTAGAGGCGCTTGTCGAACTCGACGGAGGCGGTGAATCGGGCGACGAAGGCGTCGACGGGCTCGCTGAAACGGCCGCCCCAGGACTGGTTGGTCTTGTCGGTGCTCATGAATGCGCTCGCTGAAATCCGAAGGCTGAGGAAAGGCGGCGATGATAACAGGGATGGCGCTGCGATCGGGCACGTCGGAACCTCGCCGTGAAGGGTGAGCTGGCTGGCAAATCCCGACTAATCCCAGCATGGCGACGAGCGATCGTCTTGCCGTTGCCGGGGCGGCCAAGGAAACTCGCCCACCAGATAACCATCAGGCCGAATCGCGTGAAATCCACTGCCCTAACCGACGACTTCTTCGTGCCCGAGCTGTGCCAGCCCGAGGCCTTGCTCGGTCTCGTCCTGCTTGCCGAACTGCTGGTGTTCGTGCTGGTGCTGGCCGAGCCGATGCAGCCCAGCTTCAACTGGATGCGTCTGGCGCTGACCTCGCTGTTCGTGCAGTGGATCGTACTGCTCTCGGCCGGCACCATGTGCCTGCTGCGGCCTCTGCTGGCGCGCCTCCGCGCGGCCTTCGCGGGGCTTGCCTGCTGCGCGCTGGTGGTCGGCTTGACCCTGGCTTGCACGGCGGTGGCCGATATCTACCAGCTCGGCGGGCCGCTTTCACGCGACGGCGAGGTCAATCTCTACCTGCGCCATGCGTTGATCAGCCTGATCATGTCGGGGCTGCTGCTACGCTATTTCTATCTGCAGAGCCAATGGCGCCGTCAGGAGCAGGCTGAACTGCGCGCGCGGATCGAATCGCTGCAGGCGCGTATCCGCCCGCATTTCCTGTTCAACAGCCTCAACAGCATCGCGGCGCTGGTGGCCAGCGATCCGGTGAAGGCCGAGCAGGCGGTGTTGGATCTATCCGATCTGTTTCGCGCGAGCCTGGCGCGTCCCGGCACGTTGGTGGCCTGGAGCGAAGAGCTGGAGCTGTCGCGGCGCTATCTGTCGATCGAACAATATCGCCTGGGTGACCGTCTACAGATGGACTGGCAGGTCGACGGCGTACCGGACGATCTGCCGATTCCGCAGCTCACGCTGCAACCGTTGCTGGAGAATGCACTGGTGTATGGCATCCAGCCCCGTATCGAGGGAGGTGTGGTGAGCGTAACCGCCGATTATGTCGATGGCACGTTTCAGTTGGTGGTCAGCAACCCCTTCGACGAAGTCGCTCAAACGCAGGCTTCACGCGGGACACGTCAGGGTTTGCAGAACATCGACGCACGATTAGCGGCACTTTTCGGTCCGCTAGCGAGTCTCAGCGTGGAGCGCCGTGAAGGCCGCCATTACACATGTCTACGCTATCCATGTGCGAGACAAACGCAGGAAGCCAGATCTATATGAATGTCCTGATTGTCGATGACGAACCTCTAGCCCGCGAGCGCCTCAGCCGACTGGTAGGTGACCTCGACGGCTATCGTGTCCTCGAGCCCGCTGCCAGCAATGGCGAAGAAGCATTGACGCTGATCGAGGAACTGCGCCCTGATGTCGTGCTGCTGGATATCCGCATGCCCGGGCTCGATGGCCTGCAGGTTGCCGCCAAGCTCTGCGAGACGGATGCGCCGCCGGCCGTGATCTTTTGTACTGCCCATGATGAATTCGCTTTGGAAGCGTTCCAGGTCAGCGCGGTTGGCTACCTGGTCAAACCGGTACGCCCGGAACACCTCACCGAGGCATTGAAGAAGGCGGAACGGCCGAACCGGGTGCAGCTCGCCGCGTTGACCCGGCCGGCGGCGGTTTCCGGTGCCGGACCGCGCAGTCACATCAGCGCGCGTACCCGCAAGGGCATCGAGCTGATCCCGCTGGACCACGTGATCTACTTCATTGCCGATCACAAGTACGTCACCTTGCGCCACATAGGCGGCGAAGTGTTGCTGGACGAGCCGTTGAAGTCCCTGGAAGACGAGTTCGGTGAGCGCTTCGTGCGTATCCACCGCAACGCGCTGGTGTTCCGTGACCGCATCGAGCGCCTGCAACGCACGCCGCTCGGGCACTTCCAGCTGTTCCTCAAGGGGCTCGAAGGCGAGGCGCTGACGGTGAGCCGTCGGCATGTGGCCGGTGTGCGCAAGCTGATGCAGAACCTCTGAACCAGTACGGTTCGCGGCGTCGGTGACCGTCAGCTCCAGCAGCTGGCGGGCCCCGGCACAGTGGCGTGACACCACCCTTTACTTGATTCCGGCCAACCCAGGCTGGTTGTCCGGCCTGTTATCATCGCCGGCAATTCACTGTTCTGGAATTGCCCATGTCTCGCGAAATTCGCATCGCCACCCGCAAGAGTGCCCTGGCCCTGTGGCAGGCCGAATACGTCAAGGCGCGCCTGGAAGCGTCGCACCCGGGGCTGAAGGTCACCTTGGTGCCGATGGTCAGCCGCGGCGACAAGCTACTCGACGCGCCCCTGGCGAAAATTGGCGGCAAAGGCCTGTTCGTCAAGGAGCTGGAAACGGCGCTGATGGAGAACGAAGCGGACATCGCCGTGCACTCCATGAAGGATGTGCCGATGGAGTTTCCCGAAGGGCTGGGCCTGTACTGCATCTGCGAGCGCGAAGACCCACGCGACGCCTTCGTCTCCAATCACTACGACGACCTCGATGCGCTGCCGCCCGGCAGCGTGGTCGGCACCTCGTCGCTGCGCCGCCAGGCCCAACTGCTGGCGCGTCGGCCGGACCTGAAAATCCAGTTCCTGCGCGGTAACGTCAATACCCGACTGGCCAAGCTCGATGCCGGCGAGTACGACGCCATCATCCTCGCCGCCGCCGGGCTGATCCGCCTTGGCTTCGGCGAGCGCATCCGCTCCAGTATCAGCGTCGATGAGAGCCTGCCGGCCGGCGGTCAGGGTGCGGTCGGCATCGAGTGCCGCACCGGCGACAGCGAGCTGCATGCGCTGTTGGAGTGCCTGAACCATCCGCAGACTGCTACCCGCGTCGTCGCCGAGCGTGCCTTGAACAAGCGCTTGAACGGCGGCTGCCAGGTGCCGATTGCCTGTTACGCGGTGCTCGAAGGCGAGCAGCTGTGGCTGCGCGGGCTGGTCGGGCAGCCGGACGGCACTCTGCTGCTGCGCGCCGAGGGGCGTGCGCCGGCCGCCGACGCCGAGGCATTGGGTGTGCGTGTTGCCGAACAGTTGCTGGACCAGGGCGCTGAGCAGATCCTCCAGGCGGTTTACGGTGAGGCTGGCCACGAGTGAATGACTGGCGTCTGCTGCTGACCCGGCCGGCCGAGGAGTGCGGTCCGGTCGCGGCATCATTGGCTGAAGACGACATTCACACTGCGAGCCTGCCGCTGCTGGCGATCGAGCCTTTGCCGGAAACCGCCGAGCAGCGCGCGACGATTCTCGACCTGGATCGCTACTGCGCGGTCATCGTGGTGAGCAAACCGGCGGCGCGGCTGGGCATCGAGCTGCTCGACCGCTATTGGCCGCAACCACCGCTTGGCCAGGCCTGGTTCAGCGTCGGTGCTGCCACTGGCGCGATACTCGCCGACTACGGTCTGGACACCTGCTGGCCGGAGCGCGGCGACGACAGCGAGGCGCTGCTGGCGCTGCCGCGCCTCGACGCGGCACTGGCCAGACCTGATCCGAAGGTGGTGATCCTGCGTGGTGAGGGTGGGCGTGAGTTGCTCGCCGAGACGTTGCGCGGGCGTGGCGTGCAGGTGGATATCCTCGAACTCTACCGGCGTAGGCTTCCTGCTTACCCGCCGGGCACGCTGGCCGCTACGGTCCGTTCGGAACGGCTCAACGGCCTGGTGGTCAGCAGTGGGCAGGGTTTGCTGTCGCTGCATGAGCTGGCGGCCGATACCTGGCCTGAATTGCTTGAGCTAACCTTGTTCGTACCCAGTCCGCGGGTCGCGGAGATGGCTCGGCAGTTGGGCGCCAAACGAATTGTGGATTGCCGTGGCGCAAGCGTTGCGGCATTGCTGGCGGCGTTGCGGGAAACCGCAGTGACTGCCTCCTGAAGCAAAGGATGGAAACGTGAGCGAAGCAGATTCCAAGAAAGAACCGCTGCAACCCCCCGCCAGTGAGCCGACCCCAGCCGTCGAGACTGCAAAGCCCGCCAAGCCAGCTCCATCCAGACCTGCCAGCGCCAATGCGGGTGGCAAATCGCTGGCGGCACTGGCGCTGCTGGTCGGCTTGGGTGGCGTGGCGCTCGGCGGTTATGGCCTCTGGCAGCTGAAACAGCTTGGTGCCAGCGAGGATCGCCAGCTCGAAGCGTTGCAGAGCACCGGTGAGCAGACTCGCCAGCTTGCTGAACGCGAACGCGAGCTGGCAGCACGCCTGGGCCGTCTGGAGCAGCTGCCGTCGGCCAGCGAGCTGGAGGAACGTCGTCGATTGCTGGCAACGTTGCAGAGCGATCAGCAGCGGCTTTCCGGGCGTGTCGAGCAGGTGCTGGGCGCCAGTCGCGAAGAATGGCGCCTGGCCGAGGCCGAACATCTGTTGCGTATGGCGATGTTGCAGCTGTCGGCGATGCAGGACATCAAGAGCGCCGAAATGCTGGTGCACGAGGCCGATCTGATCCTGCAGAAACAGGATGACCCCGGCGCCTACGGCACGCGGCAGAAACTGCTGGAGGGCCTTGAGGCGCTGCGCAGCCTGCCGGAGCTTGATCGCACTGGCTTGTTCCTGCAGCTCGGTGCGCTGCGTGGACAGAGCAACCAGCTCAGTGCGCTCGCGCCCGAGTTCGTCAATGGCGAGGCCGTGCCGGAAAACGCGCAGGACAGCCGCTGGCAGCGCTGGCTCAACGAGCTGACTCGCTACGTGCGGGTGGATTTCGATGCCGGTGGCGACGTCAAGCCGCTGCTGGCCGGCCAGACGCTGGGGCAGGTGCGTCTGGCGCTGTCGCTGGCCATCGAGCAGGCGCAATGGGCAGTGCTCAACGGCAACACCAAGGTCTACCGCCAGTCGCTGGAGCAGGCGAGTGCAGTGCTCAAGGACCATTTCAGCGAAGACAACGGTCAGGCGCGTGGTCTGCGCGAGCGCCTCGAAGCATTGTCCCTGCGCGAAGTAGAGGTGACCCTGCCTGATCTGGCGCCTGCGTTGCAGGCTCTGCAGGCCTATGTGCAGAAGCGCGAACGTCGCGACGAAGGCCCGGCGAGCGAGGCTTCGTCTCAGCCTGAAACGCAGACCGAGGCGCAGGAGGCAGAGCGCACATGAAACGCCTGGCCCTGGTATTCATCCTTCTGCTTGCGATTGCAGGCTTTCTCGGTTGGGCGATCAGTCAGAGCGCAGGCTATGTGCTGATCACCTACGACCAGTTCCGTTACGAATCGAGCTTCTGGATATTTCTCGCGCTGGTTGGCTGTCTGTGGTTGCTGGCCATGGTCGTGCACTGGTTGCTGGGCGTACTGCAGGTGTCGGGGGCGCTGGTCAATCCATGGTCGCGGCGGCACCGCGCACGGCGTGTGGAAAATGCCTCCCGCAAGGGGCTGCGTGAGCTCGCCGAGGGCCAGTGGGGCCCGGCGTTGGCGCACCTGCAGCTGGCGGCAGAGAAGGATCGCCAGCCGCTGGTGCATTACCTGGGCGCGGCGCGGGCAGCCAACGAGCTGGGCGAATATGCCCAGAGCGACGAGCTGCTGCACAAGGCGCGTGAGCGCGAGCCGGAGGCGGCGCTGGCGATCGGCTTGACCCAGGCGCAGCTGCAGATTGCCCGTGGCCAGTATGTCGAAGCCCGTGCTTCGCTCAGCGAATTGCAGAACGACCATCCGCGTCACCCCTATGTGCTTACGCTGCTGCAGCAGCTCTACGTGCAGCTGGAAGACTGGGCGGCGCTGTGCCGCTTGCTGCCGGAGCTGCGCAAGCATCGTGTGCTGCCGCCGGCGCGCCTGAGCGAACTCGAAGTGCTGGCCTGGACGGCAGCGGTCGAGCAGGCCGGGCAGCCGTCCGAAGTGGCCGCCGAGGCAGGCATCGAAGCGCTGAATCAGCGTTGGCAGACCGTTCCCAGCGCGCTGCGCAGCGAGCCGCTGGTAGTACGCGCTTATGCCGACGGGTTGTCCCGGCTGGGTGCGCAACCCAAGGCCGAAGAAGTGCTCTACGCAGCGATCAAACGGCAGTTCGATGATCGGCTGGTGGAGCGTTACGGACGGGTGCAGGGCCGTGATCCGGCGCGTCAGCTCGCGCACGCCGAAGGCTGGCTCAAGGATCATCCGCAAAACCCGGTGTTGTTGCTTGCACTGGGGCGTCTGAGCCTGCGTAACGAACTGTGGGGCAAGGCGCGCGATTATCTCGAGGCGAGCCTGCGTTTCGATCATCGTCCGGAAACCTGCGCCGAGCTGGCGCGTCTGCTGGCGCAGTTGGGTGACACCGAGAACAGCAACCGCTTGTTTCAGCAGGGCGTCGGTCTGCTCGGTCGCAATCTTCCCGCCACTCTGTGATCGGCTCGTCAGGTCCGCTATCGCGCGGGCCTGACGCATCCCCGAGGCTGTCCGCCGCTTGTAAGGCCGCTGGGGTTTCCACTACCGTAGCGAACTTTTCCAGCTAGCGGAGCCACCATGCGCCTGGCCAGCCCTCGTTCCCTGTTCGTCATCGCTTTTCTGGGCAGCGCCCTGTTGATCGCTATTGCGCTCTACATGGAGCACGTGATGGGGCTTGCGCCGTGTCCGCTGTGCATTGTTCAGCGCGTCTGCGTGATCGGTTTCGGCCTGGTCTGCCTCATCGCGGCGATTCACGGGCCAGCCAAGACCGGACGCCGCATCTACTCGGGCTTTGCCCTGCTATTCGTGCTGGCCGGCGCTGCCACGGCAATCCGGCAGATCTGGCTGCAGAGCGTGCCGGCCGACCAGCTGCCAAGCTGCCTGCCGAGCCTGGAATACATGATGGAGGCATTGCCGTTCCAGGAAATCGCCCGCCTGGTGCTACACGGCACCGCCGAGTGCGCCGAGGTGAGCTGGACGATGCTGGGCATGAGCATCCCGGAGTGGAGCCTGCTGGGCTTTATCGGCATGGCGATCCTCTGCCTGTGGCAACTGCTGCGTCGCGACTGAGCAGATCTTTTACCTTCCTGTCGAACTCCCGTTGCGCTTGCACGGTCTTCTCATGGACGCGCGGCCCGTGGGGGCCGCTGTGCGCTCGCGAGATTCATCGGCATTTTGCTTGATGCATCGAGCGTCGCGGCATAGTCTGCTCGTGCGGTGACGGATTCCTGCCATTCGCTGCCGCCACTCACCCAAAGGCCGATACCGAAAGACAAAAACGTCTCGGGATGGCGTAAAGCATCATCGATTAGGGAAGTGAGGTCATCATGCTCGAGAGCTGTCGGAATGCCCAGGAACGCTGGGGTGGTGTACATCTACTGATCGACCGTTGGCTGCACGAGCGCCACGCTTTGATCAACGCGTACGACGGTTTGCACACCGAGCGCGACGACGCCGCTGCTCGTCAGGGTCTGCAGCAGTTCTGCGAATATCTGGTCGACTACGTCTCGGCTGGCCACTTTGAAATCTACGAACAATTGCTCGCCGAGGCTGAAGCCTTCGGCGACGCGCGCGCCATCGAGCTTGCCAAGCAGATCTATCCGCGTATCGAGACCATCACCCAGGTCGCGCTGGGCTTCAATGATCGCTGCGAAAAGGGCGACTGTCTGGGCAGCCCAGGCCTGGCCGATGAGCTGAAGAAGCTTGGTCAGCTGTTGCATGAGCGTTTCGAGCTGGAAGATTGCCTGATCGAAGTGCTGCATACCGCGCACAAGCAAGCTGCTACGCCGGCCTGAACAACGCGCCAGGCGCTGCGGCAGATGCAGCGCTTCCTGGCCGCTGGCGGCCACCTTGCGGGCCGTCTAGTATGGCTGCATCGTTCCCGCCAGGAGGCACCTTCATGCCCGCGAAGAAGAAGTCAGTCACTACACCGCTGCATCTGCTGCAACAACTCTCGCACAGCCTTATCGAGCATCTGGACAAAGCCTGCAGCCAGGCAGTCAAGGATGCCGAAAGTGCGCTCGCCAAGCTGCAGAAGCAGCGCGGCAAAGCGCAGGAGAAACTGACCAAGGCCCGCGCCAAGCTGGACGAAGCGGGCAGTGCTGGCAAAGCCAAGGCGCAGACCAAAGCGCGCACCCGGCTCACTGAACTCGAGGACTCTCTCGCGCTGCTGCAGAGTCGTCAGAGCGAAACGCTGACCTATCTTGCCGAGCTCAAGCGCGACGCCGAACAGAGTCTGAAACTGGCGCAGGGCATCCGACAGGTTGCCGATGCCGCGGACAAGGAATTACTGAGTCGTCAGCAGGCGACCGCTACCACCGGCAAAGCTGCAGCGCCTCGGCAGGCCGCGCGCAAGCCGGCTCCAGCCGCTAAAACTGCTGCGAAAACCGCGGCCACGCCAGCCAGAACCCAAGCCGCCGAAGCAGCGGTAAAACCAGCAGCCAAAGCCCCAGCCAAGGCTCCGGCCAAAGCGCCGGCAAAGACTTCAGCCAGTGCTGCCGCTTCCAAGCCCGCCGCAGCACGCCCGACTGCTGGAAAGGCACCAGCCCGTACCCGACCTGCCGCCACGGCCAAGCCTGTGGTCGCTCCTGCGGCTGCCGAGAAAGTGGCACCCGCCGCGCAGGCATCGGCTCAGCCTGCCGCCAGCAAGCCAGCCAGCAAACCCGCCGCGAAGAAGCCCGCTCCGCGCAAGCCAGCCGCCAGCCCTCAAAAGTCGTCCAGCTCCCGCTGAATCCGATACGCCGCGCTGCGCAGAGTTTCCAGGCCTGCGCGGCAGTGGTTCGACGGCGCCAGCGTCTTCAACCACAAGTTGGGTTCGCAAGACGCGGCCCAGTCATCGCTTGTTGTCTGTAGCCGCGCCAGCAAGTGGCGCTCTGCCTGCAGCTCCATTGTCTTCAGCGTCTCGCGCAGTTCGCGCAACGCTTCGTCGCTCTGGGCCGTTGGTCGCCATGCCTGGCGCAGTGCGCGCAACGGCTCGACGATATCCCGTTGCCAGGGTGCAGCGACCTCCTGCAGCGCGTGCAGCCGCTCTTCGTTGCAGGCCACCCCTCGTGCTTCCAGCCAGGCAGCGCAAAGCAGCACACACACATCGGCGCCCTGGCTCTGCAGCTCCAGACAGACACTCTCGACGCCGGGTTGTGCGTAGCAACGCACAGCGAAATCCCACAGGTTCAGGTCAGGCATTGGCAATCGCCTTTTTTTGCGGCTAGCTCGGCTGGCTTTCCAGGCGAACTGATAAACTCGCCGACATTATGATCCGACTTCAGAACCTCACTCTACAGCGTGGCCCGCAGCGTTTGCTGGAAGGCGCCGAGCTGACCCTGCACCCCGGCCAGAAGGCCGGCCTGATCGGCGCCAATGGCGCCGGCAAATCCACCCTCTTCGCATTGCTACGCGGTGAAATGGTGCCCGATGGTGGCGATTGCCAGCTGCCACCGGACTGGCGCATCGCGCACATGCGTCAGGAGATCGATACCCTCGATCGCCTGGCGGTGGATTACGTCCTCGATGGCGACGTCGAGCTGCGCCGCGTCCAGCGTGAGCTGGCCGCCGCCGAGCAGGCGCACGATGGCAACGCTCTGGCGCGGTTGCATACTGAGCTGGACAACCTCGACGGCTATAGCGCCGATGCCCGTGCGCGCAAGTTGCTCGCCGGGCTGGGCTTTGCCAACGAGCAGATGACGCTGCCGGTCAGCAGTTTCTCCGGTGGCTGGCGTATGCGTCTTAACCTCGCGCAGGCGCTCATGTGTCCGTCGGATCTGCTGTTGCTGGACGAACCGACCAACCACCTCGATCTCGATGCGATTCTCTGGCTGGAGGATTGGCTCAAGGGCTATCCCGGCACCTTGCTGTTGATTTCCCACGACCGCGACTTCCTCGACGCGGTGGTCGATCACGTTATCCACCTCGAACAGCGCAAACTGACGCTCTATCGTGGTGGCTACTCGGCGTTCGAGCGCACCCGTGCCGAACGCCTGGCGCAGCAGCAGCAGGCCTTCGAGAAGCAGCAGGCGCAGCGCGCGCACATGGAAAGCTATATCCGCCGCTTCAAGGCTCAGGCGACCAAGGCACGCCAGGCCCAGAGCCGGATCAAGGCGCTGGAGCGGCTCGAGGAGCTGGCGCCGGCGCATGTCGACTCGCCATTCGACTTCCGCTTCCGTGAGGCGGACAAGGTATCCAGTCCGTTGCTGGACCTCGCCGAAGCGCGCCTCGGTTACGGCGAAAAGGTCGTCCTGGAGAAGGTCAAGCTGCAGCTGGTGCCCGGTGCACGTATTGGTCTGCTGGGACCGAACGGCGCGGGCAAGTCGACGCTGATCAAGACGCTTGCGGCCGAGCTCACACCGCTGAGTGGCCGCCTGCAGCGCGGCGAGAATCTGGCCGTCGGCTACTTCGCCCAGCATCAGCTCGATTCGCTCGATCCCAAGGCCAGCCCGCTGCTGCACCTGCAACGCATCGCCCCCAGCGAGCGTGAGCAGACATTGCGTGATTTTCTCGGTGGCTTCGACTTCCGTGGTGTGCGCTGCGACGAGCCGGTGCTGAATTTCTCTGGTGGCGAGAAGGCGCGCCTGGCGTTGGCGCTGATCGCCTGGGGCAAGCCCAATCTGTTGTTGCTCGATGAGCCGACCAACCACCTCGATCTGGAAATGCGCCTGGCACTGACCATGGCCCTGCAGGATTTCGAAGGTGCGGTGCTGGTGGTGTCCCACGACCGGCATCTGCTCAAGAGCACCACCGACGAGTTCCTGCTGGTCGCCGACGGGCAGGTGCAGAGTTTCGACGGCGATCTCGAGGATTATGCGCGCTGGCTGGTTGATTACCGGGCGCGCCAGCAGCCCGTCGCCAGCGGCGAGCCCGCGGCGGACAAGACCGACAAGCGCGCCCAGCGTCAGGCCGCCGCCGCTTTGCGTCAGCAGTTGGCGCCGCACAAGCGTCAGGCGGACAAGCTGGAGAAGGATCTGGCGACGGTGCACGAAAAACTGGCCGAGCTCGAAACGAGCCTGGGCGACAGCGCGCTTTACGAAGTGGCGCGCAAGGATGAGCTGCGCCAGCTGCTGGCCAAGCAGGCCGAGTTGAAGGTTCGCGAAGGCGAGCTTGAGGAGGCCTGGCTGGAAGCGCTGGAAACGCTGGAAGCCTTGCAGGCGCAACTGGAGGCCAGCGCATGAGCGAACCCTGGCTGAGCATGGTCGAAGAGTGGCGGTTGCAGTGGATGCTCGGCCTGCAGGTGCTGCTCATCCTGCTGGTGGCCTATGTACTGCAACGGCTTGTGGCCCGCGGCCTGACGCGTCTGTCGTCGCGCTATCCATTGCCGCCGGAGCTGCTGATTCCGGTGCGCGGCGGCATCCGCTGGTTCATCATCGGCGGTGCGCTGATCATGGTGTTGGAGCGCTTTGGTGTTTCTGCCACGGTGCTGTGGACGGCCATTTCCGGGTTCGTCGCGGTGGCAGCGATCGCCTTCTTCGCGATCTGGAGCGTGCTGTCCAACCTGCTTTGTGCGGTGCTGATTCTCACCGTAGGGCCGTTCCGGCTGGGCGACGTCGTGGAAATCGTCGAGGCGTTCGACAAGCCGATCGTCAAAGGCCGGGTGATCGATATCAATTTGGTCTACACCACTCTCGAAGAGGTGGCCGAAGCGGGCACCGGCGCCATCGTCCAGGTGCCCAACAGTCTGTTTTTCCAGAAGGCTGTGCGCCGCTGGCGTGGCAGCGAAGTCCAGCTCTACCACCGTAACCCCAACGAGTAACAACTCTCATGGAATGCCGTGTTGGTGATGAAGCTGGCTACGGACACCATCAGCGACTTCATGGCTGAAGATTGTCGCGCTGCCTTCCTTATCGTGGTCGGTACGCTGCTGATTGCCGAAGCCTTCGGTGTGCATGTGCCGAGGGCTACGTCTACTTCGCCATGGCCTTCTCGCTGGGCGTCGAGGCGCTGAACATCCGCATGCGCAACGCCATGAAGCGCAAGCTCAAGGAGCCGGTGAAGCTGGGCAAGGGCTTGCCGGACTGAATCGAAGTGCCGGCTGCGGCACAATCGTCTGAACGGAGGAATTCAAATGTCACTGGAAACCTGGCTCGCTTTCTTCGTCGCCTGTTGGGTGATCAGCCTGTCGCCGGGCGCCGGTGCCATCGCATCGATGTCCTGCGGCTTGCAGTACGGCTTCTGGCGTGGCTACTGGAATGCCATCGGCCTGCAGCTGGCATTGGTGCTGCAGATCGCAGTGGTGGCTGCGGGTGTCGGTGCGGTGCTGGCGACCTCAGAGTTGGCGTTTGGCTTGATCAAGTGGTTCGGCGTCGGCTATCTGCTGTGGCTGGCCTGGAAGCAGTGGCAGGCGCAACCGCAGGCGCTGGACGACTCCGCCGCGCCGCGACCCATTGGCAGGCCGCTGAGCCTGGTGCTGCGCGGGTTCGTCGTCAATGCCAGCAACCCCAAGGCGATCGTCTTCATTCTTGCAGTCCTGCCACAGTTCCTCGACCCGCAGCGGCCGTTGCTGCTGCAATACAGCGAAATGGCCGCAACCATGGTGGTGGTCGATCTGATCGTTATGGCTGCATACACCGGGCTGGCGGCGAAAGTACTGCGGTTATTGCGCACGCCGCGTCAGCAGCGCCTGATCAATCGCAGTTTTGCCGCGGCCTTTGCCGGTGCGGCGGCGCTGCTGGCAACGGTGCGGCGCGCTGTCGTATGAGCGAGTCGACTTCAATGCGCGTCTGGATCGACGCTGATGCCTGTCCGCGGGCGGCGAAGGATCAGGTGATCAAGTTCGCGCTCAAGCGCAAGTTCGAGGTGCTGCTGGTCGCCGGGCAGAGTCAGGTCAAGCCGGCGTTCGCCTGCGTGCGTCTAATCGTGGTGCCGAGCGGTCCGGATGCGGCTGACGACTACCTGGTCGACCATGCCGAGCCTGGCGATCTGGTGATCTGCAGCGACGTTCCGCTGGCCGATCGACTGGTGAAGAAGGGCGTCGCGGCGTTGGACCCGCGCGGTCGCGAGTTCGACGAGCGCAACATGGGTGAACGCCTGGCAGTGCGCAATCTGTTCACCGACCTGCGTGACCAGGGCCAGATGGGTGGCGGCCAGGCGGCCTACAGCGAGCGCGATCGGCAGGCCTTCGCCAATGCACTGGACCGCTTGCTGACGCAGCTCTCCAGAGGCCGCTGAGCGATCAGCCGCAGAGGTAGGTCCCGGTGCCTACGGCTACCAGCACACCGGTTTCGTTATGCAACTCCGAGCGCACCACTGCGACCTTGTTGCCCGAGCGCAGCAACATGGCGCTGGCAATGAAGCGCGTGCCGCGGCCTGGCCGCAGGTAATCGATGCGCAGGTCGATGGTGCCCAGCCGGGATAGTCGCGCGGCGCGCTCCTGCGTGGTCAGGTGACGATGCTTGTCGAAGGCGCCGAGCATCGCCATGGCCCCGCCGGCGACGTCCAGCAGCGAGGCGATGACCCCGCCGTGGAGGATGCCGTGGACAAAATTGCCTACCAGCTCGGGCTTCATCGGCAGGTGCATCACCACCCGGCTAGTGGAGATTTCGTCGAGTTCGATGCCCAGTGCCTGATTGAACGGGATGCGTTCGAACATCTGGCGTACCGCCTGGGCCTGCTCGGCGAGCAGTTCATCGTCTTGATTCATGATCGGCATTCCTGTGGCTGAGCGACCAAGCTGCCCGACCCTGCCTTCGCTGAACAGGGCAGCGGCATGAGCAGCCGCGGCTTTGGCGGCTTTCGCGCAAAAAAATCCCGGGCTGGCCCGGGATTTTTATCAGCACTGCGGAGCAGATCAGCTCTCGGTGGTCATTTCCAGAACGCGATCGACCAGCTTGTAGATGCCCGATGCGGCCTCGCTGATGGACTGCGCCAGCATGTATGCCGGGGTGGTGACCAGTCGGTGCTTGTCATCCACGACGATATCGCTGACTTCGCATGCCTGATGCTCGGCGCCCATCTGGCCGACCGCCTTGGCCGCATCGGCGTCGTCGCTGCCCAAGGTGCAGACCACGCCGGCCCCGAAAATCTGCGCGGCCATGGTCGGTGCGATGCACATCATGCCGATTGGCTTGCGCGCTTCGGCGAAGGCCTGGGCCAGTGCGATCACTTCAGGCAGCGCCTTGCTGGCGGCGCCTTCGGTGGCAAAGGTCGACAGGTTCTTCGCGGCGCCAAAGCCGCCGGGGATGATCAATGCATCGAAATCCTCGGCGCGGGCTTCGCGCAGGTCCTTGATTTCGCCACGGGCCAGGCGGGCCGATTCGGTCAACACGTTGCGCGATTCCGGCATCTCGTCGCCGCTCAGGTGATTGATCACGTGCATCTGCGGGATGTTCGGTGCGAAGCACTGCACCTTGACGCCACGCTGGTCCAGGCGCAACAGCGTGATGACGCTCTCATAGATCTCCGAGCCGTCGTAGACGCCACAGCCGGATAGGATCACGGCGACTTTCTTGTTCATAGCGATACTCCTGGTCAAGTTCAACGGCCCTGCGGTGGGCGCTGCGGATGCGTTCGATGCTAATGCCTGAGACGGCTTCAGGTAAGCCCCGCATGTTTGTTGGATGCGTCGGAGCTGTCGGTGTTCATTGCCGCGGGTCTGGCACGCCGGTTTGCGCTTGATCAAAGGACTGGCAGTCACCGGCATGGCTGGCGACAATGGGGTGATTTCGCAGGCCCGGCGGCGTGCCGTTGTCATCATTTCGTCATGCGCCAGGCCTATAAACGTCATATTCGCCCGTTTTGCGGGCCAGGAGTCCGTCGTGAGTTTCGTTCCTGCCAGCCGGTTGTTCCCTGCTACTCGCCTGCGTCGCAACCGTCGCGATGATTTTTCCCGCCGCTTGGTGCGCGAGAACGTGCTGACGGTCGATGACCTGATCCTGCCGGTGTTCGTGCTCGATGGCGAAAATCGCCGTGAGGCGGTGCCGTCGATGCCGGGAGTGGAGCGCCTGTCCATCGACCTGCTGCTCGAGGAAGCCGAGGAGCTGGTGGCGCTGGGCATTCCGGCGCTGGCGCTGTTCCCGGTGACGCCGCTGGAGAAGAAATCCCTGGATGCCGCCGAAGCCTGGAACCCCGACGGCATCGCCCAGCGTGCCACTCGCGCGCTGCGTGCGCGCTTCCCGGAGCTGGGGATCATCACCGACGTCGCGCTCGATCCCTTCACCACCCATGGCCAGGACGGCATCCTCGACGACAACGGCTACGTGCAGAACGATGTCACGGTCGACGCGCTGGTCCGCCAGGCGCTGTCCCACGCCGAAGCCGGTGCCCAGGTGGTCGCACCGTCAGACATGATGGACGGTCGCATCCAGGCGATCCGCGAGGCGCTGGAAGTGGCCGAGCATCACAACGTGCGCATCATGGCCTACTCGGCCAAGTACGCCAGTGCCTACTACGGCCCGTTCCGCGATGCGGTCGGTTCGGCGGCCAACCTCGGCAAGAGCAACAAGAACACCTACCAGATGGACCCGGCCAACGGCGACGAGGCCCTGCATGAAGTCGCCGCCGACCTGGCCGAGGGCGCGGACATGGTGATGGTCAAGCCCGGCCTGCCTTATCTGGATATCGTCTGGCGCGTGAAGGATGCCTTCAAGGCGCCGACCTTCGTCTATCAGGTCAGTGGTGAGTATGCGATGCACATGGCCGCCATCCAGAACGGCTGGCTGAGCGAGGCCGTCATCCTTGAGTCTTTGGTCGGCTTCAAGCGGGCCGGGGCCGATGGCATCCTCACTTACTTCGCCAAACAGGCGGCACAACAATTAAAACGGGGCCAGTGAGCCCTTTCGAGGCAAAGCGATGATCAACCAGGGACTCAGCGAAAAGGATCTGCAGGACGCCGTCGTCAGCGAGGTGCTGGAGCCGGTCGTGCCTGAAGCGGTGGCGGTGCCTTCCGCGCCGCCGGAAGTCATCGAGGAAGCGCCGGTCGCACCGGTGACCAATCTGGATGACAGCGTGCTGTACATCCATCGCGAGCTTTCCCAGCTGCAGTTCAACATCCGCGTGCTGGAACAGGCGCTGGACGAGTCCTATCCGCTGCTCGAGCGGCTGAAGTTCCTGCTGATCTTTTCCAGCAACCTCGATGAGTTCTTCGAGATTCGCGTCGCCGGGCTGAAGAAGCGCGTCACCTTCGCCCGCGAGCAGGCCGGCGCCGACGGCCTGCAGCCGCACCAGGCGCTGGCACGCATTTCCGAGCTGGTGCATGAACAGGTCGACCGCCAGTACGCGATCCTCAATGACGTGTTGCTGCCGGCACTGGCCGAGCATCAGATCCGCTTCATCCGGCGCCGGCACTGGACGGCCAAGCTCAAGACCTGGGTGCGCCGCTATTTCCGCGACGAGATCGCGCCGATCGTCACGCCGATCGGCCTGGACCCGACCCATCCGTTCCCGCTGCTGGTGAACAAGAGCCTGAACTTCATCGTCGAACTGGAAGGTGTCGATGCCTTCGGTCGCGACTCCGGTCTGGCCATCATCCCGGCGCCACGGCTGCTGCCGCGGGTGATTCGTGTGCCGGAGTCGGTCGGTGGTCCGGGCGACAACTTCGTCTTCCTCTCATCGATGATCCACGCCCACGCCGACGACCTGTTCCACGGCATGCGCGTCAAGGGCTGCTACCAGTTCCGCCTCACCCGTAACGCCGACCTCTCGGTGGACACTGAGGACGTCGAGGACCTGGCCCGCGCGTTACGCGGCGAGCTGATCTCCCGGCGTTACGGTGATGCTGTGCGTCTCGAGGTGGCCGACACCTGCCCGCAGCATCTGGCCGACTTCCTGCTCAAGCAGTTCAGCCTCGGCGAGAGCGAGATGTACCGGGTCAACGGCCCGGTCAACCTGACCCGGCTGTTCAGCATCACCGGCCTGGACAGCCACCCGGAGCTGCAATACAGCCCGTTCACCCCGTCGATTCCGAAGCTGCTACAGAACAGCGACAAGATCTTCAGTGTGATCAACAAGCAGGACATCCTGCTGCTGCACCCCTTCGAGTCCTTCACGCCGGTGGTCGACCTGCTGCGCGAGGCGGCGAAGGACCCGTGCGTGCTGGCGATCAAGCAGACGCTGTACCGCTCCGGCGCCAATTCGGAAATCGTCGATGCGCTGGTCGATGCGGCCCGTAGCGGCAAGGAAGTCACTGCGGTGATCGAGCTGCGAGCGCGTTTCGACGAGGAGTCCAACCTGCAGCTCGCCAGCCGCCTGCAACAGGCCGGTGCGGTGGTGATCTACGGCGTGGTCGGCTACAAGACCCACGCCAAGATGATGCTGATCCTGCGCCGCGAAAACGGCGAGCTGTGCCGCTACGCGCATCTGGGCACCGGCAATTACCACGCAGCCAACGCCAGGCTGTACACCGACTACAGCCTGCTGACTTCGGATGACGCGCTGTGCGAGGACGTTTCCAAACTGTTCAGTCAGCTGATCGGCATGGGCAAGACCATGCGCATGAAGAAGCTGCTGCATGCGCCGTTCACGCTGAAGAAGACGCTGCTCGACCTGATCGCGCAAGAGACGCAGCACGCTGCCGAGGGGCGGCCGGCGCATATCATCCTGAAGATCAACGCGCTGACCGACCCGAAGATGATCAAGGCGCTGTACAAGGCCAGCCAGACGGGCGTGCGCGTCGATCTCATCGTGCGTGGCATGTGCTGCCTGCGCCCGGGCATCGCCGGGGTCTCGCACAATATCCATGTGCGCTCGATCATCGGCCGCTTCCTCGAGCACAGCCGGGTGTTCTACTTCCAGAACGATGGCGACGAGAAGCTCTACCTCTCCAGTGCCGACTGGATGGAGCGCAACCTCGATCGTCGGGTGGAGACCTGTTTTCCGGTGGAGGGCAAGAAGCTGTTGATGCGGGTGAAGAAGGAGCTGGAAGGCTTCCTCAGCGACAACACCCAGAGCTGGATCCTGCAGCCGGACGGCAGCTACCTGCGCAACAGCCCCACCGGCAATCAGAACCCGCGCAATGTGCAGAGCACCTTGCTCGAGCGCCTCACCGGCCCGCAGGTCGCGGCGCGCTGAGACTGGCCATCGTGCACGGTTCGTTTTCAGGCATGTGGCGCCGGCCCGGCTGGTGAGACAAAAACCGGATTCCTGAATCGACAAGGGCCCCAGCGGGCCCTTGTTTCATTTCATCCGCAGTTCATATCCCACGCGCGCGAGCCAGGCGGCTTCGGCCTCGAAGTCGGCGCGGGTCAGCGGGTTGGCGCCGAGCCAGCCGGCCGGGAAGATCAGCTCAAGGCTGCGCTCGTCGGCCTTCAGTTGTACTTCGGAGACGGCATTGGCGCCGCGGATGTGGTGAAACAGAATCGCAAAGCGCAGCAGGATGCACAGGCGCACCAGGGCATCGGCGTCGGCCCCGGTTTCACCGAACTTATCCTGCGGAATATTGCGCCGGTGGCCGCGCACCAGCAGCGCCAGCATCAACTGATCCTGACGGGAAAAGCCCGGCAGGTCGGAGTGCTCGATCAGATAGGCGCCGTGCTTGTGGTAATGGTAATGCGCGATGTCGAGCCCCACTTCATGCACGCGCGCGGCCCAGGCGAGCAGCTCGCGGTGCCAGTCCTGGTCGAGGTTCCACGCCTCGGCGACCTGGTCGAAGGCCTCCAGCGCCTTGGCTTCGACCCGTGCGGCCTGCTCCATGTCGACGTGGTAGCGCTCCATCAGGAAGCTCAGCGAGCGGTCGCGGATGTCCTCGTCGTGATGACGGCCGAGCAGGTCGTAAAGCACCCCTTCGCGCAACGCGCCTTCGGAGTGAGTCATGCTGCTGATCTCGAGCGCATCGAAGATCGCCTCGAGAATCGCCAGGCCCGCCGGGAATACTCCGCGGCGATCCGGCTTGATGCCATCGATATCGATCTTTTCCACGTCGCCGAGCTTGAACAGCTTGCGCTTGAGCCAGCCGAGCCCTTCGAGATTGACTTCGCCGTTGCCGAAGCCGCCGCTCTTGATGGCCAGCCCCACGGCGCGGATGGTGCCGGATGCACCAATAGATTCCTGCCAGCCGAGTCGGCGCAGGCCGTGCTCGATGCCCATCAGCTCGACACGCGCAGCGGTGTAAGCCTGGGCGTAGCGCGCCGGGGTGATCTTGCCGTCGCGGAAGAAGCGCTGGGTATAACTCACGCAGCCCATCTGCAGGCTTTCACGCAACTGCGACTCGAAGCCTTCACCGATGATGAATTCGGTGCTGCCGCCGCCGATATCGGCGACCAGGCGTCGGCCCTGGCTCGCCGGAACGGTGTGCGACACGCCGAGGTAGATCAGTCGCGCTTCTTCGCGGCCGGAAATGACTTCCACCTGGTGGTCGATGATCTCTTCGGCGCGGCGGATGAAGGTAGCGCGGTTGCGCGCCTCGCGCAGGGCGTTGGTGCCGACGATGCGCACAGCGCCCTGGGGCAGGTGGTTGACCATCTGCGCGAAGCGCCGCAGACAGTCCAGTCCGCGCTGCATGGCAGCCTCGTCGAGCAGGCGGTTCTCGTCAATGCCCGCAGCCAGCTGGACCTTCTCGCCGAGCCGTTCGAGGATGCGCATTTCGCCGTTGGCGGTGCGAGCGAGCACCATATGAAAGCTGTTCGAGCCCAGATCCAGGGCGGCGATCATGGGGAAGGTATCGGCGGTGTTCTGGCGCATTGGGCGGTCTCGATGCAAAACCCCGACATCCTGACACGATCGCCCCCATCCGCCAACGCAGTCATCGCCGCAGCGGCCTGCTGCGGGCGGGCGCTCGTCGCCTGCTGGCGGGTCTGCGGCTTTCGATCCGCTCACAGTAGGGCTATGATGGCGACCTTTCCGTTCCGACCCTGGAGAAAATCCATGAGCGACTACATCAACAATGTCAGCGACAGCAGTTTCGAGCAGGACGTCCTCCAGGCCGACGGTCCCGTACTGGTCGACTACTGGGCTGAATGGTGTGGCCCCTGCAAGATGATCGCGCCGGTACTCGACGAGATCGCCAAGGAATACGAAGGCCGTCTGAAGGTCTGCAAGCTCAACATCGACGAGAACCAGGAAACGCCGCCGAAGTATGGCGTGCGTGGCATCCCGACACTGATGCTGTTCAAGAACGGCAACGTCGAAGCCACCAAGGTTGGCGCGCTGTCCAAGTCGCAGCTGGCAGCTTTCCTCGACAGCAACATCTGAGTTCGCCAACGTTCTCTTCCAAAGCCCCCGCAGACGCGGGGGCTTTTTTTATCGGCAGGGTGGACGCTTCGCCTGCACGGTGCTAAATTCGGCCTCGCGACGCATTCTTCCGTCGCCCTCTGCACGCCGTCGCCGACGCACTTCAGCCTCATAAAGCACAACGAACCTGTTCGTCTCTTGCTGCGCGGCTTCTCAAGCTAATCGCTTTCTACATCCTTCCTGACTCTCTCTATGAATCTGACTGAACTCAAGCAAAAGCCCATCACCGAACTGCTGGAAATGGCCGAACAGATGGGCATCGACAACATGGCCCGTTCGCGCAAGCAGGACGTGATTTTCTCCCTGCTGAAGAAGCACGCTAAAAGCGGCGAGGAAATTTCCGGTGATGGCGTGCTGGAGATTCTCCAGGACGGTTTCGGCTTCCTGCGCTCCGCGGATTCTTCCTATCTGGCCGGCCCGGACGACATCTACGTCTCGCCCAGCCAGATTCGTCGCTTCAATCTGCGTACCGGTGACACCATCATCGGTAAGATTCGCCCGCCCAAGGAAGGCGAGCGTTACTTCGCCCTGCTCAAGGTCGACTCGATCAACTACGATCGGCCGGAGAACGCGAAGAACAAGATCCTCTTCGAAAACCTGACCCCGCTGTTCGCCAACGAGCGTCTGAAGATGGAGGCCGGCAACGGCTCCACCGAAGACCTCACTGGCCGCGTGATCGACCTCTGTGCACCGATCGGCAAGGGCCAGCGTGGCCTCATCGTTGCTCCGCCGAAAGCGGGCAAGACGATCATGCTGCAGAACATTGCCAGCAACATCACCCGTAACAACCCCGAGTGCCACCTGATCGTGCTGCTGATCGACGAGCGCCCGGAAGAAGTGACCGAAATGCAGCGCACCGTGCGCGGCGAAGTGGTCGCCTCCACCTTCGACGAGCCGCCGACCCGCCACGTGCAGGTCGCCGAGATGGTGATCGAGAAGGCAAAGCGCCTGGTCGAGCACAAGAAGGACGTGGTCATCCTGCTGGATTCCATCACCCGCCTAGCGCGCGCTTACAACACCGTGATCCCGAGCTCCGGCAAGGTCCTGACCGGTGGTGTCGACGCCCATGCGCTGGAGAAGCCCAAGCGTTTCTTCGGTGCCGCGCGCAATATCGAGGAAGGCGGTTCGCTGACCATTCTCGCCACCGCGCTGGTCGAAACCGGCTCGAAGATGGACGAGGTGATCTACGAGGAATTCAAGGGCACCGGCAACCTGGAGCTTCAGCTCGATCGCCGCATCGCCGAGAAGCGCGTGTTCCCGGCCATCAACATCAATCGCTCGGGTACCCGCCGCGAAGAGTTGCTGACCAGCGAAGAAGAGCTGCAGCGCATCTGGATTCTGCGCAAGCTGCTGCACCCGATGGATGAAAGCGCCGCCATCGAATTCCTGCTCGACAAGCTCAAGGACACCAAGACCAACGACGAATTCTTCATGTCCATGAAGCGCAAGTAAGCGACTCGTCGTTACCCACAAGGCCGGGGAAACCCGGCCTTCGTCTGTCTGCAGGTTTTGGAAAATCCGGCGCTGGGGCTAAACTTTGCGCCCCGACCCTGCCGGCCCATGCGAGGCTCAAGCATGCAGTATCGCGATCTGCGCGACTTTATCAGCGGCCTGGAAAAACGTGGCGAGCTCAAGCGCATCACCACTGCCGTCTCTCCCGTTCTGGAAATGACCGAGATCTGCGACCGCACCCTGCGCAAGCAGGGCCCGGCGCTGCTGTTCGAGAATCCGACCGGTTTCGACATGCCGGTGCTCGGCAACCTGTTCGGCACGCCGCAACGGGTCGCCCTGGGCATGGGCGCCGAGGATGTCTCCGAGCTGCGCGAAATCGGCAAGCTGCTGGCGTTCCTCAAGGAGCCGGAGCCACCCAAGGGCCTGAAGGACGCCTGGAGCAAGCTGCCGATCTACAAGAAGGTCATCAGCATGGCGCCGAAGGTGCTCAAGGACGCACCTTGTCACGAGGTGATCATCGAGGGCGATGACGTCGACTTGGGGAAGATCCCGGTCCAGCACTGCTGGCCGGGCGACGCCGCACCGCTGATCACTTGGGGGCTGACCATTACCAAGGGGCCGAACAAGGAGCGACAGAACCTCGGTATCTACCGCCAGCAGGTGATCGGCCGTAACAAGGTGATCATGCGCTGGCTCAGCCATCGTGGCGGTGCGCTGGATTTCCGCGAATGGTGCGAGAAGTATCCTGAGCGGCCGTACCCGGTGGCAGTGGCGCTGGGCGCCGATCCGGCGACGATCCTCGGTGCGGTGACGCCTGTGCCCGATACGCTCTCCGAATACGCCTTCGCCGGTTTGCTGCGCGGCTCGCGCACCGAGCTGGTCAAGGCGATCGGTTCCGACCTGCAGGTGCCGGCCTATGCCGAGATCGTCTTGGAAGGGCATATCTACCCAGGCGAGATGGCCGACGAAGGCCCCTACGGCGATCACACCGGCTACTACAACGAAGTGGATCGTTTCCCGGTGTTCACCGTCGAGCGCATCACTCAGCGCAAGAATCCGATCTACCACAGCACCTACACTGGCCGACCGCCAGATGAGCCGGCGATTCTTGGTGTGGCGCTGAATGAAGTGTTCGTGCCGATTCTGCAGAAGCAGTTCCCGGAGATCGTCGACTTCTACCTGCCGCCGGAAGGCTGTTCCTACCGCATGGCAGTGGTGACCATGAAGAAGCAGTATCCCGGTCACGCCAAGCGGGTCATGCTGGGGGTGTGGAGCTTCCTGCGTCAGTTCATGTACACCAAGTTCGTCATCGTCACCGACGACGACATTAATGCTCGCGACTGGAACGATGTGATCTGGGCCATCACCACGCGCATGGACCCCAAGCGCGACACGGTGATGATCGACAACACGCCCATCGATTACCTGGATTTCGCCTCACCGATCTCCGGGCTGGGCTCGAAGATGGGCCTGGATGCCACCCACAAATGGCCGGGCGAGACTAACCGCGAATGGGGACGCGCCATAGTCCAGGATCCGGCGGTGAAGCAGCGGGTCGATGAACTCTGGTCGCAGCTGGGTATCGACTGACATAACCGAAGAGGCGGGCCCGAGCCCGCCCGAAGCCTTGGCGGGTCATCCCGTTCACTGATAAGACGTGCACATGAAAGTTACCTTGCAGCCATCCGGCGCCGTGCTCGACGTGCGGCCCGGCGAACGATTCCTCGATGCCGCCAGGCGTCTGGGCTACGAATGCCCGCAGAGCTGTCGCAACGGCAATTGCCATATCTGTGCCTCGCTGCTGGTCGAAGGACGTGTGCGCCAGGCCGGCGAAGTGCGCGATCACGGCGAGCTGCTTGCCTGCCTGGCCGAGCCGCTGGAAGACTGCGTGCTGCTCTGGGATGGCGTGCTGGCGCCCGGCGAACTGCCGGTGCGCGAGCTGAGCTGCCAGCTGAGCGGCTACGAAGAGGTCGGCGGCGACGTAGTGCGTCTGCGTCTGCGTCTGCCCGCTGGCCGGCAACCGCGCTATCACGCTGGCCAATATCTGCTGCTGCAGCGGGAGGATGGCGAGTGGTCGGCGTTCTCTCTCGCCTCGGCGCCAGGGAGCGGTCGGGAGCTCGAACTGCACGTGCTGGCTCGCGAGGAGTCCGCCATCGAGCTGCTGGCGTTCCTGCAGCGACAAGGCTTCGCCCGGGTTCAGTTACCGTTCGGCGATACGCATCTGGCCGAGCTACCGGATGGCCCGCTGGTGCTGGTCGCTGCCGGCACCGGCATGGCGCAGATGCACAGCCTGATCGAGTACTGCCGCGCCGCGGGCTTCGTGCATCCGGTGCATCTGTACTGGGGCGTGCGGCGGCCGGAAGATTTCTACCAGCTGCCGCACTGGGATGAATGGCAGGGCATGGGCAATCTGCATCTGCATCGGGTGGTCAGTGACGTCTGTGGCTGGGAAGGGCGCTGCGGCATGCTGCACGAAGCGATTCGAGAGGACTTCAGCGATCTCAAAGCGCTGCATGTCTATGCCAGCGGCTCGCCGTCGATGGTCTATGGCACGCTCGATGCGCTGGTGGAGGCGGGGATGGATCCGCATCAGATGCGTGCGGACGTGTTCGCCTACGCGCCGCGTGAGGACTAAGGCTGCAGTGGTCGGATAAATGAAAAACGCCGGGTCGAAACCCGGCGTTTTTCGTTCAGCGCGTCTGCCGCTGTTGCAGCAGCAGGTTCTTGTAGCCACTGGCGGCGAGTGTCTTCTGTGCGGCGTTTAGTTGCTCGCGGCTGCCGAAGGGCCCGACCAGCACGCGATACCAGGGCTCGTTACGCACCTTGACGCTTTCCACCCGCACATCCTGGCCGAGCAGGATGATCTGCGCGCGCACGCGATCGGCTTCCGCCTGCTGGCGGAACGAACCCGCCTGCAGGAAGAACTGGGTCACCGGAGCCTTGGCCACGGTGGGCGGTGGTGGCGGCACCTGGCCGTTGAGGGCGGCCTGCGCGCGGGCTTCGTCGATCTTCGCCGCTTCCTCCGGCGTAACCGGCGTGCTTGGTGGTTCCGGCTGCTTGGCCTCGGGCGGCAGAATTACCTCCGACTCGGGCAGCAACGTATAGAAGTCGTATTTCGGCTTGGCTGGCTGCCCACTGCTTGGGGTGCGCTTGGGCTGTTCCTTGATCGCGGTCTTCGGGGCTTCCTTGACGCGTTTGACCTCTTCGCCCCCCGGCTCGAGGCTCATCAGAAACACGATGAAGCCGCCGATCACCAAGCCACAGACTAGCCAGATCCAGCCTGGTACGGCCTGCTTGGCTGGCGCTTGATAGCGGCTGGCGCCCCGCTTGGGCGCGGCTTTCTTCCTTGCAGCCACTTACATGCGCTCCAGAGTTTCCAGGCCGAGAAGTTCCAGGCCCTGCTTGAGGGTCTTGCCGGTCAGGGCGGCCAGGCGCAGTCGGCTCTGTTTCTGGTCTTCCTGCTCGGCGCTGAGAATCGGGCAGTGTTCGTAGAAGCTAGAGAACAGCCCGGCCAGATCGTACAGGTAGGCGCACAACAGGTGCGGTTCGCCTTTCTCGCCGACGCTGTTGAGCACCTCACCGAACTGCGCGAGCTTGGCAGCCAGGGCGAGTTCCTGCTCGGCTTCCAGTCGGATGCGCCCGGTGCTTTCGTCGATGCCTTTGCCTAGCTTGCGGAACACACTGGCCACGCGGGTGTAGGCATAGAGCAGGTAGGGTGCAGTGTTGCCTTCGAAGCTCAGCATCAGTTCGAAGTTGAAGCGGTAATCGCTGGTACGGTGCTTGGACAGGTCGGCGTACTTGACCGCGCTGATGCCCACCGCCCGGGCGATCTGGCGCAGCTCGGCCTCGTCGAGCTCGGGGTTCTTGCCTTTGACCAGGGCATAGGCGCGCTGCTCGGCCTCGTCGAGCAGATCGATCAGCTTCACCGTGCCGCCGTCGCGGGTCTTGAACGGACGTCCGTCGGCGCCGTTCATGGTGCCGAAGCCCATGTGTTCCAGCTGCATGCTTTCATGAACGAAGCCGGCGCGGCGGGCCACTTCGAAGGCCATCTGGAAGTGCAGCGCCTGACGCTGGTCGACGAAATACAGCGCACGATCGGCATGCAGCACCTGGCTGCGGTAACGCATGGCGGCCAGGTCGGTGGTGGCATAGAGATAGCCGCCGCCGGCCTTCTGCACGATTACCGGCAGCGGGTTGCCTTCGGCGTTCTTGAACTCGTCGAGGAAGACACACTGCGCGCCGTTGTCCTCGGTAAGCAGGCCCTTCTCGCGCAGCGCATCGACAATGCCTAGCAGCTCGGAGTTATAGGCGCTTTCACCCTTCACATCGGCCGGGGTCAGTTTGACGTTGAGGCGGTCGTAGAGCTTCTGGCAGTGCGACAGCGAGATGTCGTTGAAGCGGGTCCAGAGGCTCAGGCACTGTGCGTCGCCAGCCTGCAGCTTGACCACCAGCTCACGGGCGCGGTCGGCAAATTCGGCGGACTCGTCGAAGCGCTGCTTGGCGGCGCGATAGAACTGCTCGAGGTCGGCCAGTTCGCTCTCGGCGGCGGCCGGCTTTTCTTCGAGATAGGCGAGCAGCATGCCGAACTGGGTGCCCCAGTCGCCGACGTGGTTCTGCCGGATCACCTCGTCGCCGAGGAACTCCAGAACACGGCCCACTGCATCACCAATGATGGTCGAGCGCAGGTGGCCGACGTGCATCTCCTTGGCCAGGTTTGGCGATGACAGGTCAACCACCACGCGTTGGGTAGCACTTGCCTTACGCACTGCCAGCTGTGCGTCGGACAGGGCCGTTTCGAGGCGCCCGGCCAGGGCGTCGCTGTTCTGGAAGAAATTCAGAAAGCCCGGTCCGGCGATTTCTACCTTGCTGACCTGGGCATCCTGCGGCAGTGCGGCGATCAGCTTCTCGGCCAGATCGCGCGGTTTCAGGCCGGCAGGCTTGGCCAGCATCAGGGCGATATTGCTGGCGAAATCACCATGACTCTTGTCCTTGGTGTTCTCCACCTGAATAGCAGGTGTCAGCCCATCGGGCAGCACGCCTTCGCTGGTCAGACGAACAAGGGCTTGCTGGATCAGGTGGCGAATGCTGTCTTTCATGGTCGGCTCGGTCCGCAAGAGTGCGCGAAAACCCGGCATTATCGGGGTGCGATGGGTATCGCTTCAAGGTGCGTAGCGCCCGGGCCGGGAAAAGTGCCGTTAATCCGGGCGCTCAGAAGAGGTCGATCGGGTCGACATCCAGACTCCAGCGTACCGCTCGGCTACCGGGCAGCTGTTCGAGCGTGGGGGTCCAGATGTCCATCAGGCGGTGCAGCGTCGCCCTGGCGTTGCCCTGAAGCAGCAACTGAGCTCGATAGCGTCCGGCGCGTCGCTCCATTGGTGCGGGAACCGGTCCGAGCAGTTCGACGCCGTTGAGTTGCAGTTGCTCGAGCAGCTGTTCGGCGAGGCTGCAGGCGTCATCGAGGAAGGCTTCGGCCTGGCCCGGCTTCTGCGCTTCGGCGCGCAGCAGCGCCAGGTGGCTGAACGGTGGCAGGCCGGCGGCGCGGCGTTCGGATAGCGCCTGCTCGGCGAAGGCGAAATAGCCCTGCTCGGTCAGCTGCACCAGCAGCGGATGGTCGGCCAGATGCGTCTGGATGATGACCTTGCCAGGTTCTTCCGCCCGCCCGGCGCGCCCGGCGACCTGGACGATGAGCTGGGCCATGCGCTCGCTGGCGCGAAAGTCGGCAGAAAACAGTCCTCCGTCTGCATCGAGAATTGCCACCAGCGTGACGCGCGGAAAATGATGGCCCTTGGCGAGCATCTGCGTGCCGACCAGCAGGCAGGGCTCGCCGCGATTGATGGTGCCGATCATCTGCTCCATCGCACCCTTGCGTGCGGTGCTGTCGCGGTCGATGCGCAGCACCGGATAATCCGGAAAGAGGATGCCCAGGCGCTCTTCGGCACGTTCCGTTCCGGCACCAACTGGGCGCAGGTCCACCTTGCCGCAGTCCGGGCAATTGCGCGGTGGCCGCTCGACATGCCCGCAATGGTGGCAGCGCAGTTCATTGTGGCGTTGATGCAGGGTCATCCGTGCGTCGCAGCGTGGACACTGACTGAGCCAGCCGCAGTCATGGCAGAGCAGGGTGGGGGCGAAGCCGCGTCGGTTGAGGTAGATCAGCACCTGCTGGCCAGCCGCAAGGGTCTGGCCGATGGCCTGTTGCAGCGGGCCGGAAATACCGGCATCCAGTGGGCGGCTCTTGACGTCCAGGCGCAGGAAGCGCGGTGACTGGGCGTTGCCGGCGCGTTGGGTCAGTTTGAGCAGCGCATAGCGCCCGCTGTGGGCGTTGTGCAGACTCTCCAGCGAAGGTGTGGCGGAGCCGAGCACAATCGGTAGGTTTTCCTGCCGTGCACGCACCAGGGCTAGATCGCGCGCGTGATAACGCAGGCCCTCTTGCTGTTTATATGAGGCGTCGTGCTCTTCATCGATGATGATCAGTCCCGGATTCTTCATCGGCGTGAACAGCGCCGAGCGGGTGCCGATGATGATGTCCGCTTCACCGTCGCGGGCGGCGAGCCAGGCATCGAGCCGGTCACGATCATTGACGTTGGAATGCAGCAGGGCGATCCGTGCATTGAAGCGCTGCTCGAAGCGAGCGAGCGTCTGTGGTCCCAGGTTGATCTCGGGGATTAGCACCAGGGCCTGCTTGCCGGCTTCCAGTACGCGATGAATCAGTTGCAGATAGACCTCGGTCTTGCCACTGCCGGTCACCCCGGCCAGCAGGAACGCCTGAAATCCTCCAAGGCCGGCGCTCACCGCTTCGAAGGCCGCGCGCTGCTGTGCGTTCAAGGTGAGTTCGGCCTGCAGCAGCCAGCTGCCACTGTGCCCGCGAGACGGCTTGCTGCGGCGTGATTCGATATGTACCAGGCCCTTTTCCAGCAGCAGGTCGAGGCTGTCCTTGTTCAGCTGCAGTTTGCTGAGCAGCGCATGCGGCAGGCCGTGAGCATGCTGGGCGATGGCTTTCAGCGCTTCGCGCTGCTTGGGTGCGCGAGCCAGTCGCGGGTCTTCGGGGCTGGCGCCTTCGGCCAGGCGCCAGTAGCGCTCCTGGCGCGCCTCGGCGGGTTCGCCCTGGCGCAGCAGTACCGGCAGTGCCCAGCTGAGGGTGTCGCCCAGGCTGTGCTGGTAGTACTGCGCGGTCCACAGGCAGAGCTTGAACAGCGGCGCGGGCAGCGGTGGTTTCGCGTCCAGCAATTCCAGCGCCGGCTTGAGCTTTTCCACCGGTACTTCGCTCTGGTCGCTCAGCTCGACCAGAATGCCGACAACCTCGCGTCGACCGAAGGGCACGCGCAGGCGCACGCCTGGTTGCAGCGCGGCGCGCGACACGCCAGCCGGCGGCAGATAATCGAACAGGCGGCGCAAGGGCGAGGGCAGCGCCAGGCGGAGGATGCAGGAAGGCAAGCGGTGTTCCTTGGCAAAGAGCGCAGATGGTAAACGATCGTACGGTTTGGCGCCGATGGTAAGCATATCTTCGGCGGGCCGGTGCGCCTGTCGCCTGCGCTTGCATCACCCTAGCGCTCTGGTATGATTCGCGCCCTACTTCGTGCGGTACTCGACATAGGGTCGGGTGGCGGCACACAATCCTAGAGGATTCACCATGAAAGCCGATATCCATCCGAATTACGTAGAAATCGAGGCCACCTGCAGCTGTGGCAACGTCATCAAGACCCGTTCCACGCTGGGCAAGAACCTGAGCCTCGACGTGTGCTCCGAGTGCCACCCGTTCTACACCGGCAAGCAGAAGGTACTGGATACCGGCGGCCGTATCGATCGCTTCAAGCAGCGTTTCGGTGTGTTCGGCGCCAAGTAAGCTGGCGTACCGGGAATCCGATGAGGTTTTCCGAGCACATAAAAAAGGCGTCCCTTGTGGGCGCCTTTTTCGTTTCCGTCTTCTGGCACGCGTCAACGCTGGCGTTCTTCTGCCCGTCTCCAGGGCGCCTGCCGCTGGTGGATGTGGCGCGGGTGATCGATGGCGACACGCTGCGCCTGGGCGATGGTCGCAGCGTTCGGCTGATCGGTATCAATACGCCGGAGCTGGGGCGTGAGGGGCGCAAGGCGGAGCCGTACGCTGTAGCGGCACAGCGAAGGCTGCAGGCATTGGTGAAAGCCAGCGATGGCCGAGTTGGGCTGGTCGTGGGGCGTGAGCGTCAGGATCGCTACGGGCGCATCCTGGCTCACGCCTATGACGCCAATGGCATCAATCTCGAGGCGTCGCTGCTTGCCGAGGGCCTCGGACTCATGGTCGCGATTGCGCCAAACACCGCATTGGTGGCCTGCCATCAGCGGGCGGAGCAGCATGGGCGGTATGAGCGTCTGGGTGTCTGGCGCAAGCTGACTCCGCGCTCCCCGCAGTCACTCAGGCAGGGAGGTTTTGCGCTGATCGAAGCCAAGGTGGCGCGGG
This sequence comes from Stutzerimonas stutzeri RCH2, assembly GCF_000327065.1. Taxonomy (NCBI): domain Bacteria; kingdom Pseudomonadati; phylum Pseudomonadota; class Gammaproteobacteria; order Pseudomonadales; family Pseudomonadaceae; genus Stutzerimonas; species Stutzerimonas stutzeri. The sequence continues at coordinate 3,892,113 of NC_019936.1, read as the reverse complement.
TAGAGCGCAATCGCGGCGGCTACTGGCTAGAGATGGAGGGCCCGCTGGTCGTGCATATACCTGTGCAGGCATTCGACGCGTTCGATCTTCGCGCTCTGGATGCGCTCGCCGGTAAGCGACTCGAGCCGAGAGGTTGGGTAGTCGATCGCCGCGGACGGGCGGCGGCTGGCCAGGCTCGCTGGATGCTGCGGGTTACCCATCCGGCCATGCTTGGCCAGTCTCGCTGAGCTCTCTGTTTCTCCGCCGAGCGCGGCGTGAGTCTACCCGGAAAGTCGTATTGGCGCGGGCTTGACAGCCAGCTTGCCGACTGGCTTGTGACTGCGCTTGTTCTTGGCGTATGCTCGACCGCCTGTCTGTCCCAGTAAAATAAGCGGAAATGCCACATGACTGACCTGAAAACTGCCGCGCTCGAATACCATGCCCAACCCCGTCCGGGAAAACTGAGCGTCGAGCTGACCAAGCCCACCGCTACCGCTCGTGATCTGTCTCTGGCGTACAGCCCGGGTGTCGCCGAGCCTGTGCGCGAAATCGCGCGCGATGCGGAGCTGGCTTACCGTTACACCGGCAAAGGCAACCTGGTGGCGGTTATCTCCGATGGCACCGCTATTCTCGGCCTGGGCAACCTCGGCCCACTGGCATCCAAGCCGGTGATGGAAGGCAAAGGCGTGCTGTTCAAGCGATTCGCCGGTGTCGACGTCTTCGACATCGAAGTCGATGCCGAAAGTCCTCAGGCTTTCATCGATACCGTCAAGCGTATCTCCATCACTTTCGGTGGCATCAACCTCGAGGACATCAAGGCGCCCGAGTGCTTTGAAATCGAGCGTGCGCTGATCGAACAGTGCGACATTCCGGTGTTTCACGACGACCAGCATGGCACCGCCATCGTCACCGCCGCAGGCATGCTCAACGCGCTGGAAATTGCCGGCAAGACATTGGAGCAGGCGAAGATCGTCTGCCTCGGCGCTGGTGCGGCTGCGACTTCGTGCATGAAGCTGCTGGTCAGCATGGGTGCCAAAATCGAAAATATCTTCATGATCGACCGCAAGGGCGTGATCCACGCCGGTCGTGACGATCTGAATCAGTACAAGGCTGTGTTCGCCCACGAAACCGACAAGCGCACCCTGGACGATGCCCTCGAAGGCGCCGACGTTTTCGTCGGCCTGTCCGGTGCCAACCTGCTGAGTCCTGACGGGCTCAAGCGCATGGCGGCCAACCCGGTTGTTTTCGCCTGTTCCAATCCTGATCCGGAGATCAGTCCCGAGCTGGCCCATGCAACGCGTTCCGACGTGATCATGGCCACCGGTCGTTCTGACTATCCGAACCAGGTCAATAACGTGCTTGGCTTCCCGTTCATCTTCCGTGGCGCGCTGGACGTGCGCGCCAAGCGCATTAACGAGGAGATGAAAATCGCAGCGGCCATCGCGTTGCGCGATCTTGCCAAGCTGCCGGTGCCGGCTGAAGTGGCTGCCGCTTATGGAGTGGACAGCCTGGAGTTCGGTCGCGAGTACATTATCCCGAAGCCCATGGACCCGCGTCTGATTACGCTGGTGTCCGACGCAGTGGCCAAGGCGGCGATTGAAAGCGGCGTTGCAACGCTGCCTTATCCGTCGCACTACCCGCTGCAGTCGGTGCACGACGTATTCAACGGCTGATCAGCGTTGAATAAAAAACCCCGCCTTGGCGGGGTTTTTTATGATCCGAATAACTGGATAGGCGATCAGAACAGATCGAGCGGCGCCGCTTCGTCGGCGGGCAGCGGACTGCCAGGTGCCTGATAGCCCGGATCGACCTCGCCCATCGGCGGCGGCGAATCTTCGCTTTTGAACACCTCGAAGTAGGCGTCGGGTGTGCCCGGCGTGGCCGCTCGGCCACTAACCGGGTCGATACGCAATTTGAGCAATCCGTTCGGCTCCGCCGGTGGATGCTCGGGCATGTCCTTGAGCACGGCGCTCATAAAGGTCATCCAGATCGGCAGTGCGACCGTGCCGCCATACTCGTTGCGCCCGAGACTCTGCGGTTGGTCGAAGCCGGCCCACACCGTGGTGACGATGTCGGCGTTATAGCCGGAGAACCAGCTGTCTATCGAGTCGTTGGTGGTACCGGTTTTGCCAGCAATGTCATTTCGGCCCATGGCCAGCGCGCGACGCCCCGTGCCTCGCTTGATAACGTCCTGCAGCATGCTGGTCATGATGTAGGCGGTACGCTCATCCAGCACTTGCTCGGCATAGCGCGGTCCCGCGTCTGTCGACTCGTCTGTGTCGAGCGCTCGGCTAGGCGGCGCAGCAAAGGTGTCGGCGACCGCAGCCGCAGGCTGATCATCGGGTGGTGGGACTCTTGCCGGATTGGCCTCGAATACCAGATTACCCTCGCGGTCTTCGATGCGTTGGATCAGGTACGGCTCGATCTTGTAGCCGCCATTGGCGAAGGTGGTCCAGCCAGTGGCGATCTCCATTGGCGTCAGGGTCGCAGTGCCCAGAGCCAGCGAAAGGTTGCGCGGCAGGTCCTGCAGATTGAAGCCGAAGCGGCTGATGTAATCGACGGTATGGTCGATGCCCATTGTCTGCAGCAGGCGGATCGAAACCAGGTTTCTCGATTTGTATAGTGCCTCCCGCATCCTGATCGGGCCGAGGAAGGTGTTGTTGTCGTTCTTCGGGCGCCAGATGCGATCCATGCCTTGCTCGACGAAGACGATGGGGGAGTCGTTGACCAGGCTCGCGGCGGTGTAACCGGCGTCCAGTGCCGCGCTATAGATGAAGGGTTTGAAGCTCGAGCCAGGCTGGCGCTTGGCTTGAATGGCGCGGTTGTAGTTGCTCTGGCCAAAAGAGAATCCGCCCGCCAAGGCTTCGATCGAGCCATCTTGCGGGTCGAGGGAAACCAGAGCTGCCTGTGCCTGGGGTACTTGGCTGAACAGCGCGGCCTCATCCTGCCAGCGAATGCGTATGACATCGCCTACCTTGACCACGTCTGCCGGGCGCTGTGGTCTGGGTCCCATGCTGTTGATCCCGAGATGCGGGCGGGCCCACTTCATGCTGTCCCAACTCACCGTTTGTTCTTTGCCGTCCCTGGTTAGGGCAAGGATGCCGGCAGTGTCGACTTGCGTCACTACGGCCGGTTGCAGGCCGGATAGGCCGCGATACTTGGCCAATTCTTGCGCCCAGTTCTCGCGCGGCACATCGGCAAGGCGAGCCTCCGGTCCGCGATAACCATGACGCTGGTCGTATTCAATGAGTCCGCTGTTGAGCGCGTTGTTTGCGGCTACCTGGCGCTCGCTCGAAACGGTGGTCTGTACCCTGAACCCGTCAGTGTATGCAGCGCTGCCGAAGCGTCCGACCATTTCTGCGCGGGCCATTTCGGCAATATACGATGCATCCAGTTCGGGAGCGGCTCCGTGGTATCGCGCGGTCTCAGGTTCAGCCAGCGCCTGCCGATAACTAGATTCATCCAGTGAGCCCAATCTGAACATGCGCCCCAGGATCCAGTCGCGCCGCTCTTTGCTGCGGGCTGGGTTGACCACTGGGTTGAATGCGGAGGGGGCCTTGGGAAGTCCTGCGATCATCGCGAGCTGTGCAACGCTCAGTTCAGAAATGGATTTGCCGTAGTAGACCTGGGAGGCTGCCTCGATACCGTAGGCCCGATTACCAAGGTAGATCTTGTTGACGTACAGCTCGAGAATCTCGTTTTTGCTGAGTTCGCGTTCGATTTGCAGCGCTAGGAGGATCTCGTTGATTTTGCGTGAGAAGCTTCGTTCGCTGGTGAGGAAGTAGTTCTTCGCCACCTGCATCGTGATGGTGCTGCCACCGGTCTGAATCTGTCCGCTTTTCAATAATTGCGTGGCAGCGCGCATCAGGCCGGTTATGTCGACGCCATAATGATTAGCGAAATTGTCATCCTCCGCGGCGAGCAACGCCTGGATGAACTCCTGGGGAATGTCTTCGAAACGAATCGGCGAGCGTCGCATCTCGCCGAACTCTGCGATCAGCTTGTCGTCAGCGCTGTAGACGCGTAGCGGGATCTGTAGCTGTATGCTGCGAAGTGAGTCGACCGAGGGAAGGTTCGGACTGAGGTAGAGAAAAGCACCGCTGATGCTGAGCAACAGGGCGCAAAAAACTGCGAAGCACGACCAGAGAAGAAATTTCAAAAAACGCATCGGGGTTCTTGGAATCCAGGATTTTGAGGGGAGGAGCGGCGGCGATGCTGAAAGGGAAAACCGTTCACATTATATGCGCTTTTTTTGCCGGGTAGCCATTTGCGCTTCTGTCAAGGCTGTTATCTAATGTGGATAAACATAATTAATCCGTAAGTTGCGGATAAAGATAGGAAATCGGTCGTGCTAGGGCTCTTCACTAAGAAAGCGAACACGCTGCTTGGGATCGATATCAGTTCGACCTCAGTCAAGCTCCTCGAATTAAGTCGATCGGGTAATCGGTATCGTGTCGAGGCCTATGCCGTCGAGCCGCTCCCGCCGAATGCCGTGGTCGAAAAGAACATCGCCGAACTTGAGGGTGTTGGTCAGGCTCTGCAACGCGTAGTTGCCAAGGCTAAGACAGGATGCAAGTCGGCCGTTGTGGCTGTTTCGGGTTCTGCGGTCATCACCAAGATGATCGAGATGGATGCTGGGCTGTCCGACGAAGAGCTGGAAAATCAGCTTAAGATTGAGGCCGACCAGTACATCCCATACCCGCTTGAAGAAGTCGCAATCGACTTCGAGGTTCAGGGCCCTGCTCCTCGTGCCCCGGGCAGGGTTGAGGTGCTTCTGGCTGCCTGTCGTAAAGAAAACGTCGAGATTCGAGAAGCTGCGCTAGCGCTGGCTGGGCTCACGGCGAAAGTGGTGGACGTCGAAGCCTATGCCCTGGAGCGGTCGTACGGCCTGCTCGCCTCTCAATTGGGCTCAGGGCATGGTGAGTTGACTGTGGCTGTTGTAGATATTGGCGCGACGATGACCACGCTCAGCGTTTTGCACAACGGTCGCACAATCTACACGCGCGAGCAGCTTTTCGGTGGGCGGCAGCTGACCGAGGAAATACAGAGACGCTACGGTTTGTCCCAGGAGGAGGCTGGCCTTGCCAAGAAGCAGGGTGGTCTTCCAGATGACTATGACAGCGAGGTGCTTCTTCCGTTCAAAGAGGCTGTCGTACAGCAGGTTTCCCGCTCATTGCAATTCTTCTTCGCTGCTGGGCAATTCCATGATGTCGATTGCATCCTGCTTGCAGGGGGGACCGCATCCATCCCCGGTCTAGATCACATGATTCAGCAGAAGATCGGTACCCACACTCTAGTGGCTAATCCCTTCGCCGATATGGCTTTGAGTAGCAAGGTCAACGCGGGGGCGCTGGCCAGTGATGCACCTGCATTGATGATCGCCTGTGGCTTGGCGCTGAGGAGCTTCGACTGATGGCGCAAATCAACTTACTCCCGTGGCGTGAACAGCTACGGGAAGAGCGAAAGCAGCGTTTTCTCGCATCTCTCGTCGGCGTGCTTGTTGTCGCGGCGGGATTAGTGTTCCTCGGTGACCGCTATTACCAAGGTGCTATAGAGAATCAAAACGCTCGAAATGAGTTCGTCAAAAAGGAAATTGCGGTTCTCGATGCGCGGATAAACGAGATCAAGGAGCTTAAAGAGCGCAGGCAACAGCTCTTGGAGCGCATGAAGATCATTCAGGACCTTCAAGGTAACCGGCCAATTATTGGGCGGGTATTTGATCAGCTTGTCAGAACGTTGCCTGACGGGGTTTATTTCACGTCGCTGAAGATGGCTGGCAGCAATATTGCAATCGTCGGCGCTGCTGAATCCAATAATCGCGTTTCAAATCTGATGCGAAACCTCGACGCTTCCGATTGGCTCCAGGCGCCCAACCTGAACGAAGTTAAAGCAGTCACCGCTGGTGCTGTGGATCAAGAGAATGTGTTCCAGCTGACGGTGCAGCAAACGCAGCCGGGTGTCTCTACGGAAGGAGCGAAACCATGAGTCTAGCTGATTCGCTGGATAGTCTTCGTAAAGTCGACTTTGCGGACCTTGACCTAAATAACCTCGGCTCTTGGCCAGGGCCGGTTAAATTTATTGCAGGAGCTTTTTTGCTCGCTGCAGTACTTGCCCTGGGTTACTACTTTCATCTGCAGGATATGCAGCTTCAGTTGGAGCAGCAGCGCGCTCAGGAAGTGTCGTTAAAGCAGCAGTTCTCTACTAAAGCATTCCAGGCGGCCAATCTGGAAGCTTACAAGGAACAGATGGCCGAGATGGAGACTTCGTTCGGAGCCTTGCTTCGGCAACTGCCAAGCGACACTGAAGTCCCGGGGTTGTTGGAGGACATTACTCGTACGGGCTTGGGGAGTGGGTTGGAGTTTGAAGAAATCAAGCTTCAGCCGGAAGTGGCGCAGCAGTTTTATATCGAATTACCAATAAACATCAAAGTCGTAGGTGGTTATCACGATTTAGCTACTTTTGTGAGCGGAGTTTCAAGTCTTCCTCGTATTGTTACGCTGCACGATTTCGAGATTATTCCGGAAAAGAATGAAACTACATCGAAGCTGCGGATGAGTATTGTTGCCAAGACTTATCGCTATAACGACAAGGGGCTGCAGAAATGAGGGGCGGGCTACTCACTGCGCTGGGTTTAAGCCTGGCACTGCTTTCGGGCTGCGGCGGCGGTACCGATTTCAACGACCTTCAGCAGTACATGGATGAGGTGAGGGCTAAGCCAAAGGGCACTATCGAACCGCTCCCCGCATTTATACCGTACGAGGCCTTTACCTATAGTGCGGCGGCCTTGCGTCATCCTTTTCAGCCGCCGGTAAAGCTCGATCTGGCTCAGCGACAAAGAGGATCAAAGGATATCCAGCCTGACGAGGCTCGAGTTAAGCAGTTCCTTGAAGGTTTCAATATCGAGAATTTCACCATGGTCGGTACGCTTACCAATGGAGGGGGACGGTACGCGCTTATCAAGGGTGGTGACGGGGTTCATCGCGTCAAGATTGGTGACTATCTGGGGCGCAATCACGGCCGGATAGTCGAGATCAGCGAAGCCGGGGTGGACGTAGTGGAAATCGTTCCTGATGGAGAGGGTGGGTGGCTTGAGCGCCCGCGCAGTCTGACTTTGAAAGAGCGCGCCTAGCGCGGGGCAAAAAGCATGGAAAACCTTTACCGGTCTGCACAACGGAAGCAATTTATGAACACTACCCTTTCACGTCTGGGCGTTTCTCTGCTGGCGGCGTTTATTTCGCCTGCACTGCTTGCAGCCAAGCTCAATGCCCTTGATGTCGCTGCACTGCCTGGTGATCGTGTTGAGTTGAAGCTCGCTTTTGACGAGCCTGTGGCGTCGCCGCGCGGCTACACACTGGATCAGCCTGCGCGCATTGCGCTAGATCTTCCCGGCGTTTCGAATAACCTGGGTGCCAAGAATCGCGAGCTAGGGGTTGGTAATGCACGAAGCGTGACGGTAGTCGAGGCTCAAGGACGCACGCGGCTCATTGTTAATCTGACGTCTCTTGTGCCTTACTCCACGCGAGTGGATGGCAATAACCTTTTTGTGGTTCTTGGCGAAAGCGCCGGGGCTGGCGGGGGTACAGCTGTGTCGCCGGCGACTGCGGCGCCCGTTGCGGTGTCCGCGCCTGTTAAGGTCGCGCCAGCCGGTAAGGCAATCGAGAACATCGACTTTCGCCGCGGTGACGACGGTGCCGGAAACGTCATTATCAGTCTTTCGGATCCGTCGATAAGTCCCACCATCGAAGAGCAGGGCGGCAAGATTCGCGTCATTTTCGACAAGACGCAGTTGCCCGAATCGTTGCGGGTTCGTCTCGACGTCCAGGATTTTGCAACCCCAGTACGGTTCGTTGACTCAACAGCTCAATCAGGCAAGGCTAGCATCGCTATCGAGCCGACTGGGCGGTACGACTATCTGGCGTATCAGACTGATAACAAGCTGACCATTAGTATCAAGCCTCTCACCGAAGATGAGGCAGATAAGCGCAAAGCAGATCGTTTTGCCTATTCGGGTGAAAAACTCTCGCTCAACTTTCAGGATATTGACGTCCGCTCCGTGTTGCAGCTGATCGCCGACTTCACTGATCTGAACCTGGTGGCGAGCGACACAGTCAGCGGCAATATCACTTTGCGTCTGCAGAACGTGCCATGGGATCAGGCGCTGGATCTGGTGCTGAAGACCAAGGGGCTGGATAAACGTCAGGTCGGAAACGTGCTGCTGGTGGCGCCTGCTGACGAAATCGCTGCGCGCGAGCGCCAGGAGCTGGAATCGCAACGCCAGATCGCTGAGCTCGCGCCGCTGCGTCGGGAAGTCGTTCAGGTTAATTACGCCAAGGCGGCCGATATTGCGCGGTTGTTCCAGTCGGTGACCAATACGCAAGGGCAGACCGACGAGCGCGGCTCTATGGCTGTTGATGATCGGACGAACAATATCATCGCCTATCAGACCCAGGAGCGGCTGGATGAGCTGCGGCGCATAGTGGCGCAGTTAGACATTCCAGTAAGGCAGGTAATGATTGAAGCTCGTATCGTTGAGGCTAACGTCGACTACGACAAGGCGCTTGGGGTACGGTGGGGCGGAACGCAGCTGTTCGCAAACGGGCGTGGTGCGGTTTACGGTAACGATGACCTCGGTGACGAGGGTGGAAACTCCGGTGACGAAAGCAGCGGTAATTTTCCTTTCGTCGACATGGGTGTGACCAATCGCACGGCTGGGATCGGTATCGGATACATAACCGATAATCTTATCCTTGATCTTGAGCTGTCCGCGATGGAAAAGTCGGGCAATGGGGAGGTTGTATCCCAGCCAAAGGTCATGACGGCCGACAAGGAAACAGCGAAAATCCTGAAAGGCTCGGAAATCCCATATCAGGAGGCAAGTTCCAGTGGTGCTACGTCGACTACGTTCGTAGAGGCGGCGCTTTCGCTAGAGGTTACCCCTCAGATCACTCCCGACAACCGAATCATCATGGAGGTGAAGGTCACCAAGGATGAGCCCGATTTTGCCAACGATGTGAACGGCACTCCTACGATTCGTAAGAACGAGGTGAACGCCAAGATCCTGGTCAATGATGGCGAGACGGTGGTGATTGGCGGGGTTTTCTCTAACACCCAGAGTCGTTCCGTTGACAAGGTTCCTTTCCTTGGCGATCTGCCTTATCTTGGCCGCCTGTTCCGGAGAGACATTGTGGCTGACTCGAAATCCGAGCTGCTGATCTTCCTCACTCCCAAGATTCTCAATCATCAGGCTGTCGCTGTGAGTCGTTGACGTCGTTGAAGAACATCATTCTCATAGGCCCGATGGGTGCTGGAAAAAGCACCATCGGGCGTTTGCTTGCCAAAGAGCTGCGTCTGCCGTTCAAGGACTCCGACAAGGAGATCGAGCAGCGGACCGGGGCCAGCATCCCGCTGATATTTGATGTCGAAGGGGAGGCAGGCTTCCGTGAGCGTGAGCGAGCGGCTATTGCAGAACTTTGTCAGCTTGAGGGTGTGGTGCTTGCCACGGGTGGTGGTGCGGTGTTGCGGGACGAGAATCGGCAGGCGCTTCGTGCGGGCGGTCGGGTCATATATCTCTGTACGTCGGTTGATCAGCAACTCGAGCGTACCTCGCGCGATCGCAATCGGCCGTTGTTGCAAGCTGACGATCCTCGCAGCGTGCTGACTGCTTTGATGGCCGTTCGCGATCCTTTATATCGATCCATTGCGGACATCATCATCGAGACCGACGAGCGCCCGCCGAGGCTTGTGGTTATGGAAATTCTCGATCGGCTTGCGTCACTACCGCCCCGTGAAAGCCAGGATGAAACTGCGCTATCCTAGCCCCCTTTATTCTTGGGGGCCCCATGCACACTCTTCAGGTCGATCTCGGCGAGCGTAGCTATCCCATCCATATTGGCGAAAGGTTGCTGGATCGCCCGGAGCTATTCAGCGACAAGATTCGCGGTCGGCAGGTCGCCATTGTCACTAATGAGACGGTTGCGCCGCTGTATCTCGACCGTTTGACTCGCACTCTTTCCAATCACGCTGTCACTCCAGTGATTCTCCCTGACGGAGAAGAGCACAAGAACTGGCAGACCCTCCAGCTCATCTTCGACGCTCTGCTCGGGGCGAGGCATGACCGCAACACCACGATCATTGCGCTGGGTGGTGGCGTGGTCGGCGACATGGCTGGTTACGCGGCGGCCAGCTATCAACGTGGCGTCGACTTCATTCAAGTGCCCACTACGTTGTTATCGCAGGTGGACTCTTCGGTCGGTGGTAAGACCGGCATCAACCATCCGCTGGGCAAGAACATGATCGGTGCGTTCTACCAGCCCCGTGCGGTTGTTATCGATACAACCACGCTGGCGACGCTGCCTGCGCGCGAGTTGTCGGCAGGGCTGGCCGAAGTGATCAAGTACGGATTGATCTGCGACGAGCCGTTTCTTGGCTGGCTCGAAACCAATATCGACCTGATTCGAGCGCTTGATTCCGCGGCGCTGACTGAGGCTATCCAGCGTTCCTGTGCCGCCAAAGCGAAGGTGGTCAATGCCGATGAGCGCGAATCCGGGGTGCGAGCCATCCTGAACCTGGGTCACACTTTTGGTCACGCGATCGAAACTCACATGGGCTATGGCGTATGGCTGCATGGTGAGGCCGTCGCGGCGGGAACCGTGATGGCATTGGAGATGTCATGTCAGCTTGGCTGGATAGGAGAGGCAGAACGCGATCGCGCTATCCGGTTACTGCAGCGCGCGGCGCTGCCCGTCGTTCCGCCGGCGCAAATGCGGCCGCAGGACTTCCTCGAGCACATGGCCGTCGACAAGAAGGTGCTGGATGGCCGGCTGCGTCTTGTTCTGCTGCGACAACTCGGCGAGGCGGTTGTGACCGGTGACTTCCCGCGCGATGTGCTAGAGACGACCTTGAATGCCAATTACGGCGCAATGACGGAACCTTTGGGAGCATAAGAAGATTTCCATGACCAGTTTGTCTGCGGACGACGCGTTTCTGAATCACTATGGCTTCAGCCATGATCCCTTCGCTGCTCGTGTTCCGGGCTTCAAGTTCTTCCCTGCGCAGCGCAAACCGGTGCTTGGGCAGCTTCATCATCTTGCTCGGTATAGCCAGTTACTGCTGCTGGTAACCGGGCCGGAAGGCAGTGGCAAAACCCTGCTGCGTCAGGCCTTGGTGGCCAGCAGCAACAAGCAGTCGGTGCAGAGCGTGGTCATCACGCCTCAAGGCACTATGGATGCCAGCGCGTTGCTCTCGCAGATCGCCCAGGCGTTGAGCAGTCCAGCCGCCGACTTCGACGGCATCATGACGCAAGTGACGCAGCTGGCCCTGACTGGCCAGGAAGTCTATCTGCTGGTCGATGACGCCGAGTGTCTGACCGGGGCCGCAGTTGAGACCCTGTTGCGCCTGGCTGCTGGCAGTCCCGAGGCGCGCCCGCACGTATTCCTGTTCGGTGAGCCAGCGCTTGCTGGGCGTCTGGAGGCCTTGAGCGAGGGGGAAGAGCGTTATCACGCCATCGCTTTGCAACCCTATGAAGAAGACGAGACGCGGGAATACCTTGCGCTGCGGCTCGAGGGTGCTGGCAGCGGAATCGAGTGCCTGAATGAGGAGCAGATCGTCCGCGTCCATGAGCAGTCGGGTGGCTGGCCTGGCGCAATCAATCAGATGGCGCGAGACGAGTTGCTTGCTGCAATGCAGAGTCGCCGTGGCAGCCGCAAGACGGGCGGAATTGCCTTTCCGCTGCCTAGACGACACCTGCTGGCAGCTGTCGCGGTGATTGTGGTTGTTGCGGTTGGCTATCTCGCGCTGCGTGGCGGCGACACTCAGGCACCGCTTCCGCCGGCAGTTACCAGTCTGCCCCTCGATAGCTCGTCGGCTGATGGCGCTGCGGGCCAGGATCGACAGACGGCAATCGAGTTCGATGGCGAGGAGCGTCCGCTGTCGTTGCCGTTAGGTGGCGATGCGCAGCCCGTGATCCGTGAGCCGCTCGCGGCGGCCGCCGGGGGTGAGGACGACCGCGAAGCTTCCGTTCGTGGGGCGACTGCACCGATGATGCCTGCACCTGCACCTGCACCTGCACCTGCACCTGCACCGGTCGAGCGTGCTCAGCCGGTTCCTGCACCGCCCGTCGCCGCTCCGACTCCTGCGCTCGCGGCGCCGGTGCGGCCGAATGTCGCGGAGCGCCCCCCGGCGCCAGCCGCCGCACCGGCCAGCTCAGGTCATGGCGCGTGGTATGCGAGCCAGCCGGGAAGCAACTATCTGGTTCAGATCTTGGGTACGCGCGTCGAGAAGAATGCCCAGGCGCTTGTTCAGCAGCATGGTGGTAGCTACCGCTATTTTGCCAAGCAACATGAAGGCAAGCCGCTCTACGTCGTTACCTACGGCAATTTTGCCAATCGAGCGGCTGCCGTCGCGGCGGTCAAGTCGCTGCCCGCTTCGCTGCAGGCTGGCAAGCCATGGGTGCGGAGTCTTGCAAGTGTTCAGCAGGAAATGACGCAGTCTCGATAAAAAACGCCCCAAAAAAGTGCGCAATGCACCTTTTTGGGGCTTGCAAAAATAAATTGTGCCGATCTAGCGGGCTTTGTAAACTGCTCCCCCTTTTGCCCACGTGAATGACGGGGTGAGTCGCTGCGCCGTCAATAAGGGGTTGATTTACAACGCATTTAGCTGGTGGAGTGCCTATGAGAGCAGGTCTGTTTCGTCCTGAAGAGTTCAAGGATAACTGCGGCTTCGGTCTGATTGCCCACATGCAGGGCGAGGCAAGCCATCACCTTCTAAAGACTGCCATTCAGTCCCTGACCTGCATGACTCACCGTGGCGGCATCAACGCCGATGGCAAAACCGGTGACGGCTGCGGTTTGCTGATGCAGAAGCCGGATGCCTTCCTGCGCGCCAAAGCGCTTGAGCATTTTGGCACCGAGCTGCCGGCGCAGTACGCCGTCGGGATGATTTTCCTCGATCCTGACGCCAGCAAGGCTGATCGTGCTCGGGCTCGTCTGAGCGAAGAAATCGCCGCACAGGGCTTGGCCCTTGTTGGCTGGCGCGAAGTGCCGGTCGATACCAGCGTGCTGGGCCAGCTTGCGCTCGAGCGGTTGCCACGGATCGAGCAGGTATTCGTTTCCGGTGAAGGCCTGGAAGAGCGAGAGTTCGGCATCAAGCTGTTCTTCGCCCGCCGCCGTGCCGAAGTCGCACTGGCCGACGACAGCGCCTTTTACGTCTGCAGCCTCTCCGACAAAGACATCATCTACAAAGGCCTGATGATGCCGGCCGACCTGGCCCAGTTTTACCCGGATCTGGGTGACGAGCGCCTCGCGACTGCTATCTGCGTGTTTCACCAGCGTTTCTCCACCAACACCATGCCGCAGTGGCGGCTGGCTCAGCCGTTCCGCTTTCTTGCCCACAACGGCGAAATCAACACCATCACCGGTAACCGCAACTGGGCCCAGGCGCGTCGCCTGAAATTCGCCAACGAGTTGCTGCCCGACCTCGAGAGCCTGTCGCCGCTGATCAACCGCACCGGCTCCGACTCCTCGAGCATGGACAACATGCTTGAACTCTTGGTCACCGGCGGAATGGATCTGTTCCGCGGTCTGCGCATGATCATTCCGCCGGCCTGGCAAAACGTCGAAACCATGGACCCCGATCTTCGGGCGTTCTACGAGTTCAACTCCATGCACATGGAGCCTTGGGATGGCCCGGCTGGCGTGGTGTTGACCGATGGCCGCCATGCGGTCTGCCTGCTCGATCGCAACGGCCTGCGTCCGGCACGTTGGGTGACCACCAAGAATGGCTATATCACCCTCGCGTCCGAAGTTGGCGTCTGGGACTACAAACCCGAGGACGTTCTCGCCAAGGGCCGCGTCGGCCCAGGCCAGATCCTTGCCGTCGATACCCTCACTGGCAAGGTGCTGCACACCGACGACATCGACAATCATTTGAAGGCGCAGCAGCCCTATAAGAAGTGGCTGCGCCAGAACGCGTTGCGCATCCAGTCGACCCTGGATGACAACGACCACGGTTCGGCCTTCTACGATGCCGACCAGCTCAAGCAGTACATGAAGATGTACCAGGTTACCTTCGAGGAGCGTGACCAGGTGCTGCGCCCGCTGGCCGAGCAGGGCCAGGAAGCGGTCGGCTCGATGGGCGACGATACGCCCATGGCGGTGCTGTCGCGCCGCGTGCGTTCGCCCTACGACTACTTCCGTCAGCAGTTCGCGCAGGTTACCAACCCGCCGATCGACCCGCTGCGCGAAGCCATCGTGATGTCGCTGGAAACCTGTCTGGGTGCCGAGCGCAATGTCTTCGAGGAAACCGCCGAGCACGCCAACCGGGCGATCCTGACCACTCCGGTGATCTCGCCAGCGAAGTGGCGCACGATCATGAACCTGGAGCGCCCGGGCTTCGAGCGCCTGGTCATCGACCTGAACTACGACGAGAGCATCGGTCTCGAAGCGGCGATTCGCAATATTGCCGATCAGGCCGAGGAAGCCGTACGCGGCGGCAAGGTCCTGCTGGTACTCAGTGACCGTCATATCGGCCCGGGCAAGCTGCCGGTGCATGCTTCGCTGGCCGTGGGCGCAGTTCACCACCGTCTGGTCGACACCGGCCTGCGCTGCAGCTGCAACATCCTGGTGGAAACCGCCACCGCACGCGACCCGCATCATTTCGCGGTCTTGATCGGCTTTGGTGCCACGGCGGTGTACCCGTTCCTTGCCTACGAGGTGCTGGGTGACCTGATCCGCACCGGCGAAGTGCTGGGCGATCTCTACGAAGTGTTCAAGCACTATCGCAAGGGCATCTCCAAGGGGCTGATGAAAATCATCTCCAAGATGGGCATCTCGACCATCGCGTCCTACCGTGGCGCGCAACTGTTCGAGGCCGTTGGTCTGTCCGATGAGATCGTCGAGCTCAGCTTCCGTGGCGTCGCCAGCCGTATCAAGGGGGCTCGCTTCGAGGATCTCGAGGCCGAACAGAAGGCGCTCGCCGCCGAGGCCTGGAGCAGCCGCAAGCCGATCCAGCAGGGTGGCCTGTTGAAGTTCGTCTACGGCGGTGAGTACCACGCCTACAACCCCGATGTGGTCAGCGCACTGCAGATGGCGGTGCAGAGCGGCGATTACAGCCGCTTCAAGGAGTACACCGCGCTGGTCGACCAGCGCCCGGTGGCGATGCTGCGCGACCTGCTCAAGGTCAAGCTGGCCGATCAGCCACTGGCGCTGGAAGAGGTCGAGCCGCTGGATGCGATCCTCAAGCGTTTCGACTCCGCTGGTATCTCGCTCGGCGCCTTGTCGCCGGAGGCCCACGAAGCGATCGCCGCGGCGATGAATCGCATCGGTGCGCGTTCGAACTCCGGTGAGGGTGGCGAAGATCCGGCCCGCTACGGCACCGAGCGCAGCTCGAAGATCAAGCAGGTCGCGACCGGTCGTTTCGGTGTCACGCCGGAATACCTGGTCAACGCCGAAGTGCTGCAGATCAAGGTCGCCCAGGGCGCCAAGCCCGGTGAAGGCGGCCAGCTGCCCGGTGGCAAGGTCAACGGTCTGATCGCGCGGCTGCGTTACGCCGTGCCGGGGGTGACGCTGATCTCCCCGCCGCCACACCATGACATCTACTCCATCGAGGATCTGGCGCAGCTGATCTTCGACCTCAAGCAGGTCAACCCGCAGGCGCTGGTGTCGGTCAAGCTGGTGGCCGAGCCGGGCGTCGGCACCATCGCCGCCGGCGTGGCCAAGGCCTATGCCGACCTGATTACCATTTCCGGCTACGACGGCGGTACCGGCGCTTCGCCGTTGACCTCGATCCGCTACGCCGGTTCGCCGTGGGAGCTCGGTCTCGCCGAAACCCACCAGACCCTGCGCGGCAATGACCTGCGTGGCAAGGTCCGGGTGCAGACCGATGGTGGTTTGAAGACCGGTCTGGATGTGATCAAGGCTGCGATCCTTGGCGCCGAAAGCTTCGGCTTCGGTACTGCGCCGATGATCGCGCTGGGCTGCAAGTACCTGCGCATCTGCCACCTGAACAACTGTGCCACCGGCGTCGCCACCCAGAACGAGCAGCTGCGCAAGGATCACTTCATCGGCACCGTCGACATGGTGGTCAACTTCTTCCAGTTCGTTGCCGAAGAAACCCGCGAGTGGCTGGCCAAGCTGGGCGTGCGCAGCCTCGGCGAGCTGATCGGTCGGACCGACCTGCTCGAGCTGCTGCCAGGTGAAACGGCGAAGCAGAACAGTCTGGATCTTTCGCCGCTACTTGGTGGCAGCAATATCCCGGCCGACAAGCCGCAGTTCTGCCAGGTGGAAAAGAACCCGCCGTTCGACCAAGGGCTGCTGGCCGAAGAAATGGTCAAGTTGGCCAAGGCCGCCATCGATACCAAGAGCGGTGGCGAGTTCGAGCTGGAGATCTGCAACTGTGACCGTTCCATCGGTGCCCGTGTGTCCGGCGAGATCGCTCGTCAACATGGCAACCAAGGCATGGCTGGCGCGCCGATCACCTTCCGCTTCAAGGGAACGGCTGGCCAGAGCTTCGGCGTCTGGAACGCCGGCGGCCTCAACCTGTATCTGGAAGGCGACGCCAACGATTACGTCGGCAAAGGCATGACCGGCGGCAAGCTGGTCGTCACGCCGCCGCAGGGCGCGGCCTACCGCTCGCAGGATTCGGCGATCATCGGTAACACCTGTCTATATGGCGCCACTGGCGGCAAACTGTTCGCCGCCGGCACCGCAGGTGAGCGGTTTGCGGTGCGCAACTCCGGCGCCCATGCGGTCGTCGAGGGCACGGGCGATCATTGCTGCGAGTACATGACTGGCGGCTTTGTCTGCGTGCTGGGCAAGACCGGGCACAACTTTGGCTCGGGCATGACCGGTGGTTTCGCCTATGTGCTGGACATGGACAACAGTTTCGTCGATCGGGTGAACAACGAGCTGGTCAACCTGCAGCGCATCACCGGTGAGGCAATGGAAGCCTATCGCAGCCATCTGCAGGATGTGCTGCGCGAATATGTTGCTGAAACCGCGAGTGAGTGGGGGGCTGAACTGCTGGATAATCTCGACGACTACCTGCGTCGGTTCTGGCTGGTCAAGCCCAAGGCGGCCAACCTGGCCTCGCTGCTGTCGAGCACCCGGGCCAACCCGCAATAACAAGAAGCCGCTTCAGGCGGCGGCCCCAGCCCTGGCGGGGCCGCCGCTTACCCTGATTGTCTTGCGGCCGTATGTATTGCCTACGGCTGCTGTTGAGAGGTTTTGAAATGACTGAACGTCTGAATAACGACTTCCAGTTCATCGAGGTCGGGCGCAAGGATCCGAAGAAGAAGCTGCTGCGCCAGCGCAAGAAGGAGTTCGTCGAGATTTACGAACCCTTCAAGCCGCAGCAGGCGTGCGAACAGGCTCATCGCTGCCTGGGTTGCGGTAACCCCTATTGCGAGTGGAAGTGCCCGGTCCACAACTACATTCCCAACTGGCTCAAGCTGGTTTCCGAGGGCAACATCCTCGCCGCTGCCGAGCTGGCGCACCAGACCAACACCCTGCCGGAAGTCTGCGGTCGCGTCTGCCCGCAGGACCGTCTCTGCGAGGGCGCCTGCACGCTGAATGACGGCTTTGGCGCAGTGACCATTGGCTCTGTTGAGAAGTACATCGCCGATACCGCCTTCGCGATGGGCTGGCGGCCGGACATGTCCAAGGTCAAGCCGACCGGCAAGAAGGTCGCGATCATCGGTGCTGGCCCGGCGGGCCTGGGTTGTGCCGATATCCTCGTGCGCAACGGCGTAACCCCGGTGGTGTTCGACAAGAACCCCGAGATCGGCGGCCTGCTGACTTTCGGCATCCCCGAATTCAAACTGGAAAAGACTGTACTCAGCCGTCGTCGCGAAATCTTCGGCGGCATGGGCATCGAGTTCCGTCTGAACACCGAAGTGGGCAAGGACATCGCGATCGATCAGCTGCTGGCCGATTACGACGCCGTTTTCATGGGCATGGGCACCTATACCTACATGAAGGGTGGCTTCCCGGGTGAGGACCTGCCGGGCGTCTACGACGCGCTGGATTTCCTCATCGCCAACGTCAACCGCAACCTTGGCTTCGAGAAGTCCGCCGAAGACTTCATCGACATGAAGGGCAAGAAGGTCGTGGTACTCGGCGGCGGTGATACCGCGATGGACTGCAACCGCACCTCCATCCGCCAGGGTGCCAAGAGCGTGACCTGCGCCTACCGTCGTGATGCGGCGAACATGCCGGGCTCACGTCGTGAAGTGAAGAATGCTAAGGAGGAGGGCGTGAAGTTCCTCTTCAACCGCCAGCCCATCGCCATCGTCGGCGAAGGCAAAGTGGAAGGTGTGAAGGTGGTCGAGACGCGTCTCGGCGCCCCGGATGCCCGCGGTCGCCGCAGCCCCGAGCCGATTCCGGGTTCCGAGCAGGTGCTGCCGGCCGATGCCGTGGTCATCGCCTTCGGTTTCCGTCCGAGCCCGGCGCCCTGGTTCGAAGCTCAGGGCATTCAGATCGATAACCAGGGTCGCGTTGTTGCACCCGAGCAGGGTAAGTTCAAGCACCAGACCAGCAACCCGAAGATCTTCGCTGGCGGCGACATGGTCCGCGGTTCCGATCTTGTGGTGACGGCGATCTTCGAGGGGCGCCAGGCTGCCGAAGGCATCATGGACTATCTCGGCGTTTGATCCGATGCTGCCGGGTGTCGACAGGCACCCGGCGCGGCCTGATTTGAATCAAGCCCAGAGCTAAATGGCACGGCGCTCGCCGTGCCTTTTTTTTTCCGCTTTGCGACAATGCACGGCACTTTTACGCTGGAACCCTACCATGACTGCCCTGAAGAACGACCGTTTCCTTCGTGCCCTGCTCAAGCAGCCTGTCGACGTCACCCCGGTGTGGATGATGCGCCAAGCCGGCCGCTACCTGCCCGAATACCGGGCCAGCCGCGCCAAGGCCGGTGACTTCATGAGCCTGTGCATGAACCCCGAACTCGCCTGCGAGGTCACCCTGCAGCCGCTGGACCGCTACCCGCTGGATGCGGCGATCCTGTTCTCCGACATCCTTACCGTGCCGGACGCCATGGGCCTGGGTTTGTACTTCGAGACCGGCGAAGGGCCGCGCTTCAAAAAGGTGGTGAGTAGCGTTGCGGACATCGAGGCGCTGCCAATTCCCGATCCTGAGAAGGATCTGGGCTATGTAATGGATGCGGTGCGTACCATCCGCCGCGAACTCAATGGCCGCGTGCCGCTGATCGGTTTCTCCGGCAGCCCCTGGACCCTGGCGACCTACATGGTCGAGGGCGGCTCGTCGAAGGATTTCCGCAAGTCCAAGGCGATGCTCTACGAGAACCCGCAGGCGATGCACGCACTGCTGGACAAGCTGGCGCAGTCGGTCACCAGCTACCTCAACGGCCAGATTCTCGCCGGCGCCCAGGCGGTGCAGATCTTCGATTCCTGGGGTGGCAGCCTGTCGGCGGCGGCCTATCAGGAGTTCTCCCTGGCCTACATGCGCAAGATCGTCGACGGTCTGATTCGTGAGCATGACGGCCGCCGCGTGCCGGTCATCATGTTCACCAAGGGTGGTGGCCTCTGGCTGGAATCGATGGCCGACTCGGGCGTCGAGGCGCTGGGCCTGGACTGGACCTGTGATATCGGCGAGGCGCGTCGCCGTGTCGGTGACAAGGTGGCGCTGCAGGGCAACATGGACCCAAGTGTGCTCTATGCCAAGCCTGACGCCATCCGCGCCGAGGTGGGGCGCATCCTGGCCAGCTTCGGTCATGGCAATGGCCACGTGTTCAACCTGGGCCACGGCATCACGCCGGAAGTCGATCCAGCCCATGCCGGCGCCTTTATCGAGTCGGTGCACGAACTGTCGGCGCGATACCACGGCTGACTGTTCACCCGCTGGATGCAAACGCCCCGCAGCAGCGGGGCGTTTTGCGTTAGGGGCTCAGTGCACCGTCTGCGGCTCCGGCAACGGACGAAGACGCGCCAAGTGCAGCGCCACGGCGAAGGCGATCAGTAGCAGCGAGGCGATGAACAGGCCGACGCCATCCCAGCCGGCGGCATGCCAGAACACACCGCCCAGCGTTCCGGCGATGCTGGACCCCAGGTAGTAGCTGAACAGATAGAGCGAAGAGGCCTGGCCGCGCGCCTGCCGGGCTCGGCGGCCAATCCAGCTGCTGGCGACCGAATGGGCGCCGAAGAAGCCGAAGGTGAACAGCAGCATGCCCAGCAGAACCAGCGGCAGCCGGTCGAACAGGGTCAGGCCTACGCCTGCCAGCATCAGGGCGATCACCAGCCAGAATACCCGGCGCCGGCCGAAGCGGTCGGCCAGTGCGCCAACCTGAGCCGAGCTGTAGATGCCGGACAGATAGAGCACTGCCAGCAGGCCGATCATGGTCTGGCTAAGGTGGAACGGCTCGGCGATCAGCCGATAGCCGATGTAGTTGTACAGCGTGACGAAGCTGCCCATCAGCAGGAAGCCCTGCAGGAACAGCCAGGGCAGTCCGGCATCGCGGAAGTGCAGGCTGTAGCCTTGCAACAGTCCCTGCAGGCGCAGCGGCCGCGGGCGGAAGTGCCGCGATTCCGGAAGAAAGCGCCAGAGCAGCAGCGCTGCCAGCAGCGCCAGACCACCCATCAGCCCCAGCACGCTGTGCCAGGACAGATAGTCCACCAGCACCCCGCTGAGCAGCCGTCCGCTCATGCCGCCGATGGCATTGCCGCCGATATACAGCCCCATCGCCAGGCCCAGGTGGTGTGGATGGATTTCCTCGCTCAGGTAGGTCATGGCGACGGCCGCCACCCCGCTGAGTGCCAAACCGACCAGTGCGCGCATCAGCAGCACGCCGTGCCAGCTGGGCGCCAGCGCACTGCCGACGGTGAACACGGCGGCGGCGAGCAGGGAGACGACCAGTACCTGCTTGCGGCCGATAGCATCGGAGATCGGCCCGGTGATCAGCAATCCGACAGCCAGGGTCAGCGTCGAGAGCGATAGGATCAGGCTGCTCTGAGCTGCGTTGATGCCGAACGCCTGCGACAGCATGGGCATCATCGGCTGTACGCAGTAGAGCAGGGCGAAGGTGGCGAAGCCGCCGGCGAACAGGGCCAGGGCGGTGCGCGCGAAGCGCGGCGTGCCTTTCTCGGTATGGCTGATGGGCGCGCAAGGCGCGGGTGTCGCTGCTGGCGCGTCGCTGGCGCTCTGGGTACTGCTCACGATGATGACCTCTATCCGTTTCGCTTTTTTCCGGCCAAAAGCGGCCCGTTACGCCTGTGATCGCATTTTTTGATCGGAGGCGCGGATGTGCTGTTGTTTGGCTTTATGGGCGAAAGGATAGGAAGCTTTGTTTAAGCTTTCCAATATATTATTCGACCTGAATGATATGTTTTTCGACTCATAAGGAGGCTTGATGGAGCTGCGTCATCTGCGCTACTTCGTGGCGGTCGCCGAGGAGCTTCACTTCGGCCGCGCCGCCGAGCAGCTGCGCATCTCTCAGCCGCCGTTGAGCCAGCAGATCCAGGCGTTGGAACAGGAACTAGGCGTGCGGCTGTTCGATCGGACCAACCGGCGGGTGGCGCTGACCGACGCGGGGCGGCTGTTTCTCGAGGAAACCCGGCGCACGCTCGCGCAGGTCGACAAGTCGGTGGACGTGGCGCGGCGCGCCGAGCAGGGCGAGATTGGCGAGCTCAAGGTGGGGTTCACCTCATCGGCACCGTTCACCTCGATTCTGCCGCGGGCGATCCTGGCCTTCCGCCGCACCTTTCCAGCGGTGCATCTGGATTTGCAGGAGATGACCAGCAAGCAGGTGGTCGATGCCGTGCAGGACGAGACGCTGCAGGTCGGCATGATTCGCCCCTTTGCGTTGCCGGCTGGCCTGCAGACGGTTGAGCTGTTCAGCGAGCCCCTGGTCGCGCTGATGCATGCGGGACACCGGCTGGCGGATGCCGGGGACGAAGGACTGACATTGGCCGATCTGGCCGACGAGCCCTTCGTGTTCTTCCCGCGCAGCTACGGTACGGGCCTGTACGACCAGCTGCTCAGCCTGGCGCGTCGCGCGGGTTTCAATCCACGCATCGCCCAGGAAGCGAACGAGGCGCTGACCATCATCGGCCTGGTCGCCGCCGGGCTCGGGGTTTCGGTGCTGCCGGCGTCGTTCCAGCGCATCCGCATCGACGGTGTGCGCTTTCGCACCCTGCTGGACAAGGATGCGACCACCGCCGTCTGGCTGGTCAAGCGCCGGCAGGAGCAGTCACCGCTGGCACAGGCCTTCATGGAGCTGGTGACGAGCGAGGCGTCGGCGCAGCGCTGATGCTCACGCTCAGGGCTGCTTGTAGTGGCCGGGTGTATCGCCTTTCTCGTGCTTGTGCACGCGGGTGACGCGGATGTCGGTGATGCCCATGACTTCGGCCTGCTCCAGCAGCTGCGCCTCGTCGGCACCGGCCTTCGGCATCACCAGGCTGTTCTCGGCGTCGGCGTTGTGCAGCTGGATCAGATGACGCGCCGCTTCGCCCTGGGACAGGCTGTCGACATCGGCGTCGTAGGTCTCGGCGCGCGGGTCGTTCTGGTAGATGTAGTTGATTTCGAAGGTGTGCGAGGACTTGCCGAACATGAGGCGCTCCTGTCGAGGTGACTGATGTTCAGTGGACTCGGAGGCCCCGGCAAACGTTCCAGCAGGCGGTCGCCGCGTGGAGCCGATGCCTTGCCCAGCGCATCGGCAGGGGACGCTTACTTGACGTTGGCCAGATCGCCTTTGATCGCGACGCCAGCCATGATGGCACCGGCATGGCATTCGTACTTGGCGCTGTCCTTGTACTCGACATGCTTGTAGTTGCTGGCGATGTTCACCACCGCATTGGCGCCGGCGGCCTTGGCGGCTTGCTGCATGGCGATCAGTGCCGATTGCAGGGCCCAGCTGCAGGCGCCTTCGTCGGTCTTGTTGAAAGCGTTGGTCTTCTTGCTGGTGCTCACGCCGCTGCGCACGACCTTGGCATTGCCCGGCGTCTTGCCGGCCAGGTAGAACTTGACGCTGCCATCCAGGCGGCCGGCCTGGGTGGCTTCAGCCACCACGGCGTCGAAGGGTAGGTAGTGGGTGGTGTCACGGGCCTGGCTGATGCCGGGTAGCATCAGAAGCGCCAGCGCTGCGCCTATCCATGCGGTTGTTTTCATCGGCTTTTTCCTTGCGGTTGGTGGGTGAAGCGCTAGGCCCAGCGACGGAAGATCAGCGAGGTGTTGATCCCGCCAAAGGCGAAATTGTTGTTCATCACGTACTCGTGCTGCATGGCACGCGGCGCATCCCGCAGGTAGTCGAGATCGCCACAGCGCCGGTCGACCTCGTCCAGGTTGAGCGTGTGGATATAGCGGTCGCGGTTCATCATCTCGATGCTGAACCAGGATTCCAGGGCACCGCACGCGCCCAGGGTGTGGCCGAGAAAGGATTTCTGCGAGCTGATCGGCATGCCGCTGCCGAACAATGCCTGGGTCGCCTGGGTTTCGGCGATGTCGCCCTGCTCGGTGGCGGTGCCATGACCGTTGACGTAGCCGATGGCCGCCGGTGCGAGGCCGGCATCTTCCAGGGCCAGCTCCATGGCCCGGCGCATGGTCAGCTGCTCGGGCTTGGTCGCGTGCTGGCCGTCGGCATTGCTGCCGAAGCCGACCAGCTCGGCATGAATCGTCGCGCCGCGCGCCAGTGCGTGTTCCAGCTCCTCGAGCACCAGCATGCCGGCGCCTTCGCCGATCACCAGGCCATCACGTCCGCTGTCGTAGGGGCGCGGCGAGGTATGCGGTGCGTCGTTCTTCAGGCTGGTGGCGTAGAGCGCATCGAAGACCATGGCCTCGGTGGCGCACAGCTCCTCCGCACCGCCGGCCAGCATCAGTGGCAGGCGGCCGAACTTGATCGCCTCGTAGGCGTAGCCGATGCCCTGGCTGCCGCTGGTACAGGCGCTGGAGGTGGGGATCACCCGGCCAGTGAGGCCGAAGAAGATGCTGACATTGGCCGCCGTGGTGTGCGGCATCATGCGGATGTAGGAGTTGGCGTTCAGCCCGTCGGCCACTGAATTCAGCAGCATGTTGCCGAAGGCCTTGATCTCCTCGGTACTGCCGGTGGAGGAACCGCAGGCGACACCCATGCGACCATCGCGGATCGAAGCATCGTCTAGCAGGCCGGCATCGGCCAGTGCCCGCTCGGCAGCCCGCACCGACAGCCGCGACACGCGGCCCATGCTGCGCAGCTGTTTGCGCGTCCAGTGCGTCGGCACGGCGAAATCATCCACAGGACCCGCCAGGCGGGTGTTCAGCTCGGTGAAGCGATCCCATTCATGCATACGGCGAATACCGCTGCGGTTGGCGCTGAAATTGGCCTCGATGCTTGCCCAGTCGCTGCCCAGCGAGGTAATGCCGGCCATGCCGGTGACGACTACACGTCTGCCGCTCATCAGCACAGCCCTCCGTTGACGGCGATGACCTGCCGGGTGATGTACGCCGCCTCGGCGGACATGAGGAAATTAACCGCACCGGCGACCTCTTCCGGCGTGCCCATGCGCTGTGCCGGAACCATCTTCAGCATTTCTTCGATAGGCAGTTCGGCGTCGAGCATCTCGGTATCGATCAACCCCGGCGCAACGCAGTTGACGGTGATTCTGCGCTTGCCCAGCTCCACCGCCAGCGCTTTCGCGGCGCCGATGACGCCGGCCTTGGACGCGCTGTAGTTGACCTGGCCGCGGTTGCCGATCAGGCCGGATACGGAGGTGATGCAGACGATTCGCCCCGGCTGGCGACGGCGAATCATCGGCATGGTCAGGGGGTGCAGCACGTTATAGAAGCCGTCCAGGTTGGTGCGCAGCACCTGGTCCCAGTCGTCGTCGCTCAGCGCCGGGAAGGCACCGTCGCGGGTCAGACCAGCGTTGCAGACCACGCCGTAATAGGCGCCATGGGTTTCGACATCGGCTTCCAACTCGTGACGGCAGGCGACACGGTCGGCGATGTCGAACTGCAGGATGCGTGCGCTGCGACCCATCCCCTGTATTTCGGCCTGGACCGCTTCGGCCTGGTCGCGGCGTGAGCGGCAGTGCAGCACGATGTCATGGCCGGCACGGGCCAGGCGCAGCGCGATGGCGCGGCCAATGCCGCGGCTGGAGCCGGTGACGAGGACGGTTTCACTCATGGGGCAGACTCTTGTAGGTAGCTCGCCACTTCGGGCGGGCGGAACACGTTCAGACGCGCTTCGGCATGGATGCCGGGGCCGTCGAGATGACATTCGAAGACGCCCATGCCGTTGTCGTCCTGCAGCGACCGGGTGGCACGGACGCGTAGCCGGGCGCCGACCGGGAAGGTTTCGACATTGCACTGGTAGTTGCGCGTACCGAGCAGGAAGCCGAGGGCGACCGGCTCGCCGGCCTGGCGTGCATGGCAGCCGGCGAAGGCGGCGACGCTCTGCGCCATGATCTCGACACCGACCCAGGCCGGCAGGCTGCCGTCGGCCGCGCTGAGCAGGCCGTCGGCGCGTACCAGCAGGTGAGTGTCCACGCAGTCTTCATCGAAGCGCTCGACAGCGTCGAGCAGAATCATGTCGCCGGCATGGGGTAGCAGTTCGGCGAGGGGCCAATCGATCACGGCGCGTCTCCCAGGATCAGGCTGATATTGTTGCCACCGAAGGCGAAGGAGTTGCTCATCAGCCGTCGCGGCGCGGCTCTATCCATCCGCAGCTCGGCCGTGACCAGGCGCAGCGGCGGCAGGTCCGGGTCCGGCTGGCCGTCCCAGCGGTGCGGTGGCAGCTGCCGGTCGGCGTTGAAGCGCGACAGCGCCAGCCAGCAGAATGCCGCCTCCAGCGCGCCGGCGGCGCCGAGGGTATGGCCGGTCAGCGGCTTGCTCGAAGAACAGGCGACACCCTGAGGAAACAGCGTGGCGACGGCCAGGCTTTCCATGGCGTCGTTGTGCGCGGTGGCGGTGCCGTGCAGGTTGAGGTAATCGATCTCTTCCGGTGTGCAGCCGGCAGTGGCCAGCGCCTGGCGCATGGCGGCCAGCGCGCCGCGACCTTGTGGTTCGGGGGCGGAGATATGGTAGGCATCGGAGCTCGCGCCGCCGCCAAGCAGGGCGATGGCGCCCTCACCGGGCTCGCGGGTCATCAGAAACAGCGCCGCCGCCTCCCCGATGTTGATGCCGTTGCGGTTGCGCGAGAAGGGATTGCACAGCGACTCGCTGGTGGCCTCCAGCGCGGTGAAGCCTTGCAAGGTCAGGTCGCTCAGGCTGTCGACACCGCCGCAGAGCACCGCATCGCAAATGCCGGCGTCGAGCAGACGTTTGGCGCTGAGCAGGGCGCGGGCGCTGGAAGTGCAGGCGGTGGAGATGGCATAGCAGGGGCCGGCCAGTTGCAGCCATTCGCCGAGAAAACTCGCCGGCGCCGCCAGTTCCTGGTGCCCGTAGTGATAGCCGGGTGGAAAGGCGCCGTTTTGCAGCAGGCCGGCGATACCTTGCGCGGCTTCCTGGATGCCGGTGGTACTGGTGCCCAGGACCACGCCGATACGACTCTGGCCGTAACGGGCGATTGCCGTACGGATATCCCTTTCGATTTCCTGCGCGGCAGCCAGCAACAGCTGGTTGTTGCGGGTCGCATGACGTGGATCGTCGCCGGGCAATGCCGGCAGTGCGCAGCGGACCGCGCCCACCGGCAAGCGTCGACCGGCCACCGGCTGCGGATGGGGCTGCATGCCGGAGGTGTCGCCGGCGAACAGGCGTCCGGCTACCTCGGCCTTGCCGCTGCCGAGCGCGCAGATCACGCCAAGGGCGTCGAGGTAGGCGGTCATCGTTGGCTTCCGGTCGAGTCGGGCAAGGGGGCGACACGATAGGTCAGCCCCGGCGCCACGTCGAGTTCGAAGCTCTGTGCGGATCCATAGTGCACCTGCCAGCGCAGGCCGTCGCCCTGGCGCAGCCGGCGCTCGCCCGCGCCGGGCTGTTCGGCCGCGGTGCCATACAGCTCGGCCAGCTGGTCGCGGTCGGTCAGGGCGAACAGCAGGGCGGCGAACAGCTCGCGCGCCTCCGGATTGGGTCGCAGCAGCCCGTCGGCGTGCCAGGCGCCGTTGTGCAACTGCTGGCGCGCCAGCGGAATGCCCAGCGGGTCGAGCAGCGACCAGCGCAGCGACGTCCCTTCGCGCTGGATCACCAGCAGCCAGTCGGCTGGCTCGCTGCCCCGGCGCTGCACATGCAGCTGCAGCGGAACATCCAGCGCTAGCGTGGTTACCGGCAGCGGTGCGCGCGCCGCGCAGCCCGCCAGCAGCACGAAGCACAGGCCGAGCAGCAGTCGCCTCATTGCAATCCGCTCACGCGTCGGCACCGGCCGAGCAGAGTTCGGCCAGTACGCGCAGACGGCGTTTGGGTTCGGCGACATAGGGGTTCTTTTCGTCCCAGGCATAGCCGGCGAGGATCGAGCTGATCATCCGGCGGATCTCCGGCTGGGCGTGTTCGTAGTAGATCACGTCCTGGAAGCTGCAATCGTACCAACCCTCCACGTAGGTCCGGAAGGTATCGACGCCGCGCTTGAGCGGCGCGGCGAACTCGCGCTCCCAGTCCACTGTTTCACCGCTCAGCTGGCGATGCAGCACGGCGGCGGCCATGTGCGCCGAGCGCATGGCGATGGTCACGCCGGAGGAGAACACCGGGTCGAGGAACTCGGCGGCGTTGCCCAGCAGGGCGAAGCCCGGACCGTGCAAACTCTTGACGTTGGCCGAGTAGCCGCCGATCAGGCGCGCCGGGGTGTCCCATTCGGCGTTCTGCAGAATGCGTTTGAGGTTCGGTGCCTCCTGGACGAATTCGCGCAGGCAGGCATCGAGGTTCACCGGCCGGCCTTCGTAGCGCTCGGCACTGGCGACCACGCCCAGCGAGCAGCGGCCGTTGCTGAACGGGATGGTCCAGTACCAGACATCGCGCAGCTCGGGATGGGTGGTGATGAGGATCTTCTCGCGGTCGAAGCGCGGATCGTCGATGCGGTCCTCGATATGGGTGAAGATCGCCCGGCGCACCGGGAAGCCCGACGGCGCTTCCAGGTCCAGCAGCTGCGGCAGTACCCGGCCATAGCCGCTGGCATCGAGCACGAAGGCGGCATCGACGCGGTATTCGCTGCCATCGGCCCGACGAATCTGCAGCCAGGGCTGCGCGCCGCTGAAATCCGCCGCGGTGACTTCTTCCTCGTAGCGGATTTCCACACCCTGCAGCTCGGCCTGGTCGGCCAGCAGCTTGTCGAAATCGGCGCGCTGGACCTGATAGGTGCTGCCATGGCCGGCGGTGAACTTGTCGCGGAAATCGAATTCCGTGTAGCGCTCGCCCCAGCCGAAGGCCGCGCCGTGCTTGGTCTGGAAGCCCGCCGCGCGCACCGCCTCGAGCATGCCGGCTTCCTCGATGAAGTCCAGGCAGTGCGAAAGCAGGCTCTCGCCGATGGAGAAGCGCGGAAAGCGCTGGCGTTCGATGATCAGCACGTCGTGGCCCTGGCGCTTGAGCAGCGCGCCGGCGATTGCGCCGGACGGGCCGGCTCCGATGATCACGACTTCACGGTGTTGCGTCTCAAGCGGCGCCATACGGCCTCCCTGCCTGTGCTGGTGTGTCTTGCTGATGGATGGCCCAGGGGGCCAGGAAGAAACTGAATGCCAGCCCGAGGCTGACGGTGAGGCCGAAGTTGCTCACTGCCGGCGTGCTGGACACGGCCAGCAGGCCGAACGACAGCCAGGTGGTGGTGGCCGCCAGCAGGGTGCCGACCAGGCTGACCGCGGCGCCGCCGACCTGCTCGCGCATCAGAATGGCGTAATCCACGCCGATCGCGGTGACCAGCAACAGGCCGAACAGGCCGAACAGGGTCAGTGATTGACCGAGCCAGCCGAGGCTGGCCAGGCTCGCCAGGGCGGCCAGCAGCGGCACGGCCAGGCAGCGCAGGGCGCCGCCCGGCCCGAAGGGGATGCAGAGCAGGGCAAAGATCAGCAGGCTGGCGAGCAGCTTGAGTTCGCCGGCCTGCAGCTTGGTCGCGGCAAACAGCTGGTTGAGCCGGGCCGGCTGGTCGACCAGTGTCGTGCCGGGCACGCCTTCGGCGATCTGCTCCAGGGCAGCACCGTCGCGCAGCCCCTGCAGGCTGATCAGCCCGGCGACGCCGTCGTCCGTTTTGCCAAGCCAGAGCGCGCGCCAGGGTTCGCCCAACGGGCCAGTCAGCGCCGCCTCGAGGGTCACCGGTGGTTGTGCCTGCAGGCGCTCGATTTCGGTCCGCAGGGCGTGGACGTCGACGCCAAGCGCCGTTAGCGGCTGGCTGGCGGCGAGCAGTTGCGCCAGGGCGGGGCGCAGGCGGGCCTGTTCGGCAGTCGGTGCAACCAGCTGGCTCAGGGCGAGGTAGCCACCCAGCCGCTGCTCAGTCTGCAGAGCGTCCAGGCGGCGGCTCAGCTCGGCCTGACGCTCGAGCAGGGCGTCGGCATCGGCGGCACGCACGAGGAAATACTGACTGGTGGGCTGGAAGCCGGTGATCGTGCCGATACGCTCGGCTTGCTGTTGCAGTAGTGGCGCGCGGCTGACCCACTGGCGCAGGTCATCCTTGAACGACAGCTGCAGTACGCCGCCGAGACAAAACAGTCCCAGGCCGGCCAGCAGCCAGGGCGTGGCGATGCGCGCCAGTAACGCCTGCCTCAGCTGCAGCCAGCGCTGCGCCCAGCCCAGCGGGTGCGGCCAAGGAGTCAGATGGCCGCTGAACAGCACGGGCAGCAGGCAAGTTGTGCAGAGGAAGGCGCCGAGCAATCCGGCGGCAGAGAACACTGCCACCTGGGTCAGTGCCGGGAAGGGCGTGAAAGCCAGCGCCAGATAGCCGATCAGGTTGGTTAACAGGGCCAGCGCCAGTCCCGGCAGGATCAGACCAAGTGCGCGCCGGCCGTGCCAGGGCTGCAGCGTCCAGCTCTTGGACAGGTAGTGCAGCGGGAAGTCCAGGCTGACGCCGATCAGGCTGGCGCCGAGCACCAGCGTCAGTACGTGCATCTGGCCGAACAGCGCGACGCAGGCGGCCGCCCCCGCCAGCGCACCGACCAGTACCGGCAACGCGGCGAGCAGGATGCGCGGCGTGCGGAACAGCCAGAGCAACAGCAGCAGCGTGGCACCCAGCGACAGGCTGCCGATCAGGCTCGCCTCGGCGCGGGCCGAGCGTTGACCATGGGCGGCATGCAGCACACCGCCGGCAGCGAGCAGTTCGCCGCCGGCGGTTTCGACAGCGCTGCGGGCGGTCTCGACGAGTGCCGCTACCTGTTGCGGCAGGCGCTCGTCGAACGCATCGCCCTGCGCGCGCGCGTGCACGACGGCCCAGCGTTGGCCGGCGTGCTCGGCAATCAGATGGCCATCGCCACCGGTGCGAAGGTTGCCCAGCTGCGGCAACCGTTGCAGGGCCAGGCCGGCGATGCCGAACCAGTCCTGTTCGAGCGGCAGCGGGCTGGCGGCGAACGGGTCGTAGAGGCGCTTGATGCGCTGCTGGACGAACCGCGCGGGATGTTCGATGAGCTGCTGGCGCTCGGTATCGTCGAGTAATCCGAGGGACTGCTCGCGCAGCTGGCGGGCGACCGCCGGCAGATCGGGCTGTACCCGCTCGCGCACCTGGGCGAACAGGCCGCTGCCACGCAGTTCGGCTGCCAGGCTTTCAGTCAGGCGCTGGGCTTCACGCTCGTCGTCATGCCGGATCAGCAGCATCAGGTCGCGCTTGAGCGGCTCCTGCATGCGCTCGGTCGCCAGCTGTTCCAGCACGTCGTGGCTGTCGCTGGGCAGCAGCTGCAGCAGGTTGGCGGTCAGCGGCGGACCATCGCGCCATTGCCAGGCGCTCAGCGCCAGCAGGCCGAGCAGCGCCAGGCAGAACAGCGCGGCCGGCCAGCGCTGGGGCTGCAGCGGCTCAGTCGGCAAGATCGCGCTGCTCGCTGGCCGTGAGAGCGACGTCGGTCTGGCTGTCGAGCAGACGGATCAGCGTGCGATCACCCTGGGCTTCGTGTAGCTCGATCTGAGTCACCGTCTCACCGCCGTGGATCTCGATGTCAGCGAAGATCTGCCTGAGCAGCGCGCCGCGTGGCGTCAGTTGCAACCGCCAGGCCGTGGCTGCACCGCTAAGCTCGAGTTGAAAGTCGCGCTGCAGGGCCCGGGTGTCCCCGCTCAGCACGGCGAGGAACAGCTGATTCTGCCGGGCCGAACCGCCCTGCGGGTCAACCGCCTGCCAGCCATTCTCACTGCGCCGCGCGATCCCCTGAGGCGTGATGCGATAGTCCTGGCGGATCGGCTGTTGCAGCAGCCAGAGCAGGCCGTGGTCGCGGGAGAGGGCGAACTGGCCGTGACTGGTCAGCGGCTGCGGCAGGGCACGGAGATGCTTTTCCTGAATGAAGTCGCCACGTATCACGGCCGGCCCGCTCAGCTGTTCGGCGAGCTGCGGCAGGTCGAAGGGCTGCGCCATGGCGGTGTTGGCAACCATCAGCAGGACGGTGGCGGCCAGCCATTTCTTGAAGGACGGCGTCATGCCAGTGCGCGCTCCACCGCGTCGACGAAGACTCGTGGTGAGGCCAGCAGCATCTCGCGGCTGGCGATCTCCACGGCGACCTGCACGGTGCTGCCGCGGGTCATGCGCTCGCCGGTTTCGGCATCGCGGATCAGGTAGTTGATCTTCAGGCGGTTCTCCCACTCCACCAGGTCGGCGCGTACCACGATGCGCTGGTTGAAGCGGGCGCCGCGCATGTAGCGCAGCTGTACGTCGATGATCGGCCAGGCATAGCCGGCGTCGCGCATCTGCTGATAGTTGTGGCCGATACGCTCGAGCAGCGCACAGCGGGCGACCTCGAAGTACTTGACGTAATGGCCGTGCCAGACCACGTCCATGGAGTCGACGTCGAAGAACGGCACGAGCATCTCGACCTCGGCCTGCAGTACGCCGTCCTTACGCATAAAGCCTCCAGTGCCGGTTGCGGATCTGCGCGAGACACAGGCGCAGTTCGCCTTCCAGCGCGCGGTCTTCGATCAGCGGCGGGAAGGTCTCCGCCAGTTCGCTGTGCATGGCCGCCAGTGGTGCGGGCAGCGGCCGCGCGTCTTCCTGGCGCTGGCGCAGCCAGACGCCCTGCTGGGCGGCGAGCAGCGTGGCCGCGGCGACCTGCTCGCTCAGCTCCAGGCTGCGCAGCGCGTCGCGGGCGGCGATGGTGCCCATGCTCACCTTGTCCTGGTTATGGCATTCGGTGGAGCGCGAGAAGACGCTGGCCGGCATGCTGTTCTTCAGCGCCTCGGCAGTCCAGGCGCTGGTGCCGATCTGCACCGCCTTGAAGCCATGGTTGATCATCGCCGTGGCGGCCGGCGCGCCGGAGAGGTTGCTCGGCAGACCGTGGTTGTAGCGTGTGTCGACCAGCAGGGCGAGCTGGCGGTCGAGCAGGTCGGCGACATTGGCCACCAGATTCTTCAGGCTGTCCATGGCGAAGGCGATATGCCCGCCGTAGAAGTGTCCGCCGTGCAGCACGCGCTCGTTGTCGGCATCGATGATCGGGTTGTCGTTGGCGCTGTTCAGTTCGGTTTCGATGAACTGGCGCAGCAGGCCCAGGCTGTCGGCCAGCACGCCGAGCACATGCGGTGCGCAGCGGATGGAGTAGCGGTCCTGCAATCGATGCAGCGGCGCAGCGGGAGCATCGATTGCCAGGTCCTGACGAATCCAGGCGGCGACCTGGGTCTGACCCGGGTGCGGCTTGGCGGCGAACAGGCGCTCGTCGAAATGCTCCGGGTTGCCCTGCAGGGCGATCACGTTCAGCGCGGTGATACGGGTTGCCAGCTGCAACAGATAATCGGCGCGGGCGTAGGCCAGGCAGGCGAGACCGGTCATTACCGCGGTGCCGTTCATCAGTGCCAGCGCCTCCTTGGGGCGCAGCGTCAACGGCGTCCAGCCTAGCTGGCGGTGAACCTCGGCGGCGCTGCGGCGCTCGCCGCGATACAGCACCTCGCGCTCGCCGGCGAGAGCGGCGGCGACATAGGACAGCGGCGTCAGGTCGCCGCTGGCGCCAACCGAGCCTTCCTCAGGAATCAGCGGCAGCACGTCGTGCTCGAGAAATGCCTGCATGCGTTCCAGCAGCTCGATGCGTACGCCGGACATGCCATGGGTCAGCGAGCGCAGGCGCGCGGCGAGCACCGCGCGGGTGGCCTCGGCCTCCAGCAGCTTGCCCAGGCCGCAGCCGTGAAAGGTGAACAGGTGCTGCGGCAACGCTTCGACCTGATGCAGCGGCACCGCCACCACGCAGGAGTCGCCATAGCCGGTGGTGACACCATAGATCACGCCTTCGCGGTCCAGCAGGGTGTCGAGAAACTGTGCGCCGCGGGCTATGCGGCTGCGAAAGGCCTCGTCCGCCTGCAGCCGTGCCGGCGCTCGGCGCTGCGCCACGGCCAGCACGTCCTCGATGCGCAGAAGGTTTTCGCCAAAGATCACGGGCTCAGTCACGACGCGGGTCCTGTGTGTTCCAGAAGGGATAGAAGTTGAACCATTGCAGGGGCGCCTCCAGGCAGCGCGCGGCGAGGCGGTCGGCGTAGCGCTGCACTGCTTGCGCGATCACCGCGTCGCGGTCGGCGCGGCGCCAGCGGATGCGTTCGGCGAAGGGTTCGAGATGCACATGGAAGTGCTCGTCCTGCTTGAGACAGAACAGCAGATTCACCGGGCACTCCAGCAGGCCGGCGAGCAGCCAGGGGCCCTGGGGAAAAGCTGCCGCCTGACCGAGGAAGTCGGCCATGGCGGTGCGTCCGCCGTGCAGCGGCACCCGATCACCGGCGATGGCCAGCCACTCGCCGCGCTCCAGGCGCTGGGACAGCTGCAGCATGGTCGCCGGGACCAGCTCGCTGACCTGGATCAGCCGCAGGTTGTCGGCGCCGGACTGGTCCAGTAGCCGATTGAACTGCTCGGCGTGACGGGTGTGTACCAGCACGTTCATCCTTACTTCGCCGCCGATCTCGGCCAGTGCCCGGCAGATCTCCAGATTGCCCAGGTGCGAGCCGACCAGCAGCTGACCGCGCGGCCCGGCGAGGCTGGCGTGCAGGTTGGTCGGGTCGTGGATCACCAGGCGTTCCCGCCCG
The DNA here is from genome assembly GCF_000327065.1 of Stutzerimonas stutzeri RCH2. Classification (NCBI taxonomy): domain Bacteria; kingdom Pseudomonadati; phylum Pseudomonadota; class Gammaproteobacteria; order Pseudomonadales; family Pseudomonadaceae; genus Stutzerimonas; species Stutzerimonas stutzeri. Next base: position 3,858,109 of record NC_019936.1, on the reverse strand, counting down.
ACGCGCCCGCTCCAGACATCCAGCTTGTCCAACAGCGCTTCGGCGAAACTCATGAACTGGCGATAGACCGAGCGCGTGCTCGGCTGCAGTTCGGCGCGACCGCTCCAGCGCGCCAGATAGCCCTGATACTGGCGCGCGCTGTTCCGGGCGCTGCGGCCGAACAGGTAGAAATACAGCACGATCAGATACAGCAGCGGCGCCATGGTGCGCCGACCCAGGACCCGTACCGCCCAGGCGGTCAGGCGCATCAGCGCGAAACTGCCGCGCTCGCGCTGCGCCGCCCAATGCGAGGGCACTGGGGCTTCGCTCATCGTTGCAGACGCCGGGCGAGCAGTTTTGGCGCGCGCAGCAGCATGCCGAAGAACAGCCGGGCATGCATGGCGGAGATCAGTGCGTTGTCCAGCCAGAGGCGGAAGTGCGAGACGCCATCGGCCGGGTAATGCACCCGCGTCGGCAGCCAGACCATCGGCTGCTGCTGCCAGTGCAGGCGCACCAGGATCTCGGTGTCGAAATCCATGCGCCGGCCCAGGCGCACGCGGTCGAGCAACGCCAACGTCGGCTCCAGCGGGTAGACACGGAAGCCGCACATGGAGTCGCGGATCGCCAGCGACAGGGTGTTGATCCAGACCCAGACATGGGTCAGGTAGCGGGCATACAGGCGCCCCTTGGGCACGCTGGCGTCGTATCGCGGATAGCCGCAGATCACCGCGTCCGGCGCCTGGCTGGCGCGGTCGAGGAACAGCTCGACACCGGACAGGTCGTGCTGGCCGTCGGCGTCGACCTGCAGCGCATGGCTGAAGCCCAGTCGCTGCGCCTCGCGCAGGCCGCTGATCACTGCGCCACCCTTGCCCTGATTGCGCGGATGGCGGAGCAGGAAGACGCTTGCCTGCTCCGCCAGCTCGTCGATAACCGCTGCAGCGGCTGGGCAGGAGCCGTCATCCACCAGCACGCAGGGCAGATCCGCCGCGCGCAGTGCGGCGACCACAGCGGGCAGGCTGCGCTCGTGGTTGTAGACCGGAATCACCGCGCAGGGCTTGAACCAGTCGTCTTCGACCGGCGGCGCGAGCATCGCGCTGGTGCACGGCTGGCCCACTACAGGCGGCAGGGGATTCAGCGTGGTCATGGACGAACTCCCAGCAGGATGCGGCCGGACGAGCAGGGCTTGCCGGCGTTGTGATAGGCGAAGTACAGCTTTCCGCGCTCATGATCGAAACGCAGGCTTAGCTCCAGACGATCACCCGGGCGAGCCAGCTGCTGGAATTTCAGCACTTCCATGCCGGCGAAGCGGGGCGGCAAGTCGTTGAACAATTCGCGCGCGAGGTCCATCGCCCATTCGATCTGCACCACGCCCGGCAGCACCGGCGTACGCGGGAAATGGCCGCTGAAGTGCGCCAGGTCCAGCGGCACGCGCAGCTCGATCTGCCAGTGGTCGTTCTGCCACTGCTGCTGCAGGCGCTCCGGTTCGCGCGGGCGCGGCGCCAGCAGCAGGCCGTCGAGTTCGGCCTGGGGCAGTTTGCCTTGGGCATTGCCCGGTAGCTGATGCAGCAGGCGCCAGCGTCGCGGCAGGGCCAATGCTTCGCAGTGGTCGTTCAGATGTTGGCGCAGAGCCTGGGTGACGGCGCGCCGCCCCTGGTTGCGCAGGGCGAATATGCCAGCCTCGCTCAGCGCCACCAACGCGCCGAGATAGGCCCGCTGCTCCTGGATGACGCCCAGGCGCGCCTCGCTGACGAAGGCGTGCTCGGCCAGCGCGCTTTCCAGCATCGGCAGCGAAACGCGCTTCTCTTCCAGCTTGACGATGCGATCCAGCCGGCCACACAGGGCGAAACGGCCATCGGCGTGCAACTTGGCGCCATCGGCGGTCTGTTCAACGTGCCCGCCGGCGAGCCAGGGCGAGGCCACGCGTAGCGCGCCGTGATCGTCCTGGCCGAGCTCGACGCCCGGCAGCGGCTGCCACAGCTCGCCGCCCTGGCGCCAGGCGATGCCGCCGGTTTCCGAACTGCCGTAGATCTCGGTAGGCCACTGGCCAAGGCGCTGTTGCAGCAGCTCCGCGGCTTCGATTGGCAATGGGCCGCCGGAGGAGAACACCCGGCGCACCTGGCGCAATGCCGGCCAGTCGAGGTTGTCGCCCATGCGCTTGAGCAGGGCGGGACTGGCCACCCAGCAGAACGCCGGGTGTTCACGGCTGGCCCGCTGCATGTCCTCGGCGAATGGCAGGGTGCGGCGCAGCATGGGACGGCCGGCGCACAGCGGCCAGAGCACACGGAACAGCAGGCCGTAGATGTGTTGCGTGGCGACGCTGCCGATCACGCTGGCAGCTCCGAGGTCGGCGCCCCACAGCGCTTCCAGCGTCTCGACCTCATGGGCGAGCTGCACCAGGCGCTTGTCGATCAGTTTGGGCTGGCCGCTGGAGCCGGAGGTGCAGAGCGTCAGGCCGAGCAGTTGTGGATCGAGCTCGACGGCGCCCAAAGGCTCGCCCAACAGGTCCGTCAGGCTGTGATCGCCAGGCAGATCGGTCAGCCACAGCTCGGCCTGTGCATCCAGGCGCTCACGGTTCGCCGGCTGCAGGTCTGCCGGCAGTAGCACACGGGCCCCGGCGCGCCAGGTGCCGAGCAGGGCGATCGCCAGCTGCGCGGCATCCTCCAGGTGCACGGCCAGGCTGCGCACGTTGCGTCGCTGCAGCCCACCGGCCAGCTGCAGCGCCTGCTGTTGCACCTGGGCGAGCGACAACGACGGGGCATCGGTTACCGGGCGCGATTCGCCTGAAGTCAGTAGTTCACACAGGGCGATCCAGCTCATGGGCGGCCTCTGACCCGCTGGCGCACCAGCCACTCGCCGGCGAACAGCAGGCCCATCAGGCCGTAGGCGATCAGGCCGTTGTACAGCGTCCACCAGGCCAGCGGCGCCCACAGCGTCAGGGCGGCGGCGATGGTGCCGTTGAAGATAAAAAAGCCCACCCAGACCTTGGTCACTTGCCGCGTATAGCGCACGCCGGCTTCCGCCAGATCGGGCTCCTGCAGCCGCGCCAGACGCTCGATCACTGGCATGCCGACGAACAGGCTGCCGGCGAACAGCGCAAGCATGGCGGCGTTGATCAGGACCGGATACCAGCGCAGCAGGACACCGTCATCAAGTAGCGCCAGGGCAAGGCAGAACAGCAGCGCGACAGCGGCCGTGCCGCGGCTGGCGGCGCGCTCGCTGCTCAGCAGGCGGGCAAGCCAGAGCGCCCCGAGCAGCGCAGCGAATACCCGCGGCGAGAGGTGCTCGATGCCGAAGTAGACGGCGAACGGATAGGCCAGCCCGGCGAGCAGCAAGGCGAGGCCTGCTATGCGGGCCAGGCCGGGCGGGATGGTGGATGAGCGTGGAAGCATCAGGAGTCCGAAAAACCGTGGTTGTGCTGCGGGGCTGGCGCGATGCCGGTCAGGCGGTTTCCGCGCTGGTCAGGCGATAGACCGCCTCCACTACGTCACCGACGGTGCGCACGGCCTTGAACTCCTCGGCGGCAATCTTCTTGCCGGTCTGGCGCTTGATATGGTCGATCAGGTCGACGGCGTCGATACTGTCGATCTCCAGGTCCTGATAGAGGTTGGCCTCGAGAGTGATGCGCTCGGGTTCGAGTTCGAACAGTTCCACCAGGGCGTCGCGCAGGGTCTGGAAAATCTCGTTACGGCTGTTCACGGCAGATGCTCCTCAGGCGATGGCGCGGCTGGCGCTGACGAAGGCTGCCAGGCTGTCGACGCTGGCGAAATGTTTGCGGGTGTCCTTGGCGTCGGCGTCGATCTTGATGCCGAAGCGCTTCTGGATCGCCAGACCGAGTTCCAGGGCGTCCACCGAGTCGAGGCCAAGGCCTTCGCCGAACAGTGGCTGGTCGGCGACGATGTCGTCCGGGCCGAGGTCTTCCAGACCCAGGGCGTCGATGATCAGTTGCTTGATTTCAAGCTTGAGTTGGCTCATCGAATGCGAGCTCCTTTATGAAGTGTCGGTGCAGATGGTCGTTGAGGCGGCGCGAGGCAATCGGCGCCGCGCCTTGGGCAGCGAACGTTTGTGGGTCGATGTCTTCACCGACGCGCAGATGGAAGTGGAAGCGCCGCGAGGGAATGCGGTACCAGGGCTCGGCCTTGGTCAGCGTGGTCGGTGTCACGCTGATCACCACCGGCGTCACCAGTCGCGCGCCGCGCAAGGCAATGGCCGCCGCCCCGCGATGAAACTGTGGAGCCTGGCCGGGCGTGGTGCGGGTGCCCTCGGGAAAGATGATCAGCGTCTGGCCCTGCTGCAGGGCTTCGGCGGCTTCGTCGAGCATCTCGGCGCTGCCGTCGTTGCTGATGTACTGCGCGGCCCGGATCGGACCGCGGGTGAAGGGATTGTCCCATAGGCTCTGCTTGACCACGCAGTTGGCGTCGCGGATCAGTGCGATCAGCACCACAACGTCGATCAGCGAGGGATGATTGGCAATGATCAGCTGACCCGGGCGCCCCAGCCGCTCGGCGCCCTCGACCTCATAGGTGAGCACGCCGCTGCGGTACATGAACTGCACGAACAGCCAGAACAGCCGGCTGACCGTCTGCCGCGCGCGGCGACGATGTGTGTCCGCATCGCCCGGAAGCAGCGAAAGCAGCGGGAATACGATCAGCCGCAGGCAAAGACCGCCAATGCCGAACAGGACGAACGACAGGCCGGTGGCGACGAGGCGCCATAGCCAGGGCGCGTTGGGCCGCTTCAGCGAGTCCGCTGCCAGTTCCATTTGCGCGTCTTCCAGTGATGCGTGAATTGGGAATCGTCGCCAAGCAAGGCCCGGATCAGTTGCAGGGCATGGGGCTGGTGCCGCTGCGGCGTTGGATCATCGGCAGCCTGCAGTTGCAGTTGCAGTTGCCAGCTGTCGCCTTTGGTCAGCCGCAAGGCCAGCGCATAAGGCGTGCATTCGTCGATCCATGGGCGATAGGCTTCGGGGGGCGACTCTTCGGCGATCACCAGCAGGACAGCGGGCGCGCCTTCCTTCAGCAGCAGACTGGCCTCGAGCACCGCGTGTTCCAGCCCGTCGCCCTCCGCAGCAATAGCGGTCATCTCACTGGTATCGCTCTGGAATATTGACCAGAGCCCGACGATGGCATTGTGCACGGAGAGGCTGAACTGGGTTGGCGACAGCGGTTGCGTATCCGCCAGATCGCTGAGCAGGGCGAAATTGCGCGTGGTTTCGCCATGGCGCGACGCGTACACAAACGGCATCGGAGGCTGGCCTTCGGCCAGTGGATGGGCAACAGCAAATACCATTCGCGCCAGTCGGCTCAAGCGCCTGCGCTGCATCGCCGGTAGGAAGGATACATCCGGCTGCGCCTCTGGATCGTCCTGCCATTGGCTAGCACACGCCCAGCGCGACCAGTCGTCCTGGCAGGTACGGCCCGGAGCCCAGGCCTGCCATTGGTCGATGTCGAAGCGTATTGCGCTCATGCTCGCGCGGCTCCCGTGACGAGGCCGGCGTACAGACGTCCGTGTGTTGCTTGCATTGAAAGTGCCGCTCGAAAAGTGCGGGCATTATCCAAGTGCCATGAAGGCTACGCAAACATTGCGATACATATCCTGATGGGAGGTCGCAATAGTTGTGGAACTCGCCGCTTTGCAGAGTGTCTGGGCGTGCCGGCAGCTGGTTATCTAATCCCCTGCTGCGCCAGCCAGGCCATTAGCTGCGGCAGCGGCATGGCTCCGCTCTGTCGTGCGACTTCGCGGCCGTTGCGGAACAGGATTAGGCTGGGAATCGAGCGGATGCCGAGTTGCGTCGACAGCTGCGCGTTGGCCTCGCTGTCGAGCTTGGCCAGGCGGCAACGACCATGCAGCTGGCTGGCTGCCTGGGCGAAGGTCGGGGCGAAGCTGCGGCAGGGGCCGCACCAGCTGGCCCAGACGTCCACCAATAACGGCAGGTCGCCCTTGATCTGGTTGGCAAACTGGCTCTGTTGCAGATCGAACGGCGCGTTCGGCAGCGCCTCGGCCTTGCAGCGACCGCAGCGTGGCGCGTCCTGTAGCCGGTCTACGGGGATGCGGTTGAGGCTGGCGCAGTGCGCGCAAGGGATGATCAGCGATTCGGTCATGGCGAGGCTCCACAGCGGTATGCCGTTAATGTGGAGCCTCGCTGGCGGATATCAAGGCGCGTGCTGCCTCAACCCTTGGAAGCGCTCAGCGCCTGCGCCAGATCGGCAAGGATGTCGTCGATATGCTCGATGCCGATGGACAGCCGGATCAGGTCCTGGGAGACACCGGCGCGGGCGAGTTCGTCTGCATTCAGTTGACGGTGCGTGGTGCTGGCCGGATGGCAGGCCAGGGACTTGGCGTCGCCGATATTGACCAGGCGCACCACCAATTTGAGTGCGTCGATAAAGCGCGCACCAGCTTCGATGCCGCCCTCGATACCGAAGCAGAGGATCGACGCCGGCGTGCCACCCATATAGCGCCGCGCCAGCTCATGCTCGGGGTGGTCCGGCAGTCCGGCGTACTTCACCCAGGCCACCTGCGGGTGGGCCTGCAGGAATTCGGCGACCTTCAGTGCATTCTCGCAGTGGCGCTCCATGCGCAATGCCAGGGTTTCCAGCCCCTGCAGGATAAGGAACGAGTTGAACGGCGAAATCGCCGCGCCCATGTTGCGCAGCGGCACCACACGGCAGCGGCCGATGAAGGCGGCCGGGCCGAACGCTTCGGTGTAGGTGACGCCGTGATAGGACACATCGGGAGTGTTCAGCAGCGCAAAGCGCTTCTTGTGCTGCGCCCAGGGAAACTTGCCGGAGTCGACCACGATGCCGCCGATGCTGGTGCCGTGGCCGCCCATGTACTTGGTCAGCGAATGCACCACGATGTCGGCGCCATGCTCGAACGGCCGGCAGAGCATCGGCGTGGCGACGGTGTTGTCGACGATCAGCGGCACACCGTGGCGGTGTGCGGCTTCGGCCAGGGCGGCGAGGTCGATGACGTTGCCCGCCGGGTTGCCGATGGATTCGCAGAACACCGCCTTGGTGCGCTCGTCGATCAGCGACTCCAGCGCGGCGATGTCATCGTGGGCGGCGAAACGCACCTCGATGCCCTGGCGCGGCAGGGTGTGGGCGAACAGGTTGTAGGTGCCGCCATAGAGTTTGGCCACCGAGACAATATTGTCGCCGACTTCGGCAATGGTCTGGATGGCATAGGTGATCGCCGCCATGCCCGAAGCCACGGCGAGTGCCGCGACACCACCTTCCAATGCCGCGACGCGCTGTTCGAGCACGTCGGTGGTGGGGTTCATGATGCGCGTATAGATGTTGCCCGGTACCTTCAGATCGAACAGGTCCGCACCGTGCTGGGTGTCGTCGAAGGCATAGGAGGTGGTCTGGTAGATCGGCACCGCCACCGCTCGGGTGGTGGGATCAGGGCTGTAGCCAGCGTGGATGGCGAGGGTTTCCAGTTTCATGCGCGCTCCTTTCTTCTTGTTGGTCGGGGCAAAGGCCGAGAGCATGAAACCCAACGCCTACTCGGTCAATGATCCAGGGCAAGCCTTGCCGTCAAAGCGGCGTAAGCGGCCAGAACAACGGGATCACCAGCGTGCCGACCATCCACAGCAGCAGGTTCAGCGGAATGCCGATCTTGAGAAAGTCGGTGAAGCGATAACCGCCGGCGTTATAGACGAAGGTGTTGGTCTGGTAACCGATCGGCGTGGCGAAGCTGGCGCTGGCGGCGAACATTACCGCGACCACGAACGCCCGGGGATCGACACCCATATGCTGGGCCAGACCGATGGCGATCGGCGTGATCAGTACCGCCACTGCGTTGTTCGACAGCATCTCGGTGAGCAGCGAGGTCAGCAGGTAGATGAAAGACAGCATGAACAGCGGCCCGGCCCAGGGCGTCAGCGTCGTTACGTTCTGCACGATCAGCTGCACAAGGCCCACCTTGTCCATGGCTATGCTGATCGCCAGCATGCCGAAGATCAGGCTGAGGATCTTCCAGTCCACCGCTTTATAGGCATCCTCGACATCCAGGCAGCGGGTCGCCAGTACCGACGCCGCACCGATGATCGCCAGGCCTTCGATCGGCATCACGCCGAAGGCTGCCAGTACCATGACCGCCAGCGTGGCGATGATCGCAATTGGCGCCTTGTCGCGGCGGAAGGCGCGCTCCTGCACCGCATTCAGGCTGATCAGCTCGCCGTTGTCGGCGAAACGCTTGATCTGCGCCGGCGTGCCCTCGACCAGCATCACATCGCCGAACTGCAGCTGGAAGTCGTCGAAGTTGCCTTGGATGTTCTCGTCCTGGCGGTGCACGGCGAGCACGCTGATGCCATAGCGCGCGGACAGGTCGAGGTCGCGCATCGGTCGGTGACTGTAGCGCGAGCCGCGGCCGACGATGGCCTCGGCGAGAATCACGTCTTCGCTGCTGATGGTTTCGAAGGCGTCGCCACGGTTGAAGGTCAAATGGCCACTTTCGCGCAGCTCCACCACGTCCTTTACCTGGCCATGGATCATCAGCAGATCGCCGGCGGTCAGGGTGAAGTCATGCTCCGGTCGGCTGAACAGCTGGGTGTCGCGATTCACCTGCAGCACTTGCAGGCCGCTGCCGCCGTTGAGGTTGGCCTCGGCGATGGTCTTGCCGATCACTGGCGAGTTCGGTGGCACGCGCAGCTCGGTCATGAAGTTGCGATCCAAGCGCGGGCCGAGCAGCTTGGACAGCGTGTCGCGTTCCGGCAGCAGATGCTTGCCGATGGTCAGCAGGTAGACCATGCCCGCGGCGGCCATGATCAAGCCCGCCCCGGTGATCTCGAACATGCCGAACGGCTCCAGGCCCGCCTTGCGTGCCACCCCGTCGACGAGGATGTTGGTCGAGGTGCCGATCATCGTCAGCGTGCCGCCGAGAATGGTCGCGTACGACAGCGGAATCAGCAGCTTGGAAGGCGTGGTGCCGGCGCGCTTGGCCAGCGAAATCGCCACAGGTGTAAGGATCGCCACCACCGGCGTGTTGTTCAGGCAGGCGGAAATCACCAGCGCAGTGATCGTCAGGCCGAACAGCACCCGCGTAGGGCTGGTGCCCACCAGATTGCCAAGCCAATTGCCCAGCGCATCGATGCAGCCGGTACGTTCCAGTGCCGCGGAAATGATGAACATGCAGGCGATGGTGACCGGAGCCGAGTTGGACAGCACGCCGAGCACCTCGCCGGGCGTCAGCAGCTGCGTCGCCAGCAGCACCGCCACAGCAATCGCTACGACGATATCCGGGCTCCAGCTCTCCCTTACGAACGCCACCAACACCCAGATCAGCAAGGCGCAGACGAACAACAGCGGCAGCGATTCTGGAAGCATGGACGTCCTTAAGGGTAGCGAGTAGTCAGGTCGAAACAACGACCCCGCGGCGCACGATAGAGACGTCAGCTTAGAGAGTCCAGAAACCTTTCCTGATGTTTATATTCGTTCTGGTTATTAGCGCTGAATCGGCGTGACCGCCGCGCGAGGGCCGGAATGGCGGCATTGCCGAGCAAAGCTCATCAACAAGGGGGATAAACGAAAAAGCCGCGCAATGCGCGGCTTTGAAGGTGGTGGGCCCACACGGACTCGAACCGTGGACCAAAGGATTATGAGTCCTCTGCTCTAACCAACTGAGCTATAGGCCCCCAGAAGGCCGGCGGATTATACCGATGGGCTTTGTCATGCGCCAAGGTTTGTGGCCGTTGCGTGCTGTTCTGATGCATTACGGGCGCAGGCAGCTCCGGCGCCTGGTAGCAATGCCGCAGAAACGACAACCCCGGCATGAGCCGGGGTTGTTGGTCTTACTCGTCGAGGAAGGAGCGTAGGTGCTCGCTTCTCGTCGGGTGGCGCAGCTTGCGCAGTGCCTTGGCTTCGATTTGGCGGATCCGCTCGCGGGTAACATCGAACTGTTTGCCGACTTCCTCGAGGGTGTGATCGGTATTCATGTCGATGCCGAAGCGCATGCGCAGTACCTTGGCTTCACGGGCGGTGAGGCCGGAGAGCACTTCGCGAGTCGCTTCCTTGAGGCTTTCCACGGTGGCCACGTCGATCGGCGACTGCATGGCCGAGTCTTCGATGAAGTCGCCCAGGTGCGAGTCTTCGTCGTCACCGATCGGCGTTTCCATGGAGATCGGCTCCTTGGCGATCTTCAGTACCTTGCGGATCTTGTCCTCGGGCATTTCCATGCGCTCGCCAAGCTCCTCAGGAGTGGGTTCGCGACCCATTTCCTGCAGCATCTGACGGGAGATGCGGTTGAGCTTGTTGATCGTCTCGATCATGTGCACCGGGATACGGATGGTCCGCGCCTGGTCGGCAATAGAACGAGTGATCGCCTGGCGAATCCACCAGGTAGCGTAGGTCGAGAACTTGTAGCCGCGGCGGTATTCGAACTTGTCCACCGCCTTCATCAGGCCGATGTTGCCTTCCTGAATCAGGTCGAGGAATTGCAGGCCGCGGTTGGTGTACTTCTTGGCGATGGAGATCACCAGGCGCAGGTTGGCCTCGACCATCTCTTTCTTCGCCCGGCGGGCCTTGGCCTCACCGATGGACATGCGACGGTTGATGTCCTTGATGTCCGCGATCGCCAGGCTGCATTCCTGCTCCAGTTCGATCAGCATCTGCTGGCAGCGCTGGATGTCTTCCTTGCGGTTGCCGATGGCTTCGGCGTACTTGCCCTTGCCTGAGGCCAGTTGCTCAGCCCAGTCCAGGTTTGTCTCGTTGCTCGGGAACTGACGCAGGAAGTCGGCGCGCGGCATGCGGGCATCACGCACGCACAGCTGCATGATGGCGCGTTCCTGAGCACGGATCTGGTTCAGCGCGTTGCGCACACGCTCGACCAGTGCATCGTACTGCTTGGGCACGAGCTTGATCGGCATGAACAGGATGGCGAGGGCTTCGAGTTCCTCGACAGCCTGCTGGCTGGCACGGCCATGCTTCTTCAGCGCTTTGTTGGCTTTTTCCAGCTGCTCCGCGACCGCGCCGAAACGCAGGCGTGCAACTTCTGGATCCGGCCCGCCGTCGCCTTCTTCTTCCTCGGTGTCGGAGTCTTCCTCGTCCTCGTCGTCCTTGTCGTCAGCTGCCGGTTTCGCCGCGGTCTGCGGAGCTTCCGGTTCGACTTCCTGAGGTGCGGCAGCGCCGTCATCGTCGGGGTCGATATAGCCGCTGAGGATGTCGGACAGGCGGCCACCTTCGGTCGTTACTCGCTCGTAATCGGCGAGGATGCTGTCGACGGTGCCGGGGAAGTGAGCGATGGCGCTCATCACCTCGCGAATGCCTTCCTCGATGCGTTTGGCGATTTCGATCTCGCCTTCGCGGGTCAGCAGTTCGACGGTGCCCATTTCGCGCATGTACATGCGCACCGGGTCGGTGGTGCGGCCGATGTCGGTCTCGACCGCAGCGAGTGCGGCGGCGGCCTCTTCGGCAGCGGCTTCATCGGTATCGGCTTCGGCCAACAACAGGGCATCGGCATCCGGGGCAACCTCGAATACATTGATGCCCATGTCGTTGATCATGCGAATGATGTCTTCCACCTGTTCCGGATCGGAAATATCCTCCGGTAGGTGGTCGTTGACCTCGGCGTAAGTCAGGTAACCCTGCTCACGGCCACGCTGGATCAACTCTTTGAGGCGGGACTGCTGTTGCGCTTTTCCGGACATATAACCCTATCCACTGAAGGTTCTGGCGGGCTGAAAACAAGCTGAGCATTATAGCTGAGCTAAGACCTCACGCGCCAGTTGAGGTCGGTGTCGTGGGTATTGCGTTGCGGCTCAGTAGGTTACGCAGTTGGTCTTTTTCCTCTGCGCTGAGTTCACCCTGGCGAGCCTTGCGCAGCAGGTTCTCGAGTCGGCGTTCCCGCTGTCGGGCGGCAAGGCTATTAATGGTGTCGAAAAACTGCTGTTCAAGGTTATCGGCAGATATCAGCCATTCTTTCTCTGCAAGTGCACGTAAAAGTCGCCCTTGGTCGGTTCCATGCCAGCGGGCGATCAATTGCAGGCTGCGCAGCTTCGGGTTCTTCTGCAGCGCGCCGAGCAGCGCAACCAGCAACTGTGCGTAGGTGTCGTCCTCGGCTGCGAAGTGGCTGACGTCTTCGACTTTCTGCGCCAGTTCGGGATGGTGCAGCAGTGTGCGCAGTGTGGTCAGGGTCGGTGGTTCGACCGTGGCTGGGGTGCGAGGTCCGCGAGGCTTGAAGTCTGGTCGCTGTCCGGATTTTTTCCAGTCTTTCTTCCATTCCTTCTTGCCGCTGCGTTGCTGTTTCGGCGTTTCCGGAGGCTCGAAGTAGTCCGTTTCGGCATAGTGTGCGCCGGTTTCGTAGTACGCCGAGTCGTCGTATTCGGGTGTGCTGTTGCCGGGACTCGGTGCGGGTGCGGCCGCCATGTGCTGCAGGGCTTCGCCGTTGAGGCCGGTGATCTCGGCCAGGCGTTGGCGCATCAGTGTGCGCAGGTTGGAGCCTGGAATCTTTTCGATGAGCGGCGCTGCAAGCGTAGCCAGGTGGGCCTTGCCTTCCAGTGAGCGCGGATCGGCTTCATCGCTCAGTTGCTGGAAGAAATAGTCTGCCAGTGGCTGCGAATGCTGCTGAATGCGCGCGCGAAACGCATCGGTGCCCTCGGCGCGGACCAGGGTGTCGGGGTCTTCCCCGTCCGGCAGGAACAGAAAGCGTGCGCGACGGCCGTCTTGCAGGTTCGGTAGGGTCGCCTCCAGGGCTCGCCAGGCGGCCTTGCGTCCGGCGGCGTCGCCGTCGAAGCAGAACAGCACGCTCGGTACGATGCGGAACAGGCGCTTGAGATGCTCTTCGCTGGTCGCGGTGCCGAGAGTGGCGACGGCGTTGCGCAAGCCTTGCTGGGCCAGAGCAATGACGTCCATATAGCCTTCAACCACCATGATTTCGTCGAGATCGCGGTTGGTCTGGCGTGCTTCGTAGAGGCCGTAGAGTTCCTGGCCTTTGTGGAATACCGGGGTTTCCGGGGAGTTCAGGTACTTGGGCTTGTCGTCGCCCAGGACGCGGCCGCCGAAGGCGATGACCCGGCCGCGGCTGTCGCGGATGGGAAACATCACGCGGTCGCGGAAGCGGTCGTAGCGTTTGCCGTTCTCGGCGTTCTCGATCAGCAGGCCGGCATCGATCAGTGCCTTCTGCTGCAGGGCATCGCCACCGAGATGCTTCATCAGGTTGTCCCAGCCGGGCGGAGCAAAGCCCAGGCCGAAGTCTCGGGCGATCACGCCGGAGAGGCCGCGGCCCTTGAGGTACTCGACGGCCGATTTGCGGGTCGGGTGGCTCTTCAGTGCCTGGCGGTAGTAGTCGGCCGCAGCAGCGAGTAGCGGGTAGAGCGGCGAGTCGACCGGTTGGCGCGGCTTGTGTTTGCGCCCGCTATCCTCGTGGGGGACTTCCATGCCGGCGCGCTTGGCCAGTTCCTCGACCGCCTGGGGGAAATCCAGTTGGTCGTGGTCCATGACGAAGCCGAGCGCGTTGCCGCCGGCGCCGCAGCCGAAGCAGTAGTAGAACTGCTTGTCCGGGCTGACGCTGAAGGAGGGCGTCTTTTCCTTATGAAAAGGACAGAGGGCGCTGTAGTTCTTGCCGGCTTTTTTCAGCTGGATGCGTGAACCCACCACTTCGACGATGTCGGAGCGGTTGAGCAAATCATCGATGAAAGATTGCGGGATCAGGCCGGCCATAAGGGTGTCAGATTACGCTCGCATTGCATGAGCCGGAAATGAAAAAACTCCGGCCATTCGCCGGCTGGCGAAGCGGAGTATGCATGCAATGCAAAGCCCGGCCTGAGCCGGGCTTGATGCGGCGTCAGCTGTACTGGATCAGTACAGGCGGACGCTGCGGCGCTGCTCGCGCTGCACTTTCTTGGCGTGACGCTTGACTGCAGCGGCAGCCTTGCGCTTGCGCTCGGAAGTCGGCTTCTCGTAGAACTCGCGCGAGCGGACTTCGGCCAGAACGCCTGCTTTCTCGCAGGAACGCTTGAAACGACGCAGTGCTACGTCGAAGGGTTCATTCTCTTTAACTTTGACAGCGGGCATCCAGGACTTACCTTCACTTGATTACCGGTGGCAACGCGCTTCGGCAATGACTCGCAAGCACGCTGGTTTTAAGGGTTGCGGATGTTACCCGCTCCAATTGCGGAATGCAAAGCCCCTGATCGAAAAGCGCTGGTCGGTCGGAGGGCCCGACGATTAATATGCACGGCTTCATTCGCCCTCCGGAAAGGTTGAACCCATGCTGGTGCTGGGGTTGGAAACGTCCTGCGACGAGACTGGTGTCGCGCTTTACGATAGCGAACAGCGCCTGCTGGCCGACGCGCTATTCAGCCAGATCGACCTGCATCGCGTCTACGGCGGCGTGGTGCCCGAGCTCGCCTCGCGCGACCACGTGAAGCGTATGCTGCCGCTGATTCGCCAGGTGCTGGATGAGGCTGGTCGCGAGGCTGGCCAGATCGATGCGGTGGCGTATACGGCGGGCCCGGGGCTGGTCGGTGCGCTGCTGGTTGGGGCCTCCTGTGCCCAGGCGTTGGCTATGGCCTGGGGCGTGCCGGCGGTCGGTGTGCATCATATGGAAGGCCATCTGCTGGCGCCGATGCTCGAAGCGCAGCCGCCGGCATTCCCGTTCGTCGCCTTGCTGGTCTCGGGTGGCCATACGCAGTTGGTCCGAGTGGATGGCATTGGTCAGTACGAGCTGCTCGGCGAGTCGGTCGACGATGCCGCCGGTGAGGCTTTCGACAAGACCGCCAAGCTGATGGGCTTGCGCTACCCTGGTGGGCCGGAAATCGCTCGCCTCGCCGAGCAGGGCACCCCCGGCCGCTTCGTCTTTCCGCGGCCGATGACCGATCGGCCCGGTCTGGATTTCAGCTTCAGCGGCCTGAAGACCTTCACCCTAAATACCTGGCAGCAGTGCCGTGCCGCGGGCGATGAGTCCGAACAAACCCGCTGCGATATCGCGCTGGCCTTCCAGCAGGCGGTGGTCGAAACACTGACCATCAAGTGTCGTCGGGCGCTCAAGCAGACGGGTCTGAAGTCATTGGTCATCGCCGGTGGGGTCAGCGCGAATCAGTCACTGCGCGAGTCTCTGGAGCGGATGCTCGGCGAGCTCAAGGGCCAGGTGTTCTATGCGCGCCCACGCTTCTGCACCGACAATGGCGCGATGATCGCCTACGCTGGCTGTCAGCGTCTGCTCGCCGGGCAGCATGATGGTCCGGCGATCACCGTGCAGCCGCGCTGGTCAATGGAGACACTGCCGGCGATCTGATGAACGTTGGGCGGTCAGAAATGCCGCTCGCGGCCCGCGAACAGGTCGCGCACGTTGCTGCGGTGCCGCCAGACGATAAGTGTGGCGAGCAGGCTCATCGGCAGCAGGGCGCCCGGTTGCTGCCAGGCCAGCAATGGCAGGCACAGTGGCAGCGCGATGAGGGCGGCCAGCGAGCTGGTCCGGGTCAGGCGGAACACCAGCAGCCAGGCGACGATGGCCAGCAGTGCGGCCGGCGGATAGAGCGCGAGCAGGGTGCCGGCAGCAGTGGCGACACCCTTGCCGCCGCGGAAGCGGAAATACAACGGATAGAGGTGGCCGCAGACGGCGGCAAGTCCGATCCAGGCCTGTTGCTGGACGGACATGTCCAGCGACGCAGCCAGCAGTACGGGCAGCAGGCCCTTGAGCAGATCGCCGAACAGCGTGCAGATCGCCAATCGCTTGCCTGCCAGACGAAGCATATTGGTGGCGCCGGGATTGCCGGAGCCGCCGGCGCGCGGGTCGGGCATTCCGGCCAGGCGGCTGAGCAGTATGGCAAATGACAGCGAGCCGGTCAGGTACGCGAGCAATGTCAGCAGCCAGAACATGGAATCCATCCGGGGCAGGGAGTCCCTGAGTCTAACGGCGCGTTTCGAGCTTGTCGTGCCGTAGGAGAATGTTGCGTGGACACAGTCTTCATCGAAGGCCTGGAAGTGGATACGGTAATCGGCGCCTATGACTGGGAGCGGGGCATTCGCCAGTGCCTGCACCTGGACCTGACGTTGGGCTGGGACATTCGTCCCGCCGCCGAGAATGATGAGTTGGACAAGGCCTTGGACTATGCCAAGGTCGCTGCCGTCATCGATCAGTTCGCCTCCGAGGCACGTTTCGAGCTGGTCGAGACCTTTGCCGAACGCCTGGCGCAGCGCCTGATGAGCGAGTTCGGCATCGTCTGGCTGCGCCTGCGCGTGACCAAGCCCGGCGTCAATGCGCGTGCCCGGGCGCTGGGTGTGGAGATCGAACGCGGATGTCGCTGACCCCCGTCATGCTCGGCCTGGGTAGCAATGTGCAGCGCGAACTGCGGCTGCATGCCGGGCTCGATGCGCTGGCCGAGCTGCTGCAGGATATGCGTTGCTCGCCGGTGTTCGAGAGCCTCGCGGTGGGCTACAAGGGCGACAATTTCTACAACCTGGTGGTGGCCGGCTATACCGATCTGCCGCTGACCGAGCTGGATCGCCGGCTCAAGTTCATCGAGGCGGACAACGGCCGCTACGCGCCGGATCGCAGGGGGCTGCCGCTGGATATCGACGTGCTGCTGTATGGCGAGCTGGTTGGCAATTTCCATGGCTTGCAGTTGCCGCGGGCAGAGATTCTGAAGAACGCCTTCGTGCTCTGGCCGCTGGCGCTGCTGGCGCCGACCGTGAAGCATCCCGCTGCAGGCGAACCCTTCGCTGATCTATGGGCGCAATCATCCATCAACCAGCAGCTCTGGCCGGTGCCGTTTCAGTGGCGCGGCAGCGAGCTGACACCTGTCGATCTGATCCGCCGCTATCCTCCACAGCGCGCCTGAATCGCCTTACTTCGAATTTTCCCGGCAGTAGGCGCGCAGGGCATCGAGGCGCGCAGCGCTGAGTGCCTTGCCGAGCTCGGCGCCTTTGTACCCCTGATCCAGCAGCGGTTTGACCGCGACGGCCCGCGCCGCGTTGGCCGCGCCGTGCAGATAATCGGCGTCGAAGAGCAACTTGCCCGGCGAACCTGCCTGGGCGTGCATTTCACACGCCGCGACGAACTGTTCGAAGCGCTCGGGGCGGCGGTAGATGTCGAAGTGCTGCAGCATGTCGAGCAATGCATCCGCTTGCAGCTTCTTGGCGTTGAGCGCGTCATCGTGATACCTGCCGAGCAGCATCGCCAGCTCTTGGCAGTCCCTCGGCGCCTTGCAGCGCTGGTTGAGTGCGTCGATGGCGGGCAGGCGTGCTTGCGGTGCAGCGTCCGGCGTTGCGCCGCCGAGCAACAGGCAGGCCCAGCGTACCGGCAGTGGTTGGGCATGTTCGGCGCAGCGGCGAAGTGCACGGAGCAGGTGCTCACCCGTGGCGTTGCCCATGGCGAAGGTCGCGGCGAGTTCCGGGAACAGCTCGGCCAACGCTTCGCAGTCCTGAAGCACCTGGATGAATACGTCCGGCCGTGGCTCCATCAGTGCGCGGGAGATTTCCTTCCAGCTACGCTCCGCTGTCAGCGCCGATAGTTCGCCGGAGCGGGCCAGCTGCCGCATTAGCTCAAGGGTTTCGCCGGCGATACGGAAACCGAGTTCGGCGTAGCGTGCAGCGAAGCGCGCCACGCGCAGCACGCGCAGCGGGTCTTCGGCGAAGGCCGGGGAGACGTGGCGTAGCAGGCGCGCCTGTAGATCGCTCTGGCCACCGTAGGGATCGATCAGCTGGCCACTGTGGTCTTCGGCGATGGCGTTGATGGTGAGGTCGCGCCGCTGCAGGTCTTCCTCGAGGGTGACGTCCGGGCTGGCGTGGAAAGTGAACCCGCCATAGCCACGACCGCTTTTGCGCTCGGTGCGCGCCAAGGCGTATTCCTCGCCGGTCTGCGGATGCAGAAACACCGGAAAGTCTGCGCCGACCGGACGAAAGCCGCGCGCCTGCATTTCTTCCGGCGTGGCGCCGACCACCAGCCAGTCCACCTCGCTGACCGTGCGCCCCAACAAGCGATCGCGCACTGCGCCGCCGACTTTATAGATTTGCATATCCACCTCCGTTGGCGCGGAGGATAAAGGATATCCGCGCTGAGGCTACAGCGCGGTGCGTGGGGAGCGGGCGCGGAACGTATCCGCGGTCTGGATCAGGCGAAGTTCATGCCCGGAAAGCGACTGTCGGCTTCCGGTTCGCTGCTTGGGCGCGGCGGCATGTGATGGGTGTTGACCAGTTTGTCGTCCTGTATCGATTGCAGGTGCACATCGAAGCCCCACAGCCGGTGCAGGTGCTTGAGTACCTCCTCGGTGGACCCGCCAAGTGGCTTGCGGTCGTGCTGGGTGTGACGCAGGGTCAGCGAGCGATCGCCGCGACGGTCGACGTTCCACACCTGCACGTTGGGCTCGCGGTTGCCGAGGTTGTATTGCGCGGCGAGCAGTTCGCGAATGGTGTGGTAGCCACTTTCATCATGAATCGCCGGGACCAACAGCTCGTCCTTGCGGTCATCGTCGAGAATGCTGAACAGCTTGAGGTCGCGGATCACCTTGGGCGAGAGAAACTGCAGGATAAAGCTCTCGTCCTTGAAGTTGTTCATGGCGAACTTGACGGTAGTGAGCCAGTCGCTGCCGGCGATGTCCGGGAACCAGCGTTTGTCCTCCTCCGTGGGGTGCTCGCAGATCCGGCGGATGTCCTGGTACATGGCGAAGCCCAAGGTGTAGGGGTTGATGCCGCTGTAGTAGGGACTGTCGAAGCCGGGCTGGTAGATCACACTGGTGTGCGATTGCAGGAACTCCATCATGAAGCCGTCGGTGACCAGGCCCTCGTCGTAGAGGTCGTTGAGCAGGGTGTAGTGCCAGAAGGTGGCCCAGCCTTCGTTCATCACCTGGGTCTGGCGCTGTGGATAGAAGTACTGCGCGATCTTGCGCACGATACGCACCACCTCGCGCTGCCAGGGCTCCAGCAACGGGGCGTGCTTCTCGATGAAGTAGAGGATGTTTTCCTGCGGCTCGGCCGGGAAGCGTTGGCTGTCGGCCTGCCCGTCGCCCTTGTCCGCACCCTTGGGAATGGTGCGCCAGAGGTCATTGATCTGCCGCTGCAAGTGCTCTTCGCGATCCTTCTGCCGGCGGCGCTCTTCTTCCGCGGAAATGGGGTACGGCCGCTTGTAGCGGTCTACGCCGTAGTTCATCAGCGCGTGGCAGGAGTCCAGCAAGTCTTCCACCGCGTCGATGCCGTGGCGTTCCTCGCATTGCATGATGTACTGCTTGGCGAACACCAGATAGTCGATGATCGAGCTGGCGTCAGTCCAGGTGCGGAACAGGTAGTTACCCTTGAAGAAGCTGTTGTGGCCGTAACTGGCATGAGCGATAACCAGTGCCTGCATGCACATGGTGTTTTCTTCCATCAGGTAGGCGATGCAGGGATCGGAATTGATCACGATCTCGTAGGCCAGGCCCATCTGCCCGCGCTTGTAGTGTTTTTCGGTATGCAGGAACTGCTTGCCGTAGGACCAGTGGTGGTAACCCAGCGGCATGCCGACCGAGGCGTAGGCATCCATCATCTGCTCGGCGGTGATCACCTCGATCTGGTTCGGATAGGTGTCCAGCGCGTAGCGTTCGGCGATGCGGCCTATCTCGCGGTCGTACTGCCGAATCAGGTCGAAGGTCCATTCCGAGCCGGTGGAAATGGGCTGTCGTTTCATGCTGCACACCTCAGCTGGTCATGCGCCGCTGGAAGAGTTCGCGGAACACCGGGTAGATGTCCGCGGCGCTCACCAGTTGTTGTTGGGCGAACGCATCGGAGAAGGCTTCGGCGACCTGGTTGTACTCGTACCAGAGCGCCTGGTGTTCGCGCGGGGTGATTTCGACGTAGGTGAAGTACTGCACGAACGGCATGATCTGGTTGATCAGGATGTCGCGGCACAGCGGCGAGTCGTCGTTCCAGTTGTCGCCGTCCGAGGCCTGCGCGGCGTAGATGTTCCACTCGTTGGCCGGGTAACGCTCGGCCATGATCTCCTGCATCATCTTCAGCGCGCTGGAAACGATGGTGCCGCCGGTTTCCCGCGAGTAGAAGAACTCCTCTTCATCGACTTCCTTGGCGCTGGTGTGGTGGCGGATGAACACCACATCGATCTTGTCGTAGTTCCGCTTGAGGAACAGATACAACAGGATAAAGAAGCGCTTGGCGATGTCCTTGGTGGCCTGGGTCATGGAGCCGGAAACGTCCATCAGGCAGAACATTACCGCCTTGGAGCTGGGGTTGGGGTGCTTGACCAGCAGGTTGTACTTGAGGTCGAAGGTGTCGAGGAACGGCACGCGGTTGATGCGCGCTTTCAGCCGTTCGATCTCCTCTTCGGTGGCCTTGATGTCGCCGAAGTTGTTCGGTTCCTCCAGACGCAGCCGCTCCAGCTCCGCCTTCAATGCCCTTAGCTGCGAGCGGCTGCTGCCTGAGAGCGCGATACGCCGGGCGTGTGCCGAGCGCAGCGTGCGCACGATGTTGATACGCGAGGGGTTGCCTTCGTTGGCGATGCCGGCGCGCACCGTCTTGAAGGTATCGGTGCCGGTGAGGTGGCGCTTGACCAGATTGGGCAGCTCCAGGTCCTCGAACATGAAGTCGAGGAATTCCTCCTGGGTGATCTGGAAGACGAAGTCGTCCATGCCGTCGCCGCTGTTGCTGGCCTGGCCGGCGCCTTGGCCTCCGCCGCCGCCCTGCGGCCTGGGAATGCGCTCGCCGGCGACGAACTCCTTGTTGCCGGGGTGCACGATGGTCTGGCGACCGCCGCGGCCGTGGTGAAGCACCGGCTCGTCGATATCACGACCGGGAATGCTGATCTGCTCGCCATGCTCCATGTCGGTGATGGAGCGCCGGCCTACGGCTTCCTCCACCGCTTTCTTGATATGCCCACGGTAGCGCTGCAGGAAGCGCTGGCGGTTCACCGTGCTCTTGTTCTTGCCATTCAGGCGACGATCGATCACGTAGCTCATAGGCCCTCCGGGCTAGGCTGAAACCATAGGCCTGAAGCTGGAAGCGTGGCGCGGTGCTTCCAACTTCAGGCGTCCAGCCGCTTACTGCGATTTACGCACCCGCAGATACCACTCGGACAGCAGGCGAACCTGCTTCTCGGTGTAGCCACGCTCGACCATGCGCACGACGAAGTCGTTGTGCTTCTTCTGGTCTTCCTTGCTCGCCTTGGCGTTGAAGCTGATGACCGGCAGCAGATCCTCGGTGTTGGAGAACATCTTCTTCTCGATCACCACGCGCAGCTTCTCGTAGGACAGCCACGACGGATTCTTGCCGTTGTTGTTGGCGCGGGCGCGCAGCACGAAGTTGACGATCTCGTTGCGGAAATCCTTCGGGTTGCTGATGCCGGCCGGCTTCTCGATCTTCTCCAGCTCCTCGTTGAGCGCCACGCGGTTGAGGATCTCGCCGGTTTCCGGATCGCGGTATTCCTGATCCTGAATCCAGAAGTCCGCGTACAGCACGTAGCGGTCGAAGATGTTCTGCCCATACTCGCTGTAGGACTCGAGGTAGGCGGTCTGGATCTCCTTGCCGATGAACTCGATGTAGCGCGGCGCCAGGTACTCCTTGATGAAGCGCAGGTAGCGCTCGCGCACTTCTGCCGGGAACTGTTCCTGCTCGATCTGCTGCTCCAGCACGTAGAGCAGGTGCACCGGGTTGGCGGCGATCTCGTGCGGGTCGAAGTTGAAGACTTTGGAGAGAATCTTGAAGGCGAAGCGGGTGGAGAGGCCGTTCATGCCTTCGTCGACGCCAGCGGTGTCGCGGTACTCCTGAATCGACTTGGCCTTGGGGTCGGTGTCCTTCAGGTTCTCGCCATCGTACACACGCATCTTCGAGTAGATGTTGGAGTTCTCCGGCTCCTTCAGGCGCGACAGCACGGAGAACTGCGCGAGCATCTTCAGGGTGTCCGGCGCGCAATGGGCATGGGCCAGCGAGCTGTTGGTCAGCAGCTTGTCGTAGATCTTGATCTCATCACTGACGCGCAGGCAGTACGGCACCTTGACGATGTAGATGCGGTCGATGAAGGCTTCGTTGTTCTTGTTGTTGCGGAAGCTGTGCCATTCCGACTCGTTGGAGTGGGCCAGCAGGATGCCACTGTAAGGAATCGCGCCGAGGCCTTCGGTGCTGTTGTAGTTGCCTTCCTGGGTGGCCGTCAGCAGCGGGTGCAGCACCTTGATCGGCGCCTTGAACATCTCGACGAATTCCATCAGACCCTGGTTGGCCCGGCACAGCGCACCCGAATAGCTGTAGGCGTCCGCATCGTTTTGCGGGAATTCTTCCAGCTTGCGGATATCCACCTTGCCCACCAGCGAGGAAATGTCCTGGTTGTTCTCGTCGCCCGGTTCGGTCTTGGCCACGGCGATCTGGTTGAGGATCGATGGATACAGCTTGACCACGCGGAACTTGGAAATGTCACCACCGAATTCCTGCAGACGCTTGGTGGCCCATGGCGACATGATAGAACTCAGGTAACGGCGCGGGATGCCGTAGTCCTCCTCGAGGATCTGCGCATCCTCGACCGGGTTGAACAGCCCCAGCGGCGATTCGAACACCGGTGAACCCTTGATGGCGTAGAAGGGCACACGCTCCATCAGTTGCTTGAGCTTCTCGGCCAGCGAAGACTTGCCGCCACCGACCGGCCCGAGGAGATAGAGGATCTGCTTCTTCTCCTCCAGCCCCTGCGCGGCATGGCGGAAGTAGGAGACGATCTGATCGATGCACTCCTCCATGCCATGGAAATCCTCGAAAGCCGGATAACGGCGGATCACCTTGTTGGAGAAGATGCGCGACAGTCGCGAGTCCACTGAGGTATCGACCAGCTCGGGTTCGCCGATCGCCATCAGCAGGCGCTCGGCGGCGCTGGCATAGGTGCCCGGATCCGCCTTGCACAGATCGAGATATTCCTGGAGGGAATATTCCTCCTGGCGGGTCGCTTCGAAACGTTGTTGGAAGTGGCTGAAAATGCTCATGACTTCACCTCGATCGATGCACGAATAGGCGCGTCATCAGGCACTCTGGGCCCGGCCGAAGTGGCGGCCAGTGGAGTTCCCCCGAACACCTAATGGTCGTAACCCTGAAATCCGTCAGCCGTTTCCCGGCTTCGTTTATTTGGATGGCCTGAACTCAAGGATAGTTCGGATTCAGCAAGATCAAGGGCGGGGAGGGACTTTAGGCACTGCCGTTCGGCTGTTAAAGGCGCCTAGCCCGCGGGTGGCGGGCGATCGAAGGGAAATATTTTTTTACGCTTGTTCGTCGCGCTCGACTTCGCTGGGATAGGTATGTCGCCATAGCTCGAAGCCACCGTCGAGGCTGTAGACATCCGAGAAACCCTGATTGGCCAGATACGCCGCTGCGCTCTGGCTGGAGTGGCCGTGATAGCAGGTCACGATCAATGGCTGGTCGAGATCGGCCGCGGCGATGAAATCCGGCAGCGAGTGGTTATCCAGATGCAGCGAGCCACTGATATGGCCGTTGGCATAGCTGTGCGGGTCGCGAATATCCACGACCACGGCGCCACTGCTGCGCATGGTCTGTGCCTGTTCCGGCGGGATGCGTTTGAAGTCGGTCATGCGGGTTTACCGTGTTCACATTCGCAGCGATGCATTTCGCCGCTGTCGAGGTTCATGAGGGTCATGGCGTTGCCCCAGACGCAGCCGGTGTCCAGCGCGAAGACGTTCGGTTCGTCGCACTGGCCTTCCAATGCGGCCCAGTGGCCGAAGATCAGCTTGACGTTGCGGGTCTTGCGATTGGCATGGCTGAACCAGGGTGCATAGCCGGCCGGAGCGCTATCGGCGCCTTCTTTCGCTTCCAGATCGAGGGTGCCGTCGGCCTTGCAGAAGCGCATACGGGTGAAATAGTTGGTGATCAGGCGCAGCCGCGGCACACCGTGCAGCTCCTTGTTCCATTTCGACGGTTGATTGCCATACATGCCATCGAGGAAGGGCATCAGCAGTGCATCGTCCTGTAGCGCCTGCTCAACCTCGGTGGCACGCTTGAGCGCCTTTTCCAGTGACCACTGCGGCGGAATGCCGGCATGCACCATGGCGGTGTGGCGCGGGGCATCGTAATGGATGAGCTTCTGCTGGCGCAGCCAGTCGATCAGATCGGTCCGATCCGGTGCCTCCAGGATCGATTGCAGGGTATCGGATTTGCGCATCCTTTCGATGTTGTGAGCCACCGCCAGCAGGTGCAAATCGTGATTGCCGAGGACGGTGATCGCGGACGACCCGAGTTCGCGTACGAAGCGCAGCGCCTCCAGCGATTGCGGGCCGCGGTTGACCAGATCGCCAGCCAGCCATAGGCAGTCGCGCGAGGGGCTGAAGTCCACGCGCTCCAGCAGGCATGTCAGTGGTTCGAGGCAACCTTGCAGGTCGCCGACGGCATAGGTCGTCAATGCAATGCTCCGGGTACGGCCAGGCGGAACGGTGCAATGAGCGCATCGAAGCTGTGACCATCCTCGGCCAACATCTCGTAGCTGCCTTGCATGCTGCCGACACAGGTCGCCAGCAGTGTCCCGCTGGTATAGACGTGATGTTCACCAGGCGCGATCAGCGGCTGCTCGCCGATCACTCCGGCGCCGCGCACTTCCTGCACCTGGCCATCGCCGTCGGTGATGATCCAGTGCCGCGACAGCAACTGCGCTGCCACCTCTCCTTTGTTCTCGATGGTTACGGTGTAGGCAAAGGCATAGCGGTTTTGTTCCGGCTCCGATTGCGCGGCCAGATAGCGGGGCGTGACGCTGACGTCGATGCAATAACGTTTATCTTCGGACATGGCCTGCTCGCTGGAGGGCAGTAGGGCTCGGCCCTAGCTACGCTCGGTCAGTTGATCGGAAAGGCGAACGAAGGCGGCGAGGTCCAGCTGCTCGGGGCGCAGGCTGCCATCCACGTCCGCTGCTGCGATGGCATCGGCATCCAGCAGGCCCTTGAGGGTGTTGCGCAAGGTCTTGCGCCGCTGGTTGAACGCCTCGCGTACCACGCGCTCGAGTTGACGATGGTCGCGCGCTGGATGCGGCAACGTTTCGTGGGGCACCAGGCGAACGATCGCCGAATCGACCTTTGGCGCCGGGTTGAACGCACCTGGCCCGACGTTGAACAGGTGCTCCACGCGGCAGTGGTACTGCACCATGATGGAAAGACGGCCCCAGTCGCCACCGCCCGGCGTGGCCGCAAGGCGCTCCACCACTTCCTTCTGCAGCATGAAGTGCATGTCGCGAATGAGGTGCGCATGGGCGAGCAGATGGAAGATCAGCGGCGTGGAAATGTTGTAGGGCAGGTTGCCGACGATGCGCAGGCTGTTCGGCTCCGCACTCAGGCGGCTGAAGTCGAACTTCAATGCGTCGCCCTGATGCAGAGTGAAGTTGTCGCGTTCGGCAAACTTGCCCTGCAGGATCGGGATCAGGTCGAGGTCGAGTTCGACCACATCCAGATGTGCACCGCTGTCGAGCAGTCCCTCGGTGAGGGCACCCTGGCCTGGGCCGATTTCCACCAGTCGCTCACCCGGCTTGGCATGAATCGCCCGCAGGATACGGTGGATGACGCCGGCGTCGTGCAGGAAGTTCTGGCCAAAGCGCTTGCGCGCGCGGTGCTGGTAATCGGACATCGGGGCTCCAGGGAGCAGCTTGAAGCCTGAAGCTTGAAGCTGAGAAACGGATAAGGCGCGTATTTTAGCAGGCGAGGGCAGCAAGAAGATCGTTCGAGCCGCGTGCGGTGCTCGCTAGCGCTGGCTGGCGGCCATCTGGTACGCCGTTTCCAGCGCGACTTGCAGGCTGCCGGTGTCGATCCTGCCGCTGCCGGCCAGGTCCAGCGCGGTGCCGTGATCGACCGAGGTGCGCACGATCGGCAGGCCGAGCGTGACATTGACCGCGGCACCGAAGCCTTTGTACTTCAGCACTGGCAAGCCCTGGTCGTGGTACATCGCCAGCACGGCATCACAACGCTCGAGATGCTTTGGCGTGAACAGTGTGTCGGCCGGTAGCGGACCGACCAGATCGATGCCTTCTTCGCGCAGCCTGGCAAGCGCCGGCTCGATGATTTCGATCTCTTCGCGGCCCAGGTGTCCACCCTCACCGGCATGCGGGTTCAGCCCGCAGACCAGAATGCGCGGTCGGGCAATACCGAACTTGCTGACCAGATCGTTGTGCAGTATCCGCGTAACCCGCTCCAGACGCTCCGGTGTAACTGCTGCCGCGACATCCTTGAGCGGCAGATGCGTGGTCACCAGTGCGACGCGCAAGCCGCGTGTGGCAAGCATCATCACCACCTGCTCGGTGTGGGTCAGCTCGGCGAGAAACTCCGTGTGGCCGGAAAAGGGGATGCCGGCCTCATTGATCACGCCCTTGTGTACAGGCGCGGTAATCATGCCGGCGAAGCTGCCGTCCAGACACCCTTTTCCAGCGCGTGTCAGCGTCTCCAGAACGTAGCGACCATTGCGCGAATCGAGCTGGCCTGCCGTCACTGGTGCATCGAGTGGCGTGTCCCAGACGTACAGGCTGTTGGCTGGTGCCGGTTCGCTTGGCCAGCTATGCGGGTCGACTGAACGCAGCTCGATCGCCAACCCGAGCTGCGCAGCGCGCTCGGCCAGCAGCGCGCGACTGGCAATGGCTATCAGGGTCTGAGGCTGGGCCTCACGCGCAAGCAGCAGGCAGAGATCCGGACCGATGCCGGCCGGTTCGCCGGGCGTGAGAACGAAGGGGCAGGAAACAGACATCGAGGCACTCTCGGATTGGGGTGGTGGTTGCCGCCGGAATGAAAAACGGGGTGGCGACCCTTCGGCCAACACCCCGCATTCCTGTCTAACGTATGACTTCTACTTGAAGCTTAGAGCTTGATCTCGACGTAGGCTTCGTCGCGGATCTGGCGCAGCCAGGCCTGCAACTCCTCATCGTACTTGCGGTTGCGCAGCAGGCTCAGCGCCTGTTGCTCGCGGAACTGCTCGCTGGCGTCGGTGGCACGGCGGCCGAGCACTTCGAGGATATGCCAGCCGTAGGGCGACTTGAACACCGGAGAGAGTTCGCCGCTCGCCGTGTTCGCCATGACTTCGCGGAACTCGGGTACCAGCGAGGCTGGGTCGATCCAGTTCAGGTCGCCGCCGTTGAGCGCCGAGCCCGGATCTTCGGAGAAGCTCTTGGCCAACTGGGCGAAGTCTTCGCCAGCACTGATGCGGTCGCGCAGGCGTTGCACCAGCAGGCGCGCTTCCTCTTCACTGCGGATCGCGCTGGGCTTGATCAGGATGTGACGGACATGCACTTCGTCACGCACCTGCGTCTCGCCGCCACGTTTTTCCAGCAGCTTCAGCATGATGAAGCCCGGCGGCGTGCGCACCGGCTCGGTCACTTCACCGATCGACAGCTCGCGTACTACGGCATCGAAGGGCGGCGGTAGTTGAGCCGCCTTGCGCCAGCCCATGTCGCCGCCTTCCAGTGCGTTCTCGCTGCCGGAACGAGACACGGCAAGGCGGGCAAAGTCGGCGCCCTGTTGCAACTGCTGGTAGGTATCCATCGCGGTACGTTCGGCAGCCTGGATGGTTGCCGAATCAGCCGCTTCTGGAACCGGGATGAGGATGTTCGCCAGGTGATACTCCTCGGACAGTTGCAGCTTGCCGAGGTCGGAAGCCAGGAAGTTCTGCACCTCCTGGTTGGATACCTGGATGCGCTCGGCCACCCGACGCTGACGCACGCGGCTGATGACCATTTCGCGGCGGATCTGCTCGCGCGCGCTTTCCAGGCTCAGACCATCACGCGACAACGCCTCGCGGAACTGCTCCAGCGACATGTTGTTGCGCTGGGCAATGGTACCCATGGCCTGGTTGAGTTCTTCGTCGGCGATGCGAATGCCGGAGCGCTCACCAATCTGCAACTGCAGATTCTCGGTGATCAGGCGTTCCAGTACCTGCTGCTGCAACACATCCATCGGTGGTGCATCGGCACCACGCTTCTCGATGGTCTGCTGGACTTCACGAATCCGCTGCTGCAGCTGGCTCTGCATGATGACGTCGTTATCGACAATCGCCACCACGCGGTCCAATGGTTTCACCTGAGCGAGGGCCGCAGGCGCGAGAGTCGCACCGCTCAGCAGCAGAGCGCCGAGCGCGAGCGGGCGCAGTACTTCAGAAAGCTTGATCTTCACGTTCACGGTAGCCTTGGATGCCTTCGTCGAGGAAAGTTTCGGTCGCATTGCCAACTACGCCGCCGAGTCCCTTGAGGACGATCTGCAGGAAGATGCCGCGGTCCGGCTCGTCGTTGCGGTCGGGGTTGAGGCTGGTCTCGTCGTAGTCGACCCAGTAGCGATTGATCAGGCGCAGCTTCCAGCAGCAGCTGTCGTACTCGAAGCCACCGAAGGCTTCCAGCGTGCGGCTGCGGCTGTAGTCATGCTGCCAGCGGGCGATGACGCTCCATTGCGGGACGACCGGCCAGATGACCGAGAAGTCATGCTGGTTGATCTTGTAGTAGTCCTTGATGAAAACGGTGTTTGGGTTTCCGTCGTTTTCGTATTCCTCTCGACCGTAATCCCCTCCATAGGTCCACTCTCCGGATGCTTGGTCGAAACGCATGGTGTCGTTGCGGTAGCGATAGCCGAGGTTGACGATCTTGCCTGGGTTGTCTTCCGGCTGGTAATGCCACATGGCACTGCCGGAGCGCGTGCTGTGGCTGTCCGGATCCCAGTTGAAGGTCGAGGTGAAGCGCCAGTCGCGGTTGTAGCGGTACATGTATTCCAGCGCATACGGCGATACGTCGGAAGTGGCGCTGGCGCGTGTGCGGTAGTCGATGCCGCGGAGTTGCACCTCGCGATCTTTGAAGTAAAACGCCTGGCCGATGCTGAAGCGCTGACGCTCGAAGCCGTTGGGCTCTACCCAGCGATTGGTCACGCCGAGCGAAACCTGATTGGCGTCGCCAATGCGATCTTTTCCAGAGAAGCGGTTCTCGCGCCATAGCGATGAATAGCTGAAGCTGCTCTCGCCGGTATCGAAGATCGGGATGTCGTCCTGATCCTCTTCCGGTACGTAGAGATAGAACATGCGCGGCTCGAGGGTCTGGCGATAGTCCTTGCCGAACCACTGGGTGTCGCGGTCGAAGTACAAGCCGCTGTCGACACTCAGGATTGGCACGCTGCGGTCGGGTGTGTCGTTGAAGTTCGCTCCAACGCCGCCAGCACCAAACTTACCCTTGTTGTCGAGTGTCACGTCGTACTTGGTATATGCGTATTTCAGCGAAGGCTTGATGAAGCCCCACGACCAGTTCAGGGGTAAGCTAACTCCGGGCTCTAAGTGAAGACGTTCGCCTTCCGCGCGGTTAAGACCTCTTAGGTTCTCGTCGTACCACGTTTCTTCGCCCCCATCCTCGTTGATGAAGTTGCCGCTGCGCAGGCTGCGCTGGAAGCTGACGAACTCGGTCTTGTAAGCGAAATTCAGGCCGCCCGGCTGGAAAGGCAGGCGCCCGTCCAGGGTGAGCTGCGGCAATCGCTCGTAAGGCGTGATGTCAGTGACCGTGGCGCGCTCATAGGCGTGCATGTTCAGGCGCGCTGTGTAGGTGTTGCCGCGATAGGTGAGCGTGCCGCGCTGATCAAGGTGATCAGGCTGATTTATATCCAGGTTGGTGCTCAGATCCTGGAAGTAGTACGGATCGCTGATATCGGTGTAGTCCACCTCGGCGAGCCAGCGCGAATCCAGCCCGGTACGGTTCTGCCAGCTGTACATCCAGCGCTGGTCTTCGTACTCGGACTGCAGCTTGCGGTCGTCGTTGCTGTCGTCCAAGTAGGCTGCGCCGAACTGGCCTTCGCTGCTGCGGGTCAGGTAGCGGAACTCGCCTTCCATCAGCAGCCCGCGGTCGGTCATCAGGTGCGGATACAGGGTCGCGTCGAAGTTCGGCGCCAGGTTGAAGTAATAGGGCGTCTGCAGCGAAAGACCGGTATCGCTGGAGGAACCGATGCTCGGCGCGAGGAAGCCCGACTGGCGACGGTCATCGATGGGGAAGTGGATATAGGGTGTGTAGAACACCGGAATATCCTTGACCCGCAGCGTGACGTTGGTTGCCGAACCAAAGCCGGTGGCCGGGTTCAGCGTGACGTTGTTGCCCTTCAGGTGCCAGGTGTTTTCACCCGGTTCGCAGCTCGTATAGGTGCCATCCTTGAGGCGGATGATCGCGGTCTCTTCGCGCTTGGCGTATTGCGCGCTGCCGCGGACCTTGCCGGAATGCACGACGTACTCGGCGTTTTCCACCTTGGCTTCGCCGCTGTCGAGGAAGATTTCGGCGCGATCGCCGACCAGCAGTGCGTCACGGTCGCGGAAGCGCACGTTGCCGGTCAGCTCGCCGCGATTTTCCAGCTGGTGCAGGCTGGCTTCGTCCGCCTCGACCTGGATGCTGCCCTGACGCAGGACCACCTCGCCGGCGAGGGTGGCGATTTCCTGCTCCTGCTCGTAGCGTGTCGCCTTGGCCGACACATAGGTCGGCGCTTCGCTCATCGGCGTGGTGTCGAACTTGCCAGGACGATCCGGCTCGACATAGGTGCCGGCGCAGTACGGACCGGTTTCGGCGAGCTGGGCTGGGGTCAGCTGATCGCGCGGCACCCAGTCGAGGTGGCTGAAGTCAGCGCTGCGCGAGGCAAGGGCGCGGCCTTTGCTTTCGGTGACCAGCTTGGTGGTTGCCGTCGGCGCCTGCGCCTTGGCGGTTGTCGACTTGCTGGTGCTCGGCGTGGTCGCAACGCTACCGCTTTGCGCCGGGCGCGGCGGCAGTGTCTGGCTCGGCACATTGGAAGCGCAATTCCAGCCACCGGTCGCATCGGGTTGGCAGGCAAACTGTTCGGCTGCGAAGACAAAAGGTACAGCTACCGGTTGCAATGCAAGCAGACCGCCAGTAACCAGTAGAGGGAATTTTTTACGAAACGCGGGGTATTTGACTGCCATCTTGTTTTTTGGTCCGTGCTTGCGGCGAGCCATCGGCCGGCTGGGCCGCACGCCTCTCGATGGGCTGAGAAAGATGCAGGATAATAAAGCATGACCCGCCTATCGGCTAGCGCCGTGGAGACCCCCTGGATGCCGCATCAAGATCAACGTCTGCTGGACCTGAGCGCCTGGCTGGACCAGCAACTACCTGAAGTCATCGCCCGTTGCGGCTGGGGCGAAGTGCCGGCCGCACAGCTTACAGCGGCGAGTAGTGACGCCAGTTTTCGCCGTTACTTCCGCTGGCAGGGCGGCGAGCGCAGCCTGATCGTGATGGATGCGCCGCCGCCCCAGGAAGACTGCCGGCCCTTCGTCAAGGTGGCGCAGATGCTGGATGAAGCCGGCGTGCATGTTCCGCAGGTGCTCGCGGCCGACCTCGAGCGCGGCTTTCTGCTGCTCTCCGACCTGGGACGCCAGACATACCTGGACGTGATCGATCAGGGTAATGCCAACGCGCTGTTCGATGATGCCATCGAAGCCCTGCTGAAATTCCAGTTACAGCCTGTCTCGCAGCCGATGCCGGCATACGACGAAGCGTTGCTGCGCCGCGAGTTGCAGCTCTTCCCTGAGTGGTATGTGCAGCGCCACCTTGGCCATACGTTCACTGACGCGCAGCAGGCTGCCTGGGAGCGTATCTGCCAGAAGCTGATCGACTCGGCGCTGGCGCAGCCGCGGGTGCTGGTGCATCGCGATTACATGCCGCGCAATCTGATGATCAGCGAGCCGAACCCCGGCGTGCTGGACTTTCAGGACGCCGTGCTCGGTCCGGTCAGCTACGACATCACCTCGTTGTTCAAGGATGCCTTTCTCAGCTGGCCCGAAGTGCAGGTTCAGACCTGGCTCAAAGGCTACTGGCACAAGGCGCGTGCAGCCGGCGTCGCGCTGCCTGATTCGCTCGAAGAGTTCTTGCGTGCCAGTGACCTGATGGGGCTGCAGCGTCACTTGAAGGTGATCGGCATCTTCGCCCGAATCTGCCATCGTGACGGCAAGCCACGTTATCTGGCCGACGTGCCGCGCTTCTTCGCGTACATCGAGGCGGTGCTGGCGCGGCGGCCAGAGCTGGCCGAGCTGCAACAGCTGCTGGCCGAGCTGCCGCAGGCGCCGCACGCATGAAGGCGATGATTCTGGCCGCCGGCAAGGGCGAGCGGCTGCGCCCGCTGACACTGCATACGCCCAAACCATTGGTTCGCGCCGCTGGCGTGCCGCTGATCGAGTACCACGTTCGTGCGCTGGCGGCCGCCGGCTTCGACGAACTGGTGATCAACCACGCCTGGCTCGGTCAGCAGATCGAAGACTACCTCGGCGATGGTCAGCGTTTCGGCGTGGCGATCCGCTATTCGGCCGAAGGCGAGCCACTGGAGACCGGCGGCGGAATTCATCGGGCATTGGGGCTGCTGGGCGATGAGCCGTTCCTCGTAGTCAACGGGGATATCTGGACCGACTACGACTTCGCCCAACTGCGGCGCCCTCTGGCGGGGCTCGCGCATCTGGTGCTGGTGGATAATCCTCCACACCACCCCAAGGGTGATTTCAGTCTGGCCGAATCGGCCGTCACGGAACCCGAGGTCAGTGGCGACGCGCTGACCTACAGCGGCATCTCCGTTTTGCATCCGGCGCTGTTCGAAGGCTGCCAGCCGGGAGCCTTCAAACTGGCGCCGTTGCTGCGACGTGCCATGGCTGATGGACAGGTGAGTGGCGAGTGCCATGCCGGGCTCTGGGTGGACGTAGGCACCCACGAGCGCCTGGCTGAAGTCGAGCAACTACTGGAGGCGCGACGCTGACATGTTCTGGCCCATCACGCTGTTGGGGCTGCTGATCGGCTGGTTGCTGGCGAGCATTCCGGGCGCTTTGCTCGGCGGTCTGCTGGGGCAGGTGCTGGATCGCCGGCTAGGGCTCGATTCCTGGGCCAGCCTGCGTGCGCGCCTGGCCGGTAAGCCAGTGCTGCAAGGCCAGGATTTGCTGTTCTTCCTATTGGGGCGTTTGGCCAAGAGTGGCGGACGCGTGAGCCCGGCACATATCCAGGCCGCCCGTGACGAAATGCGCCGCCAGAGTCTTGATGCTGCGGCGCAGCGGCAAGCCATCGCTGCGTTCAATCGCGGCAAGGCCAGCGGTGATGGCCTGCGTGACACCCTGCAGCGGCTGCGCGGCCAACGTGAAGAGAATCGTCGTCTGATCCAGGCCTGCTGGCGCATGGCGCGTGCGCAGGGGCAAATCGGCGCTCGCGAACATGAGCTGGTGCTGCTCTGGGGCAAGTGGTTGGGCTGGGATGCGGCCGAGGTCGCGGCGCTGGATCCGGGCGCGACTCGGCGCAAGGAGGCACCGGCCGGTCGGGGTGGCGCTTACGAGCAGGCCATGCAGTTGCTGGGCGTGCGTGCGGATACCGATCCGCAGCTGATCAAGCGGGCCTACCGCCGCCTGCTGAGTAAGCATCATCCCGATAAGCAGGCCGGAGCCGGTGCGAACGCCGCTCAGGTGCGCGACGCCACCGAGCGCACCCGCGAGCTGCATAGCGCCTACGCCCTGATCCGCGAGCGCCGCGGCTTTCGCTGATACCAACCTACCGGGCTGGCTT
Source organism: Stutzerimonas stutzeri RCH2 (assembly GCF_000327065.1). Classification (NCBI taxonomy): domain Bacteria; kingdom Pseudomonadati; phylum Pseudomonadota; class Gammaproteobacteria; order Pseudomonadales; family Pseudomonadaceae; genus Stutzerimonas; species Stutzerimonas stutzeri. The sequence goes on along the minus strand of NC_019936.1, from coordinate 3,824,710 downwards.
ACGGTCCAGCCAGCCCCGTACGCGGCGCACCAGTTGTTCCTGTTCGTAGTGCCGGTCGCCGGTCAGATTGGTCAGTGCGACCTGTCGGTAATCTCTGTGGCCGGCACGGCGCGCCGCGTTGCGTCGTTGCATGGCCTGCTCCTGTGCAGCCGGCCGATCGTTCATATAGAAGTCGCCTACGTCGACGGCGAGCGTCGCAAGATAGGCCTCCAATGGCTGCTCCGGCATCGGAGGCGTACGTGGATCGATCACCACCAGTTGGCCGACATCCTTCGGCTGAAGCTGTGCCATGTACTGGCTGGCCCAGTAGGCACCGGTGCCATGGCCGACCAGGACGATCGTCGGTGCCTGCAGCGTACGGGCGTGCTCGATCGCGGCATCGATACGCGCCTGCATCCGCTCGGCATGGCTTGGTTGCTCTACATTCTCATTCGCTTGCGGCGGCTCCGTCGCTGGCCCGTCGCTGTCCGCTGGAGCTGTCTGCTCGGGTAGATAACCGGCGCTGCCGGGCTCGGACGGCAGGCCTGTCTCGTCTGCGTCCGGTGCTTCTTGCGTATCAGGCGCTTCGGTCGCTGCTGGTGGTGTGGGAATGCGCGGGCCGGGCGTCAGGGCAGCATCGGCGGGCGTCAGGCTCAGGGTGTGCCAGCCATGTTCGGGAAGGCCGCGCCGTAGCGGGCCGATTGCGCGTGGCCAGTCGGCGGTTTCGCCTTCGCTGGGCACGATGACCAGCACGCCGCGGGCCTTTGCCGTGTTCGCCGGCTGCCAGAGCGCAAGGAACCTGTCCTCCTCGCCCAGTTGCAGCTGGGCGACGGCGTCGAGCTGCCGTTGCAGCCCTGCGGCCAGCGCTTCGCTGCGCATTTGCGGTGCCGGGCGCTGCACCTTGGGTTCATCCACTGGTGCTTCCTGAACCGCCTCGGGCTCCTGCGCCGCGGCCATGTACGGCACGCCGCCGCCAAGCGCGACGCCGAACAGAAGCACGAAAGCAGGCAGGCAGCGCATGGATTGTCTCCGCTATGGGTGTCGGCACCACGCTGGCGCCGGCAGGGGTTATGCATTACAACAGCATGTCGGCACGCCCATCAATTGCGTGAATATATGCTCGCCTTATCCCTGCGTTTCGTTCTTCTCATCAGCCTGGCGCTGCCGTTCGCGGCTGGCGCCGTGACGCTCGACGACGACAGCCGTGCCTGGCTGGAGCAGCATCCGGAGTGGCGCGTCGGGGTGGTGATGGGCGCGCCCTACGCCGAGTATGACCAGCGCCAGCGGCGCCTGTCAGGCTTTCATGTGCAGCTGATGGAGCATCTTGCCGACGACCTCGGGGTGCGCCTGCAATGGCGCCGCTTCAGTGACGAGGCTGCGCTGGAGAAGGCCGCCCGCGAAGGCCTGATCGATGTGGCGCCGGGCCTGCGTCAGACGCCGGCCGGCCTGCGTCTGTGGCATTACAGCGATCCCTTCCTGCGCATTCCGCGCTTGCTCGTCGGCGACCGTGGCGGCCCGCGCGCCATCGACCTGGAGTATCTGCATCCGAGCGAACTGGTTTCCGCCGTCGGGCCGGGTCCAGTCACCGAGTTTCTTGCCAGCAACTATCCCAATATCACCGTGCTGACCGCGACCAGCCAGGCCGATGCGCTGCGTCAGGTGCTGGAAGCCAAGGCCAGTTATGCCGTCATCGACGAGCCGGTGTTCGCGCGGCTGTCGCAGCAGGTGGAGTACGACTCGCTGGCGGTGGTCGGTGATCTGGGCAACCCGCAGCTGCTGCGTATCGCTTCGCGGCGTGACAGCGCCGAACTCGCTGCCGTGCTCGATACGGCGCTGCGGCAATTTCCGGCGCGGGAATTCAGTCAGTTGCAGGAACAGTGGCTCAAGACCCGCAGCATTGATCTCGGTCGCGAGGTCAGCTACTGGCGCAGTCTCAGCCTGCTGCTCGGCGTCCTGCTCCTGGCCTGTCTGCTGATGCTGGCCTGGCAGCGGCGCCAGCATGGCGTGCTGGAAAGCCGGCTGAAGACTGCCCGGCGCGATATCGAGCTGCGCGAGGCGGCCGAAGAAGCGCAGCGTTTGACGCAGTTTTGTCTGGATCACAGCACCGTCGGCATCCTCTGGCTCAACTGGGACAGCCGCGTGCGTTACGCCAACCAAGCCGCCGAGGTGCTGCTCGGGCATTCCTCCGGCGGATTGCTGGATCAGCCGCTGGAAAGATTCGACCCGGCGCTGGGCATGGATGCCTGGCTGGCGCGCTGGCGCGCTGCCCGCACGGGCGAGGATGATCGCCAGGTACACGAATGCGAATGGCTGCGCGCCGACGGCCAGCGCTTTCCGGCGGCGGTCACCTACAGTTTTCTGCGTTTCGGCAGCCGCGAATACCTAGTGGTATTTCTTGCCGATATCACCGAGCGGCGCCGCGCCAGCGCCCAACTGCAGGAGAGCGAGGCGCGCCTGAAGGCCATGGCCGGCAACGTGCCGGGGCTGGTGTTCCGTCTGGAGCGCGACGGGCCGCAGGCGCCGGTACGGGTCGCCTATATCAGCGAAGCCAGCCAGCGCCTGGTGGGCTATTCCGCCGAGCGCCTGCTGCAGCCGGGGCAGGGCATCCGCAGCCTGGTGCACGCCGATGACGAGGCGGGCTACTGGGCCAGCCAGCAGCTGGCACTTGAGAAAAGCCAGGACTGGCGCTGGCAGGGGCGCATTCTCAACCGCAATGGCGAGGTGCGCTGGGCCGATATCCGCGCCTCCGTGCGCGGCCAGCCGGATGGCCGCCAGGTATGGGACGGCATCGTCTGGGACATCACCGACAACAAGCGCATCGAGCTGGAACTGGACGCCTCGCGCGCGCAGTTGCGCGAGCTGGCCGCGCACCTGGAGACCGTGCGCGAGGAGGAAAAGGCGCATATCGCCCGCGAGGTGCACGACGAGCTAGGCCAGGTGCTGACCGTGCTGAAGCTGGAAACCTCGATGTGCGAGCTGGGCTTCGCCGACCTCGACCCGGCCCTGGCGCAGCGGCTGGAAAGCATGAAGCGGCTCATCGCGCAGCTGTTCCAGCGGGTACGCGACGTGGCCACGGCGCTACGCCCGCCGATCCTCGACGCCGGCATCGCTTCGGCGGTGGAGTGGCAGGCGCGGCGCTTCGAGGAGCGCAGCGGCGTGGCCTGCCTGGTCGAGGTGCCTGAGTGCCCGCCCGCGCTGGGCAACGCCAAGGCCATCGGCCTGTTCCGTATCCTTCAGGAGTCGTTGACCAACGTGATGCGCCATGCCCGCGCGCAAACGGTCAGCGTGCAGCTGCAGCTCGAGGGCGACCTACTCTGCCTGCGCGTCAGCGATGACGGCTGTGGCTTCGCCGACGCGGGGCGCAGCGCGGGCAGCTCGTTCGGCCTGGTGGGCATGCGCGAGCGCATCCAGATGCTCGGCGGCCAGCTCTGCATCGACAGCCAGCCCGGCGAGGGCACCACCATCACGGCACGGGTCCCGCTGGACCCGCTGCCACTTCCTTCACCTGCAAGCACTGGAGCACTGCCGTCATGATCAGGGTCATGGTCGCCGAGGATCACACCATCGTCCGTGAGGGCATCAAACAGTTGATCGGTATGGCGCGCGACATGCAGGTGGTCGGCGAGGCCGCCAGCGGCCAGCAGCTGCTCGACCAGTTGCGCCAGATCAGTTGCGATGTGGTGCTGCTGGATATCTCCATGCCCGGCGTCAACGGCCTCGAAGCGATTCCACGGATCCGCGCGCTGAACCAGCCGCCGGCGGTGCTCGTGCTGTCGATGCACGACGAGGCGCAGATGGCAGCGCGGGCGCTGAAGATCGGCGCGGCCGGCTACGCGACCAAGGACAGCGAGCCGGCGCTGCTGCTGACTGCACTGCGCAAGGTCGCCGGTGGCGGGCGCTACATCGACCCGGCGCTGGCCGACCGGATGGTCTTCGAGGTTGGCCTGACCGATTCGCGGCCGCCCCACGCGCTGCTTTCCGAACGCGAGTACTCGGTGTTCGAACGGCTGGTGCAGGGCGATTCGGTAAACGACATCGCCGGCAAGCTGGCGCTGAGCAGCAAGACCATCAGCACCCACAAGGCCCGCCTGATGCAGAAGCTGGCGGCGCATTCAGTGGCCGATCTGGTGCGCTACGCCATGGAACACAAGCTGGTCTGAGCGCCAGCCACCGACCCGCCGTGTAGGGCGTTCCCTACACGCGACTCTCCCTCACGCCTAGGCCAATCGCTCCGCTGTACCGATTTTTCCGCCGCCGCTGCGCTTCTACGCTGTGGCCACGGTTCAACGGTTACGCAGGTGCAGCAGCATGGTCGAGTCAACGGCGAACGATATCCTGGTGAGCTTTCGCGGCATCCAGAAGAGCTATGACGGTGAGTCGCTGATCGTCAGGGATCTCAATCTGGACATCCGCCGCGGCGAATTCCTCACCCTGCTCGGGCCGTCCGGCTCGGGTAAAACCACCAGCCTGATGATGCTGGCCGGCTTCGAAACGCCCACGGCGGGGGAAATCCTCCTCGATGGCCGGGCGATCAACAACGTGCCGCCGCACAAGCGCGACATGGGCATGGTGTTCCAGAACTACGCGCTATTTCCGCACATGACGGTGTCGGAAAACCTGGCGTTTCCGCTCAGCGTGCGCGGCATGGCCAAGCCGGACATCAAGGAGCGGGTCAAGCGCGCGCTGGCGATGGTCCAGCTGGAGGGTTTCCGCAATCGCTATCCGGCGCAGCTCTCCGGCGGCCAGCAACAGCGCGTGGCACTGGCTCGCGCGCTGGTCTTCGAGCCGCAGCTGGTGCTGATGGACGAACCCCTGGGCGCGCTGGACAAGCAGTTGCGCGAGCAGATGCAGATGGAGATCAAGCATCTGCACGAACGCCTCGGCGTCACCGTGGTGTACGTCACCCACGATCAGGGCGAAGCGCTGACCATGTCCGATCGGGTAGCGGTGTTCCATCAGGGCCAGATCCAGCAGATCGAAGACCCGCGCACCCTCTACGAAAAGCCGGTGAACACCTTCGTCGCCAACTTCCTTGGCGAGAACAACCGCCTGCCGGCGCATCTGCTCGACCGGCGTGGTGATAGCTGCACGGTCAAGCTCGGCCGTGGCGAAACCGTCGAGGCGCTGGCGGTCAACGTCGGTGCGGCGGGAACGCCGGTCAGCCTGTCGATTCGCCCGGAGCGGGTGCTGCTCAACGGCGCCAGCGCCAATTGCCCGAACCGCTTCACCGGGCGCGTCGCCGAGTTCATCTACCTCGGCGACCATATCCGTATCCGTCTCGAGGTCTGCGGGGTCAGCGATTTCTTCGTCAAGCAGCCGATCGCCGAGTTCGACAGCGCCCTGCGGGTCGGTGACGTGGTGCCGATCGGCTGGCATGTCGAGCACGTCCGTGCACTCGACCCGCTGCAGGCGGCTTGAAGCGAAACCTACAAGAAACCCAAACAACTGCATCATGGAGCGAACTGGTATGAGCAACTACCTGAAACTGTCCGCGCTGGCGCTCGGGCTCGTCTGTGCCGGTCAAGCCACTGCCAACAGCCTCACCGCGGTGAGCTTCGGCGGCGCCAACAAGCAGGCCCAGGTCAAGGCCTTCTATCAGCCTTGGGAAGCCGCCGGGCATGGCCGCATCGTCGCGGGTGAGTACAACGGCGAAATGGCCAAGGTCAAGGCGATGGTCGACACCAACAGCGTGTCGTGGAACCTGGTGGAAGTGGAGTCTCCGGAACTGTCCCGCGGCTGTGACGAGGGGCTTTTCGAGGAACTCGACCCGAGCATCGTCGGCAACTCGGACGATTTCGTCGAAGGTGCAATCCAGCCGTGCGGCGTCGGCTTCTTCGTCTGGTCGACTGTGCTCGCCTACAACGCCGACAAGCTGAAAAGCGCGCCGGCCAGCTGGGCGGATTTCTGGGATACCGAGAAATTTCCCGGCAAGCGCGGCCTGCGCAAGGGCGCCAAGTACACCCTCGAGTTCGCACTGATGGCCGACGGTGTGCCGGTCAAGGACGTCTACAAGGTGCTGGCCACCAAGGACGGACAGAACCGCGCCTTCAGAAAGCTCGATCAGCTCAAGCCGAACATCCAGTGGTGGGAAGCCGGCGCGCAGCCGCCGCAGTTCCTCGCTTCCGGCGACGTCGTGATGAGCAGCGCCTACAACGGCCGCATCGCCGCCGTGCAGAACGAGAGCAATCTGCAGATCGTCTGGAGCGGCGGTATTTACGACTTCGATTCCTGGGCCATCCCCAAGGGCGCGAAGAGTCAGGAGCAGGCACGCAAATTCATCGCCTTCACGGTCGAGCCGCAGCAGCAGAAGGCCTATGCCGAGAACATCGCCTACGGCCCGGCGAACACCCAGGCCGTGTCGTTGCTGGATGAAAAGCGCCTGGCGCAGATGCCCACCGCGCCGGAGAACATCGCCGACCAGGTGGCGATGGACGTGACCTTCTGGGCCGACTACGGCGAGCAGCTCGAACAGCGTTTCAACGCCTGGGCAGCACGCTGACCTGAGCGCCCCGCCGCATTGGCGGGGCCGGTCCCAGCTATCGGAACGAATCGCGGAGTCTTCATGGCCACAGCAATATCCCTGCCGGCGAACGAGATCGCCGAGCCCAATCTGAAACAGCGTCTGGCACGGGCCGAACGGGTGAACAAGCTCAAGTCGCAGGCGCTGATCCTGCCGCTGCTGCTGTTCGTGCTGCTGACCTTTCTGGTGCCCATCGCCTCGCTGCTCTGGCGCAGCGTCGAGAACCCCGAGGTGGTGAACACGCTGCCACGCACGCTGGCGGCGCTGGCCGAATGGGATGGTCGTGGGCTGCCAGCGGATCCGGCCTATCAGGCGCTGGCCGAGGATCTGTATCAGGCGCGCCGTGAACAGAGCCTGGGCGATCTGTCCAAGCGGTTGAACATGGAGCTCGCGGGCTATCGCAGCCTGCTGACCAAGACTGCGCGGGCGATGCCGTTTCGCGAGACGCCGGCGTCCTATCAGGAGGCGCTGGAGGCGCTCGACGAGCGTTGGGGCGATCCGGCGTTCTGGCAGGTGATCCAGCGCAACGACAGTGCGGTGACCGGCTACTACCTGCTGGCCGCGCTGGATCACCGCATCGACGAGCTGGGTGAGCTGGCCAAGGTCTCGCCGGATCAGGCGGTGTATCTGGACATCTTCGCTCGTACGTTCTGGATGGGCCTGGTGATCACGGTGATCTGCCTGCTGCTGGCCTATCCGCTGGCCTATCTGTTGGCCAACCTGCCGGCGCGGCAGAGCAACCTGCTGATGATCCTGGTGCTGCTGCCGTTCTGGACCTCGATTCTGGTGCGCGTGGCGGCGTGGATAGTGTTACTGCAGTCTGGCGGTCTCATTAATGGTGCGTTGCTGAAGATGGGCCTGATCGACGAGCCGCTGCAGCTGGTGTTCAACCGCACCGGCGTCTACATCGCCATGGTGCACATCCTGCTGCCGTTCATGATCCTGCCGATTTACAGCGTGATGAAGAACATCTCGCCGAGCTACATGCGCGCCGCGGTGTCCTTGGGCTGTCATCCGTTCGCCAGCTTCTGGCGGGTGTACTTCCCGCAGACCCTTGCCGGCGTCGGTGCCGGTTGCCTGTTGGTGTTCATCATCTCCATCGGCTACTACATCACCCCGGCGCTGCTCGGCAGCCCGAACGATCAGATGGTCAGCTACTTCGTAGCCTTCTACACCAACACCACCATCAACTGGGGCATGGCCACGGCGCTGGGCGGCCTGCTGCTGCTCGCCACCATGCTGCTGTACGTCATCTACAGCTGGCTGGTCGGTGCCAGCCGCCTGCGGCTGGGTTGAGATGACGCACGTCGCGGTGCAGCCGCCTTTTCAGAGTCTTCATGGGCAGGAGAACCTTTCATGCTGAGCCCCTACATGTCGCCCGTCGAACGGGCCTGGTACTACGCGCTGCGCATCCTCTGCGCCCTGGTGCTGCTGTTTCTGATCGTGCCGGTGCTGGTCATCGTGCCGCTGTCGTTCAATTCCGGCTCGTTCCTCGTCTATCCGCTGCAGGGCTTTTCCATGCGTTGGTACGAGGCGCTGTTCAGCTCGGCCGACTGGATGCGCTCGCTGAAGAACAGCATGCTCATCGCGCCCGCCGCGACCTTTCTCGCCGTGGTGCTCGGCACCCTGGCGGCGGTCGGCCTGACCCGCGCGGAATTTCGCGGCAAGGCGCTGCTGATGACCATACTGATCTCGCCGATGGTGGTGCCGGTGGTGATCATCGGTGTGGCCAGCTACCTGTTCTTCGCACCGCTGGGCATGGGCAACAGCTACCTGTCGCTGATCCTCGTGCACGCGGTGCTCGGCGTGCCCTTCGTGATCATCACGGTCTCCGCGACGCTGCAGGGCTTCAACTACAACCTGGTGCGCGCTGCGGCCAGTCTCGGCGCGTCACCGCTGACCGCGTTCTTCCGCGTGACACTGCCGCTGATCGCGCCGGGGGTAATTTCCGGCGCGCTGTTCGCCTTCGCCACCTCGTTCGATGAAGTGGTGGTGACGTTGTTCCTCGCCGGCCCGGAGCAGATCACCCTGCCGCGGCAGATGTTCAGCGGTATACGGGAAAACCTCAGCCCGACCATCGCCGCCGCGGCGACTCTGCTGATCGGCTTCTCCATCGCCCTTCTGCTGACTCTGGAGTGGCTGCGTGGCCGCGCCGAGAAGCTGCGCACTCAACAACCTGCCTGACGGAATACGCACATGACTCTGCAACTTGGGCAACCCGATTTGTTGCGCCAAACCGCCTATCTCAACGGTGAGTGGTGCGAGGCCGACAGTGGCGCGCGCACCGAAATCTTCAATCCGGCCACCGGCGAGCTGATTGGCGCCGTGCCGAACATGGGCCGCGGCGAAACCCGCCGCGCCATCGAAGCCGCGCAGGCAGCCCAACCGGCCTGGCGCGCGCTGACCGCGAAGGAGCGCGCGGCGCGCCTGCGGCGCTGGTACGAACTGATGCTGGAGAATCAGGAAGACCTGGCGCGGATCATGACCGCCGAACAGGGCAAACCACTGGCCGAGGCCCGGGGGGAGGTGGCCTATGCGGCATCCTTTCTCGAATGGTTCGCCGAGGAGGGTAAGCGCCTGTATGGCGATGTGATTCCCGCCCATGCCGGCGACAAGCGCATCCTAGTGCAGAAGGAGCCGGTCGGCGTCACCGCGGCGATCACTCCGTGGAATTTTCCCAGCGCCATGATCACCCGCAAGGCCGGCCCGGCGCTGGCGGCCGGTTGTGCCATGGTCCTCAAGCCGGCACCACAAACACCGTTTTCCGCACTGGCGCTGGCTGCATTGGCCGAGCGTGCGGGAATTCCGGCTGGGCTGCTTAGTGTGATTACCGCCGACGCCGCGACCTCCCGCGAGGTAGGCGCCGAGCTCTGCGAAAACCCAATCGTGCGCAAGCTCTCGTTCACCGGCTCGACCGCGGTGGGCATCAAGCTGATGCAGCAGTGCGCGCCGACGCTGAAGAAACTCTCACTGGAGCTGGGCGGCAACGCACCCTTTATCGTCTTCGACGACGCCGATCTGGATGCGGCGGTCGAGGGCGCGATGATCTCCAAGTACCGCAACGCCGGGCAGACCTGCGTCTGTGCCAACCGCATCTACGTACAGGACGGCATCTACGACGCCTTCGTCGACAAGCTTTCCGCTGCGGTGGCGCGGCTGAAGGTCGGCAACGGTGCGGAGGAGGGCGTGACCACCGGTCCGCTGATCGACGCCGCGGCCGTAGCCAAGGTGCAGCGCCATCTGCAGGACGCCCTCGACAAGGGCGCCACCCTGCTGGCCGGCGGCAAACCCCATGCACTGGGCGGCAACTTCTTCGAGCCGACGCTGGTGGGCGGCGTCACGTCCGAGATGGCCGTGGCGCGCGAGGAAACCTTCGGTCCGCTGGCGCCGCTGTTTCGCTTCCGCGACGAGGACGAGGTGATCCGCCAGGCCAACGACACCGAGTTCGGCCTCGCCGCCTATTTCTACGCCCGCGACCTGAGCCGGGTGTTCCGCGTCGCTGAGGCATTGGAGTACGGCATGGTCGGCATCAACACCGGGGTGATCTCCACCGAGGTGGCGCCGTTCGGCGGCATGAAGGCATCCGGCCTCGGCCGTGAAGGCTCAAAGTACGGCCTGGATGAATACGTGGAAATCAAATACCTGTGCCTGGGCGGCATCTGACGCCAGCGGCCTAAAACAGGCGTGCAAAATAATGCACGGAGTTTTACTGTAATCCGAACGCCTCGGATGGCGCGGCAGTCGATCATCGTATGCTGCCGCGCTCGCTTCCTGGCGTTCTTTCCGACCCGTGCCGACGATGAGCGGCTACCGAGGAGCTTATGAGCAAGACCAACGAATCCCTGATGCAACGCCGTGTCGCCGCCGTTCCCCGTGGCGTCGGCCAGATCCATCCGATATTTGCCGATCACGCGAAGAACAGCAGCGTGGTCGACGTCGAAGGCCGCGAGTTCATCGATTTCGCCGGTGGCATCGCCGTGCTGAATACCGGTCACCTGCACCCGAAAATCATCAAGGCGGTCGAGGACCAGCTGCACAAGCTGACCCACACCTGCTTCCAGGTGCTGGCCTACGAGCCCTACGTCGAGCTGTGCGAGAAGATCAACGCGCGGGTGCCGGGTGATTTCGCCAAGAAGACCCTGCTTGTCACTACCGGCTCCGAGGCGGTGGAAAACGCGGTGAAGATCGCCCGCGCCGCCACCGGGCGTGCCGGCGTGATCGCCTTCACCGGCGCCTACCATGGCCGCACCATGATGACCCTGGGGCTGACCGGCAAGGTCGCGCCGTACTCCGCTGGAATGGGCCTGATGCCCGGCGGTATCTTCCGTGCGCTGTACCCCTGCGCCATTTATGGCGTCAGCGTCGATGACTCGATCGCCAGCATCGAGCGCATCTTCAAGAACGACGCCGAGCCGCGCGATATCGCCGCAATTATCATCGAACCGGTGCAGGGCGAGGGCGGCTTCAACGTCGCGCCGAAGGATTTCATGGCTCGCCTGCGCGCACTGTGCGACGAACACGGCATCCTGCTGATCGCCGACGAAGTGCAGACCGGCGCCGGGCGTACCGGCACCTTCTTCGCCATGGAACAGATGGGTGTGGTCGCCGACCTGACCACCTTTGCCAAGTCTGTTGGCGGTGGTTTCCCGATTGCCGGCGTGTGCGGCAAAGCCGAGATCATGGATGCCATTGCGCCCGGCGGGCTGGGCGGCACCTACGCCGGCAATCCGCTGTCCTGTGCAGCCGCGCTGGCGGTGTTGGAAGTCTTCGAGGAAGAGAAGCTGCTCGACCGCTGCAAGGCGGTAGCCGAGAGGCTGACCACAGGCCTCAAGGCAATCCAGACCAAGCACAAGGAGATCGGCGAGGTGCGCGGTTTGGGCGCGATGATCGCAATCGAGCTGTTCGAGGACGGCGATCATGCGCGGCCGGCTGCCGCCCTGACCTCGCAGATCGTCGCCCGTGCGCGGGACAAGGGCCTGATCCTGCTGTCCTGCGGCACCTACTACAACGTGCTTCGTGTGCTGGTGCCGCTGACTGCCGAAGACGAACTGCTCGACCGTGGCCTGGCCATCATCGGTGAGTGCTTCGATGAGCTGACCTGATCCGACCTAGCGGCTCGCCGGCATCCGCAATGGATGTCAGGCGCGCCGCAACCCTGACCCTCGGGTACAATGCGCGGCATTCCGCCGTGCTACCCGAGGTCGTCATGCAGCCGTTCGCTATCGCCCCTTCGATTCTTTCCGCCAATTTCGCCCGTCTGGGTGAGGAAGTGGACAACGTGCTGGCCGCCGGCGCCGACATCGTCCATTTCGATGTGATGGACAACCACTACGTACCCAACCTGACCATCGGCCCGATGGTCTGCTCAGCGCTGCGCAAGCATGGCGTGACCGCGCCCATCGACGTACACCTGATGGTCAAGCCGGTGGATCGCATGATCGGCGACTTCCTCGAAGCCGGTGCCAGCTACATCACCTTTCACCCGGAAGCCTCCGAGCACATCGATCGCTCGCTGCAGCTGATCAAGGACGGCGGCGCCAAGGCCGGTCTGGTGTTCAACCCGGCCACGCCGCTGGACGTGCTCAAGTACGTGATGGACAAGGTCGACATGGTCCTGCTGATGAGCGTCAACCCTGGTTTCGGCGGGCAGAAGTTCATTCCCAACACACTGGACAAGCTGCGTGAAGCGCGTGCGCTGATCGATGCCAGCGGTCGCGAGATTCGTCTGGAGATCGACGGCGGCGTCAATCCGAAGAACATCCGCGAAATCGCTGCGGCGGGCGCCGATACCTTCGTCGCCGGCTCGGCGATCTTCAATCAGCCGGACTACAAGGCGGTGATCGACCAGATGCGCGCCGAGCTGGCGCTTGCCCGGCCATGACTCGCCTGGAGCAACTGTTCGACGGCACGCTGCCACGGCTGGTGATGTTCGATCTCGACGGTACCCTGATGGATTCGGTACCGGACCTGGCCGCGGCGGTGGACAAGATGCTGATGCTGCTCGGCCGCGAGCCCGCCGGCATCGAGCGGGTGCGCGACTGGGTCGGCAACGGCTCGCGCGTGCTGGTACGTCGCGCATTGGCCGGTGGGCTGAACCATGACGGTGTGGCCGACGAGTTGGCCGACGAGGCGCTGGCGCTGTTCATGCAGGCGTACGCCGGCGGCCACGAGCTGACGGCTGTCTATCCGGGCGTTCGCGAATGCCTGGACTGGCTGCGCGAGCGCGAGGTGAAGCTGGCGATCATCACAAACAAGCCGGCGCAGTTCATCGAACCGCTGCTGGAGGAGAAGGGGCTGGCCGGTTACTTCGATTGGCTGGTCGGCGGTGATACCTTGCCGCAGCAAAAGCCCGATCCGGCGGCGCTGTTCTGGGTTATGGACAAGGCGGGCGTTGCGTCCGGCGAATCGCTGTTCGTGGGTGATTCGCGCAATGACGTGCGGGCTGCCAAGGCCGCGACAGTCCCGTGTGTCGCGCTTACCTACGGCTACAACCACGGCGAGCCCATCGCTGATGAGCATCCGGCTTTGGTGCTCGACGACCTGCGTGAGCTGGTTGCTTCGGCTCCGGGGCTGCGCTAGTGTGGCCGGACTCTTTTTGACCCACCGAAGAGATCAGCTCGTGGTGCTCACCCGCAGACAATGGATGAAAGTCATCAAGGCCCTGGCCCGTTGGCGCTGGCGCGCCTGACTTTTCCTGCCGGCCAGGCCGGCGCGTTTGCCGTTGTTCGTTCGAACCCTCCTCAGACCACGAGGCTGACATGACCCGCGAAGAATTCCTGCGTTTGGCCGCCGAAGGCCATAACCGCATTCCCCTGTCGTTCGAAACCCTTGCCGACTTCGACACCCCGTTGTCGCTATACCTGAAACTGGCCGATGCGCCGAACTCGTATCTGCTTGAGTCCGTTCAGGGCGGCGAGAAGTGGGGGCGTTACTCAATCATCGGTCTGCCGTGCCGCACCGTGCTGCGCGTGCGGGATCACCGCATCAGCGTGACCACCGATGGCATCGAGACCGAGGCCTGTGAGGTCGAGGATCCGCTGGCCTTCGTCGAATCCTTCCAGCAGCGCTACCGCGTCGCGCCGGTCGAAGGCCTGCCGCGCTTCAACGGCGGGCTGGTCGGCTATTTCGGCTACGACAGCGTGCGCTATGTCGAGCGCAAACTTGGCAATTGCCCCAACCCGGATCCGCTGGGCACACCGGATATCTTGCTGATGGTTTCCGACGCCGTGGTGGTGTTCGACAACCTCGCCGGCAAGCTGCATTGCATCGTGCTGGTCGACCCGTCGCAGCCGGAAGCCTACGAGGCAGGTCAGGCTCGCCTGCAAGCGTTACGGGCGAAGCTGCGTCAGTCGATCACGCCGCGCCTGGGCCTGGATTTCGAAAAGAGCAACGGTGCCGAGCCGACCTTCCGTTCCAGCTTCAGCCGCGAGGATTACGAGCAGGCGGTCAACCGCATCAAGGACTACATCCTCGCCGGCGACTGCATGCAGGTGGTGATTTCCCAGCGCATGTCGATCCCGTTCAAGGCCGCACCCATCGATCTGTACCGCGCGCTGCGTTGCTTCAACCCGACGCCCTACATGTACTTCTTCAACTTCGGTGACTTCCACGTGGTGGGGTCGTCGCCAGAAGTGCTGGTGCGGGTCGAGGAAGGCCTGGTCACGGTCCGCCCCATCGCCGGCACGCGTCCACGCGGTGCCAGCGAAGAAGCTGATCTGGCGTTGGAGCAGGACCTGCTCAGCGATGCCAAGGAGCTTGCCGAACACCTGATGCTGATCGACCTGGGCCGCAACGACGTCGGTCGTGTCGCCGAGACCGGCACGGTGCGGCTGACCGAGAAGATGGTCATCGAGCGCTATTCGAATGTCATGCACATCGTTTCCAACGTCACCGGCCAGCTCAAGGCGCCATTGACGGCGATGGATGCGCTGCGCGCGATCCTGCCGGCCGGCACGCTCTCAGGTGCACCGAAGATTCGCGCCATGGAAATCATCGACGAACTCGAGCCGGTCAAGCGTGGCGTCTACGGCGGCGCGGTCGGCTACCTCGCCTGGAACGGCAACATGGATACCGCCATCGCAATTCGTACCGCGGTGATCAAGGACGGCGAGCTGCACGTGCAGGCCGGTGCCGGCATCGTTGCCGACTCGCAGCCGGCACTCGAATGGGAAGAGACGCTGAACAAGCGCCGCGCCATGTTCCGTGCGGTGGCCCTGGCCGAACGCGACCAGCAGGAGAACTGATCATGCTGTTGATGCTGGATAACTACGATTCCTTTACCTACAACGTCGTGCAGTACCTCGGCGAGCTTGGTGCCGACGTCAAGGTGGTGCGCAACGACGAGCTGAGCGTGGCCGAGATCGAAGCGCTGAATCCGGAGCGCATCGTCGTCTCGCCGGGCCCGTGCACGCCGAACGAGGCCGGCGTGTCGCTGGAGCTGATCCGTCATTTCGCCGGCAAGTTGCCCATTCTCGGCGTTTGCCTCGGCCACCAGAGCATCGGTCAGGCCTTCGGTGGCGATGTGGTACGTGCTCGGCAGGCCATGCACGGCAAGACCAGCCCGGTGTTTCACCATGACCAGGGTGTGTTCGCCGGGCTCAATAATCCCCTGACCGTCACCCGTTACCACTCGCTGGTCGTCAAGCGCGAGACGTTGCCCGAGTCCCTGGAGATCACCGCCTGGACCCAGCTGGAGGATGGCTCGGTCGACGAGATCATGGGCTTGCGGCACAAAACGCTGAATATAGAGGGCGTGCAGTTCCACCCCGAATCGATCCTTACCGAACAGGGCCACGAGCTGTTCGCGAATTTTCTGAAGCAGACCGGAGGCATGCGCTGATGGATATCAAGGAAGCCCTCAACCGCATCGTCGGGCAGCTCGATCTGAGCACCGAAGAAATGCAGGCGGTGATGCGCCAGATCATGACCGGTCAGTGCACAGACGCGCAGGTCGGTGCGTTCCTCATGGGCATGCGCATGAAGAGCGAAACCATCGACGAGATCGTCGGCGCCGTGCAGGTCATGCGTGAGCTTGCCGCTCCGGTGCGTTTCGACACCGACAAGCTTGTCGACACCTGTGGCACCGGTGGCGACGGCATGAATATCTTCAACGTGTCCACTGCCGCCTCGTTCGTCGTTGCGGCCGCTGGCGGCAAGGTCGCCAAGCACGGTAACCGCGCAGTATCCGGCAAGAGCGGCAGCGCCGATCTGCTCGAGGCGGCCGGGGTCTTCCTCGACCTGACGCCCGAGCAGGTGGCGCGCAGTGTCGATACGGTCGGCGTCGGCTTCATGTTCGCCCCGGCCCATCATGGCGCCATGAAGCACGCGGCCGGCCCGCGCCGCGAACTCGGCCTACGTACGCTGTTCAATATCCTCGGCCCCATGGCCAACCCGGCCGGCGTCCGCCATCAGGTGCTTGGCGTGTTCAGCAAGGCATTGTGCCGGCCGATGGCCGAAGTGCTGGCGCGTCTGGGCAGCAAGCATGTGCTGGTGGTGCATGCGCAGGATGGGCTGGACGAGATCAGTCTGGCCGCGCCGACGCATGTTGCCGAGCTGAAGGATGGTGAGATCCGTGAATACAGCATTCAGCCCGAGGACTTTGGCATCAAGAGCCAGAGTTTGATCGGCCTGAACGTAGAGGACGCTCAGGGCTCGCTGGCCTTGATCCGCGATGCGCTGGGGCGCCGGCAGAGCGAGAACGGGCAGAAGGCTGCCGACATGATCGTGCTCAACGCTGGCGCTGCGCTTTACGCAGCCGATCTGGCGAGCAGCCTGAAGCAGGGTGTTGAGATGGCGCATGATGCCCTCAGCACCGGGTTGGCGCGCGACAAGCTGGAGGAGCTGGTTTCCTTCACCGCGGTATTCAAGCAGGAGAATCAAAAGTGAGCGTGCCGACCGTTCTGGAGAAGATCATCGCCCGCAAGTTCGAGGAGGTTGCGCAGCGCAGTCGCCAGGTCGGGCTGGGTGAGCTGGAGCAGCGTGCCGCAGCTGCCGATCCGGTGCGTGGCTTCGCTGCCGCGCTTGAGCGCCGGGTGCGCAGCAAGGAGCCTGCGGTTATCGCTGAGGTGAAGAAGGCATCGCCGAGCAAAGGGGTCATTCGCGATCCCTTCCTGCCCGCCGAGATTGCCGCCAGCTACGAGACCGGGGGCGCTGCTTGCCTGTCGGTGTTGACCGACATCGATTTCTTTCAGGGCGCCGATGAATATCTGCAGCAGGCGCGGGCGGCTTGCTCGCTGCCGGTTATCCGCAAGGATTTCATGATCGACCCGTATCAGGTGATCGAAGCGCGCGCGCTTGGCGCCGACTGCATTCTACTGATCGTCGCGGCACTGGACGATGCGCGTATGCACGAGCTGGCAGCGGTGGCCAAGCAGCAGGGGCTGGACGTGCTGGTAGAGGTGCACGACGCTACCGAACTCGAACGTGCGCTGCGTCTGGAAACGCCGCTGGTGGGCATCAACAACCGCAACCTGCATACCTTCGAGGTCAATCTGGAAACCACGCTGGATCTGCTGCCGCGGATTCCAAAGGATCGTCTGGTGGTGACCGAGAGCGGGATCTTCAATCGTGCCGATGTCGAGCTGATGGAAATAAACCAGGTCTACGCATTCCTGGTGGGCGAGGCGTTCATGCGCGCCGAGCAACCTGGCGTAGAGCTGCAGCGCCTGTTCTACCCTGATCGTTCGCGCGGCCGTGCGGCCCCTGTCGCTGCCGATCCGGAGTGACCGCCTGCCCGCGCATTGCGCGCTGGCAGGTAGCGGTCTGAAGGATCAGCGAGTGCCGAATACCACCATGGTCTTGCCTTTGACATAGACGAGACCCTGGGCTTCCAGGCTCTTGAGCACCCGACCGACCATCTCGCGGGAGCAACCGACGATACGGCCGATTTCCTGGCGGGTGATCTTGATCTGCATGCCGTCCGGATGAGTCATGGCGTCGGGCTGCTTGCACAGGTCGAGCAAGGTGCGCGCGACACGGCCGGTAACGTCGAGGAAGGCCAAGTCGCCGACCTTGCGTGTGGTGTTGCGCAGACGCTCGGCCATCTGACTGCCGAGGGCATAGAGGATGTCCGGATCCTGCTGGGTCAGCTCGCGAAACTTCGCATAGCTCAGTTCGGCAACTTCGCATTCGGTCTTTGCGCGGACCCAGGCGCTGCGTTCCTTTTCCGTTCCTTCCTTCTCGAAAAGCCCCATCTCTCCGAAAAAGTCGCCTGCATTCAAATAGGCGATGATCATCTCGCGACCGTCGTCATCCTCGATAAGAATGGTGACCGAGCCTTTGACGATGAAAAAAAGCGACTCGCAACGGTCGCCTGCGTAAATGATCGTGCTCTTCGCCGTGTATCGCCGTCTATGGCAATGGGCGAGCAACTTGTCGATATTCTTTATCTTGGGCGTAAGAGAGATAGCTACCATGCTGTGGGTCCCGGATAAGTATTCAATAAAGACTGATTATTGTTATATGTGGCTGTCATTCAGCTTTCGTGAGCTTAACAGACCAAGGCGGAGCAGTTGCAAAGTTGCGACAGGCGAAACGTGTGGGTCAACGCACCTTTAGTCGCGTATGTGACGCTGTCGATTTAAAGGCCCATGCTAAGCTAGCCGCCCTGTTTTTATTGGAGCTGGCGATGAAAGCGCGCATTCAATGGGTCGACGGTGCGATGTTCCTTGGCGAGTCCGGCAGCGGACATGTCGTGGTGATGGATGGCCCGCCCGAGAACGGCGGACGTAACCTTGGCGTACGCCCCATGGAGATGCTGCTACTTGGCCTGGGTGGCTGCAGTAACTTCGATGTAGTGAGCATTCTGAAAAAGTCGCGGCAGGCTGTGGATAGTTGCGAAGTCTTCGTTGAGGCCGAACGCGCTACCGAGGACCCCAAGGTATTTACCAAGATCCACTTGCGTTTCGTCGTCAAAGGTCGGGCGCTGAAGGATGCGCAAGTGAAGCGCGCCGTCGAGCTGTCGGCCGAGAAGTACTGTTCGGCGTCCATCATGCTTGGTCGTGCCGGGATCGACATTACCCACGCCTACGAGATTGTCGAACTCGGCTAAGCGACGTACAGACTGTCGCGCATTTCGCCAAGCCGTCACCAGGCATCGCGAGATCACCAGAAAGGGCGCCTTAGCGCCCTTTTCAATGGTCAGATGCGATATGTCGCCTTGGTCATGACCTTTGATACCAGGCTCATGCCGAACTTGATCGGCGCAGGAAAGCGCAGGCCGCCAGCCGCGATGGCTGCGGTCGAGTGCTGTGCTTCGTCCTCACGCATTTGCTCGAGAATGGCACGGGATTTTTCATCTTCTGCTGGCAATTGGCCGAGGTGATCGTCCAGGTGCTTGCATACCTGGTCTTCGGTCGCGGCGACGAAGCCCAGGCTGATGCGATCGCTGATGAGTCCCGCGGACGCCCCGATACCGAACGACAGTCCGTAGAACAGAGGATTGAGCACGCTGGTATGGCTGCCTAGTTGACGAATGCGCTGTTCGCACCATGCAAGGTGGTCGATCTCCTCATCCGCGGCCTGCTCCATTGCCTGACGCACCTGAGGCAGGCGGGCCGTCAGAGCCTGCCCCTGATACAGCGCCTGGGCGCAGACTTCGCCGGTGTGGTTGATGCGCATCAAACCTGCCACGTGACGGGTTTCGCTCTCGCTCAGTTCGCTCTCGTTCTTCAGCACGGCCGGCGATGGCCGTGCGGGCTGCCCGCTGAAGGGCAGCAGGGTTCGCAAAGCCGCATCGGCCTGCATCAGCAGGCGGTCGGCTGGGGAGTAGTGGCGTTGGCTGGTCATATGTCCTCCGGAACAAGATTAGACCGCTAGCGGTTGCTGGGGCTGCAGGGGCTGGAGTGGTAGCTCAGCCCGGCGGCCAATGCATCTGTCGCTGCCCGAGTACGTGCATGTGTATGTGATGGACGGTCTGGCCTCCGAGGTCGTTGCAATTCATCACCACGCGGAAGCCGTCCTGGCAGCCTTGTTCTTGCGCCAGCCTCTGGGCGGTGAAGAGGATATGCCCGGCCAGCAGTTTGTCGTTCTCCTCGCTCAGATCATTCAGTGTGGCGATGTGCTTCTTCGGAATTACCAGAAAGTGCACCGGTGCCTGCGCCGAAATGTCATGGAAAGCGATAACCTGATCATCCTCATAGAACTTGTGTGCGGGAATATCCCCACACACGATCTTGCAGAACAAGCAATCCATGACTGTTCTCCAGGAGAGACTCGGTCACGTAGTGTATCAGGGCGGTTACGCGCCAGTGAGCGTACAGGGAGGTTGGGTGAAGAACGATATACATGATCTCGCATTGGTCCTGGATTCGCGGGTCAAGCTGGTGATGGTCGAATCATGGGATGAGCGCAGAGTGCTTGAGACGCTGACCGGGCTCGCCGTACGCCAGGGGCTGGGCTTGTACGTGTGGTCTGCGACTGACGGGCTGCGGCACCTAGGGTTCGATGGCGAGCAGCAGGCCGGTGAGGACAGTTGTTCCCCTGAGGTTGCGCTGAAGCTGGTCAAGCATGACCTCCGAGCAAACCTGTATGTGTTCTGCGATCTCCATCCGTTTCTCAGCGAGCCCAAGCTGGTGCGGCTACTCAAGGACGTTGCGATGCGAGAAGCATCTACTGCGCCGACCCTGGTGCTGGTCTCGCATGCGCTCAAGCTTCCGCCAGAGGTCCAGCGTTATGCGGCACGCTTCAGCCTTTCGCTACCAGCAGAGGAGGAGCTGCTTGCCATCGTTCGTGAAGAAGCCACTTTATGGAGCGAGCGCAACCGCGGCGCCCGTGTACGCACGGACAATCGAACCCTGCAGCAGGTTGTAAAAAACCTGCGCGGCCTCAGTCATGCTGAAGCGCGGGCGCTGGCGCGCAACGTGATCTGCGATGACGGCGCCATTACCCAGGAGGATCTGCCCGAGCTTAATCGAGCGAAATTCCAGATGCTGGATCTCGAAGGCGTGCTGAGCTTCGAGTATCAGACCGCTCGTTTTGCCGAGGTGGGCGGACTGGCCAATTTCAAGCGTTGGCTGGCGGAGCGGCAGGGCGCATTCCTGGGCGGGAGGGGCGATGATCTGCCGCGTGGCGTGATGCTGGTTGGTGTGCAGGGCGGCGGCAAGAGTCTCGCCGCCAAGGCCGTAGCAGGGCTGTGGGGTTTACCATTGCTGCGGCTCGACTTTGCCTGTCTCTACAACAAGTATTTCGGCGAAACCGAGCGCAATCTGCGCGAGGCGCTGACGTTGGCTGAGCAGATAGCGCCTTGTGTGCTGTGGATGGACGAGATCGAAAAAGGCCTGGCGACAGGCGATATGGATGGTGGAGTCAGTCAGCGGGTGCTCGGTACGCTGCTGACCTGGATGGCCGAGCGTTCGGCTCCGGTATTCATGGTTGCCACCGCGAATGCGATTGATCGGCTGCCGCCGGAGCTGTTGCGCAAGGGCCGTTTTGACGAGCTGTTCTTTGTCGACTTGCCAGACGATGCGACGCGTGAGGAAATCTTCCGTATTCACCTGGCTCGTCGCGAGCTACGGCCTGATGATCTGGGCGTGACGTTGTTGGCCGAGGCGTCCAGTGGTTTCTCTGGTGCCGAAATCGAGCAGGTCGTTGTGAGTGCCGTGTATGCCGCCCAGGCTCAGCAGCGGCAGGTCGATCAGCCAATGTTGCTCGAGTGCATCCGCGCGACATCTCCGCTGTCGATCGTCATGGCCGAGCGTTTGGAGGCATTACGCGCATGGGCTCAAGGGCGAACCGTGCAAGCCGATTGAGCCGGGCTCGGAGAAGTTAGAGGGCGGCTCCGCGGCGCATGTCCACCAGCGCCGGGACGGTCAATGCCGCTACCAAGCCGAAGATGATCAGCACCAGCCACAACGCGGCGAGCACCTTTACCGAGCGGCTGTTGGGCGGTGGAGGTGAGCCGTAGCGGTTGACCTCCCGATTTCCCGGCATAAGCAGCATGAAGAACGGAAAAAGGCTGCCCAGTAGCGGAACCAGATTGAGCAGGATCAGCCAGCCGGACCAGCCAAAGTCATGCAAGCGCTGCACACCAATCTGGACGCTCACTACCAGCATCCCGATGCCGACCACGGCCACACAAACAAATCCGAGCGTGCTGGATATCGGCATGAGCAATGCCGCTATCGCGAACAAGCCCGTCGCTGTAAGCATGACTACCAGCGACCATGCCAGGTAGCGCAGTCGACCGATGCGTCCAGAGATGGAAAGCGGTTTTAGCTCGCCATGGAGTGGCATGGTTTCATTAACGTCTGCGGATGGCGGCGCGTAAGGAGACTGGATTGTGCTTTTGCCTTGCATTGCAGAGGCGTCGCGAAGCTGTGCCTGACGGGCCAGGTACTTTTCAATAATGATGCCGCACGCCGTGCATTCGCTGGACTGGCTTTGTATGTGCCCGCATTTAGGACAGGTCATGACGCTGGCTGCAGCTCTTTCCGACTCCGCAGCTGAGCGCTCTTCCTCCGTTTGCACCAGGCTCAGCGCAGGCACCGCGCGCTCCGGCTCCTTACGGGCTTTCGCCCCCGCACGGTGGAGCGCGGCAAGGTACTTATCGGCGTCCTGTTGGCTGAGCCTTGTTTTGATTACCGCGTCCTGACCGCCGAAGAGGCGTTCGACCTTGCTTGCGTCTGTCTTGAACAGCCTTGCCAGGTTCGACTTGACCGTCTCGACTGGCATGTCGGGCATCAGTTCGCCATTGAAGACGATCTTGAAGTGGGCTTCTTGCATGTGGCGTCCGTGTCACAAATAAATGATGGTGCAGATTAGAAGCCTGGCCGGCTCGACACAACTGCGATCAATCGGGACTCGGACGCGGATAACACAATGCTTGTTGGCGGCCTGGCCAAAGGCCGTTGGCCTCAGAACGGCTTGACGACGACGAGAATCACGATGGCCAGCAGAAAGAGCACAGGTACTTCGTTGAACCACCGGTAGAAGACGTGCCCCCGGACGTTCTCATCTCGTGCAAAGCGCTTCAGTTGCGCGCCGCACATATGGTGGTAACCGACCAGCACCAACACCAAGGCCAGCTTGGCATGCAGCCAGCCACCTGTGCTGAACAGGCCGGGGTTGAGAATGACCATCCAGATCCCGAACACGAGGGTTGCGATCATCGATGGGAGCATAATGCCGCGGTAAAGCTTGCGTTCCATTACCTTGAAACGCTCACGGCTAGGCTGATCCTCACTCATTGCGTGATAGACAAACAAACGAGGGAGATAGAACAGGCCGGCAAACCAGCAGACGATGGCGATGATGTGCAAGGCTTTGAGCCACAGATAGAGCATTGGTTGAATCCTGGGAAGAAGAGTGCGTCGATAGTAGTGGCTGGGATCGCCTCCGTCATCCCGCCGGTTGGCCCCGGCGCCAAGCAGCTTTATCATCGCGCTTTTACACGTTCATTCGAGGGCAGGTCATGATCAAGGTCGGTATCGTTGGCGGCACAGGCTATACGGGCGTCGAGTTGTTACGCCTGCTTGCCCAGCATCCGCAGGCCGAGGTGGCGGTTATCACCTCTCGCTCCGAGGATGGCGTCAAAGTCACCGACATGTATCCGAATCTGCGCGGCCACTATGACAATCTCGCATTCAGCGTCCCGGATGCTGCAACGCTGGGCGCGTGCGATGTCGTGTTCTTCGCCACGCCCCATGGCGTCGCGCATGCATTGGCCGGTGAGTTGCTGGCTGCCGGAACACGGGTCATTGACCTGTCTGCCGATTTTCGTCTGCAGGATGCCGATGAATGGGCCACGTGGTATGGCCAGGCCCATGGTGCTCCCGAGCTGCTTCCTGAAGCCGTCTACGGCTTGCCGGAGGTCAATCGCGAGCAGATCAGAAAGGCACGCTTGATCGCCGTTCCCGGTTGCTATCCCACTGCCACGCAGCTCGGTTTCCTGCCGCTGCTCGAGAACGGATTGGCCGATGCCTCGCGCTTGATTGCAGATTGCAAGTCCGGGGTAAGCGGTGCTGGGCGTGCGGCTAAGATCGGTTCGTTGTTTACCGAGGCGGGCGAAAGCATGATGGCGTATGCAGTAAAAGGGCATCGCCACTTGCCAGAGATCAGCCAGGGGCTGCGTCGTGCCGCCCGCGGCGATATCGGCCTGACTTTCGTTCCTCACTTGACCCCGATGATTCGCGGTATTCACGCGACTCTGTATGCCACTGTCGAAGACAAGTCCGTGGACCTTCAACGCCTCTACGAGCAACGTTATGCCAACGAGCCCTTTGTAGACGTGATGCCGGCAGGTAGTCACCCCGAAACACGCAGCGTTCGTGGCGCCAACGTTTGCCGCATCGCCGTGCATCGTCCGCAAGGTGGCAATCTGGTTGTGGTGTTGTCGGTAATCGACAATCTTGTGAAAGGCGCATCTGGTCAGGCAATTCAGAACATGAATATCCTATTCGACCTTGACGAAAGGCTGGGGCTTGGCAACGTGGCGTTGCTGCCCTGATCGGTGTTAATAAGAGCTACCGGTCTAATAGTTGACCGGTTTTGTCAGGAAAGCCGATAATGCACCGTCAACGCAGTAGGGCGTTTCACGCCAGGAGAACCGAATGAGTGTCGAATCCTTCACGCCCACCGCCATCCAGTTCAGTCAGGGGGCAGCGAGCAAGGTGAAGAGCCTGGTCGATGAGGAGGGCAACCCTCGCTTGAAGTTGCGTGTCTTCGTCACTGGAGGCGGCTGCTCGGGTTTCCAGTATGGCTTCACGTTCGACGAGGACGTGGCCGACGACGATACGATTATCGAGCGAGAGGGAGTCAGTCTCGTGGTCGATCCGATGAGCTATCAGTACCTGGCCGGCGCGGAAGTTGATTATCAGGAAGGCCTGGAAGGCTCCCGTTTTGTAATCAAGAATCCGAACGCTACGACCACGTGTGGATGTGGTCAGTCATTTTCGATCTGAGGTTTGCCGCTTTCAGAAACGCCGTGCAATGCACGGCGTTTTCATTTTAGGCCGGATAGATCGCGCCCAGGATCCGATCACCTCGCGCGCCAGTAACCGCTGGGCGATTAGCGGGTATGCGCTCCAGGCAGCAGTGCGCCAGCCACGCGAACGCCATCGCCTCTACCCAGTCCGGCGGTACACCCTCACTCTCCGTACTTCGTACGTCGCAGCTGGGGAGCAATGCTTGCAGTCGTCGCATCAAGGCAACGTTATGCGCTCCGCCGCCACATACCAGAAGGTCTTGTGTCTCTGCTTGGGTCGTCATCAGGGAATCGGCGATGCTCTTCGCGGTCAGCTCTAGCAGCGTCGCCTGGATATTCTCGGGACTTAGGTGGCCATGCTCGGCAAGGTGTTTGTCCAGCCAGCTCAGATTGAAGAGCTCTCGTCCGGTGCTCTTTGGTCCTTGAGTCGTGAAGAATTCCTCGCTCAGCAGCGCAGCTAGCAGTTCCTCATCGACCGAGCCACTTGCCGCCCAGTCGCCATTGCGGTCGAACGCCTGGTTCCGATGGCGCTGGATCCAGGCATCCATGAGCACATTGCCGGGACCACAATCGAAGCCGTTGGTGGGACTGCCGTGACACAGGAGGCTCAGGTTGCTGAATCCACCGATATTGAGAACAGCGCGGATGCGCTCTTTGTCGCCAAAAACGGATTCGTGGAACGCAGGAACGAGCGGTGCGCCCTGGCCCCCGGCCGCAACGTCGCGTCGGCGAAAATCACTGACGACGCTGATGCCGGTAAGCTCGGCCAAAAGTGCTGGGTTGCCAATCTGAATGGTGAAGCCAAGATGAGGCTCATGGCGTACGGTTTGCCCGTGGCTGCCAATGGCGCGCACTGCTTGAGGAAACAGTTGCTGGTCGGAGAGTAGCTGGTTGATCGTTTCGGCGGCTAATGTAGCCCAGCGTTGTTCGGCAATCGCCGCCCGTGCCAACTCATCCGCTCCGGTCGAGCAGAGCGCCAACAGCTCTTGCCGAAGTGTGGCTGGCATTTCCTGAAAGCGCGTAGCGATCAGTCGGGTGTGGGTATGCTGCTCTATGAGAGCGATGTCCAGACCGTCGAGACTGGTACCAGACATCACTCCCAGATAAAGAGTCATGCTTACTGCTGGTTCAGGGCCAGCATGGTGGCCTTCTCTTCATCCATCCGTGCCATTAGCGGTTGGCTCAGCTGCATGAAACGCTGTTTCTCATTCTGCGCAATCGGATCGGCCATTGGTAGTTTCAACCCCAGCGGATCAACATGCACGCCATCAACCTGGAACTCGTAATGCAGATGCGGGCCGGTGGATAGACCCGTTGTGCCGATATAGCCAATGATCTGTCCCTGCTTCACCGTGGAGCCATTACGCACGCCTTTGGCGAAGCCCTGCATATGTGCGTAAAGGGTGCGGTAGCGTTGGCCGTGCTGGATGATCACAGTGTTGCCATAGCCGCCTTTGCGTCCGGCGAGCAGAACCTTGCCGTCACCGGCGCTTTTGATCGGTGTTCCATGCGGTGCCGCATAGTCGACGCCTTTGTGCGCGCGAATCTTGTTCAGAATCGGGTGTTTGCGTCCGTTGGAAAAGCGCGAGCTGATCCGCGCAAAATCCACTGGCGTACGAATAAACGCCTTGCGCATGCTGGTGCCATCGGCATTGTAGTAACTGGTAGCACCGTCCTTGCTGGTGTAACGAACGGCGGAGTAGGTCTTGCCTCGGTTGGTAAAACGAGCGGCGAGAATATTGCCCGTCCCGACCCGTTCGCCTTCAACAGTTTTCTCTTCGTAGATGACCTCGAAACTATCGCCCTTTCGAATGTCTAGGGCGAAGTCGATGTCGTAACCGAACACGTTGGCCAGGTCCATCGTCAGGTTGTGGCTAAGGCCCGCGCGCTTTGCTGCGAGGAACAGACTGCTGTCAATCTCGCCCCGGGCATAAACAGAGGTCACCTCTGGTTTGACCTGCTCTTTCTTGAATGCATATCCATCGGCCGTTTTCTCAAGCGCCAAGGTTTCCAGGCTGTTGAGTTTGCTGCGTAGGTTGGCCAGCTCGCCATTCTCGGTCAGCTTGAACTCCAAGGCCTGGCCGATCTTCAACCGTGAAAGTTGCTTCGCATCCTGACTGCTCGCAAGTACCGCGTGCATTACCGACGGTGACAAGCCCACTTTGGCGAATACGGTCGATAGCGTATCCCCATTGGCTACCACAACCGTTTTTGTCAGAGGATCCTCTGCAGCGCTGGTTTCCTGGCCGGCATCCGCTTCTGGCAGCATCTCATGCTGGGCTTCAGCGGAAGGTTCCAGCTGGCTTGCGGAGGAGAACGGAGACTGGGCTAGGGTGGACTCCTTCTGGTCGGGCTCGATGATGATCTGCCCAGAAGAAGTCTCAAGCTTCAGATCGATGAAAGTCTTCTTGGCCTCGACTTCACGTGATGGAAATACGAGGAGCGCCAGGCTCAGCAGCGCAGCTACACCACTCGCAGCCAGGAGATGGCTCTTGGGGTAGTTCGGAGCTTTTGATTTGGAAGGCATCATTGGGCTTCTGGCATTATTTTGTACGGGAAATAACTGTCTAAAATATAAGCAAAGCCCATCGGAGGCAACCCTCGCTGAGGCTGATCTGCTGGCCGGTACGCTGTGGCTTGTAATCGCCCAGCGATCTTGTAAGGTTGTCGCCCTTTCATAATGGTATAGGGCTTGCCATGAAGTCGGTTGAAGAGCAACTGTCGGTGATCAAACGGGGCGCTGATGAGGTGCTCGTCGAGTCGGAGCTGGTCGCTAAGCTCGAGCGGGGCGAGCCTCTGCGCGTCAAGGCTGGCTTCGATCCTACCGCTCCGGACCTTCACCTCGGGCACACTGTGCTCATTAATAAGATGCGGCAGCTGCAGGAGCTGGGGCACCAAGTGATCTTCCTTATAGGGGATTTCACAGGGATGATTGGTGACCCAAGTGGCAAAAGTGCTACGAGGCCACCGCTGACACGGGACCAGGTTCTTGAAAACGCCGAGACGTATAAGGCGCAGGTTTTTAAGATTCTTGATCCTGCTCGAACCGAGGTGGCCTTCAACTCGACATGGATGGACAAGCTGACTCCAGCTGACTTCATCCGCCTGGCCTCTCAGTACACCGTTGCACGTATGCTCGAGCGGGACGACTTCCATAAGCGTTACTCGACTAATCAGCCAATCGCGATCCATGAGTTTTTGTATCCGTTGGTGCAGGGATATGACTCGGTGGCGCTCAAGGCCGATATCGAGCTGGGTGGAACCGATCAGAAGTTTAATCTCCTCATGGGGCGTGAGCTGCAGCGGGCATACGGGCAGGCGTCCCAGTGCGTGGTGACGATGCCGTTGCTTGAAGGGTTGGACGGCGTGAAGAAGATGTCCAAGTCTCTCGGCAACTATGTGGGTATCCAGGAGCTGCCGGGCGTCATGTACAGCAAATTGGTATCCATTCCTGATGCGCTTATGTGGCGCTACTTCGAGCTGCTCAGCTTCCGCGCGCAAGCAGAGATCGACGAGCTTCGTTTGGATGTTGAGCGTGGGGCCAACCCTCGCGACATCAAGATCAAGCTGGCGGAGGAGATAGTCGCGCGATTCCACGGTGAAGAAGCTGCGGCTGCGGCGCATCGCTCGGCGGGCAATCGTATGAAGGATGGAGAATTGCCGGAGGATCTTCCGGAAATCGAGCTGACATCCGATCAGGGTATGCCTATCGCGTCGGTGCTTAATAAGGCTGCGCTTGTTAAGAATGCCGCTGTGGCTCGTGACTTGTTGGGTTCTGGTGGTGTACGTGTTGACGGCCAAGTCGTGGATCGTGGCTTTATATTCCAGCTCGGTGCAACGCACGTTTGCCAGGCTGGCAAGAAGGCGTTTGCTCGTGTAACGCTGAAGCCCGAACAAAACTGAAATAAACGGTTGACGTTAGTTTTCAGGCTCCTATAATGCGCACCACTTCCGGCGCAGTCCTTAAGCAAAACCTCTTGTAAATCAAAAGGTTAGCGAAATAAAAGGGTTGCACGGATGGCGGATTCGAGTAGAATGCGCCGGGCTGGCAGGGTGGCGGTTGAGTCCTGTTGGTGGCTTCGGTCAGGTTGATCGGAGGCGGTTGAAAGAGGTGGTTGACAGCGGTTTTGAACGCTGTATGATTCGCCTCCCGCTGACGAGAGATGAGAGTTGATCGAAAGCGCAAGCGGTTGAGAAGAAACGAAAAATTCTTCAAAAACAGCTTGACAGGTAACAAGGCTGCTGTAGAATGCGCGGCCTCGGTTGAGACGAAAGACTTGATCGAAACGCTCTTTAACAACTGAATCAAGCAATTCGTGTGGGTGCTTGTGAATGTAAGACTGATGGTCAGATAGATTATCAGCATCACAAAGCAACACTCGTTTATTCGAGAGTTACTCTTTACTTGTAAAGAGATTTGCGATTGCTGAGCCAAGTTTAGGGTTTTCTCAAAACCCAAGCAGTATTGAACTGAAGAGTTTGATCATGGCTCAGATTGAACGCTGGCGGCAGGCCTAACACATGCAAGTCGAGCGGATGAAGAGAGCTTGCTCTCTGATTCAGCGGCGGACGGGTGAGTAATGCCTAGGAATCTGCCTGGTAGTGGGGGACAACGTTTCGAAAGGAACGCTAATACCGCATACGTCCTACGGGAGAAAGCAGGGGACCTTCGGGCCTTGCGCTATCAGATGAGCCTAGGTCGGATTAGCTAGTTGGTGAGGTAAAGGCTCACCAAGGCGACGATCCGTAACTGGTCTGAGAGGATGATCAGTCACACTGGAACTGAGACACGGTCCAGACTCCTACGGGAGGCAGCAGTGGGGAATATTGGACAATGGGCGAAAGCCTGATCCAGCCATGCCGCGTGTGTGAAGAAGGTCTTCGGATTGTAAAGCACTTTAAGTTGGGAGGAAGGGCAGTAAGTTAATACCTTGCTGTTTTGACGTTACCGACAGAATAAGCACCGGCTAACTTCGTGCCAGCAGCCGCGGTAATACGAAGGGTGCAAGCGTTAATCGGAATTACTGGGCGTAAAGCGCGCGTAGGTGGTTCGTTAAGTTGGATGTGAAAGCCCCGGGCTCAACCTGGGAACTGCATCCAAAACTGGCGAGCTAGAGTATGGCAGAGGGTGGTGGAATTTCCTGTGTAGCGGTGAAATGCGTAGATATAGGAAGGAACACCAGTGGCGAAGGCGACCACCTGGGCTAATACTGACACTGAGGTGCGAAAGCGTGGGGAGCAAACAGGATTAGATACCCTGGTAGTCCACGCCGTAAACGATGTCGACTAGCCGTTGGGATCCTTGAGATCTTAGTGGCGCAGCTAACGCATTAAGTCGACCGCCTGGGGAGTACGGCCGCAAGGTTAAAACTCAAATGAATTGACGGGGGCCCGCACAAGCGGTGGAGCATGTGGTTTAATTCGAAGCAACGCGAAGAACCTTACCAGGCCTTGACATGCAGAGAACTTTCCAGAGATGGATTGGTGCCTTCGGGAACTCTGACACAGGTGCTGCATGGCTGTCGTCAGCTCGTGTCGTGAGATGTTGGGTTAAGTCCCGTAACGAGCGCAACCCTTGTCCTTAGTTACCAGCACGTTAAGGTGGGCACTCTAAGGAGACTGCCGGTGACAAACCGGAGGAAGGTGGGGATGACGTCAAGTCATCATGGCCCTTACGGCCTGGGCTACACACGTGCTACAATGGTCGGTACAAAGGGTTGCCAAGCCGCGAGGTGGAGCTAATCCCATAAAACCGATCGTAGTCCGGATCGCAGTCTGCAACTCGACTGCGTGAAGTCGGAATCGCTAGTAATCGTGAATCAGAATGTCACGGTGAATACGTTCCCGGGCCTTGTACACACCGCCCGTCACACCATGGGAGTGGGTTGCTCCAGAAGTAGCTAGTCTAACCTTCGGGGGGACGGTTACCACGGAGTGATTCATGACTGGGGTGAAGTCGTAACAAGGTAGCCGTAGGGGAACCTGCGGCTGGATCACCTCCTTAATCGAAGACTTCAGCTTCTTCATAAGCTCCCACACGAATTGCTTGATTCACTAGCGAAAAGCGATTGGGTTTCGACCCGAGAGAGACGATTGGGTCTGTAGCTCAGTTGGTTAGAGCGCACCCCTGATAAGGGTGAGGTCGGCAGTTCGAATCTGCCCAGACCCACCAATTGTCATGGGATGTGGCCGATCTGTAGATGGGGCCATAGCTCAGCTGGGAGAGCGCCTGCTTTGCACGCAGGAGGTCAGGAGTTCGATCCTCCTTGGCTCACCATTAACTCGATAATCGCTGAAAGCTCAGAAATGAGTGCTGCTTGCGCATCTGATGATGGGTGAGGGTATTGATTTCTGGTCTTTGCGCCAGAACTGTTCTTTAAAAATTTGGGTATGTGATAGAAGTAGATTTGAGTGATCACTTTCACTGGTGGTTATTCAAGTCAAGGTAAAATTTGCGTGTTCTCTATGCAAATTTTCGGCGAATGTCGTCTTCACGTTATAGACAGTAACCAGATTGCTTGGGGTTATATGGTCAAGTGAAGAAGCGCATACGGTGGATGCCTTGGCAGTCAGAGGCGATGAAAGACGTGGTAGCCTGCGAAAAGCTTCGGGGAGTCGGCAAACAGACTTTGATCCGGAGATGTCTGAATGGGGGAACCCAGCCATCATAAGATGGTTATCACACACTGAATACATAGGTGTGTGAGGCGAACCAGGGGAACTGAAACATCTAAGTACCCTGAGGAAAAGAAATCAACCGAGATTCCCTTAGTAGTGGCGAGCGAACGGGGATTAGCCCTTAAGCTTCTTTGATTTTAGCGGAACGCTCTGGAAAGTGCGGCCATAGTGGGTGATAGCCCTGTACGCGAAAGGATCTTAGAAGTGAAATCGAGTAGGACGGAGCACGAGAAACTTTGTCTGAATATGGGGGGACCATCCTCCAAGGCTAAATACTACTGACTGACCGATAGTGAACCAGTACCGTGAGGGAAAGGCGAAAAGAACCCCGGAGAGGGGAGTGAAATAGAACCTGAAACCGTATGCGTACAAGCAGTGGGAGCCTACTTTGTTAGGTGACTGCGTACCTTTTGTATAATGGGTCAGCGACTTATTTTCAGTGGCGAGCTTAACCGAATAGGGGAGGCGTAGCGAAAGCGAGTCTTAATAGGGCGTCTAGTCGCTGGGAATAGACCCGAAACCGGGCGATCTATCCATGGGCAGGTTGAAGGTTAGGTAACACTGACTGGAGGACCGAACCGACTACCGTTGAAAAGTTAGCGGATGACCTGTGGATCGGAGTGAAAGGCTAATCAAGCTCGGAGATAGCTGGTTCTCCTCGAAAGCTATTTAGGTAGCGCCTCGTGTATCACTGCTGGGGGTAGAGCACTGTTTCGGCTAGGGGGTCATCCCGACTTACCAAACCGATGCAAACTCCGAATACCAGCAAGTGTCAGCACGGGAGACACACGGCGGGTGCTAACGTCCGTCGTGAAAAGGGAAACAACCCAGACCGTCAGCTAAGGTCCCAAAATCCTGGTTAAGTGGGAAACGATGTGGGAAGGCTTAGACAGCTAGGAGGTTGGCTTAGAAGCAGCCACCCTTTAAAGAAAGCGTAATAGCTCACTAGTCGAGTCGGCCTGCGCGGAAGATGTAACGGGGCTCAAACCAGGTACCGAAGCTACGGGTTCAACGCAAGTTGAGCGGTAGAGGAGCGTTCTGTAAGCCTGTGAAGGTCAGTTGAGAAGCTGGCTGGAGGTATCAGAAGTGCGAATGCTGACATGAGTAACGACAATGCGAGTGAAAAACTCGCACGCCGAAAGACCAAGGGTTCCTGCGCAACGTTAATCGACGCAGGGTGAGTCGGTCCCTAAGGCGAGGCTGAAGAGCGTAGTCGATGGGAAACGGGTTAATATTCCCGTACTTCTAGTTACTGCGATGGGGGGACGGAGAAGGCTAGGCCAGCAAGGCGTTGGTTGTCCTTGTTTAAGGTGGTAGGCAGAGATCTTAGGTAAATCCGGGATCTTAATGCCGAGAGCTGATGACGAGCTTTCTTTTAGAAAGCGAAGTGGTTGATGCCATGCTTCCAGGAAAAGCCTCTAAGCTTCAGGTAACTAGGAACCGTACCCCAAACCGACACAGGTGGTTGGGTAGAGAATACCAAGGCGCTTGAGAGAACTCGGGTGAAGGAACTAGGCAAAATGGCACCGTAACTTCGGGAGAAGGTGCGCCGGTGAGGGTGAAGTATTTACTACGTAAGCCCATGCCGGTCGAAGATACCAGGCCGCTGCGACTGTTTATTAAAAACACAGCACTCTGCAAACACGAAAGTGGACGTATAGGGTGTGACGCCTGCCCGGTGCCGGAAGGTTAATTGATGGGGTTAGCGCAAGCGAAGCTCTTGATCGAAGCCCCGGTAAACGGCGGCCGTAACTATAACGGTCCTAAGGTAGCGAAATTCCTTGTCGGGTAAGTTCCGACCTGCACGAATGGCGTAACGATGGCGGCGCTGTCTCCACCCGAGACTCAGTGAAATTGAAATCGCTGTGAAGATGCAGTGTATCCGCGGCTAGACGGAAAGACCCCGTGAACCTTTACTATAGCTTTGCACTGGACTTTGAATTTGCTTGTGTAGGATAGGTGGGAGGCTTTGAAGCGTGGACGCCAGTTCGCGTGGAGCCATCCTTGAAATACCACCCTGGCAACTTTGAGGTTCTAACTCTGGTCCGTTATCCGGATCGAGGACAGTGTATGGTGGGTAGTTTGACTGGGGCGGTCTCCTCCTAAAGAGTAACGGAGGAGTACGAAGGTGCGCTCAGACCGGTCGGAAATCGGTCGTAGAGTATAAAGGCAAAAGCGCGCTTGACTGCGAGACAGACACGTCGAGCAGGTACGAAAGTAGGTCTTAGTGATCCGGTGGTTCTGTATGGAAGGGCCATCGCTCAACGGATAAAAGGTACTCCGGGGATAACAGGCTGATACCGCCCAAGAGTTCATATCGACGGCGGTGTTTGGCACCTCGATGTCGGCTCATCACATCCTGGGGCTGAAGCCGGTCCCAAGGGTATGGCTGTTCGCCATTTAAAGTGGTACGCGAGCTGGGTTTAGAACGTCGTGAGACAGTTCGGTCCCTATCTGCCGTGGACGTTTGAGATTTGAGAGGGGCTGCTCCTAGTACGAGAGGACCGGAGTGGACGAACCTCTGGTGTTCCGGTTGTCACGCCAGTGGCATTGCCGGGTAGCTACGTTCGGAAGAGATAACCGCTGAAAGCATCTAAGCGGGAAACTTGCCTCAAGATGAGATCTCACTGGAGCCTTGAGCTCCCTGAAGGGCCGTCGAAGACTACGACGTTGATAGGTTGGGTGTGTAAGCGCTGTGAGGCGTTGAGCTAACCAATACTAATTGCCCGTGAGGCTTGACCATATAACACCCAAACAATTTGGCTGTTAGACGGTAAGTCGACAGTAAAGCCGAAAATCTGCACGAACACGCAATACCGATTCAATCACATACCCAATTGGCTGCAGCGGCTAAACCCCGAGGCAGCAACTGAATTGCTTGACGACCATAGAGCGTTGGAACCACCTGATCCCATCCCGAACTCAGTAGTGAAACGACGCATCGCCGATGGTAGTGTGGGGTTTCCCCATGTGAGAGTAGGTCATCGTCAAGCTCCTTTCCCAAACCCCCGATCCGCGCAAGCGGGTCGGGGGTTTGCTTTTGGGCTCTGGAAATCACTGTAGGCACTTGGAGTTGGTGCCGCTATTATTCGGGCCTCGTTATGGGGGTGGCATGAATAGGCTGTTGAAGTTACTCCAAGATGGTCGCTTTCATTCTGGTCAGGAGCTGGGTGATGCCTTGGGCGTAAGCCGTAGCGCGGTATGGAAGCATGTACAGCGTCTGCAGGAGGAAACATCCCTTTCGCTCTACAAGGTTCCAGGTCGCGGCTACCGCCTAGCTGAGCCGCTATCCCTGCTGAACGGCGAAGAGCTTACGCCACAGCTGGTGCGGTTCGGTTGGACTTTGCATCTTTACGACGCCATAGACTCCACCAATGCCGAGGCTTTGCGTCTATTGCCGCTGGAACGCACGCCCTTCCTAGTAATGGCTGAGACCCAGACCGCGGGAAGGGGAAGGAGGGGACGCCTCTGGGTTAGTCCCTTTGGGCAAAATCTGTACTGCAGTTTGGCGTTCAAGGTCCACGGAGGGGCGCGGCAGCTTTCCGGCATGAGTCTGGCGGTTGGCTTGGCGGTCATGCGTGCATTGCGTCTCGCAGGGGTTACGCAGGTAGGTTTGAAATGGCCAAACGACGTATACGCAGACGGCCGAAAAATTGCCGGGATCCTGCTGGAGCTGACTGGTGATCCGGCGGACGTATGCCATGTAGTGGTCGGTATTGGTATCAACGTGAATATGAGCAGTGCCGAGGGGATAGACCAGCGTTGGACGTCAATGAAAGAGCATATCGGTATGGTCGATCGGAACGCGCTGGTGGTTACGTTGGCTGAGGCGCTGAAGCGCTATCTAGAACGGCATGCCAGCATGGGGTTCTCGGCGCTGAAGGACGAATGGGAAGCCAGTCATATCTGGCAGGGACAAAAATGTACGCTCAGTACCGGAGCCCATGACTATTCGGGTGTGGTCGTGGGGGTCGATCAGCAGGGCGGCCTGAGGCTCATGATCGAAGGGAGCGAGCGCGTATTCAATGGTGGGGAGCTTAGCTTGAGGCTGGACCGATGATTCTTGAGCTGGACTGCGGTAACAGCTTGATCAAGTGGCGCGTTTTGCAAGCTGGCTCCGGCGACGTTGTAGCGCAAGGCGCATCAGCATCGGTGGCGGAGTTGCTAGATGTACTTGCTGGCTCCGCTGTCTCCAATATCGCCCGCGCGCGGCTGGTCAGCGTGAGGAGTGATGCCGAGACAGCTGATTTGTGTTCTCGTCTTTCCGGTACCTTACAAATTGATGTGCAGCAGGCAGCCCCTTCGGCCCGGCTTGGCGGCGTGGTAAATGGGTATGTAGATTACTCGCGTCTCGGCCTGGATCGTTGGCTGGCTATTGTTGGCGCCTTTCAAATGAAGCCGGGTGCCATGCTCGTGCTGGATCTTGGAACAGCAATCACCGTTGATTTCGTCGATGGCCATGGCATGCATCTGGGGGGGTATATCTGCCCGGGCGCTTCACTGCTTCGGCAGCAGTTGCATAGCCATACGCGGCGTATCAATTACGAGATGGAGGAGGCTACAGCGGCGCGATGCGCATATGCCCCCGGGCGCAGCACGGTTGAGGCGGTAGAACGGGGTTGCTACTTGATGTTGCGTAGTTTTGTTAGCTCCCAGATTCAGCAAGCCAGCGCTTATCTGGGGACAGACTTCTCTATTTACTCCACGGGCGGGGATGCAGCGTTGATCGACGATATTGCGCAAATCCAATACGTGCCAGACTTGGTATTCCGGGGATTGGCGGTCGCTTGCCCCTAGCGGCATTAGTTAAGGTCGAGTCTGCATGCGTTGGTTATTCTTACTATTAGTGCTGTTGAACGTTTTCTTTTGGGGGCAGCAACAATACCAAGCACCGGTGCGAGTCAAAGAGATCGGCCCGCTTGCCACGTATAGCCGCCCGCAGCAAAACATCACGCTCCTGAGTGAGTCTGCTAGTCCAGAGAGAAGGCAGTCACAGTTAACGCCTGTTGAACCGGTTGGTGACGCCTGTCTGTTCCTTGGTGGCTTCGATGAGGAGCTACAAGCGCAGTCCCTGGAGCAGCGACTGTTGAGTCTGGACATTCAGTCCGACATGCAGCGCCTAGACGTGGCTGTCGGCGTGGATTATTGGGTATACCTGCCGCCTTTAGCTTCCAGGCAGGCGTCGCTGCGACAGCTGCGCGAATTGCAAAGCCGCAACATAGATAGCTACATCATCACTGTGGGAGATCTCGCTAACGGCATTTCCCTGGGGATTTTCTCTCGGAAAGACTCGGCAGAAGGAGTCGTGGCACGCTTGCGCGAGGTGGATTACTCAGCCTTGGTCAGAGAGTTGCCGAGGATGCACAGCAAATATTGGGTGCGGATTGCCGCTGCTAGTCGTCATCAACTGGATGGTGAAATCTTGGAGGCTCTCAAGAAAGATATGCCGGCATTGCAGCATCGCCAAATGCCCTGCGCAGGCGTTGCATCTTCCGAATAGTTTGCATAGAATGGCGCCCGCTTCGCCGTGGGGGTTGTGTTGTTACTCGGCGAAGCGGCTGTCAATGTAGCTAAGCTCAAGATTTATATGAGAAAAAGCTTGACAGTAGGGTGGCAAGTGATGAAAATGCCGCCTCACTTTGGAGGGGTTCCCGAGCGGCCAAAGGGATCAGACTGTAAATCTGACGTCATAGACTTCGAAGGTTCGAATCCTTCCCCCTCCACCAGATTCAAGCGTAAGCTTCGGCGTTCGCGGGTATAGTTTAGTGGTAGAACCTCAGCCTTCCAAGCTGATGATGCGGGTTCGATTCCCGCTACCCGCTCCAGCTTCGATGGTTACGAAATATGCTTCGCTCATGTAGCTCAGTTGGTAGAGCACACCCTTGGTAAGGGTGAGGTCAGCGGTTCAAATCCGCTCATGAGCTCCAAACCCCAAAGGCAGATATGTAAATATCTGCCTTTGTTTTAATGGTGGCGTGACTAGCTCAATTCAACGATGGGAGACGGTCTCGATGGCTAAAGAAAAGTTCGAACGTAACAAACCGCACGTCAACGTCGGCACCATTGGTCACGTCGACCATGGCAAGACCACTCTGACGGCTGCTCTGACTCGCGTGTGCTCCGAGGTATTCGGTTCCGCTCGTGTCGACTTCGACAAGATCGATAGCGCCCCGGAAGAGAAGGCTCGCGGTATTACCATCAACACCGCTCACGTAGAGTACGACTCCAACATTCGTCACTACGCGCACGTTGATTGCCCGGGTCACGCTGACTATGTGAAGAACATGATCACCGGTGCTGCCCAGATGGACGGCGCGATCCTGGTTTGCTCGGCTGCTGACGGCCCCATGCCGCAGACTCGCGAGCACATCCTGCTGTCCCGTCAGGTAGGTGTTCCGTACATCGTCGTGTTCCTGAACAAGGCCGACATGGTTGACGACGCCGAGCTGCTCGAGCTGGTGGAAATGGAAGTGCGTGATCTGCTCAGCACCTACGATTTCCCGGGCGACGATACTCCGATCATCATCGGCTCCGCGCTGATGGCTCTGAACGGTCAAGACGACAACGAGATGGGCACCACTGCCGTCAAGAAGCTGGTCGAGACTCTGGATACCTACATCCCTGAGCCGGTTCGTGCCATCGACAAGCCGTTCCTGATGCCGATCGAAGACGTGTTCTCCATCTCCGGCCGCGGTACCGTGGTTACCGGTCGTGTGGAGCGCGGCATCGTCAAGATCCAGGAAGAAATCGAGATCGTTGGTCTGCGTGACACCACCAAGACCACCTGTACCGGTGTCGAGATGTTCCGCAAGCTGCTCGACGAAGGTCGTGCGGGTGAGAACTGCGGCGTGCTGCTGCGTGGCACCAAGCGTGATGACGTCGAGCGTGGCCAGGTTCTGGCTAAGCCGGGCACCATCAAGCCGCACACCAAGTTCGAAGCTGAAGTGTACGTTCTGTCCAAGGAAGAAGGTGGTCGTCACACTCCGTTCTTCAAGGGCTACCGTCCGCAGTTCTACTTCCGTACCACTGACGTTACCGGTTCGTGCGAGCTGCCGGAAGGCGTTGAGATGGTAATGCCGGGCGACAACGTGAAAATGGTTGTTACCCTGATCAAGCCGATCGCCATGGAAGACGGCCTGCGCTTCGCGATTCGCGAAGGTGGTCGTACCGTTGGTGCTGGCGTGGTTGCCAAGATCGTCGAATAACGATTGATCTGTTTGAAGCAGGTCGGCATAATAGTCGGCCTGACTCTTTCTAGGCCAGTAGCTCAATTGGCAGAGCGGCGGTCTCCAAAACCGCAGGTTGGGGGTTCGATTCCCTCCTGGCCTGCCATTTTCAATAACGAAATTGGCAGTCTTTACAAGGTTCTAGCAGATGAATATCAAAGCTGAAGCCAATGACGCGCGCTTCGATCTGGTGAAGTGGTTTGTTGTGGCTGCTTTGGTGGTGGTTGCCGTTGTCGGTAACCAATATTACTCCGCTGAGCCGATTCTTTATCGTGTCCTTGCGGTTCTGGCAATTGGTGTGGTTGCTGCGTTTGTCGCGTTGCAGACCTCCAAGGGTCGATCTTTCGCGGTGCTGCTGAAAGAGGCGCGCGGCGAGATTCGCAAGGTCGTTTGGCCGACCCGTCAGGAGACCACTCAGACTACGTTGATCGTTGTCGTTGTGGTGCTTGTGATGGCGCTGCTGTTGTGGGGGCTTGATTCCCTTCTCGGCTGGTTGGTTTCCATGGTTGTTGGTTAAGGGTGTCTCGTGGCTAAGCGTTGGTATGTTGTGCATGCTTACTCGGGTTACGAGAAGCACGTCATGCGCTCCCTGGTTGAGCGCGTCAAGCTTGCCGGCATGGAAGATGAGTTCGGTGAGATTCTTGTTCCGACCGAAGAAGTGGTCGAGATGCGTAATGGGCAGAAGCGCAAGAGTGAGCGCAAGTTCTTTCCTGGCTACGTTCTCGTCCAGATGGAAATGAACGAGGGTACTTGGCACCTCGTCAAGGATACGCCTCGTGTAATGGGCTTCATTGGTGGTACGGCGGACAAGCCGGCGCCCATTACCGATAAAGAAGCAGAAGCTATCCTGCGTCGCGTTGCTGACGGAAGTGATAAGCCGAAGCCTAAGACGCTCTTCGAGCCGGGTGAGGTGGTGCGTGTGGCGGATGGTCCGTTCGCAGACTTCAATGGTGTGGTTGAAGAAGTCAATTACGAGAAGAGTCGGATCCAAGTCGCGGTCCTGATCTTCGGCCGCTCTACGCCGGTAGAGTTGGAGTTCAGTCAGGTCGAAAAGGTTTAACTGGACGAAGCATCCCGACCCCGCAGCTAAAGGCTGCGGGGTTTTGTCGTCATCGGGATAAATCAGCAATGGGGAGCCGCAAGGCGTTATAACCCGTAACGGAGTAACTATGGCTAAGAAGATTCAAGCTTACATCAAGCTTCAGGTAAAGGCCGGTCAGGCTAACCCGTCGCCGCCCGTTGGTCCTGCTCTGGGTCAGCATGGCGTGAACATCATGGAATTCTGCAAGGCATTTAATGCTCGGACCCAGGGCCAGGAGCCAGGTCTGCCGACTCCCGTGATCATTACCGTTTACAGCGATCGCAGCTTCACTTTTGAAACCAAGAGTACTCCGGCTGCGGTGCTGCTTAAGAAGGCTGCTGGAATCACCAGCGGTTCCGCTCGTCCCAACACCCAGAAGGTCGGCACCGTTACTCGTGCACAGTTGGAAGAGATCGCCAAAACCAAGCAGGCTGATCTGACTGCTGCCGAAATGGAAGCTGCCGTACGAACCATCGCAGGTTCGGCTCGCAGCATGGGCCTGAATGTGGAGGGTGTGTAATGGCTAAGTTGACCAAGCGCCAGAAGGCTATCGCCGAGAAGATCGAGACCGGCAAACAGTATGCTTTCGAAGACGCTGCCAAATTGCTGGCGGAAGTCTCTGCAGTCAAGTTCACCGAGTCGTTCGATATCGCGATCAACCTTGGTGTGGATCCGCGCAAATCAGACCAGGTTGTTCGCGGTGCCACCGTTCTGCCGAACGGTACTGGCAAGACTGTCCGCGTTGCCGTGTTCACCCAAGGTCCAGGCGCCGAAGCCGCTCTGGCCGCTGGTGCTGATCGTGTTGGCATGGACGAGCTGGCTGCTGAAATGAAAGGCGGCGATCTGAATTACGACGTAGTGATCGCGTCCCCGGATGCCATGCGCGTGGTCGGTCAGTTGGGTCAGATTCTCGGTCCGCGCGGCCTGATGCCGAACCCGAAGGTCGGTACCGTGACTCCGGACGTTGCTACTGCGGTCAAGAACGCTAAGGCCGGTCAAGTACGTTTCCGTACTGACAAGAACGGCATTATCCACACCTCTGTGGGCAAGGTTGGTTTCGAAGCTGGTCAGCTGAAGCAGAACGTTGAAGCGTTGCTCTCGGATCTGAAGCGTCTGAAGCCTTCCACTTCAAAAGGTATTTACGTCAAGCGCGTGACCCTGAGCACCACTATGGGTCCGGGACTGGTCATTGATCAGGCTTCCCTGGAAGCGTAAGACAGCAGCGCCCCGCTCGCGGGGCGTTTGAAAGATTGGGGTCCCTGCCTGGCGGGGGCTATCCAAGACCGTAGGCGGCGCAAGCCTTAAACCAAAAGCCTACGCAGAGGTGCTCCCGATTCGTACCGAATCAGACACCAAATCCCGTCCGGTTTCGACCGGATGAACCGGTAACATCCAGGAGTGTAACCCGTGGCAATCAAACTCGAAGACAAGAAGGCCATCGTCGCTGAAGTCAACGAGGCTGCCAAAGCTGCCCTGTCCGCTGTCGTGGCTGATGCCCGTGGCGTGACCGTGGGGGCCATGACCGGACTCCGTAAAGAGGCCCGCGAAGCTGGCGTTTACGTGCGCGTTGTACGTAATACCCTGCTGCGCCGCGCTGTTGATGGCACTCAGTTCGAAGTGCTCAACGACGTGTTCAAAGGCCCGACCCTGATTGCGTTCTCCAATGAACATCCGGGCGCTGCTGCTCGTATCTTCAAGGAGTTCTCCAAGGGTCAGGACAAGTTCGAGATCAAGGCCGCTGCGTTCGAGGGTCAGTTCCTCGCAGCCAATCAGATCGACGTGCTGGCAACTCTGCCGACTTACGACGAAGCCATTTCTCAGCTGATGAGCGTTATCCAAGGCGCTACCAGCAAGCTGGCTCGTACATTGGCGGCCGTTCGCGACCAGAAAGAAGCTGCTGCTGCTTAAGCGGTTGGCTACTTTCGCAATCACTTTTTGAATTAGATGGCCGCAGGCCGTCACCTAAATACAGGAACTAGAGTCATGGCTCTGACCAACGAAGACATCATCAACGCCGTTTCCGAAATGTCCGTGATGCAGGTTGTTGAACTGATCAAGGCAATGGAAGAGAAGTTCGGCGTTACCGCTGCTGCTGCTACCGTAGCCGCTGCCGGCCCGGCTGCCGCTGCTGTCGAAGAGCAAACCGAGTTCACCATCGTTCTGGCCGAAGCTGGCGAGAAGAAGGTCAACGTGATCAAGGCAGTTCGCGAGCTGACCGGTCTGGGCCTGAAAGAAGCCAAGGCTGTCGTTGACGGCGCCCCGGGCGTGGTCAAGGAAGGCGTTTCGAAGGAAGAAGCCGAAGCTGCCAAGAAGGTTCTGGAAGAAGCAGGCGCCAAAGTCGAGCTCAAGTAAGCGACGACCTTGCGTCTACAGCCCGAGCGACTCGCGAAAGGCTGATGGCTGGTGGCTCTTGCCACCGGCCTTTTTCCGTTATGGAAAGCCAGCCACGCTGGCTGTTCCTCGGAAAGCCACCTCAGGGTGGTGCGAATCAAGGGATTCGCAAGATTTTCTGGCTGCTCCCGTCGGGAGAAGCCAACAAGCAGGTGACCAAGCTGGGGAACGCTGATGGCTTACTCATACACTGAGAAAAAACGTATCCGCAAGGACTTTAGCAAGTTACCGCACGTGATGGACGTGCCGTATCTTTTGGCCATCCAGCTGGATTCGTATCGCGAATTCCTGCAGGCGGGAGCGACCAAAGATCAGTTCCGCGACATTGGCTTGCATGCAGCCTTCAAATCCGTTTTCCCGATCATTAGCTATTCCGGCAATGCAGCGCTGGAATACGTCGGCTATCGCCTTGGTGAGCCGGCTTTCGATGTCAAGGAATGTGTCCTGCGCGGCGTGACATTTGCTGTCCCGCTGCGTGTAAAAGTGCGCCTGATCATTTTCGACAAAGAATCGTCGAACAAGGCCATCAAGGACATCAAGGAACAGGAAGTTTACATGGGGGAGATCCCCCTGATGACCGAGAACGGTACCTTTATCATCAACGGTACCGAGCGCGTCATCGTTTCCCAGCTGCACCGCTCGCCAGGCGTATTCTTCGACCACGACCGCGGCAAGACTCACAGCTCCGGCAAGCTGCTGTACTCGGCGCGCATCATTCCTTACCGTGGCTCTTGGCTGGACTTCGAGTTCGATCCGAAGGACGCCGTCTTCGTTCGTATCGACCGTCGTCGCAAGCTGCCGGCATCGGTGCTTTTGCGTGCGCTGAATTACAGCACCGAAGAGATCCTGGATGCCTTCTACGACACCAATGTCTTCCATGTGAAGGGCGAGACCCTTTCGCTGGAATTGGTGCC
Source organism: Stutzerimonas stutzeri RCH2 (assembly GCF_000327065.1). NCBI lineage: Bacteria > Pseudomonadati > Pseudomonadota > Gammaproteobacteria > Pseudomonadales > Pseudomonadaceae > Stutzerimonas > Stutzerimonas stutzeri. The sequence goes on along the minus strand of NC_019936.1, from coordinate 3,782,001 downwards.
GCAGCGTCTGCGTGGTGAAATCGCCAGTTTCGATATCAAGGACGAAAACGGCAAGGTCATCGTCGAACAAGGTCGCCGTATCACCGCTCGCCACATCAATCAGCTCGACAAGTCCGGCATCAAAGAGCTCGAGATGCCGATGGACTACGTGCTGGGCCGCACCGTTGCCAAGGCGATCGTGCATCCGGCCACCGGCGAAATCATTGCCGAGTGCAACACCGAGTTGACCGTCGATGTCATGGCGAAGATCGTCAAGGCGCAGGTTGTCCGCTTCGAGACCCTGTACACCAACGACATCGATTGTGGTCCGTTCATTTCCGACACGCTGAAGATCGATTCGACCACCAACCAGCTCGAAGCTCTGGTGGAGATCTACCGGATGATGCGTCCTGGCGAGCCGCCAACCAAGGATGCAGCAGAGACGCTGTTCAATAACCTGTTCTTCGCCTCGGAGCGTTACGACCTGTCTGCAGTCGGTCGGATGAAGTTCAACCGTCGTATCGGTCGCACCGAGATCGAAGGTTCCGGTGTGCTGAGCCGCGAAGACATCGTTGCGGTCCTCAAGACGCTGGTCGATATCCGTAACGGCAAAGGCATTGTCGACGACATCGATCACCTGGGTAACCGCCGTGTCCGTTGTGTCGGCGAGATGGCCGAGAATCAGTTCCGTGTTGGCCTGGTACGTGTTGAGCGTGCGGTCAAAGAGCGACTGTCGATGGCCGAAAGCGAAGGCCTGATGCCGCAAGATCTGATCAACGCCAAGCCGGTTGCGGCGGCGGTGAAGGAGTTCTTCGGTTCCAGCCAGCTCTCGCAGTTCATGGACCAGAACAACCCGCTCTCCGAGATCACTCACAAGCGCCGTGTTTCAGCTCTTGGCCCGGGTGGTCTGACCCGTGAGCGTGCCGGCTTCGAAGTTCGTGACGTACACCCGACCCACTACGGCCGCGTGTGCCCGATCGAAACGCCGGAAGGTCCGAACATCGGCCTGATCAACTCGCTGGCCGCTTATGCCCGCACCAACCAGTACGGCTTCCTGGAAAGCCCGTATCGTGTGGTCAAGGAAGGCGAAGTTACCGATGAGATCGTCTTCCTCTCGGCAATCGAGGAAGCTGACCACGTGATCGCCCAGGCCAGCGCCAAGCTGGACGGCCGCAAACTGGTCGACGAACTGGTTGCCGTGCGTCACCTGAATGAGTTCACCGTCAAGGCGCCGGAAGACGTAACCCTGATGGACGTGTCGCCAAAACAGGTCGTCTCTGTCGCTGCCTCGCTGATTCCGTTCCTTGAGCACGACGACGCCAACCGCGCCCTGATGGGTTCGAACATGCAGCGTCAGGCCGTGCCGACCCTGCGTTCGGACAAGCCTCTCGTCGGTACCGGCATGGAGCGCAACGTGGCGCGCGACTCCGGCGTCTGCGTGGTTGCTCGTCGTGGCGGTGTGATCGATTCGGTCGACGCCAGCCGCGTGGTCGTGCGCGTCCATGATGCTGAGGTCGAGACCGGCGAAGCGGGTGTCGACATCTACAACCTGACCAAGTACACCCGTTCCAACCAGAACACCTGCATCAACCAGCGTCCGCTGGTTCGCAAGGGTGACGTGGTGGAGCGCGGCGACATCATGGCTGATGGTCCGTCCACCGATATGGGTGAGCTGGCGCTCGGGCAGAACATGCGCGTCGCGTTCATGCCCTGGAACGGTTACAACTTCGAAGACTCCATCCTCCTCTCGGAGCGTGTGGTTCAGGAAGACCGTTTCACCACTATCCATATCCAAGAGCTGACCTGTGTGTCGCGTGACACCAAGCTTGGCCCAGAGGAAATCACCGCGGACATCCCCAACGTGGGTGAGGCTGCGCTGAACAAGCTGGACGAAGCGGGCATCGTCTACGTCGGTGCCGAAGTCGGCCCGGGCGATATCCTGGTCGGCAAGGTCACCCCGAAAGGTGAGACCCAGCTGACTCCGGAAGAAAAGCTGCTGCGTGCGATCTTTGGTGAGAAGGCGTCCGATGTTAAGGACACCTCGCTGCGGGTGCCGACTGGCACCAAGGGCACCGTTATCGACGTGCAGGTGTTCATCCGTGACGGCGTCGAGCGTGACTCTCGTGCGCTGGCGATCGAGAAGATGCAGCTCGACGAGATTCGCAAGGACCTCAACGAAGAGTTCCGCATTGTCGAAGGCGCGACTTTCGAGCGTCTGCGCTCGGCTCTGGTGGGCGCGACTGCCGAGGGCGGTGCTGGCCTGAAGAAAGGCGCGGTAATCACCGACGAGATCCTCGACGGTCTGGAGCATGGGCAGTGGTTCAAGCTGCGCATGGCCGAAGACGCACTGAACGAGCAGTTGGAGAAGGCCCAGGCTTACCTGTCCGACCGCCGTCAGCTGCTCGACGACAAGTTCGAAGACAAGAAGCGCAAGCTGCAGCAAGGCGATGATCTGGCGCCTGGCGTACTGAAGATCGTCAAGGTTTACCTGGCGATCAAGCGTCGCATCCAGCCGGGCGACAAGATGGCCGGTCGTCACGGTAACAAGGGTGTCGTCTCGGTGATCATGCCGGTCGAAGACATGCCGCATGATGCCAACGGTACGCCGGTCGACATCGTGCTCAACCCGCTGGGTGTGCCGTCGCGTATGAACGTCGGTCAGATCCTCGAAACCCACCTGGGTCTTGCGGCCAAGGGTCTGGGTGAGAAGATCAACCTGATGCTGGAAGAGCAGCGCAAGGTTGCCGAGCTGCGCAAGTTCCTGCACGAGATCTATAACGAGATCGGCGGTCGTCAGGAAAGCCTGGACGACCTGAGCGATCAGGAAGTCCTGGACCTGGCGAACAACCTGCGTAAGGGCGTTCCGATGGCTACTCCGGTATTCGACGGAGCCAAGGAGCGCGAGATCAAGGCCATGCTCAAACTGGCCGATCTGCCGGAAAGCGGTCAGATGCAGCTGTTCGATGGGCGCACCGGTAACAAGTTCGAGCGCACCACCACTGTCGGCTACATGTACATGCTCAAGCTGAACCACCTGGTCGACGACAAGATGCACGCGCGTTCCACCGGTTCCTACAGCCTGGTTACCCAGCAGCCGCTGGGTGGTAAGGCGCAGTTCGGTGGTCAGCGCTTCGGGGAGATGGAGGTCTGGGCACTGGAAGCCTATGGCGCCGCGTACACCCTGCAGGAAATGCTCACGGTCAAGTCGGACGACGTGAACGGGCGGACCAAGATGTACAAGAACATCGTGGACGGCGATCACCGCATGGAGGCCGGCATGCCGGAATCCTTCAACGTGTTGATCAAAGAAATCCGCTCGCTCGGTATCGATATCGATCTGGAAACCGAATAACCACGCACCGCCTGCGCGGCATCCGGCACTAGCCGGTTGCCGCAGGTCCGTGAGGAGGAAAGGCCTTGAAAGACTTGCTGAATCTGTTGAAAAACCAGGGTCAAATCGAAGAGTTCGATGCCATCAAGATTGCCCTGGCTTCGCCCGAGATGATCCGTTCCTGGTCCTTCGGTGAAGTAAAGAAGCCGGAAACCATCAACTACCGTACGTTCAAGCCAGAGCGTGACGGCCTGTTCTGCGCCAAGATCTTTGGCCCGGTAAAGGACTACGAGTGCCTGTGCGGCAAGTACAAGCGCCTCAAGCATCGCGGCGTGATCTGCGAGAAGTGTGGTGTTGAAGTCGCACTGGCCAAAGTGCGTCGCGAGCGCATGGCGCACATCGAGCTGGCTTCGCCGGTCGCCCACATTTGGTTCCTGAAATCGCTGCCGTCCCGCATCGGCCTGCTGCTGGACATGACCCTGCGTGACATCGAGCGCGTGCTCTATTTCGAGAGCTACGTCGTTATCGATCCGGGCATGACCACCCTGGAAAAGGGTCAGCTGCTGAATGACGAGCAGTACTTCGAAGCGCTGGAAGAGTTCGGTGACGACTTCGACGCCCGCATGGGTGCCGAGGCCGTGCGCGAGCTGCTGATCCAGATCGATCTGGAGCACGAAATCGGTCGTCTGCGCGAGGAAATCCCGCAGACCAACTCCGAAACCAAGATCAAGAAGCTCTCCAAGCGTCTGAAGCTGATGGAAGCCTTCTATGGCTCGGGCAACCTGCCGGAGTGGATGATCCTCACCGTGCTACCGGTACTGCCGCCGGATCTGCGTCCGTTGGTTCCGCTGGATGGCGGTCGCTTCGCGACTTCGGATCTCAATGATCTGTATCGCCGCGTGATCAACCGTAACAACCGTCTGAAGCGCCTGCTCGACCTGTCGGCGCCGGACATCATCGTGCGCAACGAAAAGCGCATGCTGCAAGAGGCCGTCGATGCACTGCTGGACAACGGCCGTCGTGGTCGTGCCATCACCGGTTCGAACAAGCGCCCGCTGAAGTCCCTGGCCGACATGATCAAGGGCAAGCAGGGTCGCTTCCGTCAGAACCTGCTCGGTAAGCGCGTGGACTACTCCGGTCGTTCCGTCATCACCGTGGGCCCGACCCTGCGTCTGCACCAGTGCGGTCTGCCGAAGAAGATGGCCCTCGAGCTGTTTAAGCCGTTCATTTTCGGCAAGCTGGAAATGCGCGGCATGGCCACCACCATCAAGGCGGCCAAGAAAATGGTCGAGCGCGAGCTGCCCGAGGTCTGGGACGTTCTCGCCGAAGTGATTCGCGAGCATCCCGTGCTGCTCAACCGCGCGCCGACTCTGCACCGTCTGGGTATCCAGGCATTCGAGCCGGTGCTCATCGAAGGCAAGGCGATTCAGCTGCACCCGCTGGTCTGTGCTGCGTACAACGCCGACTTCGACGGTGACCAGATGGCCGTGCACGTGCCGCTGACGCTGGAAGCCCAGCTGGAAGCGCGCGCGCTGATGATGTCGACCAACAACATCCTGTCGCCAGCCAACGGCGAGCCGATCATTGTGCCGTCGCAGGACGTGGTTCTGGGTCTCTACTACATGACCCGTGAAGCCATCAACGCGAAGGGCGAGGGTCGCGTGTTCGCTGACCTGCAGGAAGTCGACCGCGTATTCCGCGCCGGCGAAGCCTCGCTGCACGCCCGGGTGAAGGTGCGCATCAACGAAGTGATCAAGGATCGCGACGGCAGCATCACCAAGAACACCCGCATCGTCGACACCACCGTTGGCCGCGCGCTGCTGTTCCAGATCGTCCCGGACGGCATGGCCTACGACGTCGTCAACCAGCCGATGAAGAAGAAGGCAATCTCCAAGCTGATCAACCTGTGCTACCGCACTGTTGGTCTGAAGGACACTGTGATCTTCGCCGACCAGCTGATGTACACCGGTTTCGCCTACTCGACTATCTCCGGCGTTTCCATCGGCGTGAATGACTTCGTCATTCCGGATGAGAAAGCACGCATCATCGATGCGGCAACCGAGGAAGTTAAGGAGATCGAAAGCCAGTACGCGTCGGGCCTGGTAACTCAGGGCGAGAAGTACAACAAGGTGATCGACCTCTGGTCCAAGGCCAACGACGAAGTTTCCAAGGCGATGATGGCCAACCTCTCCAAAGAGAAGGTCATTGATCGCGATGGTAAGGAAGCCGAGCAGGATTCGTTCAACTCGATGTACATGATGGCTGACTCGGGTGCGCGGGGTTCGGCTGCGCAGATTCGCCAGCTGGCCGGTATGCGCGGCCTGATGGCCAAGCCGGATGGCTCGATCATCGAAACGCCGATCACTGCGAACTTCCGTGAAGGTCTGAACGTACTCCAGTACTTCATCTCCACGCACGGTGCTCGTAAGGGTCTGGCGGATACCGCACTGAAAACCGCGAACTCCGGTTACCTGACCCGTCGTCTGGTCGACGTCGCGCAGGATCTGGTGGTCACCGAGGTCGATTGCGGCACCGAGCAGGGTCTGTTCATGACCCCGCACATCGAGGGTGGCGACGTGGTCGAGCCCCTGGGTGAGCGCGTCCTCGGCCGCGTGATCGCGCGTGACGTACTCAAGCCTGGCACAGACGATGTGCTCGTGCCTGCCGGTACGCTGGTTGATGAGCAGTGGGTCGACTTCATCGAGCTGAACAGCATCGACGAAGTGGTCGTGCGTTCGCCGATTTCCTGTGAAACCCGCTACGGTATCTGCGCCAAGTGCTACGGCCGTGATCTGGCCCGTGGGCATCAGGTCAACATTGGTGAAGCAGTAGGTGTAATCGCTGCGCAGTCGATCGGTGAGCCGGGTACCCAGCTGACCATGCGTACCTTCCACATTGGTGGTGCGGCGAGCCGGACGTCGGCTGTCGACAACGTCATGGTCAAGAACGGCGGTACCATTCGCCTGCACAACCTGAAGCACGTCGAACGTGCCGATGGCGCGCTGGTCGCGGTTTCACGTTCCGGTGAGCTGGCGGTTGCGGACGATTTCGGTCGTGAGCGCGAGCGCTACAAGCTGCCGTACGGTGCGGTCATTTCCGTGAAGGAAGGCGACAAGGTTGATGCTGGTGCTGTGGTGGCCAAGTGGGATCCGCACACTCACCCGATCGTCACCGAGATGAAGGGTGTCGTGACCTTCGTCGGCATGGAAGAGAACATCACCATCAAGCGCCAGACCGATGAACTCACCGGCCTGACCAACATCGAGGTGATGGATCCTAAGGACCGTCCGGCATCGGGCAAGGACATCCGTCCGGCGATCAAGATGGTCGACGCCAATGGCAAGGAATTGCTGCTGCCGGGCACCGACGTGCCGGCCCAGTACTTCCTGCCGGCTAACGCTCTGGTGGGTGTGGCTGACGGTGCCGAGATCAATGTGGGTGACGTTATCGCACGTATCCCGCAGGAAACCTCGAAGACCCGCGACATTACCGGTGGTCTGCCGCGCGTTGCCGACCTGTTCGAGGCGCGTCGTCCGAAGGAGCCATCCATCCTGGCGGAAATCAGCGGTACGATTTCCTTCGGCAAGGAAACCAAGGGCAAGCGTCGCCTGGTCATCACTCCGACCGACGGTAGCGATCCGTACGAAGAGCTGATCCCGAAGTGGCGCCATCTGAACGTTTTCGAAGGCGAGCAGGTAAACAAGGGTGAAGTGATCTCCGACGGTCCGAGCAATCCGCACGATATCCTGCGTCTGCTGGGTGTCAGCGCGCTGGCCAAGTACATCGTCAACGAGATCCAGGACGTGTACCGCCTGCAGGGCGTGAAGATCAACGACAAGCACATCGAGACCATTCTGCGTCAGATGCTGCGCAAGGTTGAAATCACCGAGTCGGGCGATTCCAGCTTCATCAAGGGTGACCAGATGGAGCTGACTCAGGTGCTGGAGGAGAACGAGCGCCTGAGCGAAGAGGACAAGTTCGTCGCCAAGTACGTGCGCGTCCTGCTGGGTATCACCAAGGCTTCGCTGTCGACCGAGTCGTTCATTTCAGCCGCCTCCTTCCAGGAGACCACGCGCGTACTGACCGAGGCGGCCGTGACTGGCAAGCGCGACTACCTGCGTGGCCTGAAGGAGAACGTGGTCGTGGGTCGCCTGATCCCGGCTGGTACTGGCTTGGCCTATCACAGCGAGCGCAAGCGCAAGCGTGATGCTGACAAGCCGGTTCGCGTAAGCGCCGATGAAGTCGAAGCGGCTCTGACCGAGGCGCTGAACTCCAGCGGTAACTAAGTGCGCGGCCCCGGCGGCGAGCCGGGGTCCGCCTTGACGGTGGGCGAGAAGCTCTTTAGACTCTCGTACCCCTAATTTGGCGGGGCTTCGTGCCCTGCCATTTTTCGTTTGTGTCGAAAGACAACAGTGGAGCTAGTAGATGGCAACTATCAACCAGCTGGTACGTCAGCCGCGTAAGCGGGTCGTCGAGAAAAGCGACGTCCCTGCGCTGCAAAACTGCCCGCAACGTCGTGGCGTGTGCACTCGTGTGTACACCACCACGCCGAAGAAACCGAACTCTGCACTGCGTAAAGTGTGCCGCGTTCGCCTGACCAACGGCTATGAAGTCGCCTCGTACATCGGCGGTGAAGGCCACAACCTGCAAGAGCACAGCGTAGTGCTGATCCGTGGCGGTCGTGTAAAAGACCTTCCGGGTGTGCGCTACCACACTGTGCGCGGTTCGCTGGATACTTCCGGCGTTAAAGACCGTAAGCAGGGTCGTTCCAAGTACGGCGCCAAGCGCCCGAAATAAGCAGTATTTCTATTTATTTGAGTCGATAAGAGTAAGGTCGGGCGTGACTTGAAAGTTACCGTTCCGAGCTAACCTGAAGACCGTTTGAGGGCTTATCAATGCCAAGACGTCGTGTAGCAGCCAAGCGCGAGATCCTTGACGATCCGAAGTACGGAAGTCTGATCCTGGCCAAGTTCATGAACCACGTGATGGAGAGCGGCAAGAAAGCCGTTGCCGAGCGTATTGTTTATGGCGCACTGGACAAGGTGAAGGAGCGCAAGAACAGCGATCCCCTGGAAATCTTCGAAAAAGCACTCGATGCCATCGCTCCGCTGGTCGAAGTTAAATCCCGCCGTGTTGGCGGTGCTACCTACCAGGTTCCGGTCGAAGTTCGTCCTTCCCGTCGCAATGCCCTGGCCATGCGCTGGCTGGTAGACGCTGCGCGCAAGCGTGGCGAGAAATCCATGGCGCTGCGCCTTGCTGGCGAGCTGATGGATGCTTTTGAAGGTAAAGGCGCTGCAGTCAAGAAGCGTGAAGACGTGCACCGTATGGCTGAAGCCAACAAGGCCTTCTCGCACTACCGCTTCTAAATCAAGCGCAACTTTTACGAGGACCTTATTGTGGCCCGTACTACCCCTATCAACCGCTACCGTAACATCGGTATCTGTGCCCACGTCGACGCGGGCAAGACCACCACGACGGAGCGGATTCTGTTCTACACCGGCCTCAGCCATAAGATGGGTGAAGTGCACGACGGCGCAGCGACTACCGACTGGATGGTTCAGGAGCAGGAGCGTGGTATTACCATTACCTCTGCTGCTGTAACAACCTTCTGGCAGGGTTCGCGCGGTCAGTACGACAACTATCGCGTCAACGTCATCGATACTCCCGGGCACGTTGACTTCACCATTGAGGTGGAGCGCTCGCTTCGCGTTCTCGATGGTGCTGTGGTTGTATTCTGCGGTACTTCCGGCGTTGAGCCGCAGTCCGAGACCGTATGGCGTCAGGCCAACAAGTACGGTGTTCCGCGTATCGTCTACGTGAACAAGATGGACCGCCAGGGAGCCAACTTCCTGCGCGTAGTTGGTCAGATCAAGCAGCGACTGGGTCACACCCCGGTCCCGGTCCAGCTTGCTATCGGCTCCGAAGAGAACTTCGAAGGTCAGATCGATCTGATCAAGATGAAGGCCATCTACTGGAACGATGAAGACAAGGGCACCAGCTATCGCGAGGAAGAGATTCCGGCAGAGCTGATGGATCTGGCTGAAGAGTATCGCTCCAACATGATCGAGGCTGCGGCCGAGGCCAACGAAGAGCTGATGAACAAGTATCTCGAGGGCGGTGAGCTCACCGTTGACGAAATCAAGGCTGGTCTGCGTCAGCGCACCATTGCCTGCGAAATCGTTCCGGCTGTCTGTGGCTCGTCCTTCAAGAACAAGGGCGTGCCCCTGGTTCTCGACGCCGTCATCGACTTCCTGCCTGCGCCGACCGAGATTCCGCCGATTCAGGGTGTCAATCCGGACAACGAAGAGCAGGTCGACGAGCGTCATGCGCGCGACGACGAGCCTTTCTCTGCGCTGGCATTCAAGATCGCCACCGACCCATTCGTGGGTACGCTGACCTTCACTCGTGTTTATTCGGGCGTTCTGTCTTCCGGTGACTCGGTGATCAACTCGGTCAAGGGCAAGAAAGAGCGCGTGGGTCGGATGGTGCAGATGCACGCCAACCAGCGTGAAGAAATCAAGGAATGTCGCGCGGGTGATATCGCCGCTCTGATCGGCATGAAGGACGTCACCACTGGTGACACCCTGTGCTCGATCGAGAAGCCGATCATTCTCGAGCGTATGGACTTCCCGGAGCCTGTGATTTCGGTTGCTGTGGAGCCGAAAACCAAGGCTGACCAAGAGAAGATGGGTATTGCCCTGGGTAAGTTGGCTCAGGAAGATCCGTCGTTCCGTGTTCAGACCGACGAAGAAACCGGTCAGACCATCATCTCGGGTATGGGCGAGTTGCACCTCGACATTCTTGTCGATCGTATGCGTCGCGAATTCAACGTCGAGGCGAATATTGGCAAGCCGCAGGTTTCCTATCGCGAAACCATTACCAAGGACAACGTCGAGATCGAAGGTAAGTTCGTCCGTCAGTCTGGTGGTCGCGGTCAGTTCGGTCATTGCTGGATTCGTTTCTCCACTCCGGATGTGGACGAGAAGGGCAATATCACCGAAGGTCTGGTATTCACCAACGAGGTGGTCGGTGGTGTGGTTCCGAAGGAATATATCCCGGCGATCCAGAAAGGCATCGAAGAGCAGATGAAGAACGGCGTCGTTGCCGGCTATCCGCTGATCGGCCTGAAGGCTACCGTATTCGATGGTTCCTACCACGACGTCGACTCCAACGAGATGGCGTTCAAGGTAGCGGCTTCCATGGCTACCAAGCAGCTGGCCAGCAAGGGCGGCGGCAAGGTGCTTGAGCCGATCATGAAGGTCGAAGTAGTGACCCCTGAAGACTACATGGGCGACGTGATGGGTGACCTGAACCGTCGTCGCGGTCTGATCCAGGGTATGGAAGACTCGGTATCCGGCAAGGTTATCCGTGCCGAGGTTCCGCTCGGAGAGATGTTCGGTTATGCGACCGACGTCCGTTCCATGTCTCAGGGTCGCGCGAGCTACTCCGTGGAATTCTCCAAATACGCTGAGGCTCCGGCGAATATCGTCGAAACACTCGTTAAAAAACAAGGTTGATTCAGCCCTTTAAGTAAGAGGTTTACTGTCGTGGCTAAGGAAAAATTCGAACGTAACAAACCGCACGTCAACGTCGGCACCATTGGTCACGTCGACCATGGCAAGACCACTCTGACGGCTGCTCTGACTCGCGTGTGCTCCGAGGTATTCGGTTCCGCTCGTGTCGACTTCGACAAGATCGATAGCGCCCCGGAAGAGAAGGCTCGCGGTATTACCATCAACACCGCTCACGTAGAGTACGACTCCAACATTCGTCACTACGCGCACGTTGATTGCCCGGGTCACGCTGACTATGTGAAGAACATGATCACCGGTGCTGCCCAGATGGACGGCGCGATCCTGGTTTGCTCGGCTGCTGACGGCCCCATGCCGCAGACTCGCGAGCACATCCTGCTGTCCCGTCAGGTAGGTGTTCCGTACATCGTCGTGTTCCTGAACAAGGCCGACATGGTTGACGACGCCGAGCTGCTCGAGCTGGTGGAAATGGAAGTGCGTGATCTGCTCAGCACCTACGATTTCCCGGGCGACGATACTCCGATCATCATCGGCTCCGCGCTGATGGCTCTGAACGGTCAAGACGACAACGAGATGGGCACCACTGCCGTCAAGAAGCTGGTCGAGACTCTGGATACCTACATCCCTGAGCCGGTTCGTGCCATCGACAAGCCGTTCCTGATGCCGATCGAAGACGTGTTCTCCATCTCCGGCCGCGGTACCGTGGTTACCGGTCGTGTGGAGCGCGGCATCGTCAAGATCCAGGAAGAAATCGAGATCGTTGGTCTGCGTGACACCACCAAGACCACCTGTACCGGTGTCGAGATGTTCCGCAAGCTGCTCGACGAAGGTCGTGCGGGTGAGAACTGCGGCGTGCTGCTGCGTGGCACCAAGCGTGATGACGTCGAGCGTGGCCAGGTTCTGGCTAAGCCGGGCACCATCAAGCCGCACACCAAGTTCGAAGCTGAAGTGTACGTTCTGTCCAAGGAAGAAGGTGGTCGTCACACTCCGTTCTTCAAGGGCTACCGTCCGCAGTTCTACTTCCGTACCACTGACGTTACCGGTTCGTGCGAGCTGCCGGAAGGCGTTGAGATGGTAATGCCGGGCGACAACGTGAAAATGGTTGTTACCCTGATCAAGCCGATCGCCATGGAAGACGGCCTGCGCTTCGCGATTCGCGAAGGTGGTCGTACCGTTGGTGCTGGCGTGGTTGCCAAGATCGTCGAGTAATATTTGTCGATGATGAGGAAGGCCCCTTCGGGGGCCTTTTTCTATTGTTGATCATTTATTGACACCCTATGGGCCCATCCGTACAATTGCGCCTCCTTTTACCGGGGGTATTGCGCCTGGTAGGGTGGCTACTTGGAGTCTGAGGTCAAAATGCAAAACCAACAAATCCGTATTCGGTTGAAGGCTTTTGACCATCGCCTGATCGATCAATCAACCCAGGAAATCGTGGAAACCGCGAAACGTACTGGTGCTCAGGTGCGTGGTCCGATTCCGCTGCCAACCCGCAAAGAGCGGTTCACTGTGCTGGTTTCTCCGCACGTCAATAAAGACGCGCGCGATCAGTATGAAATTCGAACCCACAAGCGTGTGCTGGACATCGTTCAGCCGACGGACAAAACCGTCGACGCGCTGATGAAGCTCGATCTTGCGGCTGGTGTGGAAGTGCAGATCAGCCTCGGCTAAAACCTGAGAGTTTTAGTCGTGTAACGCTCTGAAATGGGCGGCCATAGCGGGTGAAAGCCCCGTACACTCAAGAGGTTTCAAAATGACTATTGGTGTAGTCGGTCGCAAATGCGGTATGACCCGCGTTTTCACCGAGGATGGTGTCTCTATTCCGGTTACGGTCATCGAGATCGAGCCGAATCGCGTCACTCAGTTCAAGAATGAAGAGAGCGATGGCTATCGTGCAGTGCAAGTCACTGTTGGTGAGCGTCGCGCGTCCCGTGTTACCAAGGCTCAGGCCGGTCACTTCGCCAAGGCGAATGTAGCTGCAGGTCGTGGCGTCTGGGAATTCCGCCTTGATGGCGAGGAGTTCCAGGTTGGTGACCAGATCAATGCTGAGATTTTCCAGGCTGGACAGATGGTGGATGTCACCGGTCAGTCCAAGGGTAAAGGCTTTGCCGGTACCATCAAGCGCTGGAATTTCCGTGGTCAGGACAATACCCACGGTAACTCCGTATCCCACCGCGTCCCGGGCTCTATCGGTCAGTGCCAGACTCCAGGTCGTGTATTCAAGGGCAAGAAGATGTCCGGGCACATGGGCGCCGAGCGCGTAACCGTGCAGTCTCTGGAAATCGTGCGTGTCGATGCTGAGCGGAACCTGCTTTTGGTGAAGGGCGCAGTGCCCGGCGCCACTGGTGGTGACGTGCTCGTGCGTCCGGCCGCCAAGGCTCGCGGTTAAGGGGGAGTTCACATGCAATTGAATGTAAATGGCGCACAGGCCATCGAAGTCTCCGATCGCACCTTTGGTGGTGAGTTCAACGAGACGCTGGTGCACCAGGCTGTCGTCGCCTACATGGCTGGCGGTCGTCAGGGTAGCAAGCAGCAGAAAACCCGTTCCGATGTGTCTGGTGGTGGCAAGCGTCCGTGGCGCCAGAAGGGCACCGGTCGCGCTCGTGCTGGTACCAGTCGTGGTCCGATCTGGCGTGGCGGTGGTGTGACTTTTGCCGCTCGTCCGCAGAACCATGAGCAGAAGCTGAACAAGAAGATGTATCGCGCTGCGTTGCGCTCCATTCTTGCTGAGCTGGTTCGCTCCGAGCGTCTGGTAGTCGTAGAAGATTTCGCCGTCGACGCCCCGAAGACCAAGGTGCTTGCTAGCAAGCTCAATGACATGGGTCTGAACGACGTGCTGATCGTTTCCGATGCTGTAGATCAGAACCTGTACCTCGCTGCGCGCAATCTGCCGCATGTCGATGTACGCGATGTCCAGGGTTCCGATCCGGTCAGCCTGATCGCCTATGACAAGGTGTTGATCACCGTGTCGGCTGTGAAGAAATTCGAGGAGCTGCTGGGATGAACCAGGAACGCGTATTCAAAGTCCTGCTTGGTCCGCACGTCTCTGAGAAGGCTACCGTGCTGGCTGACAGCAAGAAGCAATTCGTTTTCAAGGTTGCGACCGACGCAACCAAGCTGGAAATCAAGAAGGCTGTTGAAAGCCTGTTCGACGTGAAGGTCGCCGCCGTCAACACCCTGAACGTTCAGGGCAAGACCAAGCGTACCGCTCGCGGTTTGGGCAAGCGCAACGACTGGAAGAAGGCGTATATCGCTCTTCAGCCGGGCCAGGATCTCGATTTCTCCGGCAGTGCTGAGTAAGGAAGGGGTGCATCATGGCAATCGTTAAATGCAAACCGACTTCCGCGGGCCGCCGTTTTGTGGTCAAGGTGGTCAATCAGGAGCTGCATAAAGGCGCTCCGTACGCACCGCTGCTCGAGAAGAAGTCGAAGACTGGTGGCCGTAACAACAACGGTCGCATTACCACTCGCCATATTGGTGGTGGTCACAAGCAGCACTATCGTCTGGTCGATTTTCGTCGCAACAAGGATGGCATTCCTGCCATCGTTGAGCGTATCGAATACGACCCGAACCGTACTGCACACATCGCGCTGCTGAAGTATGCCGACGGTGAGCGTCGCTACATCATCGCGCCGAAGGGCGTAAGCGCTGGCGATCAGCTGGTTTCGGGCGTCAATGCTCCGATCAAGGCTGGTAACAGCCTGCCGCTGCGCAACATCCCGCTGGGTTCTACCGTTCACGGTGTCGAGCTCAAGCCGGGCAAGGGTGCTCAGATCGCTCGCTCTGCTGGTGCTTCGGCTCAGCTGGTCGCTCGTGAGGGTTCCTACGTGACGCTGCGTCTGCGCTCCGGCGAGATGCGTAAAGTGCTGGCCGAGTGCCGTGCGACCCTGGGCGAAGTCTCGAACTCCGAGCACAGCCTGCGTTCGCTGGGCAAGGCTGGCTCCAAGCGCTGGAAGGGCATTCGTCCTACCGTTCGTGGTGTCGCGATGAACCCGGTCGATCACCCACACGGTGGTGGTGAAGGTCGTACCTCCGGTGGTCGTCATCCGGTGTCGCCATGGGGCTTCCCGACTAAGGGCGCGAAGACCCGCACTAACAAGCGCACCGATAACATGATCGTCCGTCGTCGCAAGTAACTAGAGGGATACGACAGTGCCGCGTTCTCTGAAAAAAGGTCCTTTTATCGATCTTCACCTACTGAAGAAGGTCGAAGCGGCGGTGGAAAAGAATGATCGCAAGCCGGTTAAAACCTGGTCGCGTCGTTCGATGATCCTGCCGCAAATGGTCGGTCTGACCATCGCTGTACATAACGGTCGTCAGCATGTCCCGGTCCTCGTGTCCGAAGACATGGTCGGTCATAAACTCGGCGAGTTCGCTGCTACCCGCACTTATCGCGGGCATGTGGCGGACAAGAAAGGCAAGCGCTAAGGGGTAAGGAAAGATGGAAGTAGCCGCTAAGTTGTCGGGCGCTCGCATCTCCGCCCAGAAAGCCCGCCTGGTCGCCGACCAGATCCGCGGGAAGAAGGTGGGCGAAGCGCTCAACCTCCTGGCTTTCAGTAGCAAGAAAGCCGCCGAGATCATGAAGAAAGTGCTGGAGTCGGCCGTTGCCAACGCCGAGCACAACGAAGGCGCTGATGTGGACGACCTGAAGGTCTCCACCGTCTTCGTCAACGAGGGGCGTTCGCTTAAGCGCATCATGCCGCGTGCCAAAGGCCGCGCTGATCGCATCGTCAAGCGGTCTTGCCATATCACTGTCAAGGTTGCGGACAAGTAACGGAGTCGATCAGATGGGTCAGAAAGTACATCCCACTGGCATTCGCCTGGGAATCGTCAAGGAGCACACCTCCGTCTGGTACGCAGACGGCCGTACGTATGCAGACTATCTGCTTGCAGATCTGAACGTGCGTGAGTACCTCCAAGACAAACTAAAAAGCGCGTCCGTAAGCCGTATCGATATCCATCGCCCGGCTCAAACCGCACGCATCACCATCCACACCGCTCGTCCCGGCATCGTGATCGGCAAGAAGGGTGAGGATGTTGAGAAGCTGCGTCAGGACCTGACCAAGCAAATGGGTGTGCCGGTGCACATCAACATCGAAGAGATCCGCAAGCCGGAGCTCGACGCCATGCTGGTTGCACAGAGCGTAGCTCAGCAGCTGGAGCGCCGCGTAATGTTCCGTCGTGCCATGAAGCGCGCCGTGCAGAACGCCATGCGTATTGGTGCCAAAGGCATCAAAATCCAGGTCAGTGGTCGTCTGGGTGGGGCTGAAATTGCCCGTACCGAGTGGTATCGCGAAGGTCGTGTGCCTCTGCACACCCTGCGTGCCGATATCGATTACAACACTTACGAAGCGCACACCACTTACGGTGTGATCGGCGTGAAGGTGTGGATCTTCAAGGGCGAAGTGATTGGTGGTCGCCATGAAGAGCTCAAACCTCAAGCGCCTGCTCCTCGTAAAAAAGCTGCTAAGTAAGGGGTACGCCAAATGTTGCAACCCAAGCGTACAAAATTCCGCAAGCAGATGACCGGCCACAACCGTGGTCTGGCTCAGCGCGGTAGCAAGGTCAGCTTCGGCGAGTTCGCGCTGAAGTCTGTTTCCCGTGGTCGTCTGACTGCGCGCCAGATCGAGGCTGCACGTCGTGCGCTCACTCGTCACGTAAAGCGTGGCGGCAAGATCTGGATCCGCGTGTTCCCCGACAAGCCCGTTACCAAGAAGCCCCTCGAAGTTCGTATGGGTAAAGGTAAGGGTAGCGTCGAGTACTGGGTAGCCCAGATTCAGCCGGGCAAGGTGCTCTACGAGATCGAGGGTGTTTCCGAAGAGCTGGCGCGTGAGGCTTTCGCCTTGGCCGCTGCAAAGCTGCCGCTCGCCACCTCCTTTGTTAAGCGGACGGTGATGTGATGAAAGCGAATGAACTTCGTGAAAAATCCGTTGAGCAGCTGAACGAGCAACTGCTCGAGCTGCTGCGGGACCAGTTCAATCTGCGCATGCAGAAGGCGACTGGCCAGTTGGGGCAGTCTCACCTGCTCTCGCAAGTCAAGCGCGACATCGCTCGTGTCAAGACTGTGCTCAACCAGCAGGCAGGTAAGTGATCATGGCTGAAGCTCAGAAAACCGTCCGCACGCTGACCGGCCGCGTCGTCAGCGACAAGATGGACAAGACCATCACCGTTCTGATCGAGCGTCGCGTCAAGCACCCGATCTACGGTAAATACGTGAAGCGTTCGACCAAACTGCACGCCCACGACGAAACCAACCAGTGCCGTATCGGCGACAAGGTCACCATCCGCGAGACTCGTCCGCTGGCAAAGACCAAGTCCTGGATGCTGGTTGACGTCGTTGAACGCGCCGTCGAAGTCTAAGGGCTAGGGGTCGGAGAAATTATATGATTCAGACTCAATCCATGCTCGATGTGGCTGATAACAGTGGCGCTCGTCGCGTCATGTGTATCAAGGTGCTCGGCGGTTCCCACCGCCGTTACGCCGGCATCGGCGATATTATCAAGGTAACCGTGAAGGAAGCGATTCCTCGTGGCAAGGTCAAGAAAGGCCAGGTGATGACCGCTGTTGTGGTTCGCACTCGTCACGGCGTTCGTCGTCCCGATGGTTCAATCATTCGCTTCGATGGCAATGCTGCTGTTCTGCTGAACAACAAGCAGGAGCCTATCGGCACCCGTATCTTTGGGCCAGTGACGCGTGAGCTTCGTACCGAGAAGTTCATGAAGATCGTCTCGCTCGCCCCTGAAGTGCTGTAAGGAGTAGCCGCATGCAAAAGATTCGTCGCAACGACGAGATCATCGTCATCGCCGGCAAAGACAAGGGCAAGCGCGGTAAGGTGCTCAAGGTTCTCGCTGACGACCGTCTGGTCGTTGGCGGGATCAACCTGGTCAAGCGCCATACCAAGCCGAACCCGATGTCCGGCGTTCAGGGCGGTATCGTCGAGAAAGAGGCGCCTTTGCACGTCTCTAACGTCGCCATTTTCAACGGCGAGACCAACAAGGCAGACCGCGTTGGCTTCAAGGTTGAAGAAGGCAAGAAAATTCGTGTCTTCAAGTCGACCCAGAAGCCGGTTGACGCTTGAGACTGCTAGGTAGATAACCATGGCACGACTAAAAGAAGTTTATCGGAAGGAAATCGCGCCGAAGCTGATGGAAGAACTTCAGCTCAAGAACGTGATGGAAGTTCCGCGCATTACCAAGATCACCCTTAACATGGGTATCGGCGAAGCGATCGGTGACAAAAAGATCATCGACAACGCGGTTGCCGATCTGGAAAAGATCACCGGTCAGAAAGTTGTAGTGACCCACGCTCGCAAGTCCATTGCAGGCTTCAAAGTCCGCGAAGGCTGGCCGATTGGCGTCAAGGTCACCCTGCGTAGCGATCGTATGTACGAGTTCCTGGATCGTCTGCTTTCGATCTCCCTGCCGCGCGTGCGTGACTTCCGCGGCCTGAATGCCAAGTCCTTTGATGGTCGCGGCAACTACAGCATGGGTGTCAAAGAGCAGATCATTTTCCCGGAAATCGATTACGACAAGATCGATGCTCTGCGTGGTCTGGATATCACTCTGACCACTACTGCTCGGACGGATGAAGAAGGTCGCGCTCTACTGCGTGCCTTCAACTTCCCGTTCCGTAACTGATTGGAGTAGGCACATGGCTAAGCAAAGCATGAAGAACCGTGAGCTGAAGCGTCAGCAAACGGTTGCCAAGTTCGCCCAGAAGCGTGCTGCACTGAAGGCTATCATCGCCAGCCCGGAATCTACTCCGGAAGCGCGTTGGGAAGCTCAGGTTGCACTGCAGAAGCAGCCCCGTGATGCAAGCGCTTCGCGCCTGCGGAACCGCTGCCGTCTGACCGGTCGTCCGCATGGCGTTTACCGCAAGTTTGGTCTGTCGCGCAACATGCTGCGTCAGGCTGCAATGCGTGGTGACGTACCAGGACTGGTCAAGGCCAGCTGGTAATAAGCTAACAGGACCTTCGGGTCCTGTTTGTTTTTCGATCAAGCCCCATATGGGGCTTGATTCGTTTATGGCAACGCTCTAGAATGCCCGGCTCGCCTGAGCCTCGAATTTTGTAGGCTTGCCCGTTGGCGACACGAGCCGTTTAAGGCTTATTTTTTTGTATTAGGAGCTAAGAGCCCATGAGTATGCAGGACCCGTTAGCGGACATGCTAACTCGTATCCGTAATGCCCAGATGGCCGAAAAGTCCGTCGTAAGCATGCCGTCTTCCACGCTGAAGGTGGCTGTGGCCAACGTTCTTCAAGGTGAAGGCTATATCGCGGGATACCAGGTCAGTGGCGATGCCAAGCCGCAGCTGTCCATCGAGCTGAAGTATTTCGAAGGCCGTCCGGTCATCGAAGAGCTGAAGCGCGTAAGCCGTCCTGGCCTTCGCCAGTACAAATCCGTTGACCAGTTGCCGAAAGTGCGCGGTGGTTTGGGTGTGTCGATCGTCTCCACCAACAAGGGTGTGATGACTGATCGAGCTGCTCGGGCTGCCGGCGTTGGCGGCGAAGTGCTTTGCACTGTGTTCTAAGGGGGGATAAGCATGTCTCGCGTTGCTAAGAACCCCGTCAAGCTGCCTGCTGGCGTCGAAATCAAGATGTCCGGTCAGCAGCTTTCGGTGAAGGGCGCAAAAGGCGCTCTCGAACTGAATGTCCATCCGTCCGTGGAAGTCATCCAGGAATCTGGTGAGCTGCGTTTCGCCGGTCGTAATGGCGATCAGCAGACCCGTGCTATGGCCGGCACCACTCGTGCTCTGGTCAACAACATGGTGATCGGCGTCAGCCAAGGCTTCGAGCGTAAGCTCCAGCTGGTTGGTGTTGGTTACAAGGCGCAAGCCAAAGGTCAAGTGCTGTCCCTGGCTCTCGGTTTCTCGCATCCGGTGGATTATGAACTGCCGCAAGGCGTTACCGCTGAGACCCCCAGCCAGACCGATATCCTGATCAAGGGTGTCGACAAGCAACTGGTCGGTCAGGTGGCTGCTGAGATCCGTGATTTCCGTCGTCCTGAGCCTTACAAGGGCAAAGGCGTGCGGTACTCGGATGAAGTAGTCCGTCGCAAAGAAGCTAAGAAGAAGTAGGGCATAGCAAATGAGCGTAAAGAAAGAAACTCGTCTGCGTCGCGCTCGCAAGGCACGCCTGAAGATGCGCGAGCTGGAAACCGTACGCCTTTGCGTGTACCGCTCTTCCCAGCACATCTACGCCCAGGTCCTTTCGGCCGACGGCGGCAAGGTCCTGGCCAGCGCCTCGACTCTGGACAAAGAACTGCGTGATGCTGCCACCGGCAACGTCGACGCTGCCAAGAAAGTCGGTCAGCTGGTCGCTGAGCGTGCGAAAGCCGCAGGTGTCACTCAGGTGGCATTCGACCGTTCTGGCTTCAAGTACCACGGTCGTGTGAAGGCACTGGCTGATGCTGCTCGTGAAGGCGGGCTGGAGTTCTAAGTTATGGCAAATAACGAGCAAAAGCGCGACGAAGGCTACATCGAGAAGCTGGTTCAAGTTAACCGCGTCGCAAAAACTGTTAAGGGTGGTCGTATCTTCACCTTCACCGCACTGACCGTAGTGGGTGATGGCAAGGGTCGTGTCGGCTTCGGTCGTGGCAAGTCCCGTGAGGTTCCGGCTGCTATTCAGAAGGCCATGGAGGCGGCTCGCCGCAACATGATTCAAGTCGATCTGAATGGTACTACTTTGCAGTACGCCACCAAGGCTGCGCATGGTGCTTCCAAGGTGTACATGCAGCCTGCTTCTGAAGGTACCGGCGTTATCGCTGGTGGTGCCATGCGCGCCATCCTGGAAGTCGCTGGCGTGCATAACGTCCTGGCCAAGTGCTACGGCTCTACTAACCCAGTCAACGTGGTTCACGCCACTTTCAAGGGTTTGAAGGCGATGCAGTCGCCTGAGTCGATTGCTGCCAAGCGCGGCAAGAGCGTCGAGGAGATTTCCTGATCATGGCTAATACCGTCAAGGTCACGCTGATCAAGAGTGTCAGCGGTCGTATCCCCAATCACAAGCTGTGCGTCAAGGGTCTCGGCCTGCGTCGCATTGGTCATACCGTCGAGGTTCAGGACACTCCTGAGAACCGCGGCATGATCAACAAGGCTTATTACATGCTCCGTGTGGAGGGCTAAGCCATGCAACTGAACGATCTGCGTTCTGCGCCGGGTGCCCGTCGCGAAAAGCTGCGTCCTGGTCGTGGTATCGGTAGCGGCCTGGGCAAGACCGGTGGCCGTGGTCACAAGGGTCAGACTTCCCGCTCCGGCGGCAAGATTGCTCCCGGTTTCGAGGGCGGTCAGCAGCCTCTGCACCGTCGTCTGCCGAAGTTCGGCTTCGTTTCGCTGAAAGCCATGGATCGCGCTGAAGTGCGTACGTCCGAGCTGGCCAAGGTGGAGGGTGACGTTGTCACCGTACAGAGCCTGAAAGACGCCAACGTCATCAACCAGAACGTACAGCGCGTGAAAATCATGCTGTCGGGCGAGGTTGGTCGCGCGGTTACTCTCAAGGGTATCGCAGCCACCAAGGGTGCGCGTGCGGCTATCGAAGCAGCTGGCGGCAAGTTCGAGGAATAAATGGCTAAGCAAGGTGCTCTCTCCGCGCTGAGTAATGGTGGTCTGTCCGAACTCTGGGCTCGTCTGCGCTTTCTGTTCATGGCGATCATCGTCTATCGGATTGGCGCGCACATCCCGGTTCCCGGGATCAATCCCGATCGGCTGGCTGAGCTGTTTCGTCAGAACGAGGGGACCATCCTTAGCTTGTTCAACATGTTTTCCGGCGGTGCGCTGGAGCGCATGAGCATTTTTGCATTGGGGATCATGCCGTACATTTCGGCCTCGATCATCATGCAGCTCATGACCGCTGTCAGCCCACAGCTGGAGCAGTTGAAGAAGGAAGGTGAGGCCGGGCGGCGCAAGATCAGTCAGTACACGCGTTATGGAACGCTGGTGTTGGCGATCGTGCAGGCTGTCGGGATGTCGGTCGGTCTGGCTGGGCAAGGTGTCGCGTTCAGCAATGATTTCGGCTTCTACTTCGTGGCCATCACTACCTTCGTTTCCGGCGCGATGTTCATGATGTGGCTGGGTGAGCAGATTACCGAGCGTGGGGTTGGCAACGGTATTTCGATGCTGATCTTCGCTGGTATCGTCGCCGGCTTGCCGGGTGCGCTCGGCCAGTCGTTCGAGTCTGCTCGGCAGGGTGACATCAACATTATCGCTTTGCTGGCTGTTGGGCTGCTGGCTGTTGCGATCATCGGTTTCGTGGTTTTCATCGAGCGTGGCCAGCGTCGTATCGCGGTGCACTACGCCAAGCGTCAGCAGGGTCGTAAGGTATTTGCTGCGCAGACTAGCCACTTGCCGTTGAAGGTGAATATGGCGGGTGTGATCCCGGCTATTTTCGCCAGCAGCATCCTGCTGTTCCCTGCCTCTCTAGGGCAGTGGTTCGGCCAGTCGGAGAGCATGGGGTGGTTGGCTGACGTATCGCAGGCAATCGCTCCCGGTCAGCCGTTGAACATCTTGCTGTTCAGTGCCGGGATCATTTTCTTCTGCTTCTTCTATACGGCATTGATGTTCAATCCGAAGGACGTGGCGGAGAATCTGAAGAAGTCCGGTGCGTTTATTCCTGGGATTCGTCCGGGCGAGCAGTCGGCGCGCTACATCGATGGTGTGCTGACCCGTTTGACCATGTTCGGCGCCCTGTACATGACGGCTGTCTGCCTGCTGCCGCAGTTCCTTGTGGTCGCGGCCAATGTGCCGTTCTACCTTGGTGGGACCTCGTTGCTGATCGTTGTTGTGGTTGTCATGGACTTCATGTCTCAAGTGCAATCACACCTCATGTCGCACCAGTACGATTCCCTGATGAAGAAAGCCAACCTGAAGGGCTACGGCAGCGGAATGCTCCGCTGAGGTGGTTCGTAAGGTTCTAGGAGTTGGTGATGAAAGTTCGTGCATCGGTTAAAAAGCTGTGCCGTAACTGCAAGATCATCCGTCGCGACGGTGTCGTGCGCGTGATCTGCAGCGCAGAGCCGCGTCACAAGCAGCGCCAAGGCTGATTGTGTAAGGCGTTATAACCCGGCAGCTAGTGCGCTGCCGGGTTGAATATTTGTTATTACAGCGTTAATATCTCGCGCCCTTTTCTTGGCTTCCGGGGCGTAGGTAGCTGTCAATTGGAGTTTCACTGAATGGCCCGTATTGCAGGCGTCAACATTCCGGATAACAAGCACACTGTTATCTCGCTGACCTACATCTACGGTGTTGGTCGCACCCGTGCGCAGGAAATCTGTGCCGCTACCGGTGTGAATCCGGCAGCAAAGATCAAGGATCTTTCCGACGAGCAGGTCGAACTGCTGCGTGGCGAAGTCGGCAAGTTCATTGTTGAAGGCGACCTGCGTCGCGAAGTCAACATGAAAATCAAGCGCTTGATGGACCTGGGTTGCTATCGCGGCCTGCGTCATCGTCGTGGTCTGCCGGTTCGCGGTCAGCGTACCAAGACCAACGCACGTACCCGTAAGGGCCCGCGCAAGCCGATCCGCAAGTAATCGCGTTAGCGAATCGACAGGAATTTAGTCATGGCAAAACCTGCTGCTCGTCCTCGTAAAAAAGTCAAAAAGACAGTGGTTGATGGGATCGCCCATATCCACGCGTCTTTCAACAACACCATCGTGACCATCACCGATCGTCAGGGCAACGCATTGTCCTGGGCTACTTCCGGTGGTTCCGGTTTCCGCGGCTCGCGTAAGAGCACTCCGTTCGCTGCCCAGATCGCTGCAGAGCGCGCTGGTCAGGCTGCTCTGGAGTACGGCCTAAAGAACCTCGACGTCAACGTCAAGGGCCCAGGTCCGGGTCGTGAGTCCGCCGTGCGTGCTTTGAACGCATGTGGTTATAAAATCGCCAGCATCACCGACGTGACGCCTATCCCGCATAACGGGTGCCGTCCGCCGAAGAAGCGCCGCGTGTAATCAGGAGACAGTGAAGAATGGCTCGTTATATTGGTCCCAAGTGCAAACTGTCTCGTCGTGAAGGCACCGATCTCTTCCTGAAGAGTGGTGCGCGCGCGCTCGAATCCAAGTGCAACATCGAAACTCCGCCAGGTGTTCATGGCCAGCGCCGTGGCCGTCTGTCCGACTACGGCACCCAGCTGCGTGAAAAGCAGAAAGTACGCCGCATCTACGGTGTGCTGGAGCGTCAGTTCAGCGGTTACTACAAGGAAGCTGCCAGCCGTAAGGGCGCTACCGGCGAAAACCTGCTGCAACTGCTCGAGTGCCGTCTGGACAACGTCGTGTATCGCATGGGCTTCGGCTCCACGCGTGCCGAATCGCGTCAGCTGGTTTCTCACAAGTCGATCAGCGTCAACGGTCAGACCGTGAACATCCCTTCGTACCAGGTCAAGGCCGGTGACGTTGTGGCTGTTCGTGAGAAGTGCCGTAACCAGCTGCGTATCGCCCAGGCCCTCGAACTGTGCGCTCAGCGCGGTCGCGTTGAATGGGTCGAAGTAGATGCCGACAAGAAATCCGGTGTTTTCAAGAATGTTCCGGCTCGCAGCGATCTGTCCGCCGACATCAACGAAAACCTGATTGTCGAGCTCTACTCCAAGTAAGGGCTAGAAAATAGGTGTATCCATGCAGAGTTCGGTAAATGAGTTCCTGACCCCCCGCCATATCGATGTGCAGGTGGTCAGTCCGACCCGTGCCAAGATCACTCTCGAGCCCCTCGAGCGTGGTTTTGGCCACACCCTGGGCAACGCGCTGCGTCGTATCCTGTTGTCCTCCATGCCCGGCTGCGCTGTGGTCGAGGCTGAGATCGACGGTGTGCTCCACGAGTACAGCGCCATCGAGGGCGTGCAGGAAGATGTCATCGAAATCCTGCTCAACCTCAAAGGTATCGCCATCAAGCTGCACGGCCGTGATGAAGTGACCTTGAGCCTGGTGAAGAAGGGCGCGGGCGCTGTTACCGCTGCCGATATCCAGCTGGATCACGATGTCGAAATCGTCAATGGCGATCACCTGATCGCCAATCTGGCGGCCAACGGCTCGCTCAACATGAAGCTCAAGGTCGCTCGCGGCCGCGGTTACGAGCCTGCTGATGCGCGTCAGAGCGATGAAGACGAAAGCCGTAGCATCGGTCGTCTGCAGCTCGACGCCACTTTCAGCCCGGTTCGTCGCGTGGCTTACGTGGTCGAGAATGCTCGTGTCGAGCAGCGCACCAACCTGGACAAACTGGTCATTGACCTGGAAACCAACGGCACCCTGGATCCCGAAGAGGCGATCCGTCGTGCAGCGACCATCCTGCAGCAGCAGCTGGCTGCGTTCGTCGACCTCAAGGGCGACAGCGAGCCGGTTGTAATCGAGCAGGAAGACGAGATCGATCCGATCCTGTTGCGTCCGGTTGACGACCTGGAGCTGACCGTACGTTCGGCCAACTGCCTGAAGGCGGAAAACATCTACTACATTGGTGATCTGATTCAGCGCACCGAAGTAGAGCTGTTGAAGACGCCGAATCTGGGCAAGAAGTCCCTGACTGAGATCAAGGACGTTCTGGCTTCGCGTGGTTTGTCCCTCGGTATGCGTCTGGATAACTGGCCGCCGGCAAGTCTCAAGAAGGACGATAAGGCCACTGCCTGATCGCCCCCAGTAACCGAACTGAACGTTTGGTAAGGAATTTCAATCATGCGTCATCGTAAAAGTGGCCGTCACCTGAGCCGCACCAGCGCCCACCGCAAGGCCATGTTTCAAAACATGGCGGTGTCGCTGTTCGAGCACGAACTGATCAAGACCACCCTGCCCAAGGCCAAGGAACTGCGTCGCGTTGCCGAGCCGCTGATCACCCTGGCTAAGGAAGACAGCGTCGCCAACCGTCGTCTGGCTTTCGACCGTACTCGTTCGAAGGCTGCCGTAGGCAAGCTGTTCAACGATCTGGGCAAGCGTTACGCCACCCGTCAGGGCGGCTATCTGCGTATCCTCAAGTGCGGCTTCCGCGCCGGTGACAACGCACCTATGGCTTACGTCGAGCTGGTTGACCGTCCGGTCACTGGTGAAGTGGAAGCCGCCGAGTAAGATCGGTAGTAGCAATTAAAAACCGAGCCTTTTGGCTCGGTTTTTTTATGCCCCAAGATTTCTGAGAGACTGGCTCTATAAGGGGCGTTGATCTTCATCATTAGTCGCCGTTGCGCTTGCTTCCTATGATGGCACTCGACCAGCAGGTACTTACCAAGACCCTGGACGCTATTGAATACCAAGGAGCTGCAACCATGACTGACAAGCCGAAGCTCACAACCGTTGCCGGTGCGCCGGTATCCGAAAACCAGAACTCCATGACTGCGGGCCGCCGGGGTCCCATGCTGCTTCAGGACGTATGGTTTCTGGAGAAGCTCGCTCATTTCGATCGGGAAGTCATTCCGGAGCGGCGCATGCATGCGAAGGGCTCGGGGGCGTTCGGAGAATTCGTCGTCACCCATGACATCACCCGCTACACCAAAGCCAAGCTGTTTTCCGAGATCGGCAAACGCACTCCACTGTTCGCGCGCTTCTCGACCGTCGCAGGCGAGCGTGGTGCCGCCGATGCCGAGCGCGACATTCGTGGTTACGCCCTGAAGTTCTACACCGAGCAAGGCAACTGGGACATGGTGGGCAATAACACCCCTGTGTTCTTTTTCCGTGATCCGCTGAAGTTTCCGGACCTCAACCACGCAGTAAAACGCGATCCGCGCACCAACATGCGCAGCGCGAACAACAACTGGGACTTCTGGACCGGGCTGCCTGAAGCCTTGCACCAGATCACCTATGTCATGGGCGATCGCGGCATCCCGGCGTCTTACCGTCATATGCACGGTTTCGGTTCGCACACCTACAGCTTCATCAGTCCGAGCAACGAACGTTTCTGGGTGAAGTTTCACTTTCGGACCCAGCAGGGCATCAAGAATCTCACCGATGCCGAGGCGGCAGCCATCGTCGGCAATGACCGTGAGAGTTCGCAGCGCGATCTATTCGAGGCCATCGAGCGTGGCGAATATCCGCGCTGGACGATGTATGTGCAGGTAATGCCGGAGGCCGACGCCGCGAAGGTGCCGTACCATCCGTTCGACCTGACCAAGGTTTGGCCGCATGCCGACTATCCGCTGATCGAGGTCGGCTACTACGAGCTCAACCGCAATCCCGACAACTACTTTCAGGATGTCGAGCAGGCGGCATTCACGCCGGCGAATGTCGTTCCGGGCATCAGCTTCTCCCCGGACCGTATGTTGCAGGGCCGCCTGTTCTCCTACGGGGATGCGCAACGCTACCGGCTGGGGGTAAATCACCATCAGATTCCGGTCAACGCTCCGCGTTGCCCGGTCCACAGCTACCATCGCGATGGTGCGATGCGCGTGGACGGCAATCAGGGCGGTCGTCTGCATTACGAGCCGAATACCTATGGCGAGTGGCAGGAACAGCCTGACTTCAGCGAGCCACCGCTAGCTCTCGAGGGGGCGGCGGACCGTTACGACTACCGTGCCGACGACGCTGATTACTTCACTCAGCCGGGCAACCTGTTCCGCTTGATGACGGCCGATGAGCAGCAGCGGTTGTTCGAAAACACCGCTCGGTCGATGCAGGGAGTAGCGCGTCATATCAAGATGCGCCACATCAGCCACTGCCTGAAGGCTGATCCGGCCTACGGAGCAGGTATTGCCGCCGCCGTGGATATTCCGCTGTCGGAAGTGCCGGTATAAGCGAATCGCGCTATACGCAAGATCGAGAAGCCCGCAGCGACTGCTGCGGGCTTTCTTGTTTCTTCAGTGCTATTCGTGGGGGGTGCTCAGAGGCTTATCGCTCTCCTGTCCGGGTGGCAGAAGGCGATCGGCCTCTGCCGGATCGATATCCGTCAGGCTGCCGTCGGCAGTTGCGACAAGCACGGCCTCAAGCATTTCACGCACATTGTTGCGCAGCATGCCGACAGACTTCTGGCCGCGGCTGTTCAATCCGCCGATTTCCATGAGCACGCTGCCGCCCAATGGGCCTGTTTCGCCGGCGGCCAGTCGCTCGGTCCCCAGCAGGCCGTAGGCGTTTCGGGCAATGCCCGGATCGCCGCCGCCGCGGCGGACATCGCCGTTGGGGTGCTCATAGTAGTAGTTGGTGATTTCCATGAAGCCAAGCTGCAGGGAGCGCTGCTTCATCACAATTGCCAGCTGTTTCGACAGCGCTACCGCTTCCGGCGCAACATCAGGGTGGGTCGGCCAGGTGATGGAGCCTGTCACCTGGCGTCCGGGGCGGTTCACTTCAGGGTCGACATCGTCGAGTACCACGGCGGGGTTCTGGTTGTGTACATCCACCAGCCAGATGGGACGGTAACGGTCATAGATGCTGCGCACCGCTACCGCTTCAGGAACTGGGTTCTGCCCCGGATTGAAGTGACGCTCACTGGCCAGGCCTGGATTGCAGCGAATCTGCGTGCTGTCGCTCCAGTCCGTCCAGTGGTAACGGTTGATGTCATAGCTCCAGCGACGCTGGCCGTCGGCCAAGGTGTAGGCTGTCACGTTGGCGCCCAAGCGCTGATCCAGCTTGGCGGGATCCAGCGTGCCGTCGTCACGCAGGCAGTCAGCGCTGGTCTGCGGCGCGCTGAAATCCATGTTGCCGCGGCTGAAGCGCTCCGCTCCGTCCGGGTTGACCCTCGGTACGATCAACACCTGCAGATTGTCCAGCACCCGCCGCGACAGCGCGCCACCCGAAGCGAGACGTTGTATCAGGTTGACTGCGGCCTCGGTACCGTGGGGCTCATTGCCGTGCTGTTGGGTGATGATCATCACCGCGGGTTTGTCCGCATTACCCAGCCTGGCCAGCCAGATGGGGCGGCCTTCGTTGCTGCTGCCGGCCTGTTCCAGGCGCAGCGCATCGGGAAAGCGCCGCGACATGGCGCTGAGCTGATCGTACAGCTGTTGGTTGCTCATGAACGCCTCGAGCGAGACGTTCTGTTCATCCGTGATCCAGGGGCCGTTGGGTTGAGCGGCGGTAGCGAGGCCAGATAACAGGCCGGCGCCAACCAGGCAGGCAGCGAGCGCAATACGCATGAGGATTTCTCCTTATCAGGCTGGGATGTCCCGCCCAACTGCCCGGCGGGGTCCGCAGTGGACCCCGTTGCGCTTGCCCTTGTTGCCGCAGCGGCGATCAACCCGCCGAGCGGTCGCGTTCCAGCAATGGCTTGAGGAAATGGCCGGTATGTGACTGCGCCATCCCCGCGACTTCTTCCGGTGTGCCGCAGGCGATGATCTGGCCGCCCTTGGAGCCACCTTCCGGACCCAGATCCACCAGCCAGTCAGCGGTCTTGATCACGTCAAGATTGTGCTCGATCACCACGACGGTATTGCCGTGGTCGCGCAGGCGATGCAGCACGTCGAGCAATTGCTGGATGTCGGCGAAGTGCAAGCCGGTGGTGGGTTCGTCGAGGATATACAGCGTCTTGCCGGTATCGCGCTTGGACAGCTCGCGGGACAGCTTGACGCGCTGCGCCTCACCGCCGGAGAGGGTAGTCGCACTCTGCCCCAGCTTGATGTATGAAAGCCCCACATCCATCAACGTCTGCAGCTTGCGCGCAACGGCCGGAACCGGGTCGAAGAATTCACGGGCTTCCTCGATGGTCATGTCGAGCACCTCAGTGATGCTCTTGCCCTTGTATTTCACTTCAAGCGTTTCGCGGTTGTAGCGCTTGCCCTTGCAGACGTCGCAGGGCACGTAGATGTCCGGCAGAAAGTGCATCTCCACCTTGATCACGCCATCGCCCTGGCAGGCTTCGCAGCGGCCGCCCTTGACGTTGAAGGAGAAGCGTCCCGGGCCATAGCCGCGCGAACGTGCTTCCGGCACACCGGCGAACAGTTCGCGAATCGGCGTGAACAGTCCGGTATAGGTTGCCGGGTTGGAGCGGGGGGTGCGGCCGATCGGGCTCTGATCGATGTCCACTACCTTGTCCAGATGCTGCAGGCCATCGAAGCTGTCGTGCGGGGCCACTTCCAGTGTGGACGCACCGTTGAGCGCGGTGGCCGTAATCGGAAACAGCGTGTTGTTGATCAGCGTCGACTTGCCCGAGCCGGAAACGCCGGTGATGCAGGTGAGCAGGCCCACCGGGATTTCCAGGTCCACATTGCGCAGATTGTTGCCACGCGCGCCCTTGAGTTTGAGCAGCTTCTTCGGATCACGGCGGGTGCGTTCGGGTCGGTAGTTGATCTTCACCCGGCCAGAGAGGTACTTGCCGGTCAGCGAGTCCGGGTGTGCCATTACTTCGTCCGGCGTGCCTTCGGCAACGATGCGCCCGCCGTGCACGCCGGCCCCTGGGCCGATATCCACCACGTAGTCGGCGAGGCGGATTGCGTCCTCGTCGTGCTCCACCACGATCACCGTGTTGCCGATATCGCGCAGGTGACGCAGGGTGCCAAGCAGGCGCTCGTTGTCGCGTTGGTGCAGGCCGATCGAAGGCTCGTCGAGGATGTACATCACGCCGACCAGGCCTGCGCCAATCTGGCTGGCCAGGCGGATGCGCTGGGCTTCGCCGCCGGACAGGGTGTCGGCGCTGCGGTCGAGGGTCAGGTAATCCAGGCCGACGTTGACCAGGAACTGCAGGCGTTCGCGGATTTCCTTGAGAATCTTGTCGGCGATTTCGCCCCGTCGACCGCTGAGCGAGAGTCCGCCGAAATAATCAGTGGCGTCGCCGATGGGCATGGCCGTGACCGCCGGCAAAGTCCTGTCGCCAACCCATACGTGGCGAGCCTCGCGGCGCAGGCGGGTGCCGCGACAGTCTGGGCAGGGCTGGGTGCTGAGGTACTTGGCCAGTTCTTCACGCACCGAATTGGATTCGGTTTCGCGGTAGCGGCGTTCCAGGTTGGGAATGATTCCTTCGAACGGGTGCGAGCGCTTGACGATGTCGCCGCGGTCGTTGAGGTAGCGGAACTCGACGCTCTCGCGGCCGCTGCCGCGCAGGATGGACTTCTGGTGATCGGCTGCCAGCGAGTCGAAAGGCTCGTCCAGACTGAACCCGTAATGCGAGGCGAGCGAGCCGAGCATCTGGAAGTAGTAGACGTTGCGCCGGTCCCAGCCACGGATGGCGCCTTCGGCCAGGGTCAGTTCGCCATTGACCAGGCGCTTGGCGTCGAAGAACTGCTTCACGCCCAGGCCGTCACAGGTTGGGCAGGCGCCGGCCGGGTTGTTGAAGGAGAAGAGCTTGGGTTCCAGCTCGCTGATCGAGTGGCCGCAGATCGGACAGGCGAAGCGCGCGGAGAAGATCATCTCTTCGCTTTCGTCTTCCTCTTCCATGGAAGCGACCAGGGCGATGCCATCGGCCAGCTTGAGCGCGGTCTCGAAGGATTCGGCCAGGCGTTGCTGCAGATCGCCGCGGACCTTGAAGCGGTCGACTACCACATCGATGGAGTGCTTCTTCTGCTTATCCAGCTTGGGTAGTTCGTCGAGCTCATACAGCCGCCCGTTGACGCGGGCGCGCACGAAACCCTGGGCGCGCAGTTCGTCAAACACGGCCAGATGCTCGCCCTTGCGTTCGCGGATGACCGGTGCCAGCAGCATCAGCTTGCGACCTTCCGGCAGTGCCAGTACCTGATCGACCATCTGACTGACCGTCTGCGCTTCCAGCGGCGCATCGTGATCCGGACAGCGTGGCGTGCCGACTCGTGCATAGAGCAGGCGCAGGTAATCGTAGATCTCGGTGATGGTGCCGACGGTGGAGCGAGGGTTGTGCGACGTGGATTTCTGCTCGATGGAGATCGCCGGCGAGAGCCCTTCGATGGTGTCGACATCGGGCTTTTCCATCATCGAGAGGAACTGCCGAGCATAGGCCGAAAGCGATTCGACGTAACGGCGCTGGCCTTCGGCGTACAGCGTGTCGAAGGCCAGCGAGGACTTGCCGGAGCCGGAGAGGCCAGTGATGACGATCAGCTTGTCGCGCGGCAGGGTGAGGTCGATGTTCTTCAGGTTGTGGGTGCGGGCCCCACGAATCAGAATCTTGTCCAAAACAGCCTCGCGTGGCGGGCGGAAACCCGAAAGTATACGGCCGGGGTGATGGTCGCGGCAAAACCGCGCGCCTGTGCCGAACAGGGTTGGGCTGCTAGAATCGCCGCCGGTTCATACAAGCGAGACCCTCCATGCAGGACCCTTACAGCGAGCGCATGAGCGCCAGCGAAAAACGCGCAGCTTCCGGGCTGGCACTGGTGTTCGCTTTTCGCATGCTCGGCATGTTCATGGTTTTGCCTGTGCTGGCAACCTACGGCATGGACCTGGAAGGCGCTACGCCGACCCTTATCGGTCTTGCGATAGGTGCCTATGGTTTGACCCAGGCGCTGCTGCAAATTCCCTTCGGCATTCTTTCTGATCGTATTGGTCGCCTACCCATCATCTATTTCGGTTTGCTGATCTTCGCAGCCGGCGCGGCGCTGGCGGCGATGTCGGACAGCATCTGGGGCGTAGTTGCCGGGCGCATCCTGCAGGGCGCCGGGGCGATTTCTGCGGCAGTTATGGCGCTGCTCTCGGACCTCACCCGCGAACAGCATCGGACCAAGGCGATGGCGCTGATCGGCGTTAGCATCGGTTTCTCTTTCGCCGTGGCGATGATCGTCGGGCCCTTGCTGACCCGCGCCTTCGGGCTGTCCGGACTGTTCTGGGTAACCGCCGGCATGGCCGTGCTTGGTGGTGTGATCGTTGCCGTGCTGCCGAAGGCCGAGGCCCATGTGCGCCATCGTGAATCGGGCGTTGCCAAGCAGGCGCTCGGCCTGACGCTGCGCCATCCCGATCTGCTGCGCCTGGATTTCAGCATTCTGGCGCTGCACGCGATCCTGATGGCCAGCTTCGTTGCGCTGCCGCTGGCGCTGGTGGAGCAGGGCGCATTACCCAAGGAAGAGCACTGGTGGGTCTATCTCACGGCACTGCTGGTGGGCTTCTTCGGGATGATTCCCTTCATTATTTATGGCGAGAAGAAGCGGCAGATGCGTCGCGTGCTGTTGGGCGCGGTTACCGCGTTGCTAATTTGCGAGCTGTTCTTCTGGTGGTTCGGTAACGGGCTGTGGATGTTGGTCGTCGGCATGGTCGGCTTCTTCATCGCGTTCAATCTGCTGGAAGCATCGCTGCCTTCATTGATCAGCAAGGTAGCCCCGGCCGGCGGCAAGGGCACCGCGATGGGGGTCTATTCCACCAGCCAGTTTCTCGGTGCCGGCCTGGGGGGCGTGCTGGGCGGCGTGCTCTATCAGCAGGGTGGGCTGGCGTTGGTCTTTGCCGGTTGCGCTGCGCTCTGCGCGCTGTGGTTTCTGGTGGCCTTCAGTATGCGCGAGCCTCCTTATGTGACTAGTCTGCGCTTGCCGCTCTCCACCGGTGCGCTGGCCAACGCCGGGCTTGGTGACGACCTGTTGCAGGTGACGGGGGTCAGCGATGTGCTGATCGTTATCGAAGAGGCAGCGGCGTACATCAAGGTCGATACTCAGCAGCTGGATCGTGAAGCGCTGGATCGTCTCGTCGCCTGAAACCGTGCGCTTGCCCGGGCAGGTGCGGAAGCCGGCGCAACTTGACGGTGCGTCGGTTGGTTGTCAGGGGTGGCTGAGGTAAGATTCGCGGTCATCGGGTTTGCTGGTAGCAGGATCGCCATCGGCGAGCCCATTTAATTTCAATGTTCCAAGAGGAGTTACCCATGGCCAGAGGGGTGAATAAAGTCATCTTGATCGGCAATGTCGGCGGCGACCCGGAAACCCGCTACATGCCCAATGGCAATGCGGTGACCAACATCACGCTGGCAACCACCGACAGCTGGAAGGACAAGCAGACCGGCCAGCTCCAGGAGCGCACCGAGTGGCACCGTGTGGTGCTGTTCGGCAAGGTTGCGGAGATCGCCGGCGAGTACCTGCGCAAGGGTTCGCAGTGCTACATCGAAGGCCGTCTGCAGACCCGTGAGTGGGAGAAGGACGGCGTCAAGCGCTACACCACGGAAATCGTCGTCGACATGAACGGCAGCATGCAGTTGCTGGGCGGTCGTGGCGGCAGTTCCGATGATGCCCCGCGTCAAGCTCGTCCGCAGCAGCGCGAGCCGCAGCAGGCGCCGCGTCAGCAGGCTCAGCCGCAGCAGCCCGCTGCACGGCAACAGCCTGCGCCGGACTACGACAGCTTCGACGACGACATCCCCTTCTAGAGTTCTCTGAATGCGAATGCGCCTGATGCTGTTGGGTGGCGGCAATGCCCTGGGCCAGGCGCTCATCCGCCTCGGTGCCGAGGAAGACATCGGCTTTCTCGCGCCGCGCCCGCCCGCCCAGGGTTGGGATGCCGCCAGTCTCACCCAGTTGCTCGATGACAACCGTCCGGATGTCGTGGTCAACCTTGCCTACTATTACGACTGGTTCCAGAGCGGGCAGCCCAACGAGCCGGCGCTCGCAGCGCAGGAGCGGGCAGTCGAGCGTCTCGCCGAGCTTTGTCAGCATCATGACTTCGTCCTGTTGCAGCCATCGAGCTACCGCGTGTTCGATGGCGCGCGCACCACTGCCTACAGCGAAAAGGATGAAGTCGCGCCGCTGGATGCCCGGGGGCATGCGCTCTGGCGCATCGAGCAGAGCGTGCGCTCGCTATGTCCGCGCCACGTGCTGCTGCGCTTTGGCTGGCTGCTCGATGACAGTCGCGACGGCGTGTTGGGGCGCGTGCTGCAGCGGCTCGAGCAGAGCGAACCGATACTGCTCGCGGATGATCGCAGGGGGAACCCAACGCCAGTGGACGATGCCGCGCGGGTTATCCTGGCTGTGTTGAAGCAGCTCGACTGCCAGGCACCGCTGTGGGGGACGTATCACTACGGCGGGCATGAAGCCTCCACCCCTTTGCTGGTCGCACAAGCGCTGCTCGGCGAGGCCGGCAAGTACCGTGACGTAACGAGCGCGAATCTTACCGCCGTGGCCCATGCCGATTGCTCGGATGCCGCTGCCGAGCCGCAGCATGGCGTGCTTGCCTGCAAGAAGATTTTCACCACTTTCGGCGTCAAGCCGCGCGCCTGGCGCACGGGGCTGCCGAGCCTGCTGGAGCGCTACTACCGCCATGGTTGATGCCCCGATTCTGGTTACCGGCGGTGCCGGGTTCATTGGCTCGAACCTGGTCGATGCGTTGCTGGCGCGCGGCTACGCCGTTCGTGTGCTGGACAATCTTTCAACCGGCAAACGCGAGAATCTGCCGCAGGACGTCGAGCTGATCGTTGGTGACGTGGCCGATGCGGACTGCGTGCGTCGTGCCGTGCAGGGTTGTCGGGCAGTGGTGCATCTGGCGGCGGTGGCATCGGTGCAGGCGTCGGTGGACGATCCGATTGGCACGCATCAGAGCAATCTGGTCGGCACGCTGAACCTGTGCGAGGCGATGCGTGAAGCGGGCGTGAAGCGGGTGCTGTTCGCCTCGAGTGCCGCGGTCTATGGCAACAATGGCGAAGGCCAGGCCATCGACGAAGACACGCCGAAGGCGCCGCTGACGCCTTATGCTGCGGACAAGCTGGCCAGCGAGCATTACCTGGATTTCTACCGTCGCCAGCATGGCCTGGAGCCGGTGGTGTTCCGCTTCTTCAATATCTTTGGGCCGCGCCAGGATCCCTCGTCACCGTATTCCGGGGTGATCAGCATCTTCACCGAGCGGGCGCAGAAGGGCTTGCCGATTGCAGTGTTTGGCGATGGCGAGCAGACGCGCGATTTCGTCTATGTTGGCGATCTGGTTGAGGTGCTGGTGCAGGCGCTGGAGTCGCCTGAGGCGGCGGAAGGCGCGGTGAATGTTGGGCTTAATCAGGCTACATCGCTGAATCAATTGCTGGAGGCGATCGGTGATGTGCTGGGCGGACTGCCGGAGGTGAGCTATCAGGCGTCGCGGTCCGGGGATATTCGTCATTCGCGAGCGAACAATGCCCGGCTGGTGCAGCGCTATCGCCTGCCAGAACCGCCAACCAGCATGCGCGAAGGATTAGCCAGGTTGTTGGGTCTGTAAGCGGATGCCGTAAACACAAAAGGCGCCCTAGGCGCCTTTTGTTTGTCTGCGATTCGGCTAGGCCGGTTTCGTCAGAACTTGTAGCCGAGGCCGACCATGTAGACGAAGGGGTCTACATCGACGTCGACTTTAACCTTGCCCAGTACTGCATGGTTGGAAGTGGCTTCGGTATCGATGTCGATATAGCGAACCTGAGCGTTGAGCATGATGTTGTCGGTCAGCATGTAATCCATGCCTACCTGGGCGGCCAAGCCCCAAGAATCTTTCAAGTCCAAGCCATTGAAGCCATTGCCTTCGGCGTGGCTGCTCAGCTTGTCGTCGAAGAACCAAGTGTAGTTAACGCCTGCTCCGACGTAGGGCTGGAACGCGGATGTCTTATCGAGCGGGTAGTAGATGACGCTCAGGGTCGGTGGCAGGTGCTTGATGCTGCCGAACTTGCCGTCCATGTTTCCTGGCAGTCCCTTCACGCCGACGTCGTGGCTGAACGGAGTTGCTGCGAGTAGTTCAATACCGACCTTGTCGGTAACCATGTAGGCGAAGTTCAGGCCGAGCTGAGTGTCGCTGTCGAGTGTGGCCTTTGTTCCGGCCAGTGGGCCGGTGACTGCGGTAGCAATAGTGCTGCTATCTTCACGCGGATCAACGGTAATCGCACCAGCGCGAACGATGATGTCCCCGGCCTCGAAAGCCTGGGCGAAGGGGGCGGCCAGCGCCAGGGCCAGCGCGGAAGCGGTGAACAGGGTCTTGCGCATGATGATGCTCCGTTTGTTGGAATGCGATTGGGGGCCATGGTAGGGAGTGAGCGCGGGCGCTTTTTGATCCAGCTCAATGAAAGGGGCGTCGGCTACTGCGACGAAACGCCCGGGTTGCTTTGCGTCAATTCACAGATGATAATGTTTCTCTTTTGAGTTAACGCCCGTCCCAAGGATCCTTCAATGCCTTCCTTCATCCCCCGCCTGCTGGCGGTTGCCGTGCTGCCATGCTGTCTGCAGCTTTACGCCGGGTCGCTGTCCGCGGCTCCGCTGGACGCTGCGCTGGATGAGAGCGAGCGTCTGTCTGCCGAGGCCAAGGCTTCGCAAGCGCGGATCGATCAGCTCGACGACGCCACCCGTGAAATGCTCAACGAGTACCGCAGTGCGTTGCAGCAGACCGAGGCGCTGAAGGCTTACAACAAGCAGTTGCAGGAACTGACGGCGGCGCAGCGCAAGGAGCTGGTCGGCTTTCAGCGCCAGCTGGACAGCATCGAGCGCACGCAGGAAGCGGTAACCCCGCAGATGAGCCGTATGGTCGAGGTGCTGGGTGAGTTCATCGCTGCCGACGTGCCATTCCTGCCCGACGAGCGCGCGGACCGTCTCGCTGGCTTGCAGGACTTGCTCCCGCGAGCCGATGTCAGCCTGGCTGAAAAGTATCGCCGCATCCTCGAGGCGTATCAGATCGAAAGCGACTATGGGCGCACGCTGGAGGCCTGGCGTGGCGAGCTGCCTGGAGACGGCGACTCGCGCAGCGTGGAGTTCCTGCGGCTGGGCCGGGTGATGCTCTATTACCAGACCCTCGATGCTCACGAGAGCGGCTGGTGGAACGCGCAGACGCGCAGCTGGGAAGTGCTCGATGGCAGCGCCCGCCGTCCGCTGACGCAGGCCATTGCCATTGCCCGTCAGCAGCAGGCACCTGCCTACCTGCAACTGCCCGTGAAGACCCTGGCCGAGGAGGCCTCGCAATGAGTCGTCTGTTTTCCCTTTTCCTGGTCGCGCTGTTGCCCCTTGCGGCTCATGCGGCAGAACCGCTCAGCCCTGATCAGCTGCTCGAACGTATTCGCAGCGATCGAGCAGCGGAAGTCAGCGCCATGCAGGCGCGTGAACAGGCCTTCGTCCGCGACCGCGGCGAACAGCAGCAGCTACTCGCCCGTGCACGTGCCGCCCTGGCCGAGCAGAAGGCCGAGGCCGAACGACAGAAGGCCGATTTCGACCGGCAGGAAGCCGAACTGGCCGAGCAGGAGAAGCTTCTGGCACAGCGCGTTGGCCATCTTGGTGAGTTGTTCGGGGTGGTCCGCCAAAGTGCCGGTGATATTGCGGGTCAGTGGCAGGACAGCATGCTCAATGCCCAGTATCCCGAGCGCCTGACCCAGCTGCGCAGCCTGGCGGAAAGCCGCGCCCTGCCGTCAGCCGATGATCTGGATGCCTTCTGGATGACTCTGCTGGAAGATCTGGCTGCCAGCGGACGTGTCGAGCGCATCCAACTGCCCGTGGTGGGCACCGATGGCGCACGTAGTGAGCAGCCGGTGCTGCGAGTCGGCAGCTTCTCTGCGTTTACTGACAATGCCTTCCTGCGCTATGACGCCGATGCTGGCGAACTGCTGGTGCCGACGCGCCAGCCATCGGGGCAAGGGCTGATCGGTGATTACCTGAAAAGCTCCGATGCGCTCGCCACTCTGCCGCTGGACCCGAGCCGTGGCACCCTGATCGCGCAATTGCAGCGCCAGCCGGACCTCTGGGATCGCGTCAAACAAGGCGGTCTGGTTGGTGGCGTGATTCTGGTGCTCGGCGCCATCGGCCTGCTGCTGGCAATCTGGCGCATGGTTTATCTCGGCGGCATCGGTCGCAAGGTCGGTAGCCAGATGCGTGAGCTCAATCATCCGCGCGACGACAATCCGCTCGGGCGCATCATTGGCGTGCTTGGGCCGAAGCCCCAGTTGTCGGATCTTGAGACGCTGGAGCTCAAGCTGGACGAGGCGATTCTCCAGGAGACTCCGCCACTGGAGCGCGGCCAGCCGCTGCTCAAGCTGCTTGCAGCCGTCGCACCGCTGCTCGGTCTGCTCGGTACCGTGACTGGCATGATCATCACCTTCCAGGCGATCACTCAGAGCGGTGGTGGCGATTCGCGGCTGATGGCCGACGGTATCTCCCAGGCACTGGTGACCACCGTGCTGGGCCTGGTGGTAGCGATCCCGCTGCTGTTCCTGCACAGCCTGCTGGCCAGTCGCAGCAAAGCGCTGATCCAGCTCCTGGAACAGCAGAGTGCCGGTTTGATTGCACTGCATCTGTCGGGGGCGTCACGCCGTGACTGATCTGCGTGCCCACTGGCTGAGTCTGGTCGATAGCGGTCATGCACTGCTCGATTTCATGACTGCAGGCGGGGTGGTGATGTGGGCGCTGGCAGGCCTGTGCGTGCTGTATTGGACGCTGGTTTTCGAGCGCCTGTGGTTCATGCGGCGGGTCTTCCCGCATTGGGTGGAGTCACGCCGGCAGGCCTGGGCGCAGATGGCCGACGAGCCTGGCAGCTGGCAGCGTGCGGTGCGCTCGGCCTGGCTGGCGCAAGCGCAGCAGCAATTGTCCGGACCTCTACGGCTAAGCAAGACCCTGGTTGCGATGTATCCGCTGCTCGGGCTTCTCGGCACGGTCAGCGGCATGATCGCGGTATTCGACGTGCTGGCGCTGAGTGGCTCCGGCAACCCGCGCGGTATGGCCGCGGGTGTCTGGCAGGCGACCCTGCCAACCATGGCCGGCATGGTGCTGGCCATCACAGGATTGTTCAGTCTGGCGCGCCTTGAGCGTATCGCGCGCCAGTCTCTCGACCGGCTGGCTGACCAGCTGCGTCACGACTGAGGATTAGCGGGATGCGTATGCGTCGTCATCATTACCAGCAGGAAGAGGACACCGGCATCGACCTTACGCCGATGCTCGATGTGGTCTTCATCATGCTGATCTTCTTCATCGTCACCAGCTCCTTCATCAAGGAGTCCGGTGTGGAGGTCCATCGTCCGCAGGCGGATACCGCCAGTGCGCAGGACAAGGGCAATATTCTTATCGCCGTCACCGCCGACGGCCAGGTCTGGATCGACAAGCAGGCAGTGGACGTGCGCAGCGTGCGCGCGCATGTCGAGCGGCTGCGTGTGGATCAACCGGAAGGCGCGGTGGTGGTACAGGCCGACCAGGATGCGCGCACCGGGCTGGTGGTGCAGGTCATGGATCAGGCGCGTCAGGCCGGCGTGCAGGACGTCGCGCTGGCTGCCAGCACGGGGGCGCGTTGATGCAACCGCGGCTGGTGCGCTTCAGTCTGGCCTTCGTCGCCGCCTGCGTGGTGGCGCTGCTGCTGTTCGCTCTGATGCTGAGCATGGTCAATCCGCCGCGCAGCAAGATTCAGGAAGACCCGCTGGCGATCGCCAACTTCGTGCGCATGGACGGGCGCAACGAAGACAGCGCCACGCGTTCTCGCCAGCAGGCGCCGCAGCCGCCGCAACCCAAGACGCCGCAACCACCGACACCGCCGACGCCGAACATGGCGACGCCGGACGCCAACCTGCCGAAGCTCGATCTCGATCTGCCGAGCATCAACGCCGGTATTTCCGTCGCCACCGCGCCGGCTCCTAGCCTGTCCGGTCTGACGGCCGCGCCGAGCGCCCCTGCAGCCGCCCCAGCGCCGGCCACTGCGGCAGTGGAAGCGGCGGGTAACCCGGGTGGCCCAGAGCAGGAAGTGATGCCGCTCAATGATGTGCGCCCCGAGTACCCCTATCGTGCGCGGCAGCAGGGCATCGAAGGGCATATCAAGCTGGCCTTCACCATCAACCCGCAGGGTCGCGTGGAGAACATTCGTGTGCTGGAGGCTTCGCCACGTAACGTATTTGACCGCGAGGCTCGGCGTGCCGCGGCCCGTTGGCGTTTCGCACCGCGTACCGAAAACGGTGCGGCGGTATCCCGTGAAGCCGTGAAAACCCTGCACTTCCGCCTGCAAGGAGAACGCTGAGATGCTTCGTCAGCTGCTTGTGCTCACCTTTTCCCTCGCTGCTTCGGTCCAGGCTGCCCAGGCCATCGACCCGGCCGTGTTCATGGCCCTTGAGCGCGCACAGACCGCGCAGAGCAAAGGCGACTACGCGACAGCACGCAAGGCGCTCGAGGCTGTGACCGCCAAGGCCGGTAGCGGTGAAGAGGCGTTGCTCTGGCGCAGCCGTGGTTATCTGGCCTGGGCCGAGGGCAACAATCGCCAGGCACTGGAGTGGTTGGATAAAGCCGTAGCCAGCGGCAAGCTGGATGAAGAGCTACTCGCCGGCGAACGGCTCAATCTGGCACGTCTGAATCTGGTCGAGGGTCGCTATGCCAAGGTGGTCAGCCTGCTGGGCTCGGCCAATCAGGCCAACGAAGAAGTGCTGCAGATGCTGGTGCAGTCCTATCAGGGCCTCGGCCAGCACGCCAAGGCGCTGCCGCTGGCCGAGCGCTATGTGCAGGCCAATCCGAAAGCCGGCGATACCTGGTTGCAGTTTCTGGTTGCCGGTAACGCCGAGCTGAAGCGCTATCAAGCGGCTGAAGGCTGGCAGAAAAAGCTGTTGCTGCGCCATCCCGATCAGGCCAAGGCCTGGCGTCAGCTGGCCGGTCTGCAGCAGCTGGCTGGTGCGGAAGATCGTGCGCTGGCAACGCTGCGCGCGGCACATGCAAAGGGCTTGCGCTTCAGCGAAGCGGAGCTGGACAACCTCGTCGCTCTCGCCAGTGCCGCCGGCCAGCCGTGGCAAGGCGCCAAGCTGCTCGAAGGCATGCTGGCATCGCGCTTGCTGCCGAGCAACGCGACGCGCCAGGAGCGCATGGGTATGCTCTGGTGGCAGGCACGCGAGCGTACCGAAGCTTCGAAGATCTACCGCCAGTTGGCGACCCAGACGGGCAGCGCCAAGTTCTGGATGAACGTCGCCCAGCTCGAGCTGGAACAGGCGCGCTGGCAGGCCGGCCTCGAGGCCTTGAAGCAGGCCGAGCGGGCGGGCGCAGAGCGTCGTCGGGTGCGCGAATGGCGCGAGTGGGCCGAAGGCGAGCTCAGCTTCGAGCGCGAACGGCAGGTCGCCAGCGCACACTGATCAGACTGGCAAAACGTAATCGCCGCCGCGTTGGCCGACTGGCGGTTACTGCAGCTCGTAGGGATAGATCTTCTGTGCCTGCATGCGGTAACCCGCCTCCGCCAGCTCGCTGCTGGCATGTTCGACGCTGAGGGGGCCCTCGATCCAGAACGGCTCGTATAGCGCATCCACCCGCACGCCCAGTTCGCTGGTGGCATGCACGATCTGGTTGGACGGCGGTGGCGGCACATGGATGCAGGCGCCGAAATACGGCACCAGCAGGAATTCGGTAACGCGACCTTCGTCGGTCATGTCCAGCGG
Organism: Stutzerimonas stutzeri RCH2; assembly: GCF_000327065.1. Taxonomy (NCBI): domain Bacteria; kingdom Pseudomonadati; phylum Pseudomonadota; class Gammaproteobacteria; order Pseudomonadales; family Pseudomonadaceae; genus Stutzerimonas; species Stutzerimonas stutzeri. The sequence goes on along the minus strand of NC_019936.1, from coordinate 3,740,095 downwards.
CACGATATAGCCCGGCAACTTCACCATCTGACCATCGAGTGCTTCGACGACAGGCGCGGCCGGTGATTGCTGCGCGGCGGCTGGCCCTGCCTCGGCAGCCAGCGCATCGGCGAGCTGCGACATGTCATGTATCGCCAGCGGCGGCGGTGGTGGCGGCGCGCCTTCGGGGATCAGCTCTGCCCACTGCAGCAGACGGACTTCGGCTGCGTGCACGGGCAGCACGCAGGCTAGGAGCAGGGCGATCAACAGGCGCGACATCGGGTTCCTCACAGTCGAATCGACAGGCCATCGGCCAGCGATTGGCGATAGGCACGCCAGGCCGGCACGCTGCCCATCAGCAGTGCCGCCAGCAGGATAGCGCCGAGCAGACTCCACTCATAGCTGCTCGGCCAGGCAAGCGGCAGGTACAGCCCGTAGAGGCTCTGCAGCGGTGACTGCGCCACGGCGATGCCGAGATAGAGCAGTGCCAGGCCCAGCAGTGTTCCAGCCAATGCCAAGCCGAACGCCTCGATGATCAGCAGCGCGGCGATATGCCAGGGACGGGCACCAACTGAGCGCAGGATCGCCATCTCGCGGCGGCGCTCGTTCAGGCTGGTGAGGATCGCCGTGAGCATGCCGATCAGGCCGGTCAGCACGACGAACAGTGAAACCACGAACAGCGCCTTCTCGGCCGTACCCATCAGGCTCCACAGTTCCTGCAGGGCGACGCCGGGCAGAATCGCCAGCAGCGGCTCGCCGCGGTACTCGTTGATTTCCCGCTGCAGGGTGAACGTCGCGATCTTGCTGTTGAGGCCGAGTAGGAACGCTGTGATCTGCTGTGGCTGAAGATCGAGCTGGCGCGCCTGCTCGGCGTCGATACGCGCCGCGCCGCGGGCCGGCATACCGTTCTGCCAGTCGACATGCAGCGCTTCCATGCCTTCAAGGCTGATGTGCAGCGTGCGATCGACCGGCGTACCGGTGCGCTGCAGCACGCCGACCACACGGAACGGCTTGTCCTCATGTTGAACCAGGCTGACCCGTGCTACGCCGTGGGCGAGGACGATGCTGTCATCCAGCTGGTAGCCCAGCGCGCTGGCCACTTCCGCGCCCAGTACAACCTCGAACGGGTCGCTTTCGAAGGCGCGGCCTTCGGCCAGCTGCAGTGGCTGTTTGCGGCCGTAACGGTAGTGCTCGAAGTAATTGGTGCTGGTGCCCATCACGCGATAACCGCGATGGGAGTCGCCGAGGGAAATCGGGATTGCCCAGTCGACCCGCGGGTGCTCGGCGAAGCGTTGGTAACTGTCCCAGCGAATATTGTTGGTCGCATTGCCGATGCGAAACACCGAGTACAGCAGCAGGTTTACCGAACCGGAACGGGCGCCGACCACCAGATCGGTACCGCTGATGGTGTTGGCGAAGCTCGCGCGGGTTTCATTGCGCACCCGTTCAACGGCGAGCAGCAGGCACACCGACAGGGCGATGGCGAATACCGTCAGCAGGGCAGTGAAACGGCGATTGTTCAGGCTCGCCAGGGCCAGGCGCAGGAGATACATCGGCTAAAGCTCCGGATTGCTGGCTGCGCGGTTCAGCTCGGCCAGTGACAGGCTGCGGTCGAACAACGGCGCCAGGCTCTGGTCATGGCTGACGAACAGCAGGCTCGCGCCGGCCGCGCGACATTCGGAGAACAGCAGGTGCAGGAAGGCTTCGCGGCTATCTGCATCCAGCGCCGAGGTCGGCTCGTCGGCGATGACCAGTTCCGGTTGGCCGATCAGGGCGCGAGCGGCCGCAACGCGCTGCTGCTGGCCGATCGAGAGTGCGTCGGCGCGCCGCTCGAACAGCTCCGGGGACAGTCCCAGATGCTCCAGCAGGCTCGCCGCCGCGGCATCGGTGCTGCCGTGACGCTTGCGCGCACGTTCGGCACGCAGCCGCGAAAAATGGCAGGGCAGACCGACGTTTTCACGCACCGAAAGAAAAGGCAGCAGGTTGAACTGCTGGAAGATGTAGCCGGTGTGATCGACGCGGAAGCGATCCCGGGCACCGGCCGAAAGGCGGCCAAGATCATGGTCGAGCAGGCGAATGCTGCCGCGGCCGGCTTTCTGCACGCCGCCGATCAGCCCCAGCAGGGTGGTCTTGCCACTGCCTGAAGGGCCCTTGAGAAAGAGACTTTCGCCACGTTCGAGGCGAAACGTTGGAATATCCAGCAACTCGGCCTGGCGAGGCCAGGCGAAGCCGAGACTGTCGATTGCAAGTAGTGGAGCAGTCATCGAGGTCCAGAATGTTTCAGAAGGGCAGTTGCGAGCGTGCCGGAGTCAGTTCCACGCCCTGCTGGCCGTTAGGGCCGATCAGTTGTACCTGAATCTTTTCCGTGCCGGGGAAGCTTTCGAACAGGCCTTTCAGATCCAAGGCCTGCAGCGCGTCAGGTTTGCTGCAGTCGAACTGGTAGTGCGCTTCGATATCGCTATGGCCAGCGGCCTCATGGTCGTCGTGACCGTGCTTATGTTCCTGCTTGTGATCATGTTGATCACCGCGCTGATAGCCTGCATGGGCCGAGCCGAGCAGTTCGCCGGCAAACTGCTGTTCACTCAAGCTGCAGCCTGCCGCCGCCGGTAGGCCGAACAGGGCCTGGGGTTGTTCCAGTTGCGAGCGGGCACTGGCGATCTTCGCTTCATCCGCTGCATTGGCCGGTGCGTGCTCGAAACCCAGCAGATTCATCGCCGGGCTGAACAGCTCCAGCTCCAGCCGCTTGCCATCCAGCGCCACATTCAGTCGCGCCGCGCCGTGCTCATGCGCGCCCAGGCTGGAGGCCTCTTCATGTGCATGGTGATGGTGTTCTTCCTGGGCGTGGCTGTAGCTCAGAGGCAGCAGAAGCACAGGCACGGCAAGCAATAGGTGGCGCATGGTCAGCTCCATCGAAAAGGGGTTGTTACCTTATAACAACTTTGCTGCGCCGCTGGCCAGTCCGCTGCCGTCGTGTGAGCATGCGTGCATCAATCAGGAGGCGCAGCATGATTCGAATTCGCGGACGTATAGGCGATTGGCCGGTCGATCTTGAAATCGAGCTTGGTGAGCGGGACTGGTCGCAGCTGGCCCGTGGCTTAGCCGATGTCGGCGTGGTAACCGGTAGCGCTCCGGCGACCGCAGCGCCGCCCGTCGATGCGCTGTGGCACAGCGCTCGCGAGCGTTTGCGCCGCGCTGGCAAATTGGACGGCCCCGAGCTGCTCGCCGAACTGGAAGCCCTGACCGGCAACGCACAGCTGGCTAAGCGGCTATTGGTGCGGCTGCGGCATTGCGACGACGTGAAAGTCGAGCACGGTGCCGACTCGCCCTGCTACCACTGGGTCGGCGAGCCGTCCTGAACGGCTCGCCTGCTGTTGCGAACGATCAATAGATCGCCTGATAGAGCTTGCGGCGGTACAGCGTCACCAGCGGATGGTCGTTGCCCAGCAGATCGAAGACTTGCAGCAGCGTCTTGTGCGGTTGCCCGTCGGCATAGTTGCGATTGCGCACGAACAGCTTGAGCAGGCCGTCGAGCGCCGCCTCATATTGCTGGCGCGCCAGCTGCTGGATGGCCAGCTGATAAGCCGCTTCATCGTCCTCGCCGTTTTGTGCCAGCCGGCTCTTCAGCGTGGCTACCTCGGGCAGGTCGGTGGCCTGACGCAAAAACGTCAGCTGAGCGCGCGCACCGGCCAGGGCCTGCTTGTGCTCGTCGCCTTTCACGGCATCAAGCACCGTTTCGGCTTCGGCCAGCTCACCACGTTCGGCCAGGCAGCGGGCATAGAGGATCAGGCCAGCAGCGTTCTCGTTGTCTTCACTCAGCAGTTGCTGCAACTGAGTCTCGGCCTCGGCGAAACGGCCTTCGGCGAAGGCAGCCTGGGCGCTTTCCAGCAAGTTGCCCTGCGGCGTCGCCGGTGCCTGCACATGGGGCTCGAGCATGGCGCGAATGGCCGATTCCGGCTGCGCACCGGCAAAGCCGTCCACCGGCTGACCGTCCTTGAACAGCACCACGGTCGGCAGGCTGCGAATGCCGAAGCGGGCGACGACTTCCTGCTCGATGTCGCAGTTGACCTTGGCCAGCAGCAGCTCGCCCTGATACTCCTCGGCGATCTTCGCCAGCATTGGCATCAGCGCCTTGCATGGCGCGCACCATTCGGCCCAGAAGTCGACCAGTACCGGCTTGTGAAACGAGTTCTCGAGCACCAGCTGTTCGAAGCTGGCGGTGGTGACATCGAAGATATAGGGCGTCTGGCTCATCGGGATTCTCGTGGGCGACGAATGACTGAAAGGCTGTGCATGGTATGTGGGGGCGCTCGCCACGGGAAGCAAGGGCTCGCATGGCGGTTGCCATTGGTCTATGGTTGCGCCCGCCAGGTGGCGCAGGCTTCTTGCCGGCGCATCGTGGCGCAACCCTTTTCCTAGACCGGTGCGGCGTTTGCAGTCGCGCGTCATAAGGAGTTTCACATGTCCGTTCTCTCCGACTTCCGGGAGCGCTACCTCGTGCGCTTCTGGTCGCCGCTGCCCGCGCTTGTCGCGCTGGGCGTCGCTTCCGCTTACTACTTCGCCATAACCGGCACCTTCTGGGCCGTTACCGGCGAGTTCACTCGCTGGGGTGGACACGTCATTTCCTGGTTCGGCTACGCACCTGAGGAGTGGAGTTACTTCAAGCTGATCGGCTTGTCCGGCACTCCGCTCGATCGCGTGGATGGCGTGATGATCATCGGAATGTTATTTGGCGCACTGTGTGCGGCGTTGTGGGCAAACAACGTCAGCCTGCGCTGGCCGACCAGCAAGCGCCGCTTGTTGCAGGGGCTGATCGGTGGGGTAGTCGCCGGCTTCGGCGCGCGCCTGGCAATGGGTTGCAACCTGGCGGCTTTCTTCACCGGCATTCCGATGTTCTCGCTGCACGCCTGGGCGTTCATGCTGGCCACCGTGGGTGGCGCCTGGATTGGCGTGAAGATCTGCCTGTTGCCCTGGTTGCGCACGCCGCTGAAGGTCGGTAGCCAGGCCAGTTCGCTGTTCGGCGATGCGGAAGGCACGCGGCGGCGGGCCACGGTGCAGGCCCGGATCGGCACGGCGGTCGCGGTGCTTGCGGTCGCCTTCGCCGCCTGGCGTTTCGATGCCTCGCTGGTGCTCGGCATGGCGGTGCTGTTCGGCCTCCTGTTCGGCGGGCTAATCGAGCGTGCACAGATCTGCTTTACCAGTGCCGCGCGCGATCTCTGGACCACCGGCCGAACCCGCGCTGCCTACGGCATCCTGCTGGGCATGGCTGTGGCCTGCGTCGGTACTTTCGGCGCCATCGCGCTAGGGGCAAGCCCGAAGATTTTCTGGATGGGGCCGAACGCAATCATCGGTGGCGTGCTGTTTGGCATCGGTATCGTCGTTGCCGGCGGCTGCGAAACCGGCTGGATGTATCGCGCCATGGAAGGGCAGGTGCACTTCTGGGTGGTCGGCGTCGGCAATGTCATCGGCGGCACGCTGGTGGCGGTCTACTGGGACGAACTCGGCACGTCGCTGGCGCTGCCCTATCCGAAGATCAATCTGCTGGAGAGCTTCGGCCCGGCCAGTGGCTTGCTGCTGACCTTCGCCGGCCTAGCCATCGCCATGTTGCTGGTGCACCTCAATGCCCGTCGTTTCCAACCGAAAAGGAGTCCTGCCCGTGAGCCAGGCCAAACCGAATCTCTCGCTTGATCTACGTGGCGAGCACTGCCCGTATAACGCTATCGCTACGCTGGAAACCCTGGAAACCATGCAGCCGGGGCAGTTGCTCGAGGTGGTGACCGATTGCTCGCAGTCGGTACATGGCATTCCCGAAGATGCCAAGGCCAAGGGCTACAATTGTCTGGCGGTGGAGCAGCACGGCGCGCTGTTTCGCTTTCTGATCGAAGTACCGCGTTGAGCGACAGCGCCATTGCAGCCTTTGGGTTGCTATGGCGCAGCCAGCGGCCAGCTGCCCAGTTCGTCGTAGTGCACACCATCCTCGGTATTGCGTGAGCGGTAGAGCACGAAGCGATCGACGTGCCAGCTGAAGTCCGGAGCCGGTTGCTGCGGTCGGCTCCGGGCCTGGCGGCTCAACGTCAGGTGCGGCAGGAACGGGCGGCAGTCGAGAATTACGCCAAGCGCCGCCAGCCGCTCGCTCAGCGCTTCGACAAGCTGCAGTAGTGCGGGGTTTGTATTGCTGGGCTGCAGGCAGATGAAACCTTTTCCGATCGTGGTCAGGCGGTCGAGGGTGAGGCTGAATGAATCGGTCTGCACCGTCGCCGCCATCTGCAAAAGGGCGTCGAGATGATCCTTCGGCTGTGCGCCGAGAAATGCCAGGGTCAGGTGCAGGTTGTCGCGCGGTACCGCTCGGCCATCGATTGCCTGGTCGTCCCGCCACGCGCAGATCGCAGCCGCCTGCTCGGGCGGGCAGGGCAGCGCGAAGAACAGCCGCAGGTTTTCCTCGCTCATGGTGGTCTCCGTGCGACTAGCGCGTCGCGTGATAGAGGCTGACCTGGCGAAACTCTGCCGGCTCGGCCAGATCCGGCCAGGTGCAGGCATCCAGCACGTCCAGGCGCCGGTACAGCGGGTGGGCGAAATCGCGCACCCGCGAATCGGCCACCAGCGCTTCGCGTCCACGACTGAGGAAGTGATCCAGCAGCGGCAGATTGGCGCGGTCGTAGAGCACATCGGCGACGATGATCAGGTCGTAGCGATCCGCCTCGCCGAAGAAGTCTTGCGAATAGCGTAGCTCGACCTCATTCAGCGCGGCGTTGGCCTGGCAGGCGGCGAGCGCCAGCGGGTCCAGATCGCAGGCCACCACTTCGGCAGCGCCGGCCTTGGCGGCGGCGATGGCGGCGACACCTGAGCCGGCACCGAAATCCAGCACGCGCTTGCCGCGCACCCACTCCGGCCGTTCGGCCAACCAGCGCGCCAGCACGAGGCCGCTGGCCCAGCAGAAGCTCCAGTACGGCGGGTCTTCGAGAATCCGTCGGGTTTCCTCGGCGCTGAAGGCGCGGTCCATATTGGCTGCGTCGATCAGCCAGAGGCGCAGGTCGGTGTCCGGCAGCGGCTCTACGACCAGACGCGCATCGCCCAGCAGCTCGTTCAGTGCCGCCTGTAAGGGTGCCGGCGCTGTCACGGCGCAGGAACCAGCTGCAGCGGGCCGAGCGCCTGACTGGCTGGGCTGGAAATAGTCCGCGGCGGCAGCCGCATGATCAGCTGACCGGCCTGGGTGACCCGGCCGCGCAGCTCGACACGCTGGCCGGTGGGGAAGGCGTCGGGGTTGAACTGCAGGATGAAGGGCAGTTGGCTATCGCGGCCCTTGAGCTGGACGTTGCTGAGCAGGCGGTCCGGCTGGTCGCGACGATCGACTTCCAGCAAGGCGAGTTCGACATCGCTGCCAGCCGGCGCGCCGATCAGGCTACCGCTCAGTTCGTTGAGCAGTTTGGAGTGCGGGGCGGTGCTCAGCTCGACCGGTGCGGTCGGCGCTTCGCTTGGCTGACTGCTGCAGCCGGCGAGCAGGGCCAGGAAGGCAGGTAGAACGAAAAAACGTGGCGGCACGGACAGCCTCCTGAACGACGATTGCGGGTTGTATAGCAGCAAAGCCGTCGCCTTGTCTTGCGGGTCGGATGCGCTACCATGGCCGTCCCGACGTACGACCGATTTCAGCCCCATGCATTGTCCCTTCTGTGCTGCCAACGATACCAAGGTCATCGATTCCCGCCTGGTTGCCGAGGGCGATCAGGTGCGCCGTCGCCGCGAGTGCCTGGCCTGTGGTGAGCGTTTCACCACCTTCGAAACCGCCGAGCTGGTGATGCCGCGCCTGATCAAGTCCGACGGCAGCCGCCAGCCGTTCGACGAGCAGAAGCTGCGCGCCGGCATGCAGCGCGCGCTGGAGAAACGCCCGGTCAGCGTCGAGCGCCTGGAAGCTGCGATCGCCCATATCAAGCATCAGCTACGCGCCACCGGCGAGCGCGAAATCAAGTCGCGGGTGCTCGGCGAACTGGTGATGGCCGAGCTGCAGAAGCTCGACGAGGTCGCCTATATCCGCTTCGCCTCGGTCTACCGCCGCTTCCAGGACCTCAACGAATTCCGTGAGGAAATCGAGCGGCTGTCCCGCGAGCCCGCGAAGCCCGAATGACTACCGATCACGCCTGGATGGCCCGCGCGCTGCAGCTGGCGCGCAAAGGCCTGTATTCGACCCATCCGAACCCGCGGGTCGGTTGCGTGATCGTCGCCGCTGGCGAGCTGGTCGGCGAAGGCTGGCATGTACGCGCCGGCGAGCCGCATGCCGAAGTCCATGCGCTGCGCCAGGCGGGTGAGCGCGCCCGCGGCGCCACCGCCTACGTCACCCTCGAACCCTGCAGCCACTACGGGCGTACACCGCCCTGTGCCGAAGCGCTGGTCAAGGCCGGCGTCGGGCGCGTGGTGGCGGCCATGCAGGACCCCAACCCGCAGGTCGCTGGGCGTGGCCTGCAATTACTGCGCAGCGCCGGCATCGAAGTCGTCAGCGGTGTGCTGGAAGCCGAGGCGCGCGAGATCAACTGCGGCTTTATCAAGCGTATGGAAAGCGGCCTGCCGTTCGTTCGCGCCAAACTCGCGATGAGCCTGGACGGGCGCACCGCGATGGCCAGCGGCGAAAGCCAGTGGATCACCGGCCCGGCCGCCCGTGCCGAGGTGCAGCGCTTGCGCGCCCGCTCCAGCGTGGTGCTGACCGGCGCCGATACCGTGCTGATGGACGCCGCGCGGCTGACCGTGCGTGGCGATGAGCTGGGGCTGGATGCGGAAACCACGGCACTGGCGCTGCAGCGTCCGCCTCTGCGGGTGCTGGTCGATGGGCAGCTGCGCGTGCCGCTGGATGCACCGTTCTTTCAGGCAGGTCCGGCGCTGGTCGCCACCACTGTCGCTGGCCATGAGGGTGCGTTCGCTGCTGCGGGGCATGAGTTGCTGGTGTTGGGCCAGGAGCGGGTCGATCTAACTGCATTGTTGCGTGAGCTGGGCGCGCGTGGTGCCAACGAGGTGCTGGTCGAAGCCGGCCCGCGGCTGGTCGGCGCCTTCGCCAGTCTTGGTTTGATCGACGAATACCAGATATTCATGGCCGCCAAGTTTCTCGGCTCCTCGGCGCGGCCGTTGCTGGAGCTGCCGCTCGAGCGCATGAGCGAGGCGCGCGAGCTCAAAATCGTCGACATCCGTGCGGTGGGCGACGACTGGAAGATCGTGGCGCGCCCGGCCAACTGATCGGCAACGCATGCCGGCTGCGTCTGCCGATAGCGTTCGTCTTGCACCCTCATAGCTGCTATCGGGCGATATCGGGCTGCCCCGCGCCGCTATTTGTGTTAAAAACGCTGCCGGGCCGCAAGCGGCCCAACGTTCTCAGGGCGGGGTGCGATTCCCCACCGGCGGTAATGGCCACGGCCTAGCCCGCGAGCGCTTGCTTCGGCAAGGTCAGCAGACTCGGTGTGATTCCGGGGCCGACGGTATAGTCCGGATGAGAGAGAGCGGGATATCCCGATGGGCGCCGTCCGTGCATCCGTCATGCATCCCTATCGATCTGTAGCGCCCTGTTTTTCAAAAACAGGAGTTCGTCGTATGCAGCGTTTTACCCGCCTTCCACGGGAGGCCACATGTTCACCGGAATAATCGAATCCATTGGCACCATTCGTGCGCTCACGCCCAAGGGCGGTGATGTCCGCGTGCTGGTCGACACCGGCAAGTTGGATCTGGGCGACGTCAAGCTGGGCGACAGCATCGCCGTCAACGGCGTCTGCCTGACCGCGGTCGAGCTGCCGGGCAACGGCTTCTGGGCCGACGTCAGCCGCGAAACCCTGGCGCGCACCGCCTTTATCGATCTCAAGGCCGGTAGCCGGGTCAACCTGGAAAAGGCCCTGACGCCTACCAGCCGTCTTGGCGGCCATCTGGTCAGCGGTCACGTCGACGGGGTCGGCGAAGTCGTGGCGCGGGAAGATAACGCCCGCGCCGTGCAGTTCCGCATCCGCGCGCCGCGCGAGCTGGCCAAGTACATCGCGCTCAAGGGCTCGATCACCGTCGATGGCACCAGCCTCACGGTCAACGCGGTCAATGGCGCCGAGTTCGAGCTGACCATCGTGCCGCACACCCTCGGCGAAACCATCATGGCCGACTACCGCCCCGGGCGGCAGGTGAACCTGGAAGTCGACCTGCTGGCACGTTACCTGGAGCGCCTGATGATGGGCGACAAGGCCGCCGAACCCAAGGCCTCGGGGCTTACCGAAGGTTTTCTCGCCGAGCACGGCTACCTGAAGAATTGAGGAGACGCCCCATGGCGCTCAATACCGCTGAAGAACTGATCGAAGACATCCGCGCCGGCAAGATGGTCATCCTCATGGATGACGAAGACCGCGAGAACGAGGGCGACATCATCGTCGCCTCCGAATGCGTCACCGCCGAGCACATCAACTTCATGGCGCGCTTCGCCCGCGGCCTGATCTGCATGCCGATGACCCGCGAGCGCTGCGAATTGCTCAAACTGCCGCTGATGGCGCCGCGCAATGGTTCCGGTTTCGGCACCAAGTTCACCGTTTCCATCGAGGCGGCTGAAGGCGTGACCACCGGCATTTCCGCGGCAGACCGCGCCCGTACCGTGCAGGCTGCTGTGGCGCGTGCTGCGAAAGCCGAAGACATCGTCAGCCCGGGCCACATCTTCCCGCTGATGGCGCAACCAGGCGGGGTACTGGCGCGTGCCGGTCATACCGAAGCCGCCTGCGATCTGGCGCGCATGGCCGGGTTCGAGGCCAGCGGCGTGATCTGCGAAATCATGAACGACGACGGCACCATGGCGCGCCGCCCGGAGCTCGAGCTGTTCGCCGAGCAGCACGGGCTCAAGATCGGCACCATCGCCGACCTGATCCATTACCGCATGATCCACGAGCGCACCGTCGAGCGGGTTTCCGAGCAGCCGCTGGAAACCGAGCTGGGCCAGTTCAACCTGGTTACCTATCGCGACGGCGTCGAGGACACCGTGCACATGGCGCTGACCCGCGGCGAAATCTCCCCGGAGGAGCCGACGTTGGTGCGTGTGCACAACATGGAGCCGCTGCGTGATCTGCTGCTGGTCACCGTACCGGGTCGCTGGAGCCTGCGCGCGGCGATGAGTGAAGTGGCCAAGGCGGGCAAGGGCGTGGTGCTGCTGCTCGGCAATCCGCTGACCGGTCCGCAGCTGCTGGCGCAGCTGACCCGTCAGCAACCGCCGACACCGGCCACTTACAGCACCGTCGGCGCCGGTTCGCAGATTTTGCGTGATCTGGGTGTGCGCAAGATGCGCCTGATGAGTGCGCCGATGAAGTTCAACGCGATATCCGGCTTCGATCTGGAAGTTGTAGAATACCTGCCGGCCGAATAAATCAGAGGCGCCGCGCAGTCCGCGGCGCCTTCGTTCTTTAAAGAGATGAGAAAGCACCCATGCCCCTGAAGACCATCGAAGGAACCTTCATCGCCCCGCAGGGCAAATACGCCCTGGTCGTAGGCCGCTTCAACAGTTTCGTCGTCGAGAGCCTGGTCAGCGGCGCGGTCGACGCGCTGGTTCGCCACGGCGTCAGCGAGAACGACATCACCATCATCCGCGCACCGGGTGCCTTCGAGATTCCGCTGGTCGCGCAGAAGGTTGCCCAGCAGGGTGAATACGACGCCATCGTCGCCCTCGGCGCGGTCATTCGTGGCGGCACGCCGCATTTCGAATACGTCGCCGGTGAGTGCACCAAGGGCCTGGCCCAGGTCTCCATGGAATTCGGTGTACCGGTCGCCTTCGGCGTACTGACCGTCGATTCCATCGAACAGGCCATCGAGCGTTCCGGCACCAAGGCCGGCAACAAGGGCGCCGAAGCCGCACTTTCCGCACTGGAAATGGTGAGCCTGCTGTCGCAGCTGGAGGCGAAGTGAGCCTGAATCACGACGATAGCCAGGACGCTCCGCAGCCCAAGGCCAAGGGCAAGATCGCCACGCGCCGGGTTGCCCGCAGCCTGGCGATGCAGGCGCTGTATCAGTGGCACATGGCCGGTCAGAGCCTCAACGAAATCGAGGCGCAGTTTCGCGTCGACAACGATTTCTCCGGCGTTGATGGCAGCTACTTCCATGAGCTGCTGACCGGTGTCGCGCGCAGCAAAAGCGAAGTCGACGGTGCCATCGCGCCGAATCTCGACCGTCCGCTGGACGAGCTCGATCCGGTGGAGCTGGCGATCCTGCGGTTGTCCACCTACGAGCTGATGCAGCGCATCGACGTGCCTTACCGCGTGGTCATCAACGAAGGCATCGAGCTGGCCAAGGTCTATGGCGCCACCGACGGGCACAAGTTCGTCAACGGCGTGCTGGACAAGCTGGCCCCCACGCTGCGCAGCGCCGAAGTGCGCAACCACAAGCGCTGAGGGCTGCTCGCCTTGCTGGGTGAGTTCGAGCTGATCCGTCACTACTTCGCCGCCGCCGCTTGTGCCAGGGCTGGCGGCGAAGTCGTTCTCGGCATTGGCGATGATTGTGCCCTGCTGCAGCTTCCGGTCGGCGAACAGCTGGCTGTTTCCACCGATACCCTGGTCGCCGGGGTGCATTTCCCCGATCCCTGCGATCCTTTCCTGCTCGGCCAACGCGCGTTGGCCGTGGCGGCCAGTGATCTTGCCGCCATGGGCGCCACGCCCATCGGCTTCACTCTCGCCCTGACCTTGCCTGCTGGCGATCCACTCTGGCTGGCGGAACTTGCCCGTGGCCTGGATTCGATGGCGCTTGATTGCAGCCTGCGTTTGATTGGCGGCGACACCACCCGTGGCCCGCTGAGCCTGACCGTCACCGTGTTCGGCCGGGTGCCGGCCGGCCAGGCGCTGGCTCGTTCCGGCGCGCAGGTCGGCGATCTGCTCTGCGTCGGCGGCGTGCTTGGTGAAGCGGCCGGCGCGTTGCCGCTGGTGCTCGGTCAGGCCGAAACCGATGCGGATGTCGCCGAACACCTGCTGGCGCGCTACTGGTCGCCGCAACCGCAGTTGGCCCTGGGTGAAGCGCTGCGAGGCAAGGCCACGGCGGCGCTGGATATCTCCGACGGTCTGCTGGCCGACTGCGGGCATATCGCCAAGGCTTCGGGCGTCGCGCTGCGGATCGAGCGCGATCGGCTGCCGTTGTCCGAACCATTGCGGCGTTTCGCTGGTGAGGCAGAAGCGTTGCGCTGCGCGCTGGCCGGTGGCGATGACTACCTGCTCGCTTTTACGCTGCCGCCCGCTGAATTACCGGCGCTGCTCGACGCGGGCTGGTCGGTACACGTCATCGGTCAAGTGGTGGCTGGCCAGGCTGTGCAACTGCTCGATGCGGCGGGCAACGAAGTGCCCGTGTCCGAACGCGGCTACAACCATTTCAATGCGTAAGCGCCGCTGCGAGCCAGCAGGCGCTTGCTCCGACCCGATAAGGAACGCTGTTTTGACTGACTCCTCGCCGGTCGCGGCCAAGCCGCAAACCCTGGTCTGGTCCAATCCCTGGCACAACCTGGCGTTCGGCTTCGGTTCCGGGCTGATGCCCAAGGCGCCGGGCACCTGGGGTTCGCTGGTAGCACTGCCGTTCGTGCCGCTGTGGCAACTGCTGCCGGGCTGGGGTTATCTGCTGATGCTCGGGCTGACCATGCTGTTCGGCGTCTGGCTGTGCGGCAAGGTGGCGCGCGAACTCGGTGTGCACGACCACGAAGGTATCGTCTGGGATGAGTTCGTCGGCATCTGGATCACCTTCTGGCTGGTGCCGGAAGGCTGGTACTGGATGCTGCTTGGTTTCGTCATCTTCCGCGTGATGGATATCGCCAAGCCCTGGCCGATCAGCTGGGTAGATCGGCATATCCATGGCGGCTTCGGGATCATGCTCGATGACATCCTTGCCGGCGTCGCGGCCTGGGTCGTCATGCAGGGGCTGGTGGCGCTGCTGGTTTGATTGTGCGTCCGGTCGCTGCAGCGTGCCGGCGGTTAATGGATGATCGGCCGTTCCGGCCCGGGCGGCCTGGTTTCGAGGAGATAGTCATGCGTAGCATCCCCATCGTGTTCGCCAGCCTGTTGCTGCTTCCCGCTCTGGCGCAGGCCGCATCCATGGTGCAGGTGGTCGGGCTGTTTCCGGGGGCTGCGGTGGTCAATGTCGACGGCCAGCGCAAGCTGGTCAAGGTCGGCCAGACCGGGCCGGGCGGCGTTCAGGTGATCAGTGCCGATGCCAGTGGCGCGGTGCTGCGGGTCGATGGCGTCGAGCGTCACTACAACCTGAGCCGCGAGTACAGCGGCGCCTACGCCACTCCAAGCAAGACTCAGCTGAGCGTCGCCAAGGGCACCGGCGGCCATTACTGGATCGCCGGGGCGATCAATGGTCAGCCGATCCAGTTTCTCGTCGATACCGGCGCTACCTCGGTGGCGATCAACGAACATCAGGCGCGCCGGTTGGGCATCGACTACCGGGTCAACGGCCGGCCGATGGTGGTGAGTACCGCCAGCGGTACTGCCAAGGCCTGGCGCGTCCATCTCAACAGTGTGAAGGTCGGTGCGATCGAAGTGATCGGCGTGGAAGCGGTAGTCGTCGAGGGGGGCTCGCCCACCGAAGCGCTGCTCGGCATGAGTTTTCTCGGTCGCGTCAGCTGGCGCGAGGAGCAGGGCGTGCTGGTGCTGGAGTCGAAGACGTCCTAGCAACCGGTCGCCAAGCTCGCTGAGCGGCACGATTGGCGCTTACGCTGGCAAAACTCTGCGGCCTGATTCGTCTTTTGTTGGTGTTACAATGTCCGCTTTTCCGCCTCTGGGATTTCCGCCCGTGTCTGTCGTGTTCGTCGCCGCTTCCCAACTGCCGACGCCGTTCGGTGTGTTCACCATGCATGGTTTTCTCGACCAGGACACTGGCAAGGAGCATGTCGCGCTGACGCTGGGCGATGTGGCCGATGGCAAGCCGGTGCTGGGCCGTCTGCATTCCGAGTGCCTGACCGGCGATGCGTTGTTCAGCCTGCGCTGTGATTGCGGCTTCCAGCTGGAAGCGGCCCTGCGGGCGATTGCCGACGAGGGCCGCGGCGTGCTGCTCTATCTGCGCCAGGAAGGCCGCGGCATCGGCCTGCTGAACAAGATCCGCGCCTACGAGTTGCAGGACGCCGGCGCCGATACCGTTGAGGCCAACGAGCGCCTGGGCTTCGCGCCTGACATGCGCGACTACGGCATCTGCCTGCCGATGCTCGAGCATCTGGGCATCGCCGAAATCAAGCTGATGACCAACAACCCGCGCAAGGTCAAGGCGCTGCAGGGCTTCGGCATTCGCGTCGCCGAGCGCAAGCCGCTGCAGATCGCGCACAATCCGCATAACCGCAAATACCTCGCCACCAAGGCCGGCAAGCTCGGCCACATGCTCGGCGAGATTCACCAGGGCGAAGCCGAGCAGTCGTGACGCGAGCCGCCGCCCTTCGCCAGCTCGCACGTGATGGCTGGCTGCATACGCTGCTGATGGTGCTGCCTGTGCTGGTGCTTGGGCGCACATCGGTGGTGTTTGCCGATTGGGGTCTGCCGCTCTTCGCTGCCGGCCTGGTTTCGCTGTTCTTCAGCCTGCGAGCCTTCACCCGCTTCAAACATGCACTGATCGCCACCGAACAGGCGCTGAACGGCCCGGTGGAGGACGATGCTTGGAGCGATCTGCGTCGTGTGCGCCGTCGCGGTCTGCTGATCGCCTCATTACCGGCATGGTTCGGCGCTGCGGGTGCGCTATTCGGCATGGAGCCGGTTGCTCGCCTGTTGCTGGTATTTGGCAGCCTGGTGTTGCTGGTGCTCTACCGCATTCCGCGGCAATTGCATTGATGCGACGTCTGCTACTCGCCGCGCTGGTTTCCCTGGCGTCATTGCCTGCGTTGGCTGCCGAGCGAGTAGTGAGCCTGGCGCCATCGCTCAGCGAGATCATGCTCGAACTCGATGCTGCCGACCGGCTGGTTGGCGTCCTGGATGGTGGCGAGCGTCCAGCCGCGCTGCAGTCGGTACCTTCGGTTGGGCGCTACGGCCAGGTGGAGATGGAAACCCTGCTCAGCCTGCGTCCTGATCTCGTCCTGCTCTGGCCGGACAGCGTGCCGCGTAGCCAGCGAGAGCAGCTGCAGCAGTTCGGTATTCCTGTTCTGGTCGTCGAGCAAACCCGTCTCGAAAGGCTGGCCGAACAATTCGTCGTGGTCGGCAATGCCGTCAATCGAGCCGAGGAAGGGGAGAGACTGGCCGAGCGTTTTCGCCAGGGCTTGGTCGAGCTGCGCCGGAAGTATGTACGTGAGCAACCGCTGCGGGTGTTCTATCAGATCTGGAATCGCCCGCTGTATACCCTCGGCGGACAGCAGATCATCAGCGAAGCGATCGAGGTGTGTGGTGGGCAGAATGTCTTCGCCGATCTGACCCTGGCGGCGCCTCAGGTCAGCATCGAAGCCGTGCTTGCTCGCGATCCTGAAGTCATTCTGGCCGGCAGTGGTGCGCAGCTGGATGAGTGGCAGGCCTGGCCGCAGCTCAGTGCTGTGCGCGATGGGCGATTACTGGAAGTCCCCGACAAGGGGCTGGAGCGGCCGAGCTTCCAGATGCTGGGGGCGATCGGGAAGCTCTGCGAAGTGATGGCGGCAGCGCCCTGAGCGGGCGCGCCGGTTAACGCGACTACAGTGACGGAGTCCAGGTGACGGCGAACAGCGCGGTGCGGCCCGCTTCGCGATAGCCGTAATTCTGCGACGGATCCCACCAATTAGTTCCGTCTGGGCGGTTGTAGGTCGCCAGCGCGTAGTCGCGGTCGAACAGGTTGTTGACCTTCGCCTCCCAACGCAGCTCCGGATGGCTCTGCCAGCCAGCGCGCAGATCAAAAACGCCATAGCCGGACAGCTCGCGGGTGTTTGCGATCGTGTCGTAACGAGCGCTGGAAACGTGCCAACCGGCGCCAGCCGAAAGCGTGCCGAAAGTGCGATCAAGGTCGATGCTGAGCGTGCGCTTTGCCCGGCGCGCCAGAGTATGGCCGCTGTCCCGATCGCGTGGATCGATGATGCTAACGCCGAGGCTCGCCTGCCAGCCCAGCAGTTCGCGCGCCGCACTGGCTTCGAAACCGTTGATCCGTGCCTGGCTGACGTTCCCCATCCGGTTTTCGCCCCAGGCGATCATGTCTTCGACGTCGGTACGATAGAGCGCTGCTTCGAGCTGAGTGGCGTCCAGATCAGCGCGCCATTGCAACTCATAGGTCTTCGAGGTCTCCGGCTTGAGGTCCGGATTTGGTCCCCACAACGGCGGTCCGTAAAGATCGGAGAATGTTGGAGCGCGGAAGCCTTCGCCATAGCTCAGAATCCAGCGCTGCGACTGACCTACCGGCAGGCTGACCGCGGCATTCCAGCTGTTGTGGCTGCCGAACTGCTGGTTGTCATCGTGGCGTAGCCCCAGCTCGGTGCCGAAGCGCTCGCCTTGAAAGCTGTGCTGGGCAAAGAAAGCCGAGTTGTCGCGGCTGTCTTCCTCAAAAATCGTCGCGGAATCGAGTTGGTCTTCATACCAGTCGCCGCCGACGCTCAGTTGCTGGCGCTCGCTCAATTGCAGCCGATTTATCCAGGCCGCCGAATGACGCGTGGTCTCCAACAGGGTGTTATTCCAAGCGCTGCCGGCGCCGACGGCGTGATTACGATCGAAGCTGCGACCCAGCTCCAGACGGCTATTCCACATGTCGGTCAACTGACCGTCCAGGTAGCCGCTGTAACTGCTGACCCGAAACTCGTCCTGCGGCGTTCCGGGTTCGAAATCATTGGCATCGTCATACTCGTTCTTGCCGCGCTGGTCGTTGAGGCTCAAGCCCGTTTTCCAGTTTGCATCGAACTGGTGATCCAGCTTCAGGTGCAAGGCCTTGTTACGCTGGCCATCGTTGTCCCGGTCGGCGCCGCGGTTGTCGCGGGTGATATCGAAGCCGTCGCGCTCGTCGAGGCTGGCGCCGAGGTGGACGCGAGTCTGCTCCGTTCCGGCTGCGAGGCTCAGGCTGCGCTGGAAGGTCTGCTCGCTGCCGGCGGCCAAGCGGACTTCCGGGTTTATTCCGGTTTTGCCGCCACGGGTAAAGATCTGGATGACGCCACCAATGGCATCCGCGCCGTAAAGCGAGGAGCGCGGGCCACGGATCACTTCGACCCGCTCGATGTTGTCGATGGCCAGATAGTCGAGACGGGCGAAACCGCTGGTGGCCGAGGCAATGCGTTGGCCGTCGACCAGCACCAGTGTTTGCGCGGTGCCGGTGCCGCGCAGCGACAGCGACGGCAAACCACCAGCGCTACTTACCTGCACGCCCGGGACCCGACGCAACAGCTCGGGCACGCTGCGTGCCTGCAGGCGTTCGATATCGGCGCGAGTGAAGACAGTATTGGCTGCAGTGGCTTGGGCGCGGGGCTCGGCCTGGCGGGCCGAGGTGATTAGCATGCTCGGCAGTTCCTGCTCGGCATCGGCAGCAAACACCTGCACGCCAGGCAGCAGCGCCACGGCCAAGGCAAGTCGGGACAGTTTCATTCTAGGAATTCCTCAAAAGATCGCAGACTTTTGAGGAGGGCAGGAACAAGCGCGGGGATTACGGGCAGCAGCGCTTGACGGTGCTGCCCTCCGCAACACCAGTCGAATCCGTCAGGCCGGTCTCCGGGCTGTCGACGCGCATCACGCTCACCTTCCCATGTCGGAACACAGTGGCTATGGAGCGGACGGCGATCCCAAGGATCGCGGTCGATTACCGTTGCGGGGGCAGCGCCGGCCTTGCTCATCGAGCGCACCGGCTTCCCGTTTAATGCGGACCTTGCGGTCGTGCACACCTGGGCGGATAAGAAAACGCGCGAACCTTACGGCTGGTGCTGGGGAAACACAAGCGGACGAATGGCCGCAAGGGCTGCCAGCGCCTGTGGTTTCCGAGCAAAGCCGCGCTCCAGGGCTGCTCACAGGTTGCGCAAAAAACGCGATGGAGTTGCGCGCAGCGGGATGTCTAGCGTTCGACGCCGACCTTTATGAAGGCCCCCCGACAATCTGCAGATCGCTTTGCCCATTGCCCTGACGCCGTACACGGATCTGCACCGGAATGCGCTCGTGCATCTCCGCGACGTGACTGATCACCGCCACCTTGCGGCCTTGGGCCTGCAGCGAATCCAGCGCGTCCATGGCGATCTGCAGCGACTCGGGGTCGAGGCTGCCGAAGCCTTCGTCGATGAACAGCGATTCGATCTTCAGCTTGCTCGACGCCATCGATGCCAGGCCCAGCGCCAGGGCCAGCGAAACGAGGAAGGTCTCGCCGCCGGACAGCGAATGCACCGAGCGCAGTTCGTCACCCATTTCGGTATCCAGCACCAGCAACCCCAGCGGGCTGCCGCCGCGCTTGAGCCGATAGCGCCGCGCCAGTTGGCGCAGCTGCACGTTGGCGTGCTGCACCAGCAGGTCGAGGTTGTAGGCCTGGGCGATCTTGCGGAAGGCGCCGCCGTCGCTGGAACCGATCAGCGCGGCGATACGCCCCCAGCGCTGATGCTCGGCCCGCGCCGCGTCGATCTGGGTGAGCAGCGCCTGGCTCTGACTGCGGCGTTTGTCGTCGTCGATCAGCTGGGCGCGGGTTTCCGCGCAGCGTTGATCGGCCTGCTCGCACTGCTGCAGCTGCTCGGCATAGCGCTGTTGCAGCTGCTCGGTATCCGGGGCGTCGCTCTGCTGCTGTTTGTGCAGGTTCAGGCGGTTGAGGCAACCGTCGAGACGCTCGCGACAGCGGGTCAGGCTGTCGCTGTTCTCTCGCAAACGCTGGCGCGCCTCGGCGATCAGCTGGTCGTCCATATGCAGCAGCTGGGCGAGACTGGCGTCGTCCAGCTGCGGATGGTCGGCGCGCCAGCTTGCCAGTTCGGCGTTCAGCGCATCGCGTTCCTGCGCCAGTTCGGCATGGCGCTGGCGGCAGTTCTGCTGCTCGCTGTGCAAGCGCGTCAGGCCGAGCTTGCTCTCGTTGAGCTGCTGATCGATCGCGGTCTGCGCCTGGCGGGCGGTCTGGATTGCCGCATCTAGCTGCTGTTGCCAGGCGCTGGCGCTGCTTTGCTCGCCAAGGCTGGTACGCAGCGCCTGCTGGCAGGCCAGCAGCAGTTTCTCGCGCTCGCTCAGTCGTGCGCTGCAGCTAGCCTGTTTCTCCTGACGATGGCGTTGTTGCAACTGCTCGTCGCTGCGGCGCTGCTCGCACTGGCGCAGCTCCTCGGCGAGCTCGGTTTGCGCCTGCAGTTGCTGCAGTCGCGTGGCGATGCTGGCGTCCAGCTGCATAAAGGTCTGCGCCGGGTTTTCGCGCCAGCGCTGCAGCTGTTCGACGGGCAGCAGCTCGGCAAAGGCCAGCAATTCCTCGTCGAGCTGTTGGCTGTCGCGGGCAAGGGCGTCGCGCTGGCGGGCGAGTTGCTGCGTCGCCTCGACACAGGCTTCGCGCGCGGCCTGCCAGGCCTGCTGCAGGGTTTCGCTGCGCTGTTGTAGGGCGAGCAACTGCTGCTGACGCTGGCTGGCGCTGGCGATCTGGTCTTTGAGATTGGTCAGCTGCGTTTCCAGCCATTGCGAACGCTCGGCTTCCGGCTGCTCAAGCAATCGCGTGTGGACGGGCAGGGCGAGCAGGCGCGGTGCTAGGGCCTGCAGCTGCAGCTCGACTTCGCTCTGGCGTTGTTGCGTCTGACGCAACTGCGTGCTGAGCGCGACGTGGCGGTCACGCAGCTCCTGCAGGCGCTGGTCCTGTTCCTGTAGCGCCTGCTGCGCGTGCGCGGCCTCGCTGTCGTCGTGGCGATCGAGACTGGCGACCAGCGCGTCGGTCTGCTGCCAGGGATGCTCGTCGCTGCCGCAGACCGGGCAGGGCTCGCCCGGGACCAGCGACGCGCGCAGCGCTTCGACATTCTCGCTGCGTGCCAGACGTTGGCGTTCGAGCAGGGCAAGGGTGACCTTGAGCGCCTGCTCGGCAGCGTCGCGATCATTGCGGACCTGTTTGCCCAGCGGCACCAGGCTGTCCAGTTCGGCCTGCTGGCGACTGTTGGCGTTGCTCAGTTCGTGCTGGCTGGCGGTGAGCGTCAGCTGCTGCGCCCAGAGCTGTTGCAGCGCATCGGTTTCGCGCTCGGCCTGGCGCCATTCATCGAGTTGTCGGTGCAGACCGGCCAGCTGTTCGGCCAGCCCGAGTTCGCTGTCGCGCTCGCGTTGCAGATTATCCAGCGCCTCGCGTGCCAGGCTTTGCTGCGACTCCGCGGCCTCAGCCTGCGCTTGCAGCGCGGGGAGTTCGCTCTGACCCTGCTGCAAGCGTGCTGCCAGCTGAACCGCCTGTTGCAAGCGCGGGCGGTAGCCACCCCAGGCGACACAGAGCGGTTGCAGCGCTGCGCTGGTCTCGAGTTGCTGCGTCAGCGTCGCCAGCTGTTCGGCGGCGCGCTGTTGCTGATCGCCGAGCTGCTTGAGCGTTGCCTCGCCGGCGCTGGCCGCGGCATCGGCCTGGGCGCTTTCTTCGCGGATCGAGGCGAGGTCGGCGTTCAGATGGCTGAGGCGCTCCTCTTCGCGGCGCGCTTGTGCAAGCCTCGGCTCGGCCGTCTGCCGCGCCTGTTCGGCTGCGCGCAGGTCGTTGCCAGCGGCTTCGCACTGCCTCTGCAAGCTGTCGAGACGTTGCTGCAGGCTTTGCGCCTCGTGCTGCAGGCGAGTGAGACTTTCGGCGGCCTTGCCGAGCAGGGGTTCGAGTTCCTGCTGACGCAGAAAACGATGGCGCTGCGGCGCGAGCAGTTCGAACAGGTCGAGGATACGGCGGGCCGCGGTCAGGCTTTCACGCTCGTCTTCGGCGTCCTGCAGCTGCTGGCGTGCCGCTTCGCGCTCGTTTTCCAGGCGCTGCAGTTCGCTGAGCCATTGCCGCTGGGCTTCCAGTTCCTTGAGCTGCTGTTGCAGCTTCTTCAATTCTTCGAGCTGGGCCTGATGTTCGCGCTCCAGTACGTCACGCTGCTCGGGTTCCAGCGGCTGCAAGCCGCCAGCCTGCTGTTCCAGGCGGGTGAGGCTTTCCTTCGCCTGCTTGGCGGCCTCGAAGGCAGCCTGGCCGAGTCGGCTGTAGAGACCGGTGTCGGTGAGCTTTTCCAGCAGCGTGCCGCGCTCGTTGTCGTCGGCCTTGAGGAAGGCGGAAAACTCGCTCTGCGCCAGCAGCACGGCGCGGGTGAACTGCGCCAGCGTCAGCCCCAGGCGGGCTTCGAGCAGCTCCTTGAATTCGCGCTTCTTGCCGCTGGCCAGGAGTGTGCCACTGTCGAGATCCGTAAGGCTTTGGCTGCTGGCCTGCAGGCGGCCGTCGACCTTTTCGCGGGCGCGCTTGACCTCCCAGCGGGCGCGGTAGCGGTGGCCGTCGACGCCGACGAAATCCACCTCGGCGAACCCTGCACCACAACCGCGGCGCAGCAGATTGCGTTCGTCGCCACCGCCGATCTCGGCTTCGACGTCGGGGACCTTGTTCAGCGGGGAGACGCTGTCGAGCCGCGGTGTGCTGCCGAAGAGCGCCAGGCACAGGGCGTCGAGAATGGTGCTCTTGCCGGCCCCCGTCGGCCCGGTGATGGCGAACAGGCCAGCGCTGGCCAGCGGTTCGGTGGTGAAGTCGATGACCTGTTCGCCGGCCAGTGAGGCCAGGTTCTTCAGACGGATGGCGAGGATTTTCATCGCTCAATCTCCTCATGGGCGAACTCGACCCGTTGCAGCAACGTGGCGAAATCGTCCAGCGCCTGTTCGTCCGCCGGGTTGCCGTACTGTTCTTCCCAGGCGCGCGCGAACAGCTCCTGCGGGCTGATCTGGTCCAGGCCGAGCAATACTTCCGATTCCGCCTCGCCGCGTTTGCCGGCGTATTCGCTGGCGATGCGCACCAGTCGGCAGGCCTTGCCGGTTATCGCGGTTTCGATGCGCTGGCGCAGGTCCGGCAGTGGCTCGTCGAGCAGCACGCGTACCTCCAGCCAGGGCAGGTTGTCGTCGAACAGGCCGGTGGGCGGCAGCGCCTCCAGCGCGGCGATCACCTCGGCCAGCGACGCGCGACCGATACGGATCATCTCCACCGCGCGCGGCACCGGCAGCTGTTCGACGTTTTTCAATTGGTCGCCGTCCAGTTCGACCAGCAGCACCTGATGCGGGTAATTGACCTCGGCGAAGGACAGCGGCAGCGGCGAGCCGCTGTAACGGATGCGCGCCTGCCCGGCGACCTGCTGCGGCTTGTGCAAATGGCCAAGCGCGACGTAAGCGACGGACTCGGGAAACAGGCTGGCCGGCAGCGCTTCCGCGTTGCCGATGACGATGTTGCGCTCGGATTCCTCCGACACCGCACCGCCGGCCATGTGCGCGTGGCTCATGGCGACCAGCGCCTGGCCGGGCTGGCGTGCGGTTTCGGCAGCAGCGATCAGCCGCTCGTGGACCTGGCGAATGCCGGCCATGTAGTCATCGCCCAGCTCCATGCCGGTGACTTCGGCCGGACGCAGGAAGGGCAGGGTGAGACACCAGGCGGCGGTGTTGCCATTGGCGTCATGCAGCGGCACCAGCAGCCGCTGGTGATCGAGCTGGCCCTCGGCGACCCAGCTGATACGACCGACGGCATGGGCATTGAGGCGCTTCATCAGCGGCGCCGGCAGTTCGATGCGCCCGCCCGAGTCGTGGTTGCCGGCGATCATCACGATGTCCAGCTGCGGGAGCTTTTCGTGGGTGCGGACGATGAAGTCGTAGAGGCGCTCCTGTGCCTTGAGTGGCGGGTTGACCGTGTCGAACACATCGCCGGCGATCAGCAGGGCGTCGGCGCGGTGGGCTACCAGCTGGTCGAGCAGCCAGGCGAGGAATTGCGCGTGCTCGTAGTCGCGGTCCTGGCCGTGGAGGGTCTGGCCGAGGTGCCAGTCGGAGGTGTGGATCAGGCGCATGGGCTCAGGCTCATTGTGTGCGGACGCAGCGGCGAACCACTGGCTTGGTTTGTGCGGCGGGCAGTTGCGTCGGATGTAAGGCTTGTGGGCGCGGTCGGATGTGGCTGTCACTTATCGTGCTGTTTTGACGCGCTGGTTTCGCCCTGCTGGGCGAGTTCCTTTTAGCAGTCGCCGGATGGCCGGCCCCGCCCAAAGGAACCAAAAACTCTTGCCCCTGCATCCGGCCCCGGCTGCGCCGGGGTTCCCTCGCTCCGGTGACGTTCCAAGGGTCCGCTGCGAAGGGCCATCCCTGGTCCATCGCAGCTCTCGCGGCATCCATGCCGCTCAACCCTTTCCACGCCACCTGCGCTCGGCCTCCTGAAAGGGGCGTTTGGTGTTGCCTGAAAGGTCGTGCAATTAGGGATGGGCGGGTAACGCGAAGCTTACCTACCGGTTTGCAAAGTGACCCGCCGTGGCCCGGCAAAAACTTGCTTGAAGCCTGCGGTGGAAAATGCTGCGCAGTTTTCCACCCTACATCGCTGCTCTGGGGACATGTTATGACGGGACGTTCCTGTTCCGTCATTCCTTGCTCGGCGTCAACGCCTTGCGTCCCCCTGCGCAACGCCTGCGTTCGGCTTCCTGAAGAGGATTCCAGTCCGGGCCGCCTGATGGATCGAAGGCTGACTTCGCTTTGCTTCGCAGTTGACTTTGCTTTGTGCGTTTCCATGCGCGGCCTGACAGGCAGCACCAGATTCCCCTTCAGTAGGGAGAGCGGAATCGTTGCGCAAGGGGGTGAGCCGCATGGATGCGGCGAAAGGCTTAAAGGGCCATGGATGGCCCTTGTAAGCCGACCCCTGGAGCGGCGATGGAGCGAACGAACCCTGCGCGTAGCGCAGGGCCGGATGTAGGGGCGCGCTTTCTTTTGCTTACTTTTCTTTGCGCGTGCAAAGAAAAGTGAGTCGCCCAGCAGGGCGAAACCTGAGCTAAATGCCAAGCAAAGCGCGGCGCTCACATACCGAAATCCGCGCCGATGCCCTTCACGGCCAAGACCACCCCCACAAGCCCTCACGAGTACAACCACCCCTTCAACGCCTGCAGATTCCCCACCTGCAGCTGCTGCGCCGCCGCATTCGCCTGCACGGTATTCGGGTCGATGCCGAAGCGCTGCAGCACGTACTGCACCAGCGCCCCGCGCGTCTCCACCGGTAGGTGGCCGTCGAGCATGCCGAAGTCCACCTCGATGATCGCCTTCTGCGCCGGGCTCAATCGCGCGTCCGGCTCGATCAGCACAGTCACCGGCGTGTTCCACGCATCGTCCTGCTCGCGGGTGTGGTCGCTTGCGTCCATCAGGTCCGGCTCGCCGCGGAAGCGGCTGAGGACGAAGTCGCGGTACTCGCGATTCTTCTCGCAGTAGGCGCGCACGTGCCAGCGCATGCCGGTGAACACCAGCGTGTGCGGCGCCATCACGCGGATTTCCACCTCCGGGTTGGCCAGCGAGACGTACTCGCTCTCCAGGCGCAGGCCCTCGCGGCAGGCCTGCAGGATCGGCCGCAGTACCTCCGGACGGATGCTGCGGTCCGGCACCTGCAGTACTTCGGTATGCGCGTAGGCCAGCGCCAGGCCCTCGATATGCGGGGCGCGCACGCGGTTCTGGTCAAGCAGGTGCAGGTAGGCGCTGGCGCTGCCGTCGATGAACAGCGGCTGGAAGACTTTGGTCGGCTTGTAGCCCTTCAGGTGGCGGTCATATGTCAGGTTTTTGGGCGCATGTTCGTTCAGGTAGGTGTTGATGTCCTTCGATGCCTGCTGGCGGCTGATGCCGAAACTCTGCATCAGGTGGCCCGTGGTCAGGCGGCCTTCCCACCAGGCGATGGTCTCGATCAGCCGGTAGCGCAGCGCCAGGTCCCAGCGAATCTGACTGATCGATTGCTTGCGTTTCATCGCCTCTGCACCTGTTCCAAAGATTTACATGCCTATGTCGAGCACGTCGACGTGTCGCGCAACGCTACATATATTCGGGGTATGTTTCAACTCGATCCGGTGGATGAGGAGACCCTGACATGAGCCTGCTGATCAATGCGTTGGTGATGTCCTGTGCGGCGTTTGTCGCGATGCTTTTGCTGGCATGGCTGGCCTATGCCGATGCCGATCGCAAATGACGAGGAGGGTTACAGTTTGTTGAAGATCGAAGGCTTCCCGATGGACGGCTGGAATCTCCGAGCGTAGAACCGGGTCTTTGTCTCAGGCTCACTGCTAGAGATGCTCCATGAAGACTCTGTCCCGTCATTTGGCCGATACCTTCACTTCGCAATACCGCACCCGCGTGGAGCCGCAGGCGGACGGCAGGCTGGAAGTCCATGTCGGCTATCCGATCAATGGCACCCATGCGACGCGGATCGTGGCCGGACATCAGGTACAGAACACACTACTGGTGGAAACCATTCTCGAAGACATGCGCAACGAGCTGGCACGTCCGCGGTAATCGCCTCAACGAATCGCGGGTAGCGCGACGCGCACACGCAAGCCCCCCAGCGGACTTTCCTCCAGGCTCCATTCCCCACGCCAGGCCGTCAGGATGTCGCTGACGATTCCCAGCCCCAGGCCGTGACCTTCCGCCGTCTCGTCCAGTCGCACACCGCGGTCGATGACCTTTTCCCGCTGTTGCGCGGGTATACCCGGCCCGTCGTCGTCCACCAGCAGAACGAAGCCGTTGCTGCTGCGCTCGATGCTCAGCTCGACACGGTTGCTGGCCCATTTGCAGGCGTTGTCCAGCAGGTTGCCGAGCAGCTCGAGCATGTCCTCGCGATCATGCGGCAGACGGCAGTCGGCTGGGGCATGCCAGCGCAGCTCGAGGTCGGAGCGGTGGATCATCGCCAGGGTGTCGAACAGCGCCGGCAGTTCGGCGTCGCAATCGAAATGGGCGCCGGGCAGCACGTCGACAGAGAGCCGTGCGCGGCCAAGTTCGCGGCTGACGCGCTGCTGAATCTGCTCCAGCTGCTCCTGCAGGCTGGCCTGCAGTTCGGGATGGGCGGCCAGTTCCTCGCGTTGTACCAGGCTGCCGAGCACCGCCAGCGGCGTCTTCAGCGCATGGCCGAGATTGCCCAGCGCATGCCGCGAGCGCTGCAGTGTCTCCTCGGTGTGGCTGAGCAGATGGTTGATCTGCTCCACCAGCGGCTGCAGTTCGACGGGCGCCTGCTGGTCCAGCTGCTGGCGCTGGCCCTGCTGCAGCTGGGCGATCTGCTGGCGTGCGCGCTCCAGCGGTCGTAGTGCCAGGGCCATGGCGTAGCGTTGCAACAGCAGCAGAGCGAGCAGGGCGAAGCCGACCAGACCCAGACCGCTCAGCCGCACGCGGGCAAAGCTGTCGAGGATAGGCGTGTAGTCCTGCGCCACGCTGATGATGATCGGCTGACCATCGCGGCGGTACTCGGCGCGATAGCCGAGCAATCGCTGGCCCTGGGGGCCGTCGAGCAGTTCGTCTGCCAGCCCCGCACGGTCTGGCCATTGCGGTGTGGCATCCCACAGCGAGCGTGAGCGCCAGGTGCGCCCGGGCAGCTCGATCTTGAAATAGTGGCCGGAAAAGGGCCGTTGATAGCGCGGATTGAGGCGCTTCAGGTCCAGCTGATCACCGTTCGGCCCCTTCACCAGGGCGATCAGCAAGCCTTCGGTCTCCTCGCGCAGGTCTGTCTCCAGGCTGCGTCTGAGTCCCGACTCGAACAGCCACAGGCTGGTCTGTACCAATACCAGTGCCACCAGCAACAACGTGGCAATCAGTGCCAGCCCGAGGCTGCGCTGGATCGACTTCACACCTGGCCGCCGAAGCGATAGCCCTGACCGCGGCGCGTTTCGATCAGCTCGCGGCCGAGCTTGCCGCGCAGCCGGTTGATGTGCACCTCGATGACATTGGAGTCGCGTTCGGTTTCTCCGTCGTAGAGATGTTCGGTCAGTTGTGACTTGGAGAGCAGCTGGCCAGGGTGCAGCATGAAATAGCGCAGCAGGCGGAACTCACCGGCGGTGAGTTCAATGTCCTCGCCGTCCTTGCGGCAGCACTGGCGCGATTCGTCCAGCTCCAGACCACCGGCCTGCAGCATGGGCTGGTTGGCCAGGCCGTGGGCACGGCGCAACAGTGCCTGGATGCGCAGCAGCAGTTCTTCGGGGTGGAAGGGCTTGGTCAGGTAGTCATCGGCGCCGGCCTTGAGGCCATCGATGCGCTCGGCCCAGGAGCCGCGCGCGGTGAGGATCAGCACCGGTGTGGTGAGGCCGCCGGCGCGCCAGGCCCGCAGCACCTCCAGCCCCGGTTTGCCAGGCAAGCCGAGGTCGAGAATGATCAGGTCGTAGGGCTCGCTTGAGCCCTGGTATTCGGCATCGCGGCCATCGGTGAGCCAGTCGATCGCATAGCCGTTGCGGCTGAGACTGGCGACCAGTTCGTCGGCCAGCGGAACGTTGTCTTCGACCAAGAGCAGACGCATCAGTCTTCCTCGTCCTTGATCAGGCGGCCATCGCGAGCATCGAACTCCAGCTCGCGGGCAACGCCCTGGGTGGTCAGCAATTCGATTTCATAGACGTAGATATCGTCGTCTTCTTCCAGCTCCGCCTCCAGCAGCCGTGCCCCGGGATAGCGCTCCAGCGCCCGCTGGATCAACGTTTCCAGCGGCACGATCAGGCCCTCATTGCGCAGCCGCAGGGCTTCGTCCTGATCGAGGTCGCGGCTCGCTGCCGGAGTGGCAGCGAGCAGCAGTGCGAGTGGAAGCGTTGCGAGAAATGGGGCACGCATGGCTGGCCTCAGTCGTCCTGATGGTCCTTCAGCACTTCGCCGGTCTTGGCGTCGAGTTCGAGATCCCATTGCACACCTTTGTCGTCGCGCAATTCAAGCTGGTAGACGTAGCGGCCGTACTCTTCTTCCAGCTCGGTCTCCTCGATGGTCGCGCCGGGGTGTTTGGCCAGTGCTGCTTCATTGAGCTTCTCGAACGACTGAATGGTGCCGGCATCGCGCAGCTTCAGTGCTTCGTCCGGACCGATGTCCTTGGCCATGGCCAGGTTGGCACCGAGGGCGAGGGTTGCAGCGGTGAACAGCGTAGTCAGTGTTTTCATGGTGTTGATTCCTGTGGTTGGTTTCGACGATTCACAGGTTACGGGGGCTGGCTTAAACGAAACTTAATGTCATTCAGCCGTGGCAAATGCATCGTTCGGGCGAGGGCGAACGCCACCAGGCCTACTAGGCTTATCCAGCACGTCGCACCGAATCGATCGGGGTGAGCCACATGAAGACCGCACTTGTCGCGCTGCTTGTCACGCTTTGCCTGGCGGGGCACGCCGTAGCCGAAGACCTGCTGAAACCCTCCACCACACCGCCGCCGGTCGATGATGTGTCGGCTGGCAACAGTCTGGAGGCCGAGACCGCTTACCGGGCTGAAGGCGTGATCCGTGCCATCGATGCGCAGCAGGGCAGCGTCACCATCGCCCACGGGCCCGTGCCGGAATTGAAGTGGCCGGCGATGGTGATGCCGTTCACGGTGGACGCCGCACAGCTCCGCGGGCTGGCCGTGGGCGATGCGGTGGAGTTTCGCTTCACCGACGGCGAGATGGACCCGCAGATCGTCTTCATTCGACGGCAGTAGCCTCAGCGTCGCTGCTCATGGCAGCAGCCAGCGGGCTCGGAGCGACCGGTCGGGGCAACGCGATCGTCGCTGTCGTAACGGTCATGCAGGCGTACCCAGTCGGTGAGGTTGTGTTGGGGCCCGGTTTCGTTGCGCCCGTTGGGCGTCATGTCCAGCAGGACATAGGTGCCGAGTAGTTCTTCCGCGCCACGACCATAGGCCGAGAAGGTGTGGAAGATCTTGCCCTGCCGGTCCCGGTAGAAAACGCTGAAGCCCGACAGCTCCTCGCAGACGAAGGGTTGCCAGGCGAAGTTGTAGAAGACCTTGCCCTCAACGATGTCCTCGGCATCGAAGGACACGTGGAAGTCACGGTTGAACGTGCTGCCCGCTGACGACAGCCAGCGGAATGACCAGCCCATGCGCTGGCGGAACGCCTCCAGCCGGTCGAACGAGGCGCGGGAAATAGCGGCAAAGCTGACGTCATGGTGCAGCAGGTGCAGCAGCGCGCCGCCGATATGATCGGCCTCGAACGAACAGCCGACGCAGCCCTCGGTCCAGTCCGGGCCGAACATGAAGTGCTTGATCACCAGCTGGCTGCGCCCTTCGAACAGCTCGCTCAGGCGAACCGGGCCGCCAGCGTCGTGAAAGTGGTAGTCCTGGGTGATGCGCCGCCAGGGCAATTGCCGGCGCTTCTCGAAGAGCGCATCGCGCTGGCGGGTGAGCTGTTTTTCTTCCTGCAGATGGGCGCTGTGAGCAGCCAGCCAGTCCTGATCGGATACGACCTTGTGCGTTGCCATGGGAACCTCCGGGGCGCGAATTGGGGAGCGTGCGCGGAGCCAGCGTCGCGTGGCGATGGCCCTGTGGCAGAGTCGATTGGCGCCAGGCGAAATCGACATCGGACCTGCACATGCCCGGCAGCTGGCGGTGCCGCGGTTGAACTTAGCGGCCGTCGTTGCGCTCGTAATTCAGGCAGGGGCCTATTCATATGGCCCGATCTGGTTCCGCTCGCAGAAGGAAAACGAGATGTATAACAAGACACTGACCGCCGCGTTCGCTGTTGCCATCCTGGGTTCTGGCGCTGCCTTTGCAGCCGACAAGCCCGGCGCCGACTGGATCACCCTTGAGCAAGCTGTGGAGAAGGCGAAGGCCGCCGGCTATACCGAACTGCACGGCATCGAAGCCGATGACGACGGCTGGGAAGGCGAGGGCATGAAGCAGGACGGCAAGAAGTACGAGTTCAGCATCGACGGCCGCACCGGCGAAGTGACCAAGGAAAAGGAAGACTGATGCTGCATCCACCGCGCAACTGACGTTTACGCTGAGCGCATGCATCGCCTTGCTGAGGCGGCGCTGCGCTCAGCGGGCACCTGCGGCGATACTCCCGCAACGGGAGGCAGCCACTGATAGAGCGGGTATCATCCAGCTCCTCGTCGCGCCGCGTAGCTGCTTCCATGTCCGTTTCCAACTCCCGTCCCAGCACCCTGCATCTGCCCCAAGGCGACTGGCCTACGGTACTCGACTGCCTGTGCGCGCATTTTCCAGCGATCGGTCGCGACACCTGGCTCGATCGCATGGCCCGTGGCCGGGTGCTGGATGCCGACATGCAGCCGATCGATGCCGCGCAGGCCTATCGGGTCGGCATGCGCATCCATTACTTTCGCGAAGTTCCGAACGAGACGCCGGTGCCGTTCGAGGAGCGCGTCCTGCATGTCGACGAGCATCTGGTGGTGGCGGACAAACCGCACTTTCTTTCGGTAATGCCCGCCGGCGAGTACGTCAACGAAACCCTGCTGGCGCGGCTCAGCAAACGGCTGGGTAACGCCGATCTGGTGCCGATCCATCGCATCGACCGTCTCACCGCCGGGCTGGTGCTGTTCTCGGCCAACCGCGAGAGCCGCGGTGCCTACCAGGCGCTGTTTCGTCAGCGAGAGATCAACAAGCGCTACGAGGCGATCTGCCCGGCGCTGCCTGGGCTTGAGTTCCCCATGCGCCGACGCCTGTGCATGGTGCCGGGTGAGCCGTTCTTCCTCATGCGCGAAGGCGATGGCGAACCGAACAGCGAGACACTGATCGAGGTGCTGGAAAGGCGCGGCGACTTCTGGCGCTATGGGCTTTCACCCATCAGTGGCAAAAAGCACCAGCTGCGCCTGCACATGGCCACGCTCGGCGCCGGCATCTGCAACGACCCCTTCTACCCGCAGCTGCTGGAGCGAAGCCAGCGCGACGCTGACGACTACGCACGCCCGCTCAAGCTGCTGGCACGCGGCTTGCGCTTTCGCGACCCGTTGAGCGGAGCGCTGCGCGAGTTCGAGAGCATGCTGCAGCTCGAGTGGTGATCCGCGGGTTGCTCGTTCCATAGAGCATCAGGGCCGAGCTTCGTACCGCCATTGCGCACAAGGCGGCGCGCCCCAGCCGCCCGGGTTTCGCTTCTCTCAGTGATCAATGCATCCCTTGCCTCATTCCATCACGGCTGAGGCTTCGTGCGTCCAATCGAAAGCGTTCGATAAACGAACCGTTACTCGATTATCGGATTGTTGGCTTTGATCCAGGCCGTCTACCGTCGCCGTCCAGAAAAACAACGGCCAGGAGGCCCCATGAATGCGTTAGCCAACTTCTTCACACGCCTAGTCAATCGCTATATGCCGGACCCGTTGGTCATCGCCATGGGGCTCACGGTTCTAACCATGCTCCTTGCGGTGCTTGTCGAAGGCAGCAGCCCGCTCGACGTTACGCGCTACTGGGGCGGTGGTTTCTGGAACCTGCTGGCGTTCAGCATGCAGATGACGGTCATCCTCCTGGCAGGTTACATACTGGCTCGCACCCCTCTCGTCGACGGTTTGCTAGACCGGATCGCCGGCACTGTACGTACGCCGTTTGCCGCCATTGTCGTCGCCACCCTGGTCGGTACGATCGGCAGCTGGCTGAACTGGGGGTTCGGCCTGGTGATTGGCAGCATCGTCGCTCAGAAGCTGGCACTGAAGGTGCCGGGCCTGCATTACCCGCTGGTAATCGCGGCAGCGTTTTCCGGGTTCTCGGTTTACGGTATCGGTTTGTCTGGCAGTGTCCCGCTGCTGATCGCGACCGAAGGGCATTTCCTGCAGGACCGCATGGGGTTGATACCCCTTTCGGAGACCATCTTCAGCGCTCCGCTGCTGATCGCATCGGCACTGGTTGTGCTGACGCTACCGCTGTTCAACGCCTGGCTTCATCCGAAGAACCCCAGGCAGATCGTTGAAATCGATCCGACAACGGTCGCCATCCCGTTCGAGCCGAGCCTGGCAGGAAACACTGAGGCGACCCTGGCTGATCGGATGAATCACAGCAAGGTGACCGGGATCGTCATCGGCGCGCTCGGATTGTTCTATGTCGGCTTGCGCTTCTCCGATGGTGGTTCGCTGGATCTGAACACGGTCAATTTCATCTTCGTGTTTCTCGGGATTCTGCTGTTCGCTTCGCCGGCCCGCTATCTGGCGGCGTTGGCTGAAGGGGTGAAGATCGTTTCGGGGATCATCATCCAGTACCCGTTCTACGCCGGCATCATGGGCGTCCTGGTTGGTTCGGGGCTGGTTGTATCCTTCGCCGAGCTGTTCGTCCGGATTTCCACTGCCGAAACGCTGCCGATCTGGTCGTTCATCAGCGGTGGACTGATCAATATTCTCGCGCCGTCGGGGGGTGGTCAGTGGGCGATGCAGGGGCCCGTTGTGATCGAGGCTGCGCGCGAGCTGAATGCGTCCCTGGCGGCAACCGCACTGGGTGTGCAGGTCGGCGATCAGTGGACCAACATGATTCAGCCGTTCTGGATACTGCCGGCGCTGGCAATTTCCAAGCTGAAACTGCGCGATGTGATGGGCTACATGGTGCTGATCCTGGGCTATCTGGGACTCATCTTTAGCGGCACTATCTGGATCTGGGGCTACCTTGCTGCCTGAGGGCCACAGCTAGCCCTGGGACGTCAGACCTGTCCTGCCATCGTCATCCTTGCGGCAGCGTTGGCCGGGTGATCTAGCCAGCTTGCGAGTCGGCTCGGGTCATTCGGTCACCCCCATCGCACCTTCAGGCCAGGCTTCAGTCGATATCGGTATTGCTCCAGCAGAAGCGATACCGCCATGCCCGAAGGTCCCTCCATCGTTATCCTGCGTGAAGAAGTCGCGGCATTCAGCGGGCGCACCGTCGAGCGTGCCGAAGGCAGCGCGAAGATCGACATGTCTCGCCTCGTCGGTCAGGCGGTGCGCGGCTTCCATAGTTGGGGCAAGCATTTCCTGATCGAGCTGGAAGACGTCGCCGTTCGCATCCATCTGTTGCTGTTCGGCAGTTACCGCATCAACGAACGCAAGGACGCCACCGCACGGCTGAGCCTGGCTTTTGCCAATGGCGAGCTGAACTTCTATGCCTGCTCCGTGCAGCTGATCGAGGGGCCGCTGGGTGCGGCCTATGACTGGAGCATGGATGTGATGAGCGATGCCTGGAGCCCGCGCACGACGCTCAAGCGTTTGCGCGCACGGCCACGGTTGCTGGCCTGCGATGCGCTGCTCGACCAGACGCTGTTCGCCGGCTCCGGCAACATCATCAAGAACGAGGTGCTCTATCGGATTCGTGTGCATCCGCTGTCGCTGATCGGCGAGTTGCCGCCAGCCAAGCTGCGCGAACTGGTACGCGAGGCGCGTAGCTACAGCTTCGAGTTTCTCGAGTGGAAACAGGCCGGCGTGCTCAAGGCGCACTGGTTGGCCCATGGCAAGACGGCCTGCGTGCGCTGCCATATTCCGCTGGTGAAGGTGAAAGAACTGGGGCGCAGCAGGCGGCGGGCGTTCTTCTGCGAGCGCTGCCAAAAGCGCTACGGTGATTCATCACAGCTCGTGCCCGAGGAGCCGAGTGCGGTGGATGAGGGGTAGGGTGGACAACGGCGCAGCCTTGTCCACGCGGTTGTTCCGCCGCCGCCGAGGTGGTCGCCCGGCTCGGTGAAAAAGCTGCGTGTTTT
Organism: Stutzerimonas stutzeri RCH2; assembly: GCF_000327065.1. Lineage (NCBI taxonomy): Bacteria > Pseudomonadati > Pseudomonadota > Gammaproteobacteria > Pseudomonadales > Pseudomonadaceae > Stutzerimonas > Stutzerimonas stutzeri. The sequence goes on along the minus strand of NC_019936.1, from coordinate 3,705,747 downwards.
CCACCCTACGGCGGCGTGGTGTTGAGGCGTAGATGGTTCGCCGGTGCAGGATGCTCGTAGGGTGGACAACGGCAGCGCCTTGTCCACGTCGCGGTCGGGCTCTGCTGTGCGTTGCCTAGCGTCTCAGCGCAACAGCGGCCTGAGCGCTTCGGCCAGCTGCGGCGCCATGCTCACGGCGTTGCTCCCGTGGGCGATGCAGTCGGTGCTCCAGACATGGCCGACGCCGGCGTCGCGTATCACCTGCAGCGCATCGCCGGCAAACAGCGCATGGGTCACGGCCACGTCGACCGAGGCGGCACCGGCAGCGAGCAGCTTCTCCGCGGCTTGGGCGAGGGTGCGGCCGGAGCTGGCGACGTCATCGAGCAGCACCACATGGCGTCCGGCAAACTGCAGTTCCGGCAGGGCGATCTCCACCTGATGGTCGCCGTGGCGGACCTTGCTGCAGACGCCATGGGCGAAGCCATGCTCGGCGGCCGCCGCTTCGATCCACTGCAGCGCCTCGGCATCCGGGCCGATCAGCAGGGCATCGGGATGGCGCTCGGCGATCAGCCGTGCCAGTGCAGGGGCCGCGCAGAGGGTGACGGCATCTTCCAGCGGCACGGCTTCCTGCAGGGTGGCAACGCGGTGCAGGTGCGGGTCGACGGTGATCAGCCCGTCGAACTGCCCGGCCAGCAGCTGGCCGATGACCCGCTGGCTGACCACCTCGCCCGGGTTGAAGGCGATGTCCTGACGCATGTAGGCCAAATAAGGCGTGACCAGAACCAGTCGCTTGGCGCCCAGGCGGCGCGCCTCGCCCGCGATCAGCAGCAGCTCGACCAGCTTCTCGTTGGGATGATCGAGGCCGCGGTAGATCACCAGTTGCTCGGCGATCGCTTCGCCGTCGGCCAGCGGCAGGCGCAGGCGCAGTTCGTCATCGGGAAAGCGGTGGCGCTCGATCTGCGCCGCGGTCAGGCCGCAGGCTTCGGCCAGGCGCAGGGCGGCGGCGCGCTCATCATCGAAATACAGCAGCTGGCTTTGCATCAGAACTCCACGAAAACACTGGGAACCTGGTCGGCACTGCCGAGGCTGACGCCGCTGGCGCGCTCGGTGGCCTGGCGGGCGAAGGCGAGGTCGGCGGGAAAATCCGCGTAAACGCGATACAGACAGTCACCAGCCTGCACCGGTTCGCCGAGCTTGCGCAGAATGTCCACGCCGGCACCCTGCACCTTGGGTGCGCCGGCCAGCCGCGCAATGCGTGCCAGCTGCAGGTTGTCGATGCCGGTGACCACCGCGCTGCGCTCGGCCAGCACGTCGAAGCTGAGGCGGGCGAGTGGTGGATGGTTGTGATCGAAGGGCTTGCTGCCCTGGGCGGCGATGATCGAATGCATTTTCTTCAGCGCCCGGCCCGAATCGAGGATGTCGCGGGCGATGGCATAGCCGTCGCCGCCGCGTACGTCGGGGTCGAACTCCAGCATGCGTCCGGCCAGGCGTAGCGCCTTCTGGCGCAGGTCGATCGGCGCCGCCGGATCGTTCTGCAGCACCTGCATCACGTCGCGTGCCTCCAGCACCGGGCCGATACCATTGCCGATCGGCTGGCGGCCATCGGTGATCACCACGTCCAGGGTCAGGCCCAGGCGAGAGGCGACGAATTCGAAGAGCTTGCGCAGGCGCTGCGCCTCGGCCATCGAACGCACCTTGGCCGTCGGGCCGATGGGAATGTCCAGCAGCAGGTGAGTGGAGCCGGCGGCAATCTTCTTCGACAGGATCGAAGCGACCATCTGCCCGGGCGAGTCGATCGACAGCGGCCGCTCGACGGCGATCAGCACGTCATCGGCCGGCGACAGCTCGCTGGTGCCGCCCCAGGCCAGGCAGCCGCGTTCCTCGCGGACCATCTCGCAGAGGCGCTCGAACGGCAGTTCGACGTTGGCCAGCACCTCCATGGTGTCGGCGGTACCGGCCGGTGAGGTGATCGCCCGCGAGCTGGTCTTCGGGCACAGCATGCCGTGGGCGGCGACGATGGGCACCACCAGCATCGACGTGCGATTGCCGGGGATGCCGCCGATGCAGTGCTTGTCGACCACAGGGTGCTCGCGCCAGTCCAGGCGGCGGCCGACCTGAATCATCGCGTCGGTGAGGAAGAACACCTCCTCACGGTCCAGTTCGCCCTGGTTGCAGGCGACCACGAAGGCGGTCAGCTCGATCTTTGAATAACGATGCTCGGCGATGTCGCGCATGATCGCCAGAAAGTCCTCGCGGCGCAGGCGTTCGCCGGCGATCTTGCGATGCAGGGCGGGAATGGATGCCGCCGGTTCAGCCTGGGAAATCGATGCCGGCACGCCGGCTTCGGCGCCAAGCTGGGCGAAGGCATCTTCGGACAAACCGAGCTCGTCACAGCCGACGATGGCCGGGTCGTCCACCAGATTGAGGCTGGCCAGAATGCGCTTGCCGTTGACGCGAATCTCCACCTTGGCCAGCGCCTGGAAACCTTCGGCGCGGCAGGCGGCACAGTCGCGGTGCAGGTAGGCGACGTTTTCCCGGTAGGTATCGATCGCAACCCGGCGCAGCGCCAGGTGCACCGGAGACTTGCCATTGATCGGTGTTTCACTGCTGATGGTGGTCATGCGCGCGCATCGCTGGAGGGATGATGGCTATCTAGCCTCAGCGTAGCGCCGCTTGCCAAGCGGCCGCGCGCGTTTTGCCCTGGTGCGTTGCCGCAGGTCAGCAAAAACCGTATTCAGCGCGCCGCCCAGCCGCCGTCCATGTTCCATGCCGCACCGCGCACCTGGTCACCGGCCTCGCTGCAGAGAAACAGCGCCATGGCACCCAGTTGCGCGGGGGTGACGAAGTCCAGCGAGGGTTGCTTCTCGGCCAGCAGGTCGTGGCGGGCTTGCTGTTCATCGCCGCTCTCCCGCGCGCGCTCGTCGATCTGCTGCTGTACCAGTGGGGTCAGTACCCAACCGGGGCAGATGGCGTTGCAGGTGATCGGCGTGGTGGCGGTTTCCAGCGCGACCACCTTGGTCAGCCCGACCAGGCCGTGCTTGGCGGCGACGTAGGCGGCCTTCTGCTCGGAGCCCACCAGCCCGTGCACCGAAGCGATATTGATGATCCGCCCCCAGCCGCGCTGACGCATGCCGGGCAGGGCCAGGCGTGTGGTGTGAAACGCCGAGGACAGGTTGATGGCGATGATCGCGTCCCAGCGCTCTACCGGAAACTCCTCCACCGGCGCCACGTGCTGGATGCCGGCATTGTTGACCAGGATGTCGACGCCACCGAAATCGCGCTCGGCATAGGCGAACAGCTCGGCGATCTGTGCCGGATCGGACACGTCCGCGCCGTGGTGGCCGACCTTGCGGCCATGGCGGCCGACTTCGGCCAGCGCTGCCGAGGCATCACCGAAACCGTTGAGGATCAGGTCGGCGCCGGCTTCGGCCAGCTTCAGTGCGATCCCGAGGCCAATGCCGCTGGTGGAGCCGGTGACCAGTGCGGTCTTGCCTGTGAGGTTCATGGTTTCTCCCGCTTGGCGGCGACCGCCCGAGGACGGTGCCTTTGCTTTTTTTGTTGTCGGAAGGCAATCGCTGATGGCGCGGCGCTTCGCCGATAACGGCGAGCAGCCGCCACCATCAGACGATGCCGGTAGCGTAGTACACGCCGATCACGAAGAAGGCCGCGGCCGTGGCGATCAGGGTGATGGCGAAGATGTCCTTGTAGGATTCGCGGTGGGTCAGCCCGGTGACCGCCAGCAGGGTGATTACCGCGCCGTTATGCGGCAGGGTGTCGAGCCCGCCGGAGGCCATCGAGGCAACCCGGTGCAGCACTTCCAGGGGAATCTGCGCGGCATTCGCCGCAGCGACGAAACTGTCGGCCATCGCCGCCAGCGCGATGCTCATGCCGCCGGAGGCCGAGCCGGTGATGCCGGCCAGCAGGTTGACGGTGATGGCTTCGTTGAGCAGCGGGTTGGGAATCGCCGAGAGCGCATCGGCCACCACGATGAAGCCTGGCAGTGAGGCGATCACCGCGCCGAAACCGAATTCCGAGGCGGTATTCATCGCCGCCAGCAGCGAGCCTCCGACCGCCGTGCGGCTGCCCTCGGCAAGCTTGCCGCGCAGGGTGCCGAAGCTGGTCGCCAGTACCAGGGCAATGCCCAGCAGCAGCGCCGCTTCCACCGCCCAGATGGCGGTGAGCTTGCCGACCTCGGTGACCAGCGGCGCGCTCATGCCCGGTAGCTGCAGGCTATGGCTGGTGCCGTAGAACTCGGGAATCCAGCGGGTGAACAAGAGGTTGGCCACCAGCACCAGAATCAACGGCGACAGCGCCAGCCAGGGGTTCGGCAGGGCAATATCGGCGGGTGTTTCCGGCTCGTTGCGCAGGTTGGTGCCGTAGCCTTCGCCGGCGGCCATGGCCTTGCCAAGCTGCCACTTCAGATAAAGCATGCCCAGGCCGAAGACGAAGACGGTGCCGATCAGACCCAGCCAGGGCGCAGCCCAGGTGGTGGTGTTGAAGAAGGTGGTGGGGATGATGTTCTGGATCTGCGGCGTGCCGGGAATGGCGGTCATGGTGAAGGTGAACGCGCCGAGGGCGATGGTCGCCGGGATTAGCCGCTTGGGCATGTTGCTCTGGCGGAACATCTCGGCGGCGAAGGGGTACACCGCGAACACCACGACGAACAGCGACACGCCGCCGTAGGTCAGCAGCGCGCAGACCAGCACGATCACCAGCATCGCCTGGCTGGTGCCGAGCAGGCGGATCGCCGCGGCGACGATGGAGCGCGAGAAGCCGGACATTTCGATCAGCTTGCCGAACACCGCACCGAGCAGGAATACCGGGAAATAGAGCTTGATGAAGCCGACCATCTTCTCCATGAAGATGCCGGTGAACGCCGGCGCCACCGCGGACGGGTCGGTGAGCAGCACCGCACCCATGGCGGCGATGGGAGCAAACAGAATGACGCTGTAGCCGCGGTAGGCGGCGAGCATCAGCAGGGCCAATGCAGCAAGGGCGATGACGACGCTCATCGGGGACGATCTCCTGGCCCCGTGCGGCACGACCGAACGCTGCCGAGGGCATTCGGGGACTCGCTGCTGCACGGCAGGCGCATTGTTTTTCTTGTTTCGGCTGCGGACAGGCCGCACCGTGATTTAGCGAGTTCCGTGCCAGATATGCAACTCACTGATTTCGATAGGGTTTCTGCAGGCTGTCCAAAATGGTGGACGGTATCGATGTCTTGAATGCTGGACAGTGCGGTCCAGCATTCCGGACAGCAGCGCGGTCCGGAATGCAGAGGCGTATCAGGTCAGGAAGTACAGCCCACCAGCGATCACCACACCGGAGAACACCAGGCAGAGCAGGCAGTAGCCCATGATGTCGCGCGCCCCGAGTCCGGCGATGCCCAGCAGCGGCAGGGCCCAGAACGGCTGGATCATGTTGGTCCAGGCATCGCCCCAGGCGATCGCCATGGCCGTGACTTCCGGTGCCACGCCGAGCGCGGCGCCAGCCGGCAGCATGATCGGCCCCTGTACCGCCCACTGGCCGCCACCGGAGGGCACGAAGACGTTGACCAGCCCGGCGCTGAGAAAGGCCAGCACCGGGAAGCTCTCGGCCGACGACCAGGCGATAAAGGTGTCGGTGACCTGGCGGCCGAGGGACACACCAGCGGCATTGGCGCCGACCATCATGCCCATGATCCCGGCGTAGAAGGGGAACTGCACGACGATCCCGGCGATGCCGCGAATGCTTTCCTCGATGGCGCGCATGTAGCGCTCCGGCGTGCCATGCATCAGCAGGCCGGCGAAGAGAAAGATCGAGATGACGATGTTCAGGCTCAGTGCCAGACCGTTATTGCTGAAGTGCTGGTAGAAGAACAGCACCGCCAGGGCAACCATGATCAGGCCGAGGATGCGGCTGTCGTCCAGGCGCTGGGTGGCGGTTTCCCGCGGGATGTCGCTCGGCTGGGGTTCCTCCAGCAGCGCCGGGTCGACCACTTTCGGCGTCTTCGGCTGCATAGCCCAGTTCAACAGCGGCAGGCCCACCACCAGCACGGCGATGATGATCAGGTTGTAGGAGGCGAACAGCGTCTGGCCGACGCCGATGGCTTCGGTCAGCGCGCCGCCGGTCATCTTTTCCAGATCGGCGCCACCGCTGGCCAGGGACAGCGGGATCGAACCGGAAAAGCCGCCGTGCCAGATCAGGAAGCCTGAGTAGGCCGAGGCCACCAGCAGCGGATAGTCAACGCCGCGCACCTGGCGCGCCAGCGCGCGGGCGAACACCGCGCCGATCACCAGGCCAAAGCCCCAGTTGATCCAGGAGCCGGCCAGCGCCACCAGCGTCACCAGAATGATGGCCTGCCCGGGCGACTGCGGGATGCGCGCCATGCGGTCGAGCAGGCGATTGATTGCCGGCGCCCGTGCCAGGGCATGGCCGGTGACCAGGATCAGCGACATCTGCATGGTGAAGGCCAGCAGGTTCCAGAAGCCGTTGCCCCAGTGCTGCGCCATCGCCGGCAGGCCCTGGCCGGTGCTGAGCATGGCGGCGATCAGCACGATCAGCGTGAGCAGGATGGCGAAGACGAAGGGCGAGGGGAGGAAGCGTTGCACCAGATAGACGCTGGCGGCGGTTATTCTGTTGAGCACGATGGGGTTCTCCCTTGTTGTCGTTATGTCGCCGCGCAGGTGCGGCGCTTCGCTTATGAGTGCGGCGGCGGCCGGCTGTTCCCGCTGCGCTCCGCTTGAGGAGGTTGCTCGATGCCTGTTGCGCTTTTGCTGTCACTGCTGGTGCTTGCAGGCACCGTTCAGGCCGATGAGCCATTGCGGCTGCGTCTGGATGGACATGAACTGCACGCCGAGTACGCGCAGACCGTCGCCCGGCGCGAACGCGGCCTGATGGGGCGCAGTGAACTGGCCGCCGACAGCGGCATGCTGTTCCGCTTCGACGAAGTGCGCCGGCATTGCCTGTGGATGAAGGACACGCCGCTGCCTCTGTCCGCGGCGTTCTTCGATGAGGACGGCGTTCTGGTCGATGTGCTCGACCTGGAGCCATTCAACACCGAAATACGATGTTCGAAGCGGCCCGCGCGTTATGCGCTGGAGATGAACCAGGGCTGGTTCGCCGAGCGGCAGATCGGACGGGACGCGCGTCTGGAAGGGATACCGCAGGAGTAGGCGTGCAAGCGGTGTGTCGGGTGGATAACGGCGAAGCCTTATCCACCGCAATCAGGCCCGACGCATGCGGGTGCCCTGGACGGTGTCGGAGGCGATCCTGGTGGACGCGTGGAAAAGGCTCTGGCCGTTTTCCACCCTACGCTTTCATTCCCTCGTGGCGGCTGCTTCGCCCGTAGGCTGTATCACGGCTCCGCCTTATCCACCGCCTGCCGCGAACGTCCCGCCAGTCTTAACGCTTAATCCAGCGGCAACTCCGTGGTGCGCTTCACCTCGCTCATGGCGATATGCGAATGCGCCTCCTGCACGTGCGGCCGCTGCAAAAGCTGGTCACGCAGGAAGCGCTCGTAGCTGTCGATATCGCGCGCCACCACCTTGAGCAGGTAATCCGACTCGCCAGCCATGGTGTGGCACTCCAGCACCTCGGGATACCCGACCACGGCCCGCTCGAACTCGTCGAGGTTGCTGCGCCCGTGGGCCGAGAGCTTGATGTTGACGAACACCGTCATGTTCAGCCCGAGTTTCTTCGGGTTGAGCAGGGCGACCTTGCGCTCGATCAGCCCCTCTTCCTGCATGCGGTGGATGCGTCGCCAGCACGGCGATTGCGACAGTTCGACCTTCTCGGCGATTTCCGCCGCGGAGAGATCGGCGTTGTGTTGCAGCAGCAGGAGAATCTTGCGATCGATGCTGCTTAGTGGCGAAGTCTGCATGGTCGTGCCTGTTTTCTTGTTGTTAGCGAATGGGTCATGCACAGAAGCACTGTTCTACCGCAAAAGTAGAAAGAAAATCTCTCTTCGTCACGGCCAGACTGTTAATCGACACGCGACGGTGGGGTGATCCCCTGCCGATTGCCAGCATCGAGAAACAACCGTGCGGTTTCTCCATGACTGCGTCAGGCGGGTAGCGAACAACGCTGCCCTGACTCCGATAACAACAAATTAGGAGCGCCCCATGTCTCTGGCCGAGATCCGTCTGGACGACAAGTACCGGCTTGCAACCGGTCATCTGTACCTCACCGGCACCCAGGCGCTGACCCGCTTGCCGATGCTGCAGCATCAGCGTGATCAGGCCCGTGGTTTGAATACCGGTGGCTTCATCTCCGGCTATCGCGGCTCGCCACTGGGCGGGCTGGACAAGAGCCTCTGGGAAGCCCGCGACTACCTCAAGCAACACGCCATCCACTTTCAGCCCGGCGTCAACGAAGAGTTGGCCGCCACCGCGGTGTGGGGCAGCCAGCAGACCAACCTGTTCCCCGGCGCCAAGTACGACGGCGTGTTCGCCATGTGGTACGGCAAGGGCCCGGGCGTCGACCGCGCCGGCGACGTGTTCAAGCATGCGAATGCGGCGGGTGTGTCGCCCCAGGGCGGCGTGCTGCTGCTGGCGGGTGACGACCACGGCTGCAAATCCTCGACGCTGCCGCACCAGAGCGAGCATGCCTTCATCGCCGCCTCGATTCCGGTGCTGAACCCGGCCAACGTTCAGGAAATTCTCGACTACGGCATCATCGGCTGGGAGCTGTCGCGCTACTCCGGCTGCTGGGTGGCGCTGAAGACCATTGCCGAGAACGTCGACTCCTCCGCCGTGGTGGAAGTCGACCCGCTGCGCGTGCAGACGCGCATTCCGGAAGACTTCGAGCTGCCCGAGGACGGCGTGCACATCCGCTGGCCGGACCCGCCGCTGGCTCAGGAAAAGCGCCTCAACCTGTACAAGATCTACGCTGCTCGCGCCTTTGCCCGGGCCAACAACCTGAACCGGGTGATGCTCGATTCGCCGAATCCGCGGCTTGGCATCATCACCACCGGCAAGTCCTATCTCGATGTGCGCCAGGCGCTGGATGACCTGGGCCTGGACGAAGCGCTGTGCGCCTCGGTCGGCCTGCGCGTGCTCAAGGTCGGCATGAGCTGGCCGCTGGAGCCGGTCTCGGTGCACGAGTTCGCCCAGGGGCTGGACGAGATTCTGGTGGTCGAGGAGAAGCGCAGCATCATCGAGGACCAGCTCACCGGGCAGCTCTACAACTGGCCCGTCAGCAAGCGTCCGCGGGTGGTTGGCGAGTTCGACGAGCAGGGCAATTCATTGCTGCCGAACCTCTCCGAACTGACCCCGGCGATGATCGCGCGGGTGATCGCCAAGCGCCTCGCGCCGATCTACACCAGCGACAGCATCCAGGCCCGTCTGGCCTTCCTGGCCGCCAAGGAGAAGGCCCTGGCCGCGCGCAGCTACAGCACCGTGCGTACGCCGCACTACTGCTCCGGCTGCCCGCACAACAGTTCGACCAAGGTGCCCGAGGGCAGCCGCGCCTCGGCCGGCATCGGCTGTCACTACATGGTGCAGTGGATGGACCGACGCACCGAGACCTTTACCCAGATGGGCGGCGAGGGTGTCAACTGGATCGGCCAGGCGCCGTTCACCGACACCCCGCACATGTTCCAGAACCTCGGTGACGGCACCTACTTCCACTCCGGCAGCCTGGCGGTGCGCGCCGCCGTCGCAGCAGGTGTCAACGTCACCTACAAGATTCTCTACAACGATGCCGTGGCCATGACCGGTGGCCAGCCGATCGACGGCGAGTTGCGCGTCGACCAGCTCAGCCGGCAGATCTTCCACGAGGGCGTCAAGCGCATCGCCCTGGTCAGCGACGAGCCGGACAAGTACCCGAGCCGCGATACCTTCGCGCCGATCACCAGCTTCCACCACCGCCGTGAACTGGATGCCGTGCAGCGTGAGCTGCGTGAGTTCAAGGGCGTCTCGGTGATCATCTACGACCAGACCTGCGCCACCGAGAAGCGTCGCCGGCGCAAGCGCGGCAAGATGGAAGACCCGGCCAAGCGCGCCTTCATCAACCCGGCGGTCTGCGAGGGGTGCGGCGACTGCGGTGAGAAGTCCAACTGCCTCGCCGTGCTGCCGCTGGAAACCGAACTGGGGCGCAAGCGCGAGATCGACCAGAACGCCTGCAACAAGGATTTCTCCTGCGTCGAGGGCTTCTGCCCGAGCTTCGTCACCGTGCATGGCGGCGGGTTGCGCAAACCCGAAGCAGTAGCTGGCGGTATCGAGGCGGCGACTTTGCCCGAGCCGCAGCACCCAACGCTGGATCGTCCATGGAACGTGCTGATTCCTGGCGTCGGTGGCAGCGGCGTGACCACACTCGGCGCGCTGCTCGGCATGGCCGCGCATCTGGAAGGCAAGGGCTGCACGGTGCTCGACCAGGCCGGTCTGGCGCAGAAATTCGGCCCGGTGACCACCCACGTGCGCATCGCCGCGAAGCAGAGCGACATCTATGCCGTGCGCATCGCTGCCGGTGAAGCCGACCTGCTGCTGGGCTGCGACCTGATCGTCGCCGCTGGTGACGAGTCACTGACCCGGCTCAACGAGCAGATCAGCAACGCCGTGGTGAACAGCCACGAGTCGGCCACCGCAGAGTTCACCCGCAACCCGGATGCGCAGGTGCCCGGCGCGGCTATGCGCCAGGCCATCAGCGATGCGGTCGGTGCCGACAAGACCCACTTCGTCGATGCCACTCGCCTGGCCACGCGGCTGTTGGGTGACAGCATCGCCACCAACCTGTTCCTGCTCGGCTTCGCCTATCAGCAGGGGCTGCTGCCGATCAGCGCCGAGGCCATCGAGAAGGCCATCGAGCTCAACGGCGTGTCGGCCAAGCTGAATCTGCAGGCCTTCCGCTGGGGCCGCCGTGCCGTGCTCGAGCGTGAAGCGGTGGAGCAGTTGGCACGCCCCGTCGATATGGTCGAACCGATCTGCAAGACCTTGGAAGAGATCGTCGACTGGCGCGTGGATTTCCTCACCCGCTACCAGAGTGCCGGGCTGGCGCGCCGCTATCGCCAGCTGGTCGAGCGCGTGCGCGACGCCGATAGCGCCGATGATCTGGCGCTATCCAAGGCCGTCGCGCGCTACTACTTCAAGCTCCTCGCCTACAAGGACGAGTACGAGGTGGCGCGGCTGTACAGCGAGCCGGAATTCCGCCAGCAGCTCGAAGCGCAGTTCGAGGGCGACTACAAGCTGCAGTTCCACCTCGCCCCGGCCTGGCTGGCCAAGCGTGACCCCGTAACCGGTGAACCGCGCAAGCGCGAGCTGGGGCCGTGGGTGCTGAACCTGTTTGGCGTGCTGGCCAAGTTCCGCTTCCTGCGCGGTACGCCGCTCGATCCGTTCGGCTATGGCCACGACCGCCGCGTCGAGCGCCAGCTGATCAGCGAGTACGAGAAAACCGTGGACGAGCTGCTGGCCCAGCTCAAGCCGACCAACTACCGCACCGCCGTGGCCATCGCCGCGCTACCGGAACAGATCCGCGGCTACGGCCCGGTGAAGGAGCGCTCCATCGCCAAGGCCCGCCAGCAGGAGAAGTTGCTCCGCGAGCAATTGGCCAAGGGCGACGAGGTGCAGAGCGTGCGGCTGTTCCAGCCTGCGGCCTAGCGCGATGGCCGCGAAGTTACTGGCGCAGGAGTAACGCCTGCCAGTTTTTCGCGGCCCGGATCGCCCGAATAGCGGTGGCCCCGGTACCAGACAAGTAGCCCTGCCCGCGGCAGGGAACCAGACCAACAAGAACGAGGTAACCCAAATGTCCGTCTTCGCTCATCCCGACTTCGATCGCCACGAACAGGTGGTCTTCTGCCATGACCAGGCGTCGGGTCTGAAAGCCATTATCGCCATCCACGACACGCGCCTCGGTCCGGCGCTGGGTGGCTGCCGGATGTTCCCCTATGCCAATGACGACGACGCCCTGCGCGATGTGCTGCGGCTGTCGCGCGGGATGACCCTGAAATCCTCGCTGGCCGGACTCAAGCTCGGCGGCGGCAAGGCGGTGATCATCGGCGACCCGCACACCGGCAAGAGCCAGACGCTGCTGCATGCGATGGGCGACTTCGTCGACAGCCTCGGTGGGCGCTATATCACCGCTGCGGATTCCGGCACCGGCGATGCCGAGATGCAGGCGTTTGCCCAGCGCACCCGCCATGTGGTGGGCGCCACGCCGCGCACCACGCTGGATGGCAGTATCGCCAGCGGCGACCCCTCGCCATCCACCGCTTACGGGGTGTTCGTCGGCCTCAAGGAAGCGGTGCGTCAGCGCCTCGGTCGCGATGACCTGGCCGGGCTGAAGGTGGCGATCCAGGGCGTCGGCCATGTCGGCCTGGGCCTGGCGCGGCACCTCAAAGCTGCCGGCGCCGAGCTGTGGGTGGCAGACATCTTCGATGCCAACGTCAAGCAGGCGATGGAGGAAGTGGGCGCCAACGTGGTGCGTCCGCAGGACATCTACGGCCTGGACGTGGACGTTTTCGCGCCCTGCGCCATGGGCGGCATCCTCAACGAGCAGACCCTGGAAGTGCTGCGCGCCCCGGTGATCGCCGGCGCGGCGAACAACCAGCTGGCAACCGCCGAGATCGGCATCGAACTGCAGCGGCGCAACCAGCTCTACGCGCCGGACTACGCGATAAACGCCGGCGGCATCATCGACGTCTACTACCAGCGCACCGGCGGCAGCGCCGCGCAGATCGACGCCCATGTGAAAGCCATCGGCGACACGCTGGGCGAGATCTTCACCCGCTCCGCTGCCAGCGGTGAACCGACTTCGGTGATCGCCGATCGCCTGGCGTTGGAGCGGCTGCACGCCGGTGGCGTGCCGCAAACCGAAGCGTTCAAGCGCCAGGCTTCATGAGTGATCCCGGCCGGCCGCCTGAGTGCGCCGGCCTTCGCTGAGCGGGGCGGCGGGCTCTGAATGCCAGCGCTGCGCCCGCTCCGTTCGTTCGCACCATCCCTGACAAAAACAACAAGCAGGAATCCGCAATGTCCGATAAAACCAGCCTCGCGGCCGGCACCTTCGCCGGCGCGCGCGCACGCATCCAAGACAACGCCAGCCGCGGCCTGTGGTCGTCGCGCTGGGTGTTCTTCCTCGCCGCCACCGGCTCGGCGGTGGGCCTGGGCAATATCTGGAAATTCCCCTACGTGACCGGGCAGAACGGCGGCGGTGCCTTCGTTCTGGTGTATCTCGCCTGCATCCTGCTGATCGGCATTCCGCTGCTGATGACCGAGGTGATGATCGGCCGTCGCGGTCGGGCGAATCCTGATGGCGCCGTCGCTCGGCTGGCCCGTGAAGCCGGAGCCAGTTCGCGCTGGCGCGTGGTCGGCTGGCTCGGCGGGCTGACTGGCTTTCTCATCCTGAGTTTCTATCTGGTGGTGGCTGGCTGGGCGCTGGCCTATGTGCCGGCGACCTTCAGCGGCGGCTTCGCCGGGGTCAGCGGCGAGGCCAGCGGCGAGCTGTTCGGCGCGCTGCTGGCGGACCCGCTGCGCCTGGTGGTCTGCGCCACGCTGGTGCTGGCGGCGACCATGCTGATCGTCGGCTTCGGCGTGCGCGGCGGGCTGGAGCGATCGCTGCGCTTTCTGATGCCAGGGCTGTTCGTGCTGATGCTGGTGCTGGTCGTTTACGCCGCCATCGAAGGCGAATTCGCCCAGGCGCTGCAGTTTCTCTTCGTGCCGGATTTCTCCGCGCTGACCGCGCAGAGCGTGCTGATCGCCCTCGGCCATGCCTTCTTCACCCTGAGCCTGGGCTGCGGCGCGATGATGGTCTACGGCTCCTACCTGCCGGAAGGCACCTCGATCGCCAAGACCTCGATTCTGGTGGCGCTGGCCGATACCGCGGTGGCGCTGCTGGCCGGCCTGGCGATCTTCCCGCTGGTGTTCGGCAACGGCCTGGAGCCGGGTGCCGGGCCGGGGCTGATCTTCGTCACGCTGCCGATAGCCTTTGGCCAGATGCCGTTGGGGCAGGTCGTCGGTGGGTTGTTCTTCATCATGCTGGTGATCGCCGCGCTGACGTCGGCCATCTCGCTCTCCGAGCCGAGCATCGCCTGGCTCACCGAACGCTTCCGTATCAGCCGGACCAAGGCCGTGCTGGGCAGCGGTCTGGTGCTCTGGCTGCTGAGCCTGGGCAGCGTGTTCTCCTTCAATCACTGGGCGGACTACCAGCTGTTCGGCAAGACCTTCTTCGACACCCTGGACTACCTCACCACCAACTGGCTGATGCCGTTGGGCGGGCTGGGCACCGTGCTGTTCACCGGCTGGGTGCTGCAGCGTCAGGTGGTCAGCGAGGCCATCGGCATTCGCAACGCCGGGCTGTTCCAGGCCTGGTGGAACCTGCTGCGCTACGGCACGCCAGTGGCCATCGTGCTGGTGTTTCTCAACCTGCTCGGCTTGATCTAGCGGGTCGCCTGGTGGGCTGAAGCCCACTCTACAAGAATGCTGCGGGCTTCTATCGAAGTCCTTTTGGTGGGCTCAGGTCCATCCTATCGGAAGGCCGACGCAGGCCTTCATGGGGTGGGCTTCAGCCCACCTTTTTTATGCGCCAGGTTAAGCGGGAGATGACATGTGCGGCAGGTTGTCGCACCGCTCTGTCAGCTTTTCGTTACGCCTGGCAAGCCGCCGGGCCAGGCTTTTCAGCGAAACAGGCGCTGTAAGGAAAACCTGACAGCAGGGATGGCGTCGGCTGCTTGCCGTACCCGTAAACAGCATTGTTCGGCGCTCGGCCCTGGGGTGTGATGGGGCCAGCCAAGCCGTGCAGCGGCAGTCCTCACAACAATAATCAGGAGGCGATATGAACGCCGTGAACAAGATCGAGCAACACAATCCCATTGGTACCGACGGCTTCGAGTTCGTCGAATTCACCGCGCCGAATGCCGAAGGCATCGAGCAGCTGCGCACGCTGTTCACCCAGATGGGCTTCACCGAAACCGCCAAGCACCGCTCCAAGGAGGTCTGGCTGTTCCAGCAGCACGACATCAACATCGTGCTCAACGGCAGCCCCACCGGGCATGTGCATGCGTTTGCCGAAAAGCACGGGCCGAGCGCCTGCGCCATGGCCTTCCGGGTGAAGAATGCCGCCCAGGCGGCGGCCTACGTCGAATCCCAGGGCGCCAAGCTGGTCGGCAGCCACGCCAACTTCGGCGAGCTGAACATCCCCTGTGTCGAAGGCATCGGCGGCTCGCTGCTGTATCTCGTCGATCGCTACGGCGACAAGAGCATCTACGACGTCGACTTCGAGTACATCGAAGGGCGCACGCCGAATGACAACGCCGTCGGCCTGATGTGCATCGACCACCTGACCCACAACGTCATGCGCGGGCAGATGGACGTGTGGTCCGGCTTCTACGAGCGCATCGCCAACTTCCGTGAGATTCGCTACTTCGACATCGAAGGCAAGCTGACCGGCCTGTTCTCCCGCGCCATGACCGCACCGTGCGGGAAGATCCGCATCCCGATCAACGAGTCGGCCGACGACAAGTCGCAGATCGAGGAATTCATCCGCGAGTACCACGGCGAGGGCATCCAGCACATCGCGCTGTCCACCGACGATATCTACGCCACCGTGCGCCAGCTGCGTGCCAACGGCGTGGACTTCATGACCACCCCGGACACCTACTACGAGAAGGTCGACACCCGCGTCGCCGGCCACGGCGAGCCGACCGACGTGCTGCGTGAGCTGAATATCCTGATCGATGGTGCACCGGGCGATGACGGCATTCTGCTGCAGATCTTCACCAACACGGTGATCGGTCCGATCTTCTTCGAGATCATCCAGCGCAAGGGCAACCAGGGCTTCGGCGAAGGCAACTTCAAGGCGCTGTTCGAATCCATCGAGGAAGACCAGCTGCGCCGCGGCGTGATCAAGGCGGACGAGTAAGTTCGGGGCCGAGGTGGTTTGCGTAGGGTGGATGTCGCGCAGCACATCCACGTGTTCGGTCGGCCTGACACAGACGCGTGGAAGATGCTTCGCAGTCTTCCACCCTACGCATCGGCAACCACCGCAGCGCCATTCAGATCACGCGGTATCACGAGGAGAGGCACATGAGCCGCAAATGGATCAGTTTCCCCATCCGCGAGGGTGAGAGTTCGCGTCAGGCGCACTGCGATTTTCCGCAGGGCACCTACGAGCGCGAAATGGGCCGGGAAGGCTTCTTCGGCCCGGCTTCGCACCTGCATCACAAGCATCCGCCGACCGGCTGGATCGACTGGGAAGGCCCGCTGCGTCCGCACGCCTTCAACTTCAATCAGATCCCCAGCGAAGGCGACTGCCCGCTGCAGGCGCCGCTGGCGCTGCACAACGCCGACGTCAAGCTGCGCCTGTGGAAGACCAACGGCGCCATGCGTCATCTGGTGCGCAACGGCGACGGTGACGAGCTGCTGTTCATCCATGAGGGCGCCGGGCATTTGTACTGCGACTTCGGCCACCTGGAATTCCGCGACGGCGACTACCTGATGATCCCGCGCGGCACCGCCTGGCGCATCGAGGCGACGCAGCCGGTGTTCATGCTGCTGATCGAGAACACCGACGGCGCCTA
Organism: Stutzerimonas stutzeri RCH2; assembly: GCF_000327065.1. Taxonomy (NCBI): domain Bacteria; kingdom Pseudomonadati; phylum Pseudomonadota; class Gammaproteobacteria; order Pseudomonadales; family Pseudomonadaceae; genus Stutzerimonas; species Stutzerimonas stutzeri. Next base: position 3,689,282 of record NC_019936.1, on the reverse strand, counting down.
CCAGCTGCCGGACAAGGGCCTGGTCGGCCCGCACGCGATCTTCGACGCCGCGGTGCTCGATCATCCGCGCCTGGACGACGCCTTCCGTGCGCAGCAGGACGAGAACCCCTGGCAGATCCGCATCAAGCGGCGCGACCAGATCACCACCGTGACCTACCCGTACAACCCGCTGGACGTGGTCGGCTGGCATGGCGACAACACCGTGGTACGGCTCAACTGGCGCGACATCCGCCCGCTGATGAGCCATCGCTACCACCTGCCGCCGTCAGCGCACACCACCTTCGTCGCCAACGGTTTCGTGGTCTGCACCTTCACCCCGCGGCCGGTGGAATCCGATCCGGGTGCGCTAAAGGTGCCGTTCTTCCACAACAACGATGACTACGACGAAGTGCTGTTCTACCACCGCGGCAACTTCTTCAGCCGCGACAACATCGAGCAGGGCATGGTGACCTTCCACCCTTGCGGCTTCCCCCACGGGCCGCATCCGAAGGCGCTGAAGAAGGCGCAGGATGACCCGGCGACCTTTGCCGACGAGGTGGCAGTGATGATCGACACCCGCCGCGCGCTGGAAGTCGGCGAGGCTGCCGCCGCCGTCGATGTCCCCGAATACGTCAACTCCTGGCGTGCGCCGGGCAAGGAATCCTGATGAAACTCGCAACCCTCAACCAGGGCCGCGACGGCGTGCTCGTCGTGGTCTCCCGTGATCTCGCCCAGGCGGTGAAAGTGCCGCAGATCGCCGCCACGCTGCAGGCCGCGCTGGATGACTGGAACTACTGCAAGCCGAAGCTGGAAGCGGTCTACCAGCGCCTCAACGACGGGCTGGAGGAGGGCGCATTCGCCTTCGACCAGACCGCCTGCCACAGCCCGCTGCCCCGTGCCTATCACTGGGCCGACGGCAGTGCCTACGTCAACCACGTCGAGCTGGTGCGCAAGGCGCGTGGTGCGGAGATGCCGGAATCCTTCTGGCACGACCCGCTGATGTACCAGGGCGGCGCCGATGCTTTTATCCCGCCGCACAGCCCGATCCGCCTGGCCGACGAGGCCTGGGGCATCGACCTGGAAGGCGAGCTGGCGGTGATCACCGACGACGTGCCCATGGGTGCGACGCCGGCCGAGGCGGCCTCGCACATCCAGCTGCTGATGCTGGTCAACGACGTGTCGCTGCGCAACCTGATCCCCGGCGAGCTGGCCAAGGGCTTCGGCTTCTACCAGAGCAAGCCGTCGTCGAGCTTCTCGCCGGTGGCGGTGACGCCGGACGAGTTAGGCGAAACCTGGCGCGACGGCAAGGTGCATCGGCCGCTGGTCTCGCACATCAACGGCGAGCTGTTCGGCCAGCCGGATGCCGGCACCGACATGACCTTCAACTTCCCGACCCTGGTTGCCCATGCCGCGCGCACCCGTCCGCTGGGCGCCGGCACCATCATCGGTTCGGGTACGGTGTCGAACTACGACCGCAGCGCCGGCTCGTCCTGCCTGGCCGAGAAACGCATGCTCGAGGTCGTCGAGCACGGCGAGGCGAAGACGCCGTTCCTCAAGTTCGGCGACCGGGTGCGCATCGAGATGTTCGACGCCGCCGGGCAGAGCATCTTTGGTGCCATCGATCAGCAGGTGGAGCGCTATGGGCACTGAGCTGACGCTCTACGGCTACTGGCGCTCCAGTGCCGCCTACCGGGTGCGCATCGCGCTGAATCTGAAGGGCCTGGCCTACCGCCAGGTGCCGGTGCATCTGGTCAAGGATGGCGGCCAGCAGCGTGCGGCCGATTACCGCGCCCTCAACCCGCAGCAGCTGGTGCCGCTGCTGGTGGACGAAGGCAATGGCGGCGCGCGCATCAGCCAGTCGCTGGCGATCCTGGAGTACCTCGACGAGGTGTTTCCGGTACCGGCGCTGCTGCCGGCCGATCCGGTTGAGCGCGCCCAGGTGCGCTCGCTGGCCATGCACATCGCCTGCGAGATCCATCCGCTGAACAACCTGCGCGTGCTGCAGTACCTCAGCGCCGAACTGGGCGTCGATGACGAGGCGAAGAATGCCTGGTATCGGCATTGGGTCAGCCAGGGGCTGGCGGCGGTGGAGCAGGGCCTGGAAACCTTTGGTGACAAGCTTTCCCTGAACGATCGGCCAGGTTATCTGGAGGCATGCCTGGTGCCGCAGGTATACAATGCGCGCCGTTTTGCCTGTGACCTCGCGGCGTATCCACGCATTCTCGAGATCGTTGCCCGCTGCGAGACGCTTCCGGCCTTCCAGCAGGCCGCGCCGGAGGTGCAGCCCGACGCTCAATGAACGACTGAATCCGCCTTGCACGCCGCCGCGCCCTGCGCGACGGTCCCGATCCCGTCACAGATAACAACAAACAGGTGACGTATGACTCGTGAAAAACCGAAGAACCTCTGGCTGTCGCGCTGGGGCTTCATCCTCGCGGCAACCGGCTCCGCCGTGGGCCTGGGCAACATCTGGAAATTCCCCTACATCACCGGCGAGTTCGGCGGTGGTGCCTTCGTATTGATGTACCTGCTGTGCATCCTCGCCATCGGCGTACCGGTAATGATGTGCGAGATCGCCATCGGTCGCCGCGGCCGTGGCAGCCCGATCGACGCCATCGGCCGGGTGGTCCGCGAGAACAACGGCAACCCGCTGTGGAAGGCGGTCGGCGGCATGGCCATGACGGCCGGCTTCCTGATCCTCTGCTTCTATGTGGTGGTTGCCGGCTGGGCCTTCGCCTACACGGTGAAGATGCTCGACGGCTCCCTGGCCGCGACCAGCGTCGAGGCATTGGGCGGCGTATTCGAGGCGCACAACTCCAACCCCTGGCAGCTCGGCGGCTGGAGTCTGCTGGTAGCGCTGCTGACCCTGTGGATCGTCGCCAAGGGTGTGCAGAAGGGCATCGAGAACGCCGTGCGCTGGATGATGCCGGGCCTGGCCGTGCTGCTGCTGATCCTGGTGGGTTACGCGGTGACCAGTGGCGGCTTCGATCAGGGCTTCGCCTTCCTGTTCAGCTTCGATACCTCGAAGATCACCGGTGAGGCGCTGCTGGCCGCGCTTGGCCACGCGTTCTTCACCCTCAGCCTGGCTTCCGGTGCGATCCTCACCTACGGCTCGTACATCCCGGATGACCAGTCCATCGCCCGCACCACCTTCATGGTCGCCATCGCCGACACCTGCGTCGCGCTGCTGGCGGGCCTGGCGATCTTCCCGATCATCTTCGCCAATGGCATGGACCCGACCGCCGGCCCTGGCCTGATCTTCATGAGCCTGCCGCTGGCCTTCCAGCAGATGCCGTTCGGCACTGCGTTCGGCGTGCTGTTCTTCGCCATGGTATCGATCGCAGCGCTGACCTCGGCGATCTCGATGATCGAAGCCACCGTTGCCTACCTCAACGAGAAGCACGGCATCTCGCGCCTGAAGGCGGCGATGGGCTCGGGTGCGGTACTGCTGGTGATCAGCATGCTGGCGATGCTCTCGTTCAACCTCATGTCCGGCTGGACGCCGATGGGCAAGAACTTCTTCGACTGGCTGGATTACCTGACCTCGCGCTGGATGATGCCGCTGGGCGGGATCTTCACCGTGCTGCTGGCCGGTTACGCACTGCGCAGCGAGATCATGCGCGACGAGCTGAACTTGCCGCCGCTGGGCTACGCACTGTGGCTGTTCATGGTCCGCTACGTCTGCCCGGTGCTGATCCTGATGGTGTTCCTGCACGCCCTCGGCTGGTTGGGCTTCGACCCGCTGCAGCGCTGGTACTGGATCGCCGGCGCGATCGGTGCACTCACCCTGGTCGGCGAGCTGCTGCGCCCGCGAGTGATGCCGGCGCTGGCCGGGCGCTGAGTTCATCGGCGCGACAGGAAACGCCAGCCGCGAGGCTGGCGTTTTCGTTTCTGCGGCTGCGATTACGGCGTGCACGGTGCCGACCGTTCGCCGGCAGGCCTGGTGCACGAGTTGCTCTACGTCATGCAATTGTAAAGTTCGGCTGCGCTTGGCCGACACCCTGACTGAGAGCCAGGGATCTGGCGCACGGAACACGGACGCTCTATTTGCCCGAACCGTTGCGGACCACGCCATGCCCAAGCACCTGAAGTTCAGCCACAAGATCCTTCTGGCCGCATCGCTGATCGTGATTGCGACCTTCTCGTTGTTCACCCTGTTCAACGACTATCTGCAGCGCAATGCCATTCGCGACAATCTCAACAGCTACCTCGATGAGATGGGCGACGTCACCGCGCACAACATTCAGAACTGGTTGTCCGGCCGTATCCTGCTGGTGGAAAGCGCCGCGCAGAGCATCGGCAGCGACGACGCCGAAGCCCGAGTAGCTGAGCTGCTCGAGCAGAAGGCACTGGCTTCGACCTTCATGTTCAGTTACCTCGGTGGGCAGGATGGCAGCTTCCTCATGCGGCCTGCCGAAGAGATGCCCGCCGACTACGATCCACGCGCGCGCCCTTGGTACAAGGACGCGATAGCCGCCGGCGGCTCGACGCTGACCGAACCCTATGTGGATGCGGCGAGCGGCGAGCTGGTCATATCCATCGCCACCCCGGCGCAGCAGAACGGTCGGAACATTGGCGTCGTCGGCGGAGATCTGGGGCTCAAGGTACTGGTTGAGATCATCAACGCGCTGGACTTCAACGGCATGGGCCATGCCTTCCTGGTCAGCGGCGACGGCAAGATCCTGGTGCACCCGGACGGCAGCAAGGTGATGAAGTCGCTTGGCGAACTGTTCCCGGGGCACACGCCGTCGCTGGACGCCAACTACAGCGAGGCCGAACTGGACGGACAGACCCGCATCCTCAGCTTCAGCCGCGTGCAGGGCCTGCCCTCGGTGAGTTGGTACGTCGGTATCTCGCTGGACAAGGCCAAGGCCTACGCCGCCCTGGCCAGCTTCCGCACCTCCGCTGTGGTCGCGGCACTGACCGCCGTTGGTGTGATCCTGCTGTTGCTCGGCATGCTGATGCGCGTGCTGATGCGTCCCCTCACCGACATGGGCCGCGCCATGGCCAACATCGCCGAAGGTGAGGGCGATCTGACCCGGCGACTGGCGGTGCAGTCGAAGGACGAATTCGGCGAACTGGCCTCGGCCTTCAACCGCTTCGTCGAGCGTATTCATACCTCCATCCGCGAAGTGTCCTCCGCGACGCAGCAGGTCAATGAGGTTGCCGCCCGGGTGTTGGCAGCGTCCAACTCGTCGATGGCCAACTCCGATGAGCAGGCCAGCCGCACCAACAGCGTGGCGGCAGCGATCAACGAGCTCGGCGCCGCCGCGCAGGAGATCGCGCGCAACGCGGCCGATGCCTCGCAGCAGGCCAGCGGTGCGCGGCATCAGGCCGAGGACGGTCGTCAGGTGGTCGAGCAGAACATCGCCGCGATGCGCGAGCTGTCGGCGAAGATCAGCGCGTCCTGTGCGCAGATCGAAGCGCTCAACGCCAAGACCGTCGACATTGGCCAGATTCTCGAGGTGATCAAGGGCATTTCCGAGCAGACCAACCTGCTCGCGCTGAATGCCGCCATCGAAGCGGCACGGGCCGGTGAGGCAGGCCGCGGCTTCGCAGTGGTCGCCGACGAGGTACGCAACCTGGCGCACCGCACGCAGAGTTCGGCGCAGGAAATCCAGCAGATGATCGAACAGCTGCAGGTCGGCGCCGGCGCCTCGGTGCAGACCATGACCGAGAGTCAGCGGCAGAGCGAGTCCAGCGTCTCCATCGCCGACCGCGCCGGCGAGCGCCTCGGCGAGGTCACTCAGCGCATCGGCGAGATCGACGGCATGAACCAGTCGGTGGCCACCGCCACCGAGGAACAGACCGCGGTGATCGAGTCACTGAACATGGACATCACCGAGATCAACACGCTGAACCAGCAGGGCGTGGAGAACCTGCAGTCGACCTTGCGCGCCTGCGGCGACCTGGACCAGCAGGCGCGCCGGCTCAAGCAGCTGGTGGACAGCTTCCGTATCTGACCGGAACGGTGGTTTTAGAAGGGCGCTGCGGCGCCCTTTTTCATGGATGTGATTTGCTCGCGGAGCAATGTGCCCGTGAGGGCAGTCTCAACTGTTCACGTCGCGCTTCAACAAGGAGGCTCCATGAAAATTCTTATCGTGCTCACGTCCCACGACCAGCTGGGCGACACCGGCAAACAGACCGGCTTCTGGCTGGAGGAATTCGCTGCGCCGTACTACGTCTTCCTAGATGCCGGCGCGCAGGTGGTACTCGCTTCGCCCGAGGGTGGCGAGCCGCCGCTCGACCCGAAGAGCGACGAACCCGACGCCCAGACCGAGGCCACCGAGCGCTTCAACGGCGACGGCGAGGCGCAGACCCTGCTGGCCAATACCTACCGGCTGGATCAGGTCACGGCCGAGGATTTCGACGCGGTGTTCTACCCCGGCGGCCATGGCCCGCTGTGGGATCTGGTGGATAACCCGACTTCCATCGCGCTGATCGAGTCCTTCGTCAAAGCCGACAAGCCGGTGGCCGCGGTCTGCCATGCACCGGCTGCACTGACCGAGGTTCGCGGCAAGGATGGCGAATACCTGGTCAAGGGCAAGCGCGTCACCGGTTTTACCAATGGCGAGGAAGCCGGTGTGGAGCTGACCGAAGTGGTGCCGTTCCTGCTCGAAGACCGCCTGCGCGAGCGGGGCGGCCAGTACAGCAAGGGGGCGGACTGGAAGCCCTACGTGCAGGTCGACGGCTTGCTGGTAACCGGGCAGAACCCCGCCTCATCGGAAGCGGCGGCGCAGGAACTGCTCAAGCTGCTGCGCGCCTGATGATTACTGCGGCCAGGCGAGCTGTTCCGCCTGGCCGCAGGCCTCGAACAGCGGCCGGCTGAACAGATAGCCCTGCATCAGGTGAATGCCCAGGTCGAACAGGGCGCTGCATTCGTCGGCGGTCTCGATACCTTCACCAATCACCTGGATGCCCAGCTCTTCGCACATCGCCACCGTCGCCCGCACGATGGCCTGACGCGGACGGCTCTGGTCGATGCCGCGGATCAGGTCCATGTCCAGCTTGATGAGGTCCGGCTGAAAGTCGGCCAGCAGGTTGAGCCCGGCAAAGCCCGCACCGAAGTCGTCGATGGCGGTGAGAAAGCCGATGCGCTGGTATTCGCGGAACACTTCGGTCAGCCATTTGCCATCGCTGATGCGTTCGCCTTCGACGGTCTCGAAGATGATCCGCTCGATCGGAAAGTCATGGGCGCGGGCGGCTTCCAGCGTCGAGCGGATGCACAGCTCGGGGCGGTAGATGGCGTTGGGCATGAAATTGATCGACAGCTTGCTCTGCATGCCCAGTTTGGCAGCGGTCTTGATTGCTTTGACCCGGCCGGCCTGATCGAAGCGAAACCGATTGTCCTCGTTGACCTGAGACAGCACGGTGGGGGCCGGCTCGCCGCCGACGCCGCGCACCAGCGCCTCATGAGCGAATATCTGCCGGCTGCGCAGGTCGATGATCGGTTGAAAGGCGTAGCTGAAGCCGAAGCCCAGGCGTTCGCCGCTGGCGCAGCTGGGGCAGGCGCCGTGCTCGCTGGCGCCATGACAGGCATGGGCATCGGCAGCTGGGGCGTTGCGGGTGTTGCTTGAACTCATGGACGCACTCGATGGGGACCGGACTGATGGCAGGTTAGCGGCGGAACGGCCTCTTGCTGAAGTCCGCTGGTCTGCCAGCGCGGCACACATGGCCGCTTTCAGCGCTTCGCGACTGGGTGCGTTGGTGGCTTGGGCTTGGTGCCGAGCTCCTCGATCAGGCTGCGTGCGGCGAAATCGGCGGCATCGGTAAAGGGGTTCAGTACGCGCGCGACGCCGGCTGCATCCAGCGCCTTGCCATGCTGGTCATCGCGCACCACCCCGGCGATCTTGCCCTGGAAGCCGGCATGTTTGAGCGCGTGGAGGAAGGCGCGATTGGCCTCCCACTGCGGAAAGCTGGTGACCACCCATTCGGCATGCTGCAGCGGCAAGGACTCGAGAAAGCTGGGGTCCTCGCCATCGCCGAAACGGACCGGTAGCTTGCTGCGGCGCAGGGTGCGCACGGCTTCCGGGTCGAAATCAACTCCAAGCACCGGCATTCGCGCCGCCGCCAGCTGCTGCAACAGGCGCGAGCCATAGCGGCCCAGGCCGAAGACGATGATGCGCGGATGGCCCTGCGGCTTCCCCAGAGCCTCCACTTCCAGCTCGCGATAGGGGCGTTTGCGCTCGAACACGCCGAGCCAGGGCGCCAGCCGTTCGTAGAGCGGTTGCGAGAACAGAATCATGTAGGTCGAGAGCATGATGGTCACCAGTCCGACCAGCGTGGTCAGCCCCAGCGCTTGCGGCCCGACATGGCCGAGGGTGATGCCCATGGCGACGAAGACGATGGAGAACTCGCTGATCTGCGCCACCGTCAGTCCGGCGAGAAAGCCGGTGCGCTTGCGATAACCCATGTAGCCCATGATCGCCATGACGATCAGCGGATTGCCGATCAGCACGAACAACGCCAGCACGACGGCCGGCAGGATCTCGTTGCCGAGGGTGGAAAAATCCAGCCTGCCGCCCAGGTCGATGAAGAAGAACAGCAGCATGAAGTCGCGGATGCCGGTTAGGCGCGCGTTCATCGCCTCGCGATACGCCGTCGAGGCCAGCGAGAAGCCGGCGACGAAGGCCCCGGCCTCCTTGCTGAAACCGACGTAGTCGCCCAGCGCAGCCAGCCCGGTGCCCCAGGCGATGGCGAAGATCAGCAGCAGCTCCTGCGAGCGCGCCATGCGGCTGACCAGCTTCGGCAGGATGTAGCGCATCAGCACATACATCACGATGGCCGCGCCGGCCAGGCGTATCAGCAGCGAGCCGGAGACCTCGGCCCAGCCGGCATCGCCGGCGCCGCGCAGGGCACTCATGGTCATCATCGCCAGCACCACGGCAAGGTCCTGAACGATCAGAAAGCCGACCGCGATACGCCCGTGCAGCGAGTCCAGCTCGTGTTTGTCCGAGAGCAGCTTGACGATGATGATGGTGCTGGAAAAGGTCAGCGCCACCGCGATGTAAAGCGCTTCCATGGCGCTCTTGCCCATCAGCAGGGTGAGCGCGAAGCCGAAGATGATGGTGAAGGTCAGCTGCCCCAGCCCCGTAGCCAGCGCCACCGGGCCGATATTGCGGATATGCGCGAGGTCGAGCTTGAGCCCGACCACGAACAGCAGCACGGCAACGCCGATTTCGGCCAGCAGGTGGATCTGCTCAGCCGCATTGACCGGACCGAACAGCGCCGGGCCGAGCAGAATGCCGACCACGATGTAGGAGATCAGCAAGGGTTGGCGCAGGCTCACGGCAATCGCGCCGACCACCGCCGAGATGATCAGCAGCATGGCGAATTCGGCGAAGGGGCCGTGGGCAAGCAGCGCTTCCATCGATGTCTCCGTGAAGGTGAGGGTTTGACGCCGTGGCGCCGCGCCTATCCTGCGGCAGTGCGTTGTTCGCCGCCACCGCCGGTTATGGCAAAACGTAAATCCGCTCGAACGGCGTTCGCCATGAGGCGCGGCCGAGCGAGCGCTGCCGCGCTGCTGCTAGAATCCGCCCTTTTTCATCCCGCCGAAACGGCGCTGCGAGCCTGCCATGACCTTCGCCTCCCTGGGCCTGATCGATCCGCTGCTGCGGACCCTGGAAACCCTCGATTACCGCAAGCCGACGCCGGTGCAGATCGAAGCCATTCCCGCCGTGCTCAAGGGCCGCGACCTGATGGCGGCGGCGCAGACCGGCACCGGCAAGACCGCTGGCTTCGCCCTGCCATTGCTGCAGCGCCTGACCATGGAAGGCGCCAAGGTGGCGAGCAATTCGGTACGCGCGCTGGTACTGGTGCCGACCCGCGAGCTGGCCGAGCAGGTGCACGAGAGTTTTCGCGTCTACGGGCAGAACCTGCCGCTGCGCACCTATGCGGTGTATGGCGGGGTCAGCATCAATCCGCAGATGATGGCGCTGCGCAAGGGCATCGACGTGCTGGTGGCCACGCCCGGTCGCCTGCTCGACCTCTACCGGCAGAACGCGGTGGGCTTCAACCAGTTGCAGGCGCTGGTGCTGGACGAGGCTGACCGCATGCTCGACCTCGGTTTCGCCGACGAGCTGGATCAGCTGTTCTCCGCTCTGCCGAAGAAGCGCCAGACGCTGCTGTTTTCCGCGACCTTCTCCGAGGCGATCCGGCAGATGGCCCGCGAGCTGCTGCGCGATCCGCTGTCGGTCGAGGTCAGCCCGCGCAACGCCGCGGCGAAGACGGTCAAACAGTGGCTGGTGCCGGTGGACAAGAAGCGCAAGAGCGAACTGTTCCTGCACCTGCTGGCGGAGAAGCGCTGGGGCCAGGTGCTGGTGTTCGTCAAGACGCGCAAGGGCGTCGATCAGCTGGTCGACGAGCTGCAGGCTGCGGGCATTTCCAGCGATGCGATCCACGGCGACAAGCCACAGGCCTCGCGGCTGCGCGCGCTGGAGCGCTTCAAGGCGGGCGAAGTGCAGGTGCTGGTGGCGACCGATGTCGCCGCGCGCGGGCTGGACATCCATGATCTGCCGCAGGTGGTCAACTTCGACCTGCCGATCGTCGCCGAGGATTACGTACACCGCATCGGCCGTACCGGTCGCGCCGGCGCCACGGGCGAAGCGGTTTCCCTGGTCAGTGCCGATGAAGTCGATCAGCTCGCCGCCATCGAAACCCTGATCAACCAGGTGCTGCCGCGCCACGACGAGCTGGGCTTCGTGCCGGACCACCGCGTGCCGACCACCACACTGGGCGGGCAGATCATCAAGAAGCCGAAGAAACCGAAAAAGCCCAAGGATGCCGGCGGCAAGGGCAAGATCCATCTCGGCAACTGGTTCGACGAGAGCGAAAAGCCCAACGCCAAGCCGATTCGCAAGGTACCGAGCCTGGGCGGCGGCAAACCGGCGAAAAAGCGCTGAGTGTCCGCGCGGACCGGCTGCGTCAGGCTTCTGCGCTGCGTCCGTGGGCGACGAACGGACAATAAACCTGTCTTTTGCGAGGGAACTACCTGGGCCGATGCGGGACGAAGTTAGCCGTCTGTCACTGGGCCGAACATTGTCCAGGGTGGCGCTTTGAATTGGAGAAAGGGACAGGGAGCAACAGATGGAGCATCCGGCACGCAGCGAAAACAATTTCGACTTTCTGCGCTTTCTCGCGGCGATGATGGTGGTGGTCAGTCACAGCTTCTGGCTGTATGAACGCAGCAATCCGCTGGCGGTAGCTGGGGGGCAGTTCGGTATCGGTCCGATTGCCGTCTACATGTTCTTCGTGATCAGCGGATTCCTGATCACCGCGTCTTGGCAGAACAGCCAGCAGGTCTTCGCGTTCTTTGCCAAACGGCTGCTGCGGATCTTGCCGGCCCTGACGGTGGTGACGCTGCTGACCGTTCTGGTAGTCGGGCCGCTGGCGACCGATCTGCCGCTTGGCCGCTATTACAGCGACAGCCAGACCTGGGGCTACTTGTCCAACCTGTTCTTCTGGGGCCAGTATCGACTGCCCGGCGTGTTTGCGGCCAACCCCTTTCCGCATACGGTCAACGGCTCCATCTGGACGCTGCCGTTCGTAATCTTGATGGACCTTTCGCTCGTCGGCCTGGCCCTGAGCGGCCTTCTGCGGCGCTCGACGGTGCTGGTTGGCGCTCTTGCCCTGATGTTGCTCAACATCGGCCTGCTGACACTGCTCGACGTGGATAGCCGTGGCTTGGTCAACCTGATCCGGCTCGGTGCCTACTTTTACGCGGGCGTGGCACTGTACCTGTTGTTTGACAGGGTTCCGCGCGGCGGCGTGCTGGCTCTTGCGCTGGCCGTGGTGTTGGCGGTCGGCATCGGTGCTGGCGTTGGGGGCGTCGCGGCGATGCTGACCCTGCCCTATCTGGTCGTATATTTAGCTTTTGCGAGAATTCCGCGGCTGGCGCGCTTCGGTCGCCATGGCGATTTCTCGTTCGGTATCTACCTCTTCGGTTTTCCCTTGCAACAGCTGCTGATCCACTGGCTCGGCACCGAACAGCTCTCGCTGTACGGCTTCATCGCGCTGAGCATGACCGCCAGCCTGGCCATGGGCGTGCTGTCGTTCCACCTGGTGGAGCGCCCGGCGCTGCGCCTGAGGCGTTACCTGCCGTCGCGCCCGTTTGCCGGCGCGATGCAGGCGACGGTCACCCGGCTGACTCGCTGACAGACGGCGACAGGCTGCCGGCTGCGCAAGCGGCATCGCCTCCCACGGGCGACACGTGCCGCGCAACACGCTGAGTTCTGCGCTACCGACTGGCGCCGTCAGCCGCCCATGAAGGTCAGGTGGATGTCGCTGCCGTAGCGGCGAATGATCTCGCGCTTGGCCGCATGGAACGCGGCGACGTCGTCGGCCAGCGCCGATTTGCCCAGCTTCCGGCGCGCCAGTTCCTCGGCGATCACGTCCATGAACAGCTCGGCCAGCAGCAGGCGTGCCGAATCGCGGAAGTTGCCGTGGCCGTCGACGTACAGCTGCACGGTGGGTGCCGCGGTATTGATCAGGATCTTGCGTTCTTCCGGACTGTAGACGGCGCGATCCCGGTCTTCGCCGAGATAGCGGAACTCGTAGCCGGTGAACATGGCCTCACCGTGATCGCGCGCAGGGCGGTGCGCAGTGGCATGGTGTTGCCCCGCGGGGTGGTGGTGAGCATGTGTCGACGCGTGCTCGGCGATAACAATCTCGCACCAGGCCAGGTAGTTGCCGGCGCGCACGACGATCTCGCCATGAGCGGCCGCCGACTGGCCGGCGACCGTCCACTCCATGCATGGCTTGTCGCGTAGCGCCTGTAGCGGAACAGGCGCGGGCGCCGGATCGATGCTCAGCCCTTCGCTGAGGCTGGCGTCCACCTGCAGGATCGTGTCCGGTGGCAGTTGCTGTGGATCGAGCAGCAAGCGGATGTGAAATGGGCGCTCCGGCTGGCGATAGTAGAACGGCGTGCTGAAGCGCAGCGCAGCCGGTTGCGCATCGGTGTCCGAGGGGACTGTCGTTGCGCTGGCCGGCGCCACGATGCCGAAATCGTGGATCGCCGCCTGGCTCATGCGCTGCAACAGGTGCTCGATCATGTGTGCGGTGCGCCCGGAGGTGGTGGCGCGTTCCAGGTGTCTGAGTTTTTCCTGCTCGGCCATCACGAACGGGGCGATCAACTGGCTGACCGCCCGGGCGAATGCCGCCACCAATGGTGTCTTCAGGTTCAGCCCGGCGCGTTCGTCGCTGATCACCGCGACACCCTGGCCGAGCTGCTCGCTGAGCGCCGGGCAGCGGACGGTGCCGAACAGGTATTCGGTGCCGACCTGGTTCTCGTAGTCGAACAGCTGGCAATCCAGCGCCGCCGTGCCGGAAAGCACCAGCAGGCCGCTGGTGCGCTCGTCACCGCGCGGCACCAGTTGCGCGTCCAGCGCGCGCTTGAGTGTCAGGTGGAAGGCAAAGGTCTGGCCGTCGCAGTGGAATTCGCCCGCCAGGTCCGGGCCGAGCAACAACAGTGACGACGGTTCCTCGAAACTGATCCGCCCGCTGCGCTCGATCTCGACGCCGTCACGCAGATGCGCCATCTCCATGTGCCGACGGCCGAGCACGTCGCGCAGATAGATGTTGTTGGCCAGCGACTCGCTCAGGGCGCTGAACTGGGAAATACGCACCTGGCTGCTTTCGATGATGATGGCGACGCGCGTGCCGTTGCCGGCAATGCCGAGGCGCTCCCGGTCGCGCTCGGTCACCGTGCGATCCTGGCCACCGTCATCGTAGAGATAGCCGCCGTTCTCGGCGCGGAACAGTTCGATCCGCGACAGCCGTCCTCCATGGATGGTTTCCAGCCAGCCGTAGCCAAGGCCGAAGATCGCCTGCTTGAGGCCACGGCCGAAATAACCGCGCCCGCCACCGGTGCCCTGCGCCAGCGGGCTGTGTGCGCCGCCATAGCTGAGAATCGAGCAGGCCGCGGCGAACGGCATGCCCTGGGCCTGGTCGGTGACGGCCAGCAGAGCACCGCGCCTGTGACGCTCGTACTGCACGAGGATCTGCCCGGAAACTGCCACACCCGCTGCCTCCAGTCGGGCGTAGCTGTCGTCGCTGTTGGTGATCAGTTCGACCAGCGCCTTCTCGATCGAAGCGAAGCGCCTGGAGTCGATGTCGATGACACGTTGATCCACCGGGATTGCGTTGACGGCCATCGATGTTCCCTCGCGCGTGTTCGTCCTCGCGCGCCAAACGGGGTACTGCTTGCGGCGCGCGCTCTGCAACTGAAGCTAGCAGCGCACGGGGCAACCGGCGAGTGACTAGTGGTCGCGCAGCCAGCGCAGCATGCCCTCGGCCGCGGCTCTTCCGCTGGCGAAACAGGCGGTCAGCAGATAGCCACCGGTGGGTGCTTCCCAGTCGAGCATCTCGCCGGCGCAGAACACGCCGGGCAGTTGACGCAGCATGAGGTTGGCATCCAGTGCCTCGAACGGTACCCCGCCAGCGCTGCTGATGGCTTCGTCCAGCGGGCGCGGGTGCAGCAGGCGGATGGGCAGCGCCTTGATCGCCGCGGCCAGCGCCTGCGGGTCATGGAACGTGGTGGCATCGGTCAGTTCGCGCAACAGTGCCGCCTTGACCCCATCGAGCTTCAGCTGGCGATGCAGATGCTTGGCCATCGACTGCGAACCGCGCGGTCTGGCCAGAGCGTCGGCAATCTGTACCTGGCTGCGATCCGGCAGCAGGTCGAGCAGCACGGTCGCGGCGCCGTCGCGATTGATCGTCTCACGGATGCGCGCGGACAGCGCATAGACCAGGCTGCCCTCGATACCCGTGGCGGTGAGCACGAACTCGCCCTTGCGCGGGGCTTCGCCGGGCAACGCCAGGCTCACCGTCTTCAGCGGCGCGCCGGCGAATTTCTCGCGCAGGTGCTCGCTCCAGCCGGCCACTTCGAAGCCACAATTGGCCGGCTGCAGCGGTGCGATGGCAATGCCGCGGTTTTGCAGCAACCGTACCCAGGCGCCATCCGAGCCCAGTCGCGCCCAGCTGCCGCCGCCGAGGGCGAGCAGGGTGGCGTGCGCCGCGACTCGGGTTTCGCCTTGCGGCCCGGCGATACGCAGCGCGCCGTGCTCGTCCCAGCCCAGCCAGCGCTGGCGGGTGTGCAGCTGCACGCCGCTCTCGCGCAGGCGCTTGAGCCAGGCGCGCAGCAACGGCGCGGCCTTCATGTCGCTAGGGAACACCCGGCCGGAACTGCCGACGAAGGTGTCGATGCCCAGCCCGTGAATCCATTCGCGCAGCGCGGCGGGTGTGAAAGCGTCCAGCAGCGGGCGCAGCTCGCCGGCGCGTTCGCCGTAGCGGTTGACGAAGGCGGCGTAGTCCTCGGCATGGGTGATGTTCATGCCGCCGACCCCGGCAAGGAGGAACTTGCGCCCCACCGACGGCATGGCGTCGTACAGATCGACGGTGACCCCGGCCTGGCCGAGCACTTCGGCGGCCATCAGCCCGGCGGGGCCGCCGCCGATGATGGCGACACGGTAGGAAGGGGCGGGCGGGGTCATGGCGATAGCCTGGCGAACATCACGGGGCGCGCATTGTAGCCGCTGACGGTTGCTCAGCCGAGTCCGTGGCGCTGCCAGGCCGAGTGGGCGCTGACATGCAAGGTCGCGTGGCGGCGGGCGAGCAGGGCGCGGTCCTTGTCGTAGCCGCCGCCGATCAGGCCAACCACCGGAATATCACGGCCGAGGCAGTGATCCAGCACGGCACTGTCGCGCGCCGCCAGGCCTGCATCGCTGAGCGAGAGCAGGCCGAGGGCGTCGTCGCGATGCACATCCACACCGGCATCGTAGAGCACCAGGTCTGGCTGGTAGATTGGCAGCAGGTAGTTCAGCGTGTCGTGCACCACCTTGAGATAGGCCTCGTCGCCCATGCCCGGCGGCAGCGGGATATCCCAGTCGCTGTGGGCCTTGCGCGTGGGGAAGTTCTTTTCGCAGTGCAGCGAGACGGTCACCGCATCGGGTATGTTTTCCAGGATGCGCGCGGTGCCGTCGCCCTGATGCACGTCGCAGTCGAAGATCAGCACGCGCCCGACACGCCCGCTTTCCAGCAGATACAGCGCGATCACCGCCAAGTCGTTGAAGATGCAGAAACCCGAGGCGTGGTCTCGGTGGGCATGGTGCGTGCCACCCGCCAGATGGCAGGCCAGGCCGTGCTGCAGTGCCTGCTCGGCCGCTAGCAGCGAGCCGCCCACGGCGCGCACCGTACGCTGCGCCAGCTCCGGACTCCAGGGCAGGCCGAGGCGGCGCAGCTCGTCGCGGCCCATCTCGCCGCTGCAGTAGCGCGCGACGTAGTCAGGGTCGTGTGCCAGCGCCAGAATGTCGTGGCCGCATAGCTCGGGGCGCAATAGCGTTGCGTCTGTGGTCAAACCCAAGGCGACCAGATGGTCGCGCAGCAGACGAAACTTCTCCATGGGGAAGCGATGGCCCGGTGGCAGCGGCGGGCTGTAATCATCGTGGAAGACCAGGGGAAGCGACATGAACCACGCGTGTTCGATGGATGTGCGCCGCAGTATGCAGGCTGGCCGTCGGAGCGCTCAAGGGAGCAGGGATGGTCGCACGAATCGCACTTGAGACACCGCGGCTCAGGCTGCGCCACTGGCATGACGACGATCTCGAGTTGTTGGCGCGGCTGTGCGCCGACCCGGAAGTGATGCGCTATTGCTCGGCGCTGATGTCGCGTGACGACTGTGCGGCGCTGATGGTGCGCAGTCGCTTGCACTTCGTGCGTCACCGCTTCGGCCTGTGGGCGCTGGAGCGCAAGGACAGCAAGGCGTTCATCGGTTACTGCGGGCTCGCCTCGTGTTCCTTGCCTTCGCCGACGCCCGCGCTCGAGCTGCTCTGGGCTGTGGCCTGCGATCAGTGGGGGCAGGGTCTGGTCCATGAGGCCGCGCAAGCTGTACTTGACTGCGCCTTTGGCGAGCTCGGCCTGCCCGAGGTGGTCGCCTGTGCGGCGCAGATCAACGAGCCGGCCACGCAGCTGCTGGAAGGGCTCGGCATGCGCGCGGAGCACGCAAGCTCGTTCGGCCATCCCGATCTGGCGCCTGAACACCCTCTGCATTTGCAGGTGCTCTACCGCCTGCAGCGGGACGATTGGCGACAATAAGCACTGTTGCTGGAGCGATTTCGGCGAAATCCGTAACATGGCGCGCCTGCATGCCCCCTATCAAGGAAGCCGACATGACTCAGATACTCGACGGGCTGGTCAACCTGCTGACCCTGGAACGCATCGAGGAAAACCTCTTCCGCGGTGCCAGCCAGGATCTCGGCTTTCCCCAGCTGTTCGGCGGCCAGGTCCTCGGCCAGGTGATCTCCGCTGCCAGCCAGACGGTGACGCCGGAGCGCCATGTGCATTCGCTGCACGGCTATTTCCTGCGTCCTGGCGACTCGCACCAGCCGGTGGTGTACGACGTCGATCGGGTGCGCGATGGCGGCAGCTTCACCACGCGCCGGGTCAGCGCGATTCAGAAGGGGCAGACCATCTTCACCGGCATCGCCTCGTTCCAGGCCGGGGAGAGCGGCTACGAGCACCAGTTGCCGATGCCGGACGTGGTTGGGCCGGACGACCTGCCCAACGAGTGGGAGCTGCTGCACAAGCTGTCGCCGATGGTGCCCGAGCGGGTGATGGAGAAGCTGCGTCGGCCCAAGCCCATCGAGATCCGCCCGGTGACCCTGGTCGATCCGGCCAATCCGCAGCCGATCGAACCGGTGCGCCACCTGTGGTTCCGCGCCGACGGCTCGCTGCCCGACAGCCCTGCGCTGCACAAGTACCTGCTGGCCTACGCCTCGGACTTCAGCTTTATCGGCACCGCGTTGCAGCCCCATGGCGTCAGTTCGTGGAGCAAGTTCATTCAGCTGGCCAGCCTCGATCACGCCATCTGGTTCCACCGCGAGGTGAAGATGGACGACTGGCTGCTGTATTCCATCGACAGCCCCTGGGCCGGCAATGCGCGCGGCTTCGCCCGTGGCAGCATCTTCAACCGCCAGGGCCAGCTGGTCGCCTCGGTGGCGCAGGAAGGCCTGATCCGCGTGCGCGAGGACTGGATGTGAGGATCGCCGAGGTGCGGCACTGGGTGTTCGACATGGACGGCACCCTGACCATCGCCGTGCACGATTTCGCCGCGATCCGCCGTGCGCTGGAGATCCCCGAGGAAGACGACATCCTCCATCACCTGGCGGCGCTGCCGGCCGAGGAAGCGGCGGCCAAGCACGCCTGGTTGCTCGAACACGAGCGTGAACTGGCCTATGCCGCGCGCCCGGCAGAAGGCGCCCGCGAGCTGTTGCACACGCTGCGCGAGCGTGGCTGCCGGCTTGGCGTGCTCACCCGCAATGCCCACGAGCTGGCGAAGGTGACCCTGGATGCGGTCGGCATGGGCGACTGCTTTCTGCCTGAGGACATTCTCGGTCGCGACGAAGCGCCGCCCAAGCCGCATCCGGGCGGACTGCTGCATTTGGCGCAGCGTTGGGGCGTGGCCCCGGCGGCGATGCTGATGGTCGGCGACTACCGCTTCGATCTGGAATGCGCCAGGGCAGCGGGCGCGCGCGGTGTGCTGGTGAACGTGCCGCACAACGAATGGCCGGAGCTGACCGATCTGTACGCGCGGGATTGCCGGGTTCTGCACGGGCTGCTGTCTTCGGGCGAGGCTTGAACGCGGCACTGCGGATGATGACGACACGCGTCGGCGCCCTTCGTACCCACCCGGCCGTAAACCATAACGAGCCCGCAGGAGTGACCTGACCCGAGCCTGTCGTCCCTACAGCCGCGCGGCCTTGAAGGTGTCGCAGCGTGTCGGGTCACCGTGTTCGAAGCCATCGCGGAACCAGCGTACCCGCTGCGCCGAGGTGCCGTGGGTGAAGGCATCCGGCACCACGCGGCCCTGGCTGCGCTTCTGCAGGTTGTCATCACCGATGGCGTTGGCGGCGTTCAGTGCCTCTTCCAGGTCGCCTTCCTCCAGCCAGTCATGACGCTGCTGCGCGTGATAGGCCCAGACCCCGGCGAAGCAGTCGGCCTGCAGTTCCTGGCGCACCAGCAGGCCGTTATCGCCTTCCATCTTCGCACCGCGCTGGCGTGCGGCCTGCATCTGCTGCGAAACGCCGAGCAGGGTCTGCACGTGGTGGCCGACTTCATGGGCGATGACGTACGCCTGGGCGAAGTCACCGGAGGCTGAGAAGCGCTGGGCCATTTCGTCGAAGAACTGCAGATCGAGGTAGACCTGCTGGTCGCCCGGGCAATAGAACGGGCCCACCGCCGAACTGGCGAAGCCGCAGGCTGAATTCACGCCGCCGCGAAACAGCACCAGGGTCGGGTCGCGGTACTGCGTGCCGTGCTGCTGGAACAGGGCGCGCCAGGTGTCTTCAGTGTCGCCGAGGATGGCCCGGACGAACTCGGTCTGCGGGTCATCTCCGGCCGGCCGCTGGCTTTGCTGGGTAACCGGAGGCCCGCTCTGGCTGGCCAGCTGACCGAGAATCTGCAACGGGTCCTGGCCGGAGAGCAGGCCGATGATCACGACAATAGCAATGCCACCCAGGCCCAGGCCGCCGCCGAGGCGCATGCCGCTGCGGCCCCGGGCGTCCACTACGTTGTCGCTGCGTCGGGCACGATTCCAGCGCATGAGTTGATCCTCTAACGGTTTTGCGGGAGATCGCGGCCGCATCGAAGCGGCCGCTGCTTTCCACTCAGACCCGTTCGGCGCGAAAAAGCTGCAGGTGCGACGGCTGGCCCTGGCGATGGGACTGATTGATCAGTTGCCGGGGTACTCGGAAAGCACGCTTTCCTTGCCCTGCTTGCTGACGCCGATGACCTTGAAGGCGTCCTTACGCTCGCCCATTTCCATACCCGGCGAGCCGACTGGCATACCCGGCACCGCGGCGCCGATCAGGTCAGGTTGTGCGCGTAGCTTGAGAATGTCGGCGGCCGGCACATGGCCCTCGACGAACTTGCCGTCGATCACGCCGGTGTGACAGGAGCCGAGGCGATGCGGAACACGGTGCTCCATCTTTACCGAGGTCATGTCGTTGACCACGTGATCGGTCACCGTGAAGCCGTTGGCTTCCAGGTGGTCGATCCAGGCTTCGCAGCAGCCGCAGTTGGGGTCGCGGTAGACGTCGATCGCGATGGGCTCGGCCGCCTGGGCAAAGCCGGCGAACAGGACGGGCAGAAGCAGAAGGCGGCGCATAGGATTACTCCGACAGGCGAGGTGTGCAGCATAGCGCTCGTCCGGCGGCCGGGCCGCAATTCCTGCGTGCCACATGTTTCAGCGTTTGCAGGTTCCGACGGTCGGCGCCGGACGGCATCAGCCGGCTTTGCGCAGCGTGGTCAGGCTGCCGGTGCCCATTGGATGGCAGCGCTGATCGACCGAATCGTGGAGAAAGGCCGCAAGCTTGCGCTGGTCGAGAATGTCGATGCGCCGGCTCTGCATGCTGATCAGTCCGGCATCGGACAGGCGATGCAGGATGCGCGACAGCGTCTCCGGCTGGATGCCCAGCTTGGACGCGATCAGCCGCTTGGGTATGTCCAGCTCGACCACGCCGCTGTTGCTCTTCTGCCGAAGCATGAGGAAGCGCGCAACGCGATGGTTGGCGCTGGACGTGGCCAGGTTGTCGATGTCTTCCAGGCGCTGGTTGAGCCGCTCGCTCAGCCGGGCGAGCAGCGCCGGCGCCAGTCGCGGGTAGCGCTCGAGCAGGTTGCGGTAGCTGGCGTTGTGTATCTGGATCACCAGCGAGTCGCGCAGTGCCGTGGCGGTGAGCAGATGGCTCGGCCGCCTGTCGTACAGCAGCGTCTCGCCCAGTGCGCCACCGGGACGCACGATGCCGAGGACATGCTCGTTGCCGTCGCTGCTATGGCGGTGCAGCTTGAGCTGGCCGTGGACAAGGATGAAGAAGTTCTGGGCGCTGTCGCCCTGGTAATAAAGGGTCTGGCCGGCTTGCAGTCGTCTGCTGCAGGTTGCCTGTTCAAGCTCGTCGAGCGCCGATTCAGGCAGCCCGTTGAACAGCGGATGGTTGCGAAGCACGGCCAGGTGTGTGGACTGTTTGGACATGATCAGTTACCTCCGAGGTCGGATGGTAGTAAGTGGCAGGTAGCCGGTCGATCCTGCCGATGGGGTATCACCTTCGTAGGAGGTAGAAGCGATTGCCGGTGAGCCGGTCGAGCGTCACAGCGCATCGCTGGCGGCTGGCCGGGCGAACCAAGTGCGTTTGAAACAGTCTCTGACCTACCGGGATACCGAGTCGCACATCAGGAGAGTTTTCGATGCGTTTTGCCCGTTTCGTTCTGCTTGCGCAGGCGCTGGTCATGGCCTGCCTGAGCCTCGCCTACTGGCTTTGGCCCTACGAGATGGCCAATCTGAACGGCATGCTGCTGATGGAGAGCGCCTCGGTCAGTCATATGCGGGTCTACTACGGCGGGCTGCAGCTGGGCCTTGCGCTGTTCCTGCTGTGGGCCGCGCGTGAACCGGAGCGCGCGCGACCGGCGTTGATGATGTTGATGATCACCATGGCGGCACTGGTGCTGGGCAGGCTGGTGTCGCTTTGGCTGGACGGCGGTGCGCTGGTCGGCTTCGATCTGGCCTCGCTGATCTACCGGGTGCTGGCGGCGTTGCTCGCCGGGTTTGCCTGGCACGTCATTCGCGAGCGCCCGGAGCCCGAGCCGCAGCGCATGGCGCCCGCCACCCGCAGGCTGGTCAGCGAGCCGCCGCAACCGTTCAAGCTCGGCGATGGCCCGCCGCCAGTCGAGCCGTCTCCGGCGGAAGCGGCGCCACAGCCGTTCCGGCGTGGCGATCCTGCCGCCTAGGCATTCACGCCGCGGCTTCGAGGTAGGCCGAGAGGCTGTGCTGGTCGAGGATTTCGATGCGCCGGCGCTGCACCGCGATCAGCCCGGCATCGGTCAGGCGATGCAGGATGCGTGACAGCGTCTCCGGCTGGATACCCAGTTGCGAAGCGATCAGGCGCTTGGGCAGGTCCAGGTCGATCACGCCGCTGCGTGCGGCCTGCAGTTCCTGGAACAGATAACGCACGACGCGCTGACAGACGTTCGATGAAGTCAGGTTATCGATCTGGTGCAGGCGCTGATTGAGGCGTGCGCTGAGGCTGCTGAGCAGCTGCATGCACAGCTGCGGCTGGGTCTCCAGCAGGCGCAGGTAATGACTGTTCTGCACGTTGAGCACCAGACTTTCCTTGAGCGTGGTGGCGCTCAGCGGATGCTCGGGGAGCTTGTTGAACAGCATCGCCTCGGCGAAGGCCTCGCCGGGACGGACCACCTCGATGACCTTCTCCTGGCCATCGCAGGTGACCCGGTGCAGCTTGACCTGCCCATTGATCAGCACGTGAAAGTGCTCGGCGGCATCGCCCTGATGGAACAGCGTGCAACCCGCTGGCAGGCGCTTCACCGTGGTATGCGCCGCAATATCCTGCAGCGCCGCTTCTGCCAGCCCGCTGAACAGATGATGACGACGCAAGGTATTCAGCACTGCAGAGCCCGTCAGCATGGCTACCCCTCCCTTAGATGGAGGGCATGCTAGGTTGCACAGTGCCGCTATCCCATTTCCCCTAAGCCATACCTCTTTCTGAGCAGGAGAGGTAGTCGACCCTCAGCGCGCGCTGCCAGCCAGGCGCTCGTAGTCCAGGGTCAGCTGCTCGATCTTGCGCAGCAGCGAATCACTGGTGGTGACGATCACGGTCGGCACGAAGCGGGAGTCATCCGCCAGGCTGAATCCCGCGCGGGCGAAACGCCACTGGGTGTCGATCTGGTCGAGCTGGCGGCTGATCTGCTCGGTGTTCTGCGGCGCTTTCTGCAGTTCTTCCAGGCCGCGTTCGAACTCGGCCACCGCAGCGTCGAAGTCGCCGCGCAGGCGTTGCTCCGGCAGCTTCCAGCTCATGGCCAGGTAGAGCATGGCAATGCGTTGGCTGAGCATGCGCTGGCGGCCGCTGCGATTGACCAGGCGTGCGGCCTGATTGCCGCTATGACGCTCGATTTCCTGGACCAAGGCTTCGCTCTGGCCGAGAAAGCGCTCGGCCAGGCGCAGCAGCTCGGCGGACTGTCCGCGATCCGGTCGGGTCAGCGCGATCTGCCGGTACTGAACCCAGGTCTGGTTTGCCTCGTTGAGTGCCTTGCGGATGCTTTCGCTGGGGGCGTAATCGTTGAGCAGCTGCGCATTCTCTTCGATGCTGGCAATGCTGCTGTCGAGCTGTGTCCCGGCAAGGTCGACCCGGGTATCGGTGCCGATCATCAGGTAGTTCTTGGCGATGCGCTGGCTGAGCATGCGTTGCATGCCGGCGCGGTTGACGGCTTCCGCGTCACTGATGGCGGCCTGGCAGGACAGGCTGCCGGCCAGCAGGCCCAGCAGCAGTGAGGTGGGTAGCAGGAATCTGAACATGGGCGCTCCTTACGTCCGGGCGGGGCGCGATGCTGACTGAGTAGTCAGCTCGGCGAGGACGAGACGATAGAGCGCTCCACTGCGATGGCATTGATGATCGTCAAGGGCGTGCCGGCGTCGCTGCGGGTTGGGTGTTGGCGCACAGAAACCGCCGGCGGTGGTGCTGTGGTCAGGCTTTCGCTTCGTTCTCCAGCACCCAGACCGCGGCCTCGACCCGCGAGCGCAGACCGAGCTTGTGCAGCAGATTCTTCACGTGGACCTTGACCGTACCCTCGGTGATGCCGAGCTTGCGCGCGATCATCTTGTTGCTCTGGCCCTTGGCGATCAGGCGCAGCACTTCCTTCTCGCGTTTGGTCAGGCTGGAGAACTGCACCTGGCCCGACGGCTTCGGGCGGACCCGGATCGCCTCGGCCAGCACCTGGGTCAGCTCCGGACTGAGCGCCATGCGTCCGGTGGCGGCAATGCGGATCTGCTCGATCAGCTGCTCGGCGTCCATGTCCTTGAGCAGATAGCCGTCAGCACCGTTGCGCAGCGCTTCGAGCACGTGGCTCTGCTCGTCGGAGACGGTGAACATGACGATGCGTGCGTCGATGTCGGCATCGCGCATGCGCCGGGTGGTTTCCAGGCCGTCGATGCCCGGCATGTTGAGGTCCATCAGGATCAGGTCGGGTTCGATCTCCAGCGCCAGGCGGATCGCCTCTTCGCCGTTGCCTGCCTCGCCAATCAGCTCCAGGTCGTCTTCCAGCTCCAGCAGGTCACGCAGACCCCGACGCATCATGGGATGGTCGTCGACCAGCAGGATTCGTGTGGATGTCCCTTCGTTCATACGTGACTGGCTCCTGTTTCAGGGGAATGTGGCGATAGGCTGGCGGGAAGCGGAGATGCACCGAGGTGCCGCCACCGGGGCGCAGGCCGATGCTGATGTTGCCGTTCAGGCTGTTGGCGCGCTCGCGCAGGATGATCAGGCCGTAATGGCCGGCACGCTGTTCTTCCGGGCTGATACCGATCCCGTCGTCCTCGATTTTCACGTGGATGGTGCCGATCTCGTCCTGGGTCAGCTTCAGCCAGCAGTGGTCGGCCTCGGCGTGCTTGACCACGTTGCTCAATGCCTCGCGGATGATCTGCAGGCAGTGCACTTCCTCGTTGGGGGTGAGCGGGCAGTGGTCCAGGTGGTAGTCGTTGATGATCTGCAGGCCGGAGTTGGCGCCGAACTCCTCGACGGTCGCCTGCAGCGCCGGTTTGAGGCCCGGTTCGTTGACCTTGATGCGGAAGGTGGTGAGCAGCTCGCGCAACTGCCGATAGGCCGAGTTCAGGCCGCGGTCGATCTGCTGCACGCTGTCGTCCAGCTGCGCCTGCCCGCTGTCCTTCTGCATCAGGCGCTTGAGGCGGGCCAGTTGCAGCTTCTGCGCCGACAGCGCCTGCGCCAGGGAGTCATGCAGTTCGCGGGCGATCACCGCGCGTTCCTCCATCAGCGCCAGGCGCGCCTGTTTCTGACCCAGCTGGGCGAGGCTCAGCGAGGCAGCGAACAGGTCAGCCAGGGTCGTCAGCAGCAACGTCTGCCAGGATTCCAGTGGTTGCCCTTCCGGATGAGCGACGCGCAGCGAGCCGAGGTCATCCTGGCCCGAGCGCAGCTCGAACGTCACCAGCTCCTCGCCGCTGGGCAACCGGCCGGTCTGGTTGACCAGGCAGACATCGCATTGCGGCAGCTTGCAGTAATCCGGCGGCTGCAGGTCGTTCGAGGTCATCGCGGTGTGGCTGCCGGTTTCGGCGGTACGGTTCAGGCACAGCGAGATCGGGCCGGTGCCGAGGATCTGCTGCACCTTGGCCAGCAGCGAGCCCATCATCTGCGAGGGGTCATCCGGCTGGCTGTAGAGCATTCGCGCGCTGTTGAACAGCAACTGCAGGGTCGCATTGCTGCGGGTGAGGGCGGCAGTCTTGTCGTCGACCTTCTGCTCCATTTCTGCGTAGAGGCCGGCCAGCTCCTGGCTCATCTGGTTCAGCGTGCGCGCCAGCAGACTCAGTTCGGTGTCACCGGGAATCTGCACCTGGCCGCTGAAGTCACCCTTGCCGATGTCGCGGGCCATCCTGGTCAGGCTGCGCAGCGGCGAGGCCAGGTTGTTGTGCAAGCCGTAGATCAGCACGAAGGCGATCAGCACGATGACGAACAGGGTGCCGGCCTGCAGGGCGCGGATGACGCCGAGCTTGCCTTCGGATGCCTCCTGCAGGGTGCGTACGAAGACGTCCAGCTCACTGACGAACTCCGGTGCTTCCTGACGGTAGTCATCGAGCTGCGCCGGTTGCGCATCGAGCAGCGGTCGCATCCGCTCCTGCCAATGCTGCATCACGCCGGCATGCAGCCCCGGCAGCGGCGTGTCGCCATGACGGTGCAGCGCCGAGCGCAGCGAGGCCGAGCGCAGTGTGCGCTCGAGTGTCTCGATCCGTTCGGCAAGCAGATCCTGCGGGCCATGTTCGGCGGTGAAGGCCAGGCGATAGGCCTGCATGCGCAGGCTGCCGGCCTGGTTGATCGCTTCGGCATCACCCTCCAGGGCGTCGGCCAGGTACAGGCTGGCGAGCATGCTGATCAGCGAAAACCCGATGATCACGACGAAGGCAACCAGCGTGTTGAACACGATCGAATGGCGTGTGGCGAGCTGCTCGCTTTCGGAGTGGGGCATGTTCTTGATCGTCGCTGTGGCGGTGTTCGCATTCTGCGCCTTGTCTCGAAGGCTTGCCACGGTGGGGGTGTACTCCCAATGCATTGAGGGTTAATCCGGGGCCCATGAGGCGCTCCGTCTAGTGCGTTTAACCTGTTGAAATAAAACGATTTTTTCGAAGGATTCAGGGTATCTCCAAAGAGGTAGAAAGACCCGGCCAAGCAAATTGCCACCAGTCGTGTATTGACCTGAGTCAAATTTCGCTCGGTCCGCTCCGCTTAGCGTGCGAGCCATTCCTGATCCCGCTGCGTTTGCAAGCAGGGTCCTGGCGCCAAGAGGATCGACCATGAGCAATATCGAAAAGTGGGACGTGGAGGACCAGAAATTCTGGGACACCACCGGCAAGCGGATCGCCAATCGCAATCTCTGGATCTCCATCCCGAGCCTGCTGATGGGCTTTGCCATCTGGCTGATGTGGGGCATCGTCACGGTGCAGATGCTCAATCTGGGATTTCCGTTCCAGCCCGCTGAGCTGTTCACCCTGACCGCCATCGCCGGCCTCACTGGCGCCACGCTGCGCATTCCGGCGTCGTTCATGATCCGCATCGCCGGCGGACGCAACACCATCTTCCTGACCACCGCGCTGCTGATGATCCCGGCGGCCGGCGCCGGTCTCGCCTTGCAGAGCCAGGACACCCCGCTGTGGGTATTCCAGCTGCTGGCTTTCCTCTCCGGCATTGGCGGCGGCAACTTCGCCTGCTCGATGAGCAACATCAGCACCTTCTTCCCGAAGAACCAGCAGGGCCTGGCCCTGGGTCTGAACGCGGGCCTCGGCAACTTCGGCGTGACCACCATGCAGATCCTGATCCCGCTGGTGATGACCGCCGGTGTGTTCGGTGCTGTAGCTGGTGCGCCGATGGAGCTGATCAAGGACAGCGGTACGCTGATCGGCAAGATCTCGGCCGGTACCGAAACCTGGATCCAGAACGCCGGCTGGGTCTGGCTGCTGTTCCTCGTCCCGCTGGCCTTCGCCGGCTGGTTCGGCATGAACAACCTGCTGGTGATCTCGCCGACTCCGGGCTACCCGCTGAACGCCTTTGGCAAGATTCTCGGCCTCTACGGCGTGGCCTTCGTCGCTGCCGCGCTTGGCCTGTACCTCTACCTGCCAGCCCCGACCGGTCTCGGCGTGCTGAACATGTGGGGCGTGATGCTGCTCACCATCGGCCTGACCCTCGGCATGCTGCGCATGCTGCCAGGCAGCATCAAGCCGAACATCAAGCGCCAGTTCACCATCTTCCGGGACAAGCACACCTGGTCGATGAGCATCCTCTACATCCTGACCTTCGGTTCCTTCATCGGCTTCTCCATGGCGCTGCCGCTGTCGATCACCGTGATCTTCGGCTTCATGAACGAAGTGGCGGCTGACGGCACCGTAACCCGCATTGCCAACCCGAATGCACCAAGCGCCCTGACCTACGCCTGGATCGGCCCGTTCATCGGCGCCCTGATCCGTCCGCTGGGTGGCTGGATCTCCGACAAGGTCGGCGGCTCGATCGTCACCCAGGTGATCTCGGTGGTCATGGTCGGTGCCTCGGTAGCCGCCGGCTATGTGATGCAGCAGGCCTACGGCTCGGCTCAGCCTGAAGAGTACTTCTTCCTCTTCCTGGTGCTGTTCCTGGTGCTGTTCGCTGCCAGCGGCATCGGCAACGGTTCCACCTTCCGCACCATCGGCGTGATCTACGACCGCGAGAAGGCTGGCCCGGTACTCGGCTGGACCTCCGCTGTCGCCGCCTACGGCTCCTTCGTCGCCCCGATCGTGATCGGCGAGCAGGTCAAGGCCGGCACCCCCGAGGTGGCCATGTACGGCTTCGCGGTGTTCTACGCGCTGTGCCTGATCCTCAACTGGTGGTTCTACCTGCGCCCCAACGCCTACGTGAAGAACCCCTGAGTCTGGAGTGCCGCCATGAAAATCATGATTGCCTACGACAACTCGCGTAATGCCAGGAAAGCCCTGGAAGCGACCCTCGACATGTTCGGCCCGCTCAAGCCGCTGATCATGCTCATCGGGGTGGTGGAAGAAACCCGTGACACCAGTGATTCGGCCGTCGAGCTCTACGAGCGCGAGCGTGGCGAGTTCCAGAGCTTTCTGCAGGAGGCCGCTGACAAGGTCAGCGCCTTCGGCCTGGACGCCGACGTGATCATCGCCGAGGGCGACGCCCGCAAGATGATTCTCAAGGCAGCCGAGCACAAGAAGCCCGACCTGCTGGTCATCGCGCGGCATTCCAACGAACCGGACGGCGGCTTCATCTCCCGCTCGCTGAATCTGTTGGTCGACGAACTCGACTACATGACCTTCGGCAGCGTCAGCGCATTCCTGGCCCGCCGGGCGCCTTGCCCGGTCCTGATTCAAGCCTGCCCCTGAGTGAGGAGCTCAACATGAGAGTTTCTACGCTGTTCGAATGGAAGCGCCCCGAAATCAGAGCTCTGCATCTGACCTGGATCGCGTTCTACATCTGCTTCTTCGTCTGGTTCGGCATGGCGCCGCTGGCCTCGAGCATGCTGAAAAGCGTGAACTGGCTGACGCCCGAAGACCTCAAGCTGTTCGCCATCGCCAACGTGGCGCTGACCATTCCGGCACGCATCCTGGTCGGCATGGCGCTCGACCACTGGGGCCCGCGCCGGGTGTTCTCGGTGCTGCTGGTGGTGATGGCCGCACCCGCACTGTTCTTCGCCTTCGGTGACAGCCGCACCCAGCTGCTGGTGTCGCGCCTGATCCTCAGCTCCATCGGTGCCAGCTTCGTGGTCGGTATCCACATGACCGCCATGTGGTTCAAGCCCAAGGACATCGGTTTCGCTGAAGGCTTCTACGCCGGCTGGGGCAACTTCGGTTCCGCTGCCGCCGCGATGAGCCTGCCGGCCATCGCCATCCATGCCTTCGGTGGTCCGGAAGGCTGGCGCTGGGCGATTGCCAGCTCGGCGATCATCATGGCGCTGTACGGCGTGTACTACTGGTTCGCCCTCACCGATGGCCCGGTTGGCACCATCCACCGCAAGCCGCACAAGGCCAGCGCGCTGGAAGTCAGCACCTGGGCCGACATGATCAAGCTGATCGTCTGGACCATCCCCATGGTCGGCGTGCTCGGCATCTTGGTCTGGCGCATCGAGGGCCTGGGCTACCTGGGCTCCACCGGCGCGATGATCTGCTACGCGGTGATCGCCCTGGTGGTGATCTTCCAGGTGGTGCAGATCCTGCGCGTCAACGTGCCGATCCTGAAGAAGGGCGTCCCGGAAGACGACAAATACCCCTTCAACACCGTAGCTGCACTCAACTCCACCTACTTCGCCAACTTCGGTGCGGAGCTGGCGGTGGTGTCGATGCTGCCGATGTTCTTCGAGCAGACCTGGGGCCTGACCCCGACCACTGCGGGCATCATCGCCGCGTCGTTCGCCTTCGTGAACCTGGTGGCGCGCCCGATGGGCGGCCTGGTCTCCGACCGCTTCGGCAACCGTCGCTTCGTGATGCTGGCGTACATGCTGGGGATCGCCGTCGGCTTCCTGCTGATGGGCCTGATGAACTCCAAGTGGCCGCTGATCGTCGCCGTGGCAATCACCGTGCTCTGCTCGGTGTTCGTCCAGGGTGCCGAGGGCGCGACCTTCGGAATCATCCCCTCGATCAAGCGCCGGGTTACCGGGCAGATCTCCGGCATGGCCGGGGCCTACGGCAACGTTGGCGCGGTCTGCTACCTGACCCTGTTCACCTTCGTGACCCCATCGCAATTCTTCATGGTGATTGCCGCCGGTGCCTTCGTCAGCTTCGGGCTCTGCCTGCTCTGGCTGAAGGAGCCCGAGGGGGCGTTCTCCGACGAGTACTACGTGTCCAGCGTGGACCGCGAGTTGGAGGCCCGCCAGAAGATCGCTTCCTGAGATTTGTACCGAGATGCGCCAGCCCGTGTGGCTGGCGCGAGCCGAGATTGATAAGCCGACCGGTCGGGCCAGTGGTTCGCAACCGGAGTGAGGAGAGAAAACAATGAGCCACTTGCTCGATCAACTGCGCTTCTTCAACAGGAAGCAAGGCGAGTTCGCCGATGGTCATGGCGAAACCCGCATCGAATCCCGCGACTGGGAGAACGTCTACCGTTCCCGCTGGCAGTACGACAAGATCGTGCGTTCCACCCACGGCGTGAACTGCACCGGTTCGTGCTCCTGGAAGATCTACGTGAAGAACGGCCTGATCACCTGGGAAACCCAGCAGACCGATTACCCGCGCACCCGCAACGACCTGCCCAACCACGAGCCGCGCGGCTGCCCGCGTGGGGCCAGCTACAGCTGGTACATCTACAGCGCCAACCGCCTGAAGTACCCCAAGGTGCGCAAGCCGCTGCTGAAACTGTGGCGTGAAGCGCGACGCAACATGAGCCCGGTGGACGCCTGGGCCAGCATCGTCGAGGACAAGGCCAAGGCCGAGTCCTACAAGAGCAAGCGCGGCATGGGTGGCTTCATCCGTTCCAGCTGGGAAGAAGTCAACGAGATCATCGCCGCCGCTAACGTCTACACCGTCAAGCAGTACGGTCCGGACCGCGTGGTCGGCTTCTCGCCGATCCCGGCCATGT
Source organism: Stutzerimonas stutzeri RCH2 (assembly GCF_000327065.1). NCBI lineage: Bacteria > Pseudomonadati > Pseudomonadota > Gammaproteobacteria > Pseudomonadales > Pseudomonadaceae > Stutzerimonas > Stutzerimonas stutzeri. The sequence goes on along the minus strand of NC_019936.1, from coordinate 3,658,686 downwards.
CGATGGTTTCCTACGCTGCCGGTAGCCGCTACCTGTCGCTGATCGGCGGCGTGTGCCTGTCGTTCTACGACTGGTACTGCGACCTGCCGCCGGCCTCGCCACAAGTGTGGGGCGAGCAGACCGACGTGCCGGAATCGGCCGACTGGTACAACTCCAACTACATCATCGCCTGGGGTTCCAACGTCCCGCAGACCCGTACGCCGGACGCGCACTTCTTCACCGAAGTCCGCTACAAGGGCACCAAGACCGTTGCCATCACTCCGGACTACGCCGAAGTCGCCAAGCTCACCGACCTCTGGCTCAACCCGAAGCAGGGTACCGATGCCGCGCTGGCGCAGGCCTTCGCCCACGTCATCTTCAAGGAATTCCACCTCGAGAAGCCGAGCGCCTACTTCCGTGACTACGCCAAGCGCTACACCGACCTGCCGGTGCTGGTGCGCCTGAACGAGAAGGATGGCAGCTACATCGCCGACCGCTTCCTGCGCGCCTCCGATCTGGCTGACAACCTCGGCCAGGAAAACAACCCTGAGTGGAAAACCATCGCCGTCGACGGCACCACCGGCGAGCTGGTTTCGCCGCTGGGTTCGATCGGCTACCGCTGGGGCGAGAAGGGCAAGTGGAACATCGAAGCCCGCGAAGGCAAGGACGGCCGCGATGTCGACCTGAGCCTGACCCAGATCGATGGCGGCGAAACTGCCGAAGTTGCCTTCCCGTACTTCGGCGGCATCCTCCACGAGCACTTCCAGCACGCCGAAGGCGAGAGCATCCAGCTGCGCCGCGTGCCGGTCCGCAGCATCACCCTGGCCGATGGCAGCACCACCAAGGTCGCCACCGTGTTCGACCTGATGGCCGCCAACCTGGGTATCGACCGTGGTCTGGGTGGCGCCAACGTCGCTTCCAGCTACGACGACGCCAGCGTGCCCGGCACCCCGGCCTGGCAGGAAGTCATCACTGGCGTGTCCCGCGAGAAGGCGATCCAGATCGCCCGTGAATTCGCCGACAACGCCGACAAGACCCATGGCCGTTCCATGATCATCGTCGGAGCGGCGATGAACCACTGGTACCACATGGACATGAACTACCGCGGCCTGATCAACATGCTGATGTTGTGCGGTTGCGTAGGGCAGACCGGTGGCGGCTGGGCTCACTACGTGGGTCAGGAAAAACTGCGTCCGCAGTGCGGCTGGCTGCCACTGGCCTTCGGCCTCGACTGGCACCGTCCGCCACGCCAGATGAACGGCACCAGCTTCTTCTACAACCACAGCTCGCAGTGGCGCCACGAGAAGATGAGCATCCACGAAGTGCTCTCGCCGCTGGCCGACAAGTCGCAGTTCCCCGAGCACATGCTCGACTACAACATCCGCGCCGAACGCGCCGGCTGGCTGCCGAGCGCGCCGCAGCTCAACCGCAACCCGCTGCAGATCTGCCGTGAAGCCGAAGCGGCCGGCATGTCGCCGGTGGACTACGTCACCCAGTCGCTGAAGGACGGTTCGCTGAAGTTTGCCTGCGAGCAGCCGGACAACCCGGATAACTTCCCGCGCAACATGTTCATCTGGCGCTCCAACCTGCTGGGCAGCTCGGGCAAGGGCCACGAGTACATGCTCAAGTACCTGCTGGGCACCAAGAACGGCGTGATGAACGAGGACCTCGGCAAGCGCGACGGCTTCAAGCCGCTCGAGGCCGAATGGCAGGAAGACGGCGCCATCGGCAAGCTCGACCTGGTTACCACCCTCGACTTCCGCATGTCCTCGACCTGCGTGTACTCCGACATCGTCCTGCCGACCGCGACCTGGTACGAGAAGGACGACATGAACACCTCGGACATGCACCCCTTCATCCACCCGCTGTCGGCAGCCATCGACCCGGCCTGGGAAGCGCGTTCCGACTGGGAAATCTACAAGGGTATCGCCAAGTCGTTCTCGAAGATGGCCGAAGGTCATCTGGGCGTGGAGAAGGATCTGGTCACCGTGCCGCTGCTGCACGACAGCCCCGGCGAACTGGCCCAGCCGTTCGGCGGCACCGACTGGAAAACCGCTGGCGTCGATCCGCAGCCGGGCAAGAACTGCCCGAACATGACGGTCGTCGAGCGTGATTATCCGGCCACCTACAAGAAGTTCAGCTCCCTCGGCCCGCTGCTCGACAAGCTCGGCAACGGCGGCAAGGGCATCAACTGGAACACCCAGGATGAAGTCGATTTCCTCGGCGAGCTGAACTACAAGGTGCGCGACGAGGGCGTCAGCCAAGGGCGTCCGCAGATCGAGTCGGCCATCGACGCGGCCGAGGTCATCCTCAGTCTGGCGCCGGAAACCAACGGCCACGTAGCGGTGAAGGCCTGGGCCGCGCTGTCGGAATTCACCGGCCGCGACCACAGCCACCTTGCGCTGCCCAAGGAGCACGAGGCGATTCGCTTCCGTGACATCCAGGCGCAGCCGCGCAAGATCATCTCCAGCCCGACCTGGTCAGGCCTGGAAGACGAGCATGTGTCGTACAACGCCGGCTACACCAACGTCCACGAGTACATCCCGTGGCGCACCATCACCGGCCGCCAGCAATTCTTCCAGGATCACCCGTGGATGCAGGCCTTTGGTGAGCAGCTGATGAGCTACCGGCCGCCGATCAACACCCGCACCATCGATTACGTGAAGGGCAAGAAGAGCAACGGCAATACCGAAATCGTCCTGAACTGGATCACCCCGCACCAGAAGTGGGGCATTCACAGCACCTACTCGGACAACCTGATCATGCTCACCCTGAGCCGTGGCGGCCCGATCGTGTGGATGTCCGAAGTCGATGCCAAGAAGGCCGGCATCGAGGACAACGACTGGATCGAGTGCTTCAACGCCAACGGTGCCCTGACCGCCCGTGCGGTGGTCAGCCAGCGCGTGATGGAAGGCATGGTGATGATGTACCACGCCCAGGAACGCATCGTGAACGTGCCCGGCAGCGAGACCACCAAGACCCGCGGCGGCCACCACAACTCGGTGACCCGCGTGGTGCTCAAGCCCACCCACATGATCGGCGGTTACGCCCAACAGGCGTACGGCTTCAACTACTACGGCACCGTGGGTTGCAACCGTGACGAGTTCGTCGTGGTACGCAAGATGGCCAAGGTCGACTGGCTCGACGGCCCGAACGGCAACGACCTGCCGCAACCCCTGCCGCAAGACATCTGAGGAATAGGCCATGAAGATTCGTTCACAAGTTGGCATGGTCCTGAACCTGGACAAGTGCATCGGCTGCCACACCTGCTCGATCACCTGCAAGAACGTCTGGACCAGCCGCGAAGGCATGGAATACGCCTGGTTCAACAACGTCGAAACCAAGCCTGGCATCGGCTACCCGAAAGAGTGGGAGAACCAGGACAAGTGGAAGGGCGGCTGGGTGCGCAATGGCGACGGCACCATCAACCCGCGCATCGGTGGCAAGTTCCGCGTGCTGGCGAATATCTTCGCCAACCCGGACCTGCCGACCATCGATGACTACTACGAGCCGTTCGACTTCGACTACCAGAACCTGCACACCGCGCCGATCTCCGATCACCAGCCGGTTGCACGTCCGCGCTCGCTGATCTCCGGTCAGCGCATGGAGAAGATCGAGTGGGGCCCGAACTGGGAAGAAATTCTCGGTACCGAGTTCGCCAAGCGTCGCAAGGACAAGAACTTCGACAAGATCCAGGCGGACATCTACGGGCAGTACGAAAACACCTTCATGATGTACCTGCCGCGCCTGTGCGAGCACTGCCTGAACCCGACCTGCGCGGCGTCCTGCCCGAGCGGTGCGATCTACAAGCGCGAGGAGGACGGCATCGTCCTCATCGACCAGGAGAAGTGCCGCGGCTGGCGCATGTGCATCAGCGGCTGCCCGTACAAGAAGATCTACTTCAACTGGAAGAGCGGCAAATCCGAGAAGTGCATCTTCTGCTTCCCGCGCATCGAGGCCGGCATGCCGACCGTCTGTGCCGAGACCTGCGTAGGCCGCATCCGCTACCTCGGCGTGCTGCTGTACGACGCCGACCGCATCCATGAAGTGGCCAGCACCGTCAACGAGCAGGACCTGTACGCCAAGCAACTGGAGATCTTCCTCGATCCGTTCGATCCGAAGGTCATCGAGCAGGCACTCAACGACGGCGTACCGATGTCGGTGATCGAAGCCGCGCAGAAGTCGCCGGTCTACAAGATGGCGGTCGACTGGAAGCTGGCGCTGCCGCTGCACCCGGAATACCGCACGCTGCCGATGGTGTGGTACGTGCCGCCGCTGTCGCCGATCCAGAACGCTGCCAGCGCCGGTCACGTCAGCATGGACGGCGTGCTGCCGGACGTCGACAGCCTGCGCATCCCGCTGCGTTACCTGGCCAACCTGCTCACCGCAGGTGACGAGGAGCCGGTCAAGCTGGCGCTCAAGCGCATGCTCGCCATGCGTGCCTACAAGCGCGCCGAGCAGGTCGATGGCGTGCAGGACCTCAAGGTGCTGGAGAGTGTCGGTCTGTCGGTGGCCCAGGTGGAGGACATGTACCGCTACCTGGCCATCGCCAACTACGAAGACCGCTACGTGATCCCGACCGCGCACCGCGAAGAGGCCATGAGCGACGCCTTCGCCGAGCGCTCCGGTTGCGGCTTCAGTTTCGGCAGCGGCTGCTCGGGCGCCTCGGACACCAACATGTTCGGTGCCAAGAAGGCCAACCGCCGCGACATCATCAAGACCGTCCAGCTGTGGGAGGACTGAGCCATGCGCATCCTTAAAGTGATTTCCCTGCTGCTGGACTATCCCGACCAGCACTTGCGCGACGGCCATGCCGAACTGGCCCAGGCCATCGGCTCGGCCCGCGAGATCAGCCCGGAGCAGCGCATCGCGCTGCGCCGCCTGCTCGACGAGCTGACCGAAGACGACCTGATGGACGTGCAGGAGCGCTATACCGACCTGTTCGACCGTGGCCGTTCACTCTCGCTGCTGCTGTTCGAACACGTGCATGGCGAGTCCCGCGACCGCGGCCAGGCGATGGTCGACCTGATGGCGCAGTACACCGAGGCCGGTTTCGACATCGGCGTACGCGAGCTGCCGGACTACATCCCGCTGTACCTCGAGTATCTCGCCACCCGCGATGACCTCGAGGCCCGCGAGGGTCTGGCCGACGTGTCGCACCTGCTGGCTCTGCTGGCAGCGCGTCTGCAGGAACGCGAGAGCCCGCATGCCGCGTGCTTCCGTGCGCTGCTGCAGATCGCCGGCGAGCCGGTGCAGGAAACCCTGGCCAGCCTGCAGGAGCAGGTTGCCGCCGAGGAACGCGACGACTCGCTGGAAGCGCTGGACAAGATCTGGGAGGAGGAGCAGGTCAACTTCCTCCAGGCTGAGCAGCAGGATCGCTGCCCATCCATGCCGAGCGGGCCTGGCAAGGCTCGCGAGGAAAGCCCGGTGCCGCTGCACTGGACCGATTTCAAGCATGACGGGCAGGCCGCCGCGCTCGCCCAGGAGGTGCGCAATGTCTAACTTCAATTTCCTGCTGTTCGGGGTCTACCCCTACATCGCCCTGGCCATCTGCCTGATCGGCAGCTGGGCGCGTTTCGACCTTTCGCAGTACAGCTGGAAGGCCGGCTCGAGCCAGATGCTGTCGAACAATCGCATGCGCCTGGCGAGCAACCTGTTCCACGTCGGCATCATCTTCATCCTGGCCGGTCACTTCGTCGGTCTGCTGATGCCCGAGGCGCTGTACCACTCGTTCATCACCAGCGGCCAGAAGCAGATCGTGGCGATGGTGTCCGGTGGCTTCTTCGGCATCCTCTGCCTGATCGGCCTGGTGATGCTGATTCATCGCCGTCTGACCGATGTCCGTGTGCGTGCCACCTCCAACACCAGCGACATCATGATCCTCTTCGTGCTGCTCGCGCAGCTGGTGCTGGGTCTGCTGACCATCGTCGCCTCTACCGGCCATCTGGACGGTTCGGTGATGGTCCTGCTGGGCACCTGGGCGCAGAGCCTGGTCACCCTGCAGCCGGTCAAGGCCGCAGGCGCCATCGAGTCGGTCAGCGTGATCTACAAGCTGCACGTGTTCCTCGGTATGACCCTGTTCGTGCTGTTCCCCTTCACCCGCCTGGTGCACATCGTCAGTGCGCCGGTGTGGTACCTGGGCCGGCGCTACCAGATCGTCCGCCAGAAGGGCGTCAAGCCAAGCGTGCCGCGCCCGCAGCGTCCGCGCACCTACGAAGCCCCGGCCCGCGAAACTGCAGTGCCGACCGCTGTGCCTGCCACGGCAAAGAGCAAGACTCCGGTATGACCCTCGCTGGCTGACGCCTGGCGCGTCAGCCAGCCTGGCCGATCGGATCGAAGGTTCAAGCGTCTTATCGAGGTAATCATCATGGGTTGTGGATGCGGTGGTAGCACAGGTGGAGGCGGCGGCTGCGGTGGCGGCGCGCGTCCGGAAATCGAAGTGCCGGCAGATGCCCCTCTTTTCGAGGAGCTGCCGCACGAGGAAGACAACGAGCCGGCTGCCGAGCAGGCGTCCGGTGAGCCGCTGCTGATCGCCAGCAGCGAACAGGAATGGCCACGGGTGCGGGTCAATGGGGTGGCGATCGCCTCCCAGGCCATCGCCCAGGAGCTGCAGTACCACCCGGCCGAAAGCCGCGAAGAGGCCGTCTACCTGGCGACCCAGGCGCTGGTGCTGCGCGAGTTACTGCAGCAGCGCATCGGCGAGCTGGGCCTGGTGGTGCAGGCGACAGCCGGCGAGAGCGAGGAGGAGGCGGCCACCCGCACGCTGATCGAGCAGGAAGTGCCGCTGCCGCTGGCGGACGAGGCGGCCTGCCGGCAGTACTACAGCGGCAATCAGCAGCGCTTCTTCAGCGCACCGTTGTTGGCCGCGCGGCACATCTTGCTGGCCTGTCCGGCGGATGACGCCGAGGCGCGCAGCCTGGCTCGCGAACAGGCGCAGGGTCTGATCGCCGAACTGCAGGCCGCGCCGCAACGCTTCGCCGAGCTGGCGCTGCAGCAATCGGCCTGCCCGTCGAAGGCGCAGGGCGGCGCGCTGGGGCAAATCAGCAAGGGCCAGACGGTGCCGGAGTTCGAGCGCCAGCTGTTCCGTCTGCCGGTCGGCCTGTGCACGCAGCCGCTGGAAAGCCGCTACGGCTATCACCTGGTGTTCGTCGATCAGCGCATCGAAGGCGAGCAGCTGCCCTACGAGGTAGTCGCCGGTTCGATTCGCGCCGAACTCAATCAGCGTGTCTGGCAGATCGGTGTCAGCCAGTACCTGCAGAACCTGGTGGGTGCGGCGAACATCGAAGGCATCCTCATGCAGGGCGCGGAAACGCCACTGATGCAATAACGGCGGCTTGGCCCTGGGCGGCTGGATGACGCTTCAGCCATCCCACCGAGCAGGGCCAATGTTGGATGGCGCCTCATCCATCCAGCTGGCGGTAAATGAGCGAGCCTGCGAGGGCCCTGGCGGATGAGCAGAGTGTCATCCGCCCCACGAAGTAAAGAGAGCTTGGCGATGACTCAATTACGCGATGCCCACAACCGCCAGATCGACTACCTGCGCATGTCGGTGACCGACCGCTGCGACTTCCGCTGCGTCTACTGCATGGCCGAGGACATGACCTTCCTGCCGCGCCAGCAGGTGCTCGGTCTGGAGGAGTTGGAGCGCATCGCGCGCATTTTCGTCGGCCTGGGGGTGAAGAAGATTCGCCTCACCGGCGGCGAGCCGCTGGTACGCCAGGGCATCGTCGGCCTCTGCGAGCGCATTGCCGCATTGCCGGGCCTGCGCGAACTGGTGATGACCACCAACGGCTCGCAGCTGGTCAAGCTTGCCGCACCGCTGGCGCGGGCCGGGGTCAAGCGGCTGAACATCAGCCTGGATAGCCTGGACGCCGAGAAATTCCACGCCATCACCCGCACCGGTCAGCTGCAGCAGGTGCTCGATGGCATCGACGCGGCACGGGACGCCGGCTTCGAGCGGATCAAGCTCAATGCCGTGGTGATGAAGGGCCGCAACGCCGAGGAGGTCGCCGACCTGGTGGACTTCGCCATCGCCGGTGGGCTCGATCTGAGCTTCATCGAGGAAATGCCGCTGGGCGACGTCGGTCGTTCGCGCGGCGAGAGCTTCTGCTCCAGCGACGAAGTACGTGCGCTGATCGCCGAGCGTCATGCGCTGATCGATTCGGCCGAGCAGAGCGGCGGCCCGGCGCGCTACGTGCGCCTGGCGGACCATCCGCAGACGCGCATCGGCTTTATCTCGCCGCATTCGCACAACTTCTGCGCCACCTGCAACCGTGTGCGGCTGACGGTAGAGGGGCGCCTGCTGCTGTGCCTGGGCCACGAGAATTCCATCGATCTGCGCGCACTGCTGCGCCGCCATCCGACCAGCGACCAGCCGGTGATCGACGCCATCCACGCCGCGCTGCAACGCAAACCGCTGCGCCATGAATTCTCCAGCAGCGGCGAGGTTCAGGTGCTGCGCTTCATGAATGCCAGTGGTGGTTGAGGCGGGCGCCAGCATGGGCTACGAGTCAACCGTCTAATTCGCTACCATCGACCGGCATCCCCGGTTTGACCCACGTGCCCAGCTGCCGCAGCCGGGCCTTGTCGCAGAGCCAGGTCGCACAATCGCCTGCAGCGTTGTCAGACTCATGGCACCCGTGCCGCGCGGACATACCTCCAATGGGGAATGGGTTCGCATACGGCGCCGGTGCAGCCTGCGCACACATCTTCAAGGGAGTTTCGAGCCATGGCTCACCTGTCCAACACCGAATTCCAGCCCCTGAGCATTGCGGTGCTCACGGTGAGCGACACCCGCAACATCGATTCCGATACATCCGGCCAGGCGCTGATCGACGGCCTGCAGAGCGCCGGCCACACCCTGGCCGAGCGGGCCATCGTCAAGGACGATATCTGGCAGATCCGCGCCCGCGTCTGCAGCTGGATTGCCAGCGAGAACGTGCAGGTGGTGCTGATCACCGGCGGCACCGGTTTCACCGCCCGCGACAACACTCCACAGGCGGTACAGCCGCTGCTGGACAAAGACGTCGACGGCTTCGGCGAGCTGTTCCGCTACGTTTCGCTGGGCGAGATCGGCACCTCCACCGTGCAGTCCCGCGCGCTGGCCGGCATGAGCAACGGCACGCTGGTCTGCTGCCTGCCCGGTTCGACCAACGCCTGCCGCACCGCCTGGAACAAGATCCTCGTCGAGCAGCTGGATAGCCGCACCAAGCCCTGCAACTTCGTCCCGCACCTCAAGGCCTCCGCCGTCGAATACTGCGGGCCACGCTCATGAGCGCCTGTGGCTGCGATACCGGCGGGCTGAAGCCGGTCGACGAGGCCATCGCCGAGCTGCTGGCACGGGTGCCGGCGCCGCCCTCGGTGGAAGAGGTCGCGCTGCGCGATGCCCTCGGTCGCGTGCTCGCCGAGCCGCTGGACGCCAGCTTTCCGGTGCCGCCCTGGGACAACAGCGCAATGGACGGCTACGCCCTGCGCGCCGCCGATCTGCCGGCCGAGGGCGGTGCGCTGCCGCTGGCCGGACGCATCGCCGCCGGTGACACCGCCAGCCAGCAGCTGCCGGCCGGACATGCGGTGCGCATCTTCACCGGCGCGCCATTGCCGCCGGGCGCCGATACCGTGGTCGCCCAGGAAAACTGCCGCGTTGAAGGCGATCGTATCTGGCTGCCGGCGGTGAAGGCAGGTGACAACGTGCGCTGCCTGGGCGAGGAAACCGCCGCCGGCGAGCGATTGATCGATGCCGGCAAGCGCCTGCGCCCGCAGGAGCTCGGCCTGCTGGCGACCTTTGGCGTGGCGCGGGTGAAGGTCTATCGGCGTCTGCGCGTGGCGCTGCTGTCCAGCGGCAACGAGCTGCGCGAGCCGGGCGAGCCGCTGGACGCCGGGCAGATCTACAACTCCAACCGCTACAGCCTGCTCGGCGTGTTGCAGAGCCTCGGCTGCGAGGTGCACGACTACCCGATCCTGATCGACGATCTGGGCGCCAGCCGCGACGCGCTGGCCGATGCGGCGAGCCGCTTCGACCTGATCATCACCTCGGGCGGTGTTTCGGTGGGCGAGGAGGATCACCTCAAGCAGGCGATCCGCGAACTCGGCGAGCTGCACCTGTGGCGCCTGGCGATCCAGCCAGGCAAGCCGTTGGCTTTCGGCGAGGTCAACGGTACGCCCTGGATCGGTCTGCCCGGCAACCCGGCGGCGGCGCTGGTCACCTCGCTGGTGGTGGCGCGGCCGTTCCTGTTGCGTGCGCAGGGCTGCACGCAGGTGCAGGTCACACCGCTGCGCCTGCCGGCCGATTTCGCCTGGCGCAAGGCCAACGTGCGCCAGCAGTTCCTGCGCGCCCGGCTCGAAGCGGTCGATGGCCGTCTCGAGGTCCGACTGTTCCCACGCCAGGGTTCGGCCATGCTGACCTCGGCGACCTGGGCCGACGGCCTGGCCATCGTCGAATGCGGGCGTACCCTGGCCGAAGGCGAGCTGGTGCAGTACCTGCCGTTCAGCGAACTGCTCGGCTGAACCATGAAAACGCCCGGTCGATGATCAATCGACCGGGCGTTTTCGTGTCTGCGCGTCAGGCCTGGCGATGGCGCGGCAGCATGCGTTGCAGGGTGCCGTCGCGGCGCACGTACTGGTGGAACAGCGCCGCCGCCGCATGCAGGCCGATCAGCCAGTAGCCGGCTACTGCCAGCGTTTCATGCAGTTCCTTGAACTCGCCGGCCAGATCCTGGTTGGCACCGAGCAGCGCCGGCAGCTCAAGGCCGAAGAACGGAATCGGCTTGCCCGCCGCGCTCAGGGTCAGCCAGCCGAGCAGCGGCAGGCCGATCATCAGCGCGTACAGCGCCAGGTGCATGAGCTTGGCCAGCGCCCGTTCCCAACCGGCCCCGACCACCGCCTTTGGTGCGGGATGCAGCCAGCGCGCAATCAGACGCAGCCAGACCAGCCCGAACACCGTCAGCCCGAGCATGAAATGCCAGTGCTTGAGCAGCTCCCGTGGCTCGCTGCCCTTGGGGAAATTGCCCTTCAGTTCGATGGTCGCGTAAACCGCCGCGATCAACAGCAGCATCAGCCAGTGCAGTCCGATGGAAAGCCGCCCGTATCTCGCCGTTTCTGCCTTGATGTTCATTTCACCTACTCCGCGTGTGGGTAACGTGGCGATTCTAGGTGGCGAAACTTAAGCAAAGCTTAGCGGCGGGCGGGACCGTTTGCCGCAGCTAGAAGGAAGCAGGCACCGCGAGAACCCGCGGCAGCTGCACGAGGACCCGCAGGCCGCCCAGTGGCGAGTCCAGCAGCTCGACGCTGGCACCGTGCAGCTCGGCGATTCGCGCGACAATCGACAAACCGAGGCCGGCACCCTGGCCGCCGCCGAGGCGGAAGAAGCGCTCGAACAGCTGGGGACGCAGTTCGGCGCTGATGCCCGGGCCGCTGTCATCCACCGCGAGGATCAGCTGTTCGGCATCGCCGTGCAGCTGCACCTCGATCTGCCCTCCATGGGGTGTGTATTCCAGCGCATTGCTCACCAGGTTCTGCAACAAGGTGGTCAGGCTCGCGGCATCGCCGGTGAGGCTGCAATCGGCCTGTTCGTCCACCTCCAGGGTCAGCGTCTGGTCCTGGGCGATGGCCAGCGGGGTGAGCTCGGCCAGTGTCGCGCGCGCCAGGGCGCGCAGATCCAGGGGCGCCAGACGCAATTGCTGGGCACTGGGTTCAAGGCGTGCCAGGGTGAGCAGCTGCGTGACCACGCGGGTGGTGCGGTCCACGCCGACCACCAGCTGCTCGAGTGCTTGCGCACGCTCCTGTTCGTCCTGTGCCTGCTGCGCGTTCTGCGCGTGGATGCGCAGCACCGCCAGCGGGGTGCGCAATTCATGGGCGGCGTCGGCGATGAAGCGCTTCTCGCGTTCGATCAGTTGGTTGACCTGTTGCAGCAGGCGATTGAGCGAGGCCGCCACCGGTTCCAGTTCCTGTGGCAGTGGTGCCAGCAACAGCGGCGCGAGGTTGTCTGGATCGCGGCTCTTGAGCAACTGAGCCATGCGTGCCAGCGGCCGCAGGCCCCAGCCGACCGCGAACCAGATCAGCAGTGCCAGCAGCGGCAGGCCGATCAGGTCCGGCAGCAGGCTGCGTCGGGCGATCTTGCCGACCAGCTCGCCGCGCACGTCGCCACGCTCGCTGAGCAGAATCCACAGGTCGTCTTCGCGGTCCTGCAACAGGAACAGGCGCCAGGCGTGCCCGTCGAGCATCACGTCGTGGTAGCCGGCGGACAGGCGCGCAAGAGGCGTCGCCGGCGCGCCGAGACCGGCCTGCAGTTGCTGAAGCGCGCCGTTGGGCGCGCCGGCCGATTGCAGCAGGGTACTGCCATCGGCGGCATACACCTGAAACCCCAGCTTGGTCTCGTAGTCATGGCCCGGCACGCCCTGGTCGCGGCGGGCGTTCACCGCCGCGTCCAGCGCCGCCTGCAATGCGCGGTGTGCCTGCGGGTCCATCTCGTGGCCGACCAGCCCCTGCACCAGTCGCGCACTCTGCGCCAGCTGGGCATCGAACAATTCCTCGATCTCATGACTGGCGTCGCGATAGCTGCGCCAGGAGATCAGGCTCAGCGCTACCAGCAGGGTGCAGAGCAGCAGCGCCAGGGTGCGCTGGCGAATCGAACGCCTCAGCATTTGTCCACCAGATAGCCGACACCGCGCACGGTGCGAATCAGCTCGGGAAAGAATTTTTTGCGCAGGTGGTGGATGTGCACCTCCAGCGCATTGCTCTCGACTTCCTCGTCCCAGCCGTAGAGCACCTGTTGCAGGCGGTCGCGGGTCAGCACGCGGCCGGGCTGGGCGAGCAGTTCGTGGAGCAGGACGAACTCCTTGCGCGGCAGATTGATCGGCGTGCCCTGGTAACTGACCTGCTGGTTGACCGGATCGAGCAGGATGCCGCGGTATTCCAGGCTCGGCTCCGGGCGGTTGAAGCTGCGCCGGAGCAGGGCGCGCAGACGCGCCTTGAGCTCGGCCACGTCGAACGGCTTGACCAGATAATCGTCGGCACCGGCATCCAGGCCGGCAATGCGGTCGCCGGTGGCATCGCGTGCGGTGAGCACCAGCACCGGCACTGGGTTGGCGGCAGCGCGCAGGCGCTTGAGCACTTCCAGCCCATCCAATCGCGGCAAGCCAAGGTCGAGAATCGCCAGCTCGAAGCTCTCGTGGCTGAGCGCGTGCAACGCGCTGGCGCCGTCCTGCAGCCAGTCGACCGTGTAGCCCTCGGGCTTGAGTGCGGTGCGGATGCCCTCACCGAGGGCACGATCGTCTTCCACCAGCAGAATGCGCATGTCGTTCCTGTCGTCCTGGGTTGCTCTGCATTCAACGCCGCCGAGCGCGGTTATTCCAGTTTTTCCTTGACCTTGCCGAGCAGCGCGCGAGCTTCGTCGCGGCGACCGGCATCGGCGACTTCACGACCAGGGCGGTCGGGCGCGGCCAGCGCTTTTTCCAACGCGGCGCGTGCTTCGCCATAGCGCTTCTGGCGCAGCAGGAAGTCACCGTGGAAATAGTTGGGATCGATGCCGTCCGGGTTCAGCGTCAGCGCCTGCTTGAACAGCGCCGCGGCCTTGTCCTCGTCACCAAAGCCGATCGGCCAGCCGGGCACCTGATAGTAAAGGCTGGCCAGGCTGGTATAGGCCGAGCCGTCGAGTGCCTGCGGGTCGAGTTCGATGGCTTTTTCCAGTTCGGCCTTGGCCTGCTTGACCAGGCCCAGCGCACCGAGCCCGCCCTTGGCGCCGGCCCAGGTGCTGAGCACGATGCCGTGCCAGATATGCAGTTCGGCCGCCTGCGGTTCGCCGACCACCGCGCTTTCCGCCTCCGAGGCGAGCCTGGCGAACGCTGCCTCGCGCTGTGTCGCTGGCAGCTGGTAGTTGATCTCTGCCCAGCGAGTCTGGATCTGGCGCAGTGACGACTCGCCGGCCGGACTGAGGGCGAAGGAAGGCTGGCAGGCCAGCGCCAGCACAAGGGTGCACAGGCCGAGCAGATGCTTCATGGGTGATCTCCGGTCGAAGTGGTTTGGGAGGGCGGCAGCGGTTGTTCAGCACGGGCGAAGCGCTTGATCACCGGCAGCTGTTTGCGCAGGGCCTGGTCGACCAGGCGCGGCAAGAGGCCGTTGAGGCGTACGAAGAGTTTTTCCGGCCAGCCGAGGTAGAGCTCCTCTCGCTCGGCAGTGATGGCGTGGACGATCTGCCGCGCGACTTCTTGCGGATCATCCATCTCCACCTTCAGCTCGTTGTTCATCGCCACCACATCGGCGCTGTTCATTGCCGTACGGGTGGCGCGGGGCGCGACGTAGAGCACCTTGATGTGGCTGTCGGCCAGTTCGCGCCGCAGCGCTTCGGAGAAGCCACGCAGGGCGAACTTGCTCGCGCAGTAGGCGGTGAAGCCGGGGTAGCCGATCGAGCCGAAGGTTGAACCGAGATTGACCAGCAGCGCCCGCGGTTGCTGGCGCAGCAGCGGCAGCAGCAGGTGAGTCAGCTGCAGTGTGGCGGTGACGTTGACGCCGATCAGCCGGGCGATGGCGTCCTCGTCCTGTTCCTCCAGCAGGCTGAACTGATTGACCCCGGCGGCGTTGATCACGCAGTTGAGCGCGCCGAAGCGGCGTGCGGCGGCGAGCACCGTTTGCCGCCCGCTGCGCTGGCTGAGGTCGGCGCACACCAGGCTGACCTGACCGGGAAAGCGTCGGGCGAGCGCCTCGAGGGCGAGACTGTCGCGCCCGACCAGCAGCAGTCGGGCTTCGCCGGCGCAGAGTCGCTCGACCAGCACTCGGCCGATCCCGCCGTTGGCGCCGGTGAGCAGGATGCGCGCGTCACGCAGCTGCATGGTCGTGCTCCGCCGCGGTCAGGCCGCGAAAGATGTCGCCGTAGAGGCGGTAGACCACCCGTGCGGTGTGCACCACGGCGGCCTTGTCGTCCTCGTTATCGAGGCGGTTCATCAGGCGCTTGAAGAACTCGATGTGTTCCAGGTCCAGGCTGCCGTGGGAGGTGAGGTAGCTGAATGCCTTGGCCGGCAGCTGCAGCTTGTCCTGCAGCACGCCGGCGGCCTGGGTGGCCAGGGCGATGCTGGTGCCTTCGAGCACGTTGACCATGCCGAAGAAGCTCGCCGGGTTGTGCCGGGCGATGCGGTCGTAGACGTAGGCGACCATCAGTTCGGTGGGCAGCGCCGGCTGGCCGTGGCGCACCGCATCGGCGTCACCGCCACAGGCGCGGATATCGTTGAGGATCCATTCCTGGTGGCCGATCTCTTCCTCGATGTATTCGGCGATCGCCTCGCGCAGCCATTCCAGCCGTTCCGGCAGGCGCGCGCCGCAGGCCATCAGCAGCGGCACGGTGTGCTTGACGTGGTGGTAGGCCTGGGTGAGGAAGGCGATGTACTGCACGCGGGTAGCGGTGCCGGCGAGCGCCGCATGAATGATCGGTGCGGCCAACAGGTATTCGCGTTCGGTATTGGTCTGGTGTTGCAACTGGTCAAAGAAATCCATGGTGAACCTCGAAATTCAGGACTGAGGGGTCTCGATCGCCGATTGGTAACGGTTGATGAGGGCGTTGCGGCGCAGACGGCCGTTGGCGGTTGCCAGGCCGTTGCCGGCAGTGAAAGGCGCGTCGGCACGCAACCAGTGGTGCACGCGGGCGTAGTCCGGCAGGCCGGCGTTGACCCGGTCGATTGCCGCCTGCAGATCCGCATCGCTGAGTTCGGGATGCCGCGGCACCAGCACCGCGACGTTCTGTGGCAGGGCTTCGCCATGCAGCCAGGCCTGGGCGATCGGCGCCTGCTGGACCAGCTCGGCCTCCACCCACTCGGGGTTGACGTTGCGCCCGTAGGCGGTGACGAACTGGTGCTTCTTGCGCCCGTGCAGGATCAGGAAGCCGTCCTCGAAATGGCCGAGGTCGCCGGTGGCAAGCCACTCGCCAGCCTGCGGCGGTTCGCCGAGGTAGCCAAGCATGCGCGGGCCTTTGACCAGCACCTCGCCATCATCGGCCAGGCGCAGCCCGACGTGCGCCAGCGGCCGGCCGACCGTGCCGATGCATCGCGCCTCAGGCGTGTTCAGACAGACCACCGAGGCGCATTCGGACAACCCGTAGCCCTCGAACACCGGCAACCCGAGGCGCTCGGCGCGTTCCAGCAGCTGCGGCGCGACCCGGCCGCCACCGACGGCGATGAAGCGCAGCGAAGTCGGCAGCGGTACGCCCTGTTCGGCGGCGCTGACCAGCGCCAGCAGCAGCTGCGGCAGCAGGATCAGGCTGTGCGGCCGGTTTTCGTTCAGCGTCGTGACAAAGCACGGCAGCTCGAAACCTGCGGCGCCGCTGAAACCGATCTCCGCCAGCGGACGCAAATCGATCCGTGCCCCCGCCAGCAGCGGCGCGTAGAGCCCGGCGATGTTCTCCAGTAGGGTGGCCAGCGGCAGCACGCACAGGTGCTGCTGCACATCGCAGGCCAGGCTGGCCTGCCGCAGGCTCTCGGCCACCGCCAGCTGCGCTTCGGCATCCAGGCAGACGCCCTTGGGCTGGCCGGTGGTGCCGGAGGTATAGGTGATCTTCAGCGTGCCGGGCGGCACCGGGGTGACGGTCTCCAGCTGGCGCAACAGCAGGCCGGCTTCGCCTGGCTGGAAGCCGCAACGCTCGCTGAGCGCGCTCGGCCCGCCGATCAGGCAGTCGATACCGGCGTGCTGCAGCACGTGCTCCTGCTGCGCCGCGGAAAAGAATGCCGGCAGCGGCACGCAGACCAGCTTGGCGCGCAGCAGGGCCAGATCCCAAAGCGCCCATTCCAGGCCGTTGTCCAGCGCCAGAGCGACGCGCTGCACGCCTAGCTGTTCCAGCTGGCAGGCGCGGGTCGCGACCTCATGGCGCAGTTCGGCATAGCTCAGCTGGCGCGGCCCTTCGCTCAGCGCGATGCCGGCGTGCTGGTCGAGCGTCGTCCAGAAGCGTTCAGCTGCAGGCTGCATGGGGCGCCTCCGTGGTGTCGAACAGCGGCTGATAGCCGAGCCGCGCATAGAGGCCGAGCTGTAGCAGGCGCTGGTGGCCGGGCAGGATCTCGCCGGCCATCAGCTGCGGACGGCTGGCGTAGTAGCTGCCCCAGTCGGCCAGCTCATCGCCCATCCGTGTCGGGTCGGCGAGGCCCAGCGGCAGCGGATCGAGTGCCAGGCGCTGGAAGCTGTTGAGCAGCGCCGACGTGCCGGTGAACACCACCCAGCGAAAGCCCTGAGCGACCAGGAGGTCGGTCAGCGCGACGATCAGCAGCCGTGCCGAGGCATTGCCGAAAGCGGCCAGATTGCCGACTTCGACGATCTCTGCGCGCGCCACCTCCAGGCCGCAGCGCTGGCTGACAGCCCGCTCGATCGGCTCATCCAGATAACGCTCGAGAAACAGCGGCCGGCGCTGGGCGCTGCGCAGCCCGACCGCGCCCTGCACCTCGCCGTTCTGGTCGTGCAGGCCCAGCAAGCAGGGCATGAAGTGCCGCACCCGGGCCTGATAGTGCTCGGCGAAGCGTTGACGGATGAAGCCTTCCAGCGCTGCGCGCCGCTCGCCTGCATCGGCCTGCGCCAGTTGCAGGGTCAGCGCCGGCTCACGGCCGATACGTGCCAGTACGTCAGTTTGATCAACCCAGGGCAGTTCCATCGGGGAACCTCGGTTAGAAGCCTGGGGCGATTGTTGGACGGCAAACTTAAGGCAGTCTTAAGTCCGGTCCCGGGTCTGTCGGCTGGCGAAACGATCTGCGCTCGCGACGATTTTTTCACATATGCCTGGTTATGCTCGGTCGCGCGTCGATCAGCGCCTGCTCAACCAGTAGGCCAGGGAGCTGGCGGCTAGCACCCAGATGAGTACGACTGCGGCAGCGCCCGCCCGGCTGATCGGGCGAGGCGTGTTCTCCCAGGCAAGCGCCTGAGCGCGGCACTCGCTGAGGATGGCCGGCGGCATCAGGCGTATGGCCAGCCAGATACCAAGAGGCAACAGCAGCAGGTCGTCAAGGTAGCCAAGCACTGGAATGAAGTCCGGAATCAGGTCGATCGGGCTCAGTGCGTAGGCGACCACACAAAACAGAAACGTGCGCAGCCACCAGGGTGTAGCCGGGTGACGGGCACAGCACCAGAGCGTCATGACGTCACGTTTGAGCTGGCGTGCCCAGCCCCGCAGGCACGACGTGAAGCGAGACAGGCTGAACATCGAATTGCTCCTGGAGCAGAACAGGCTGGCAGCGCCAGCGAAGAGGGAAACCGCGATGATGCAAACCAGCTTTTACAGCAGCCACCGTCTGGGCGCATTGCTCCGTCGTCGCTACGGGCTGCTCGGCCTGCTCGTATTGCTGTCCGCCTGCGTGGTGACGGCAGTGGCGCTGCACTGGAACGAGCGGCTGTACTTCAACCTTACCCAGCTGATCAACGTGACCGGGCAGGACGTGACGAACCGTTGGCTGCCTGGCTACGCAGTGGTCATCGATGGCAAGCCGGTGAGGGGGATAAGCCAGAACCTTTCGGCGGTCAGCTATGACGCGGATCTGGATCGCCTGCTCGCGGTCGTGAACGGCGGTCCGACCGAGCTGGTGGCATTGAGCAAGACCGGTGAGTTGCTCGAGCGTTATCCGCTGCAGGGTTTCGGTGACATCGAAGGCGTGACCTACATGGGGCACGGGCGCGTGGCCGTTTCCGATGAGCGAGCGCAGCAGATCAGCATCTTCCGCTTGCCGGCGCAGCCGCGGCCGATCGAAGCGTCCGAGGCGCAGTTCTTTTCCCTCGGGATCAACCTCAACGGCAACAAGGGCTTCGAAGGGCTGACGTACGATGCGGCGGGCGACCGGCTGTTCATCGTCAAGGAGCGCGACCCGCGCCAGCTCTACGAGGTCGGTGGCGTCGCTGCCAGCCTTGAGGGGCCGCTGCAACTGACCATTCGCGATCGCAGTGACTGGATCGCGGATCAGGTGTTCGCCACCGATCTGTCGGATATCCACTTCGACGCCGCCACCGGGCACCTGATTCTGCTCAGTGACGAGTCGCGCCTGCTCATGGAGCTCAGCGACAGCGGGCGCATGCTCAGCTATCGCAGCCTCAATCGCTGGTTCGGTGGCCTGCAACGATCCGCGCCGCACCCCGAGGGCGTCACCATCGACAATGACGGCACCCTGTTCGTCGTCAGCGAGCCGAATCTGTTCTATAGCTTCCGCCGTGCGGAGGGTTGATGCCCGCTCAGCGTACTCACGCTTCGTTCACACCCGCTTGACGAAACCCCGACAGCAACCCGAGCAGACTTCGAAGCGTACCGTGGCAGCCCGGGTGGCGCGCCGCGGGCTTCGTTCCCTTCTGCTCGGGTGATCTCATGTCTCCTCGCCTTCCGCATCCACATCGCGCCAGCAAACGGCGTGGCTCCACTTCACGTCATCGTCGGGCGCTACTTGCCCTGATGCTCGCCGGCCTTTCACTGAGCGGCTGCCAGAGCGCACCGGAGCTGCTGGCCGGCGACGAATATCCACCTGAATATGCCGAAGGCTTCCGCGCGGGTTGTGGCAGTGGCCGGCAGGCTGCCGGGGCGCTTGGCCAGTTTCGCAAAAACGTGCCGCGTTATATGAGCCAGCCGTTGTATGCGGAGGGCTGGAATGATGGTTACCGGCAATGCCAGGCGATGCAGATGGAGACCGGAGGGCTGACCGCCTGGCGCAGCAACGCACTCGAGCGTGATCGCGACCGCGACTGGCGCCGCCACGTCGATCAGGCCAAGGCGCAAGCCTTTCACCGCTGAGCGCAAAAAGGCGCACGGGATCAGGTCCGGTGCGCCTTGAAAGCAACCGGCGTGACTAGCGTGCGGGTTGCTCGGCAAGTAGCGGCGGCATTGCGGGAACGGCTCGGTACAGCACCAGCCGGTAACAGGCCAGGCAGATCGTCCAGTCGAACAGCAGGGTCCATAGGTTGTGCGAGAAGAAGTGCGCCCCCTGCATCACCCGCCCGACCGACAGCACAGTCCCCAATCCAAGCGCCACCGCCAGGGCAATCCGTGCGGTACGTGGCCTGCGATCGCGCAGCACGAAGAACAACGCCAGCAGGGAGAAACCTGCCGATGCATGCCCGCCCGGCCAGCAGCGCCCCGGCTTGAGGGCCGGTGCGCGCTCGCTGAGCAGCGGCGTGAAGGTTTCAGCACCGCCGAATTCCGCGAGGCTCCACGGGCAGTGAACGCCGGTGAGCGTCTTCAGCGGCGTGACGATGCTGGTCGACAGGCCCAGCGCAAGCACCAGATAGCCCAGCGAGCGGCGCCAGGGCGCAAGCCGGGTCGGCAGCAGGCTGAGCAGGAAACCGGCAATGGCGAGCACGCCGATGACGATCACCAGCTGCTTGACCCGATCATGCAGGAAGTCTTCGAGTAGCCAGCTGTGGCGGCCGACAAAGCCGATTCCCGGCTCGTAGAACTGCCGCGACAGCGCGAAGTCGAGGTTGCTCGGGTCGCCAAACAGTAGCGCTGCCATCAGCAGGGCGGGCAGACCGAAACCAAGGGTGAAGTTGAACGGCCGGCTGTGGGGAATCTGATTCGGCGGGTTCATCGTCGCATGCTCCAGAGGCGCCGCGAGCGGCGCCGGCAGGTTCAGCGCTGGCTGAGTTGGGTGGCGCTTGAGGACGGACGTTTCCAGCTCAGCAGCGCATGGCCGTAGTCGTAGCTGGCGCCCTGGTAATAGGCGATGTCGCGCATTACCAGCGGATCATCGATGCCAGCGCTGGCTTCGCGGCTGGCCTGCAGCGCGTCATCGTGCCGGCGGATGCCGCGACGGGGGCTGAGAATCGCCAGGTCCTTGCCGTCGAACAGGCCGAGGTGCTGGTAGTTGCCGATCAGTGCGCGCCCGGGCTGGACGTCGTCGCGCAGCAGGTTGCGGCCAAAGAAGGTCGAGACGTAGTCCAGGTTGAGCAGGCCAAGCAGGGTCGGCGCGATGTCGATCTGGCTGGCCACCAGGTTCATCTCGCGCGGCTCGATCAGGTTCGGGGCGTAGATGAACAGCGGGATGTGATAGCTGGCCACCGGCAGGTCCTGCGAGCCGGCGCTGCCGGCGGTGTGGTCGGCGACGATGACGAACAGCGTATTGGCGAACCACGGCTTGCTCCGCGCGTTATGCAGGAACTCGCCGATGGTGGCGTCGGTGTATTTCACCGCGCCCTCGCGACCTTCACCGGACGGAATGTCGATGCGCCCGTCCGGGTAGGTATAGGGACGATGATTGGACGTGGTCATCAGTTGCAGGAGGAACGGCTTGCCCACGGCATAGTCCGCGTCTGCCTCGCGGATCGCCAGACGATAGAGGTCCTCATCGGCCATGCCCCAGGCGTTCTTGAAATGCATGTCCGCCTCGTCGACGCTGCTCTGGTCGACCACCCGGTAGCCGTTGCCACTGAAGAAGGCGCTCATGTTGTCGAAATAGCCGCGCCCGCCGTAGAGGAACACGCTGTCGTAGCCCTGCGCCTGGAGCTGCTGGCCCAGGCTGGCGAAGCCGCTCTCGCGGCCAACGCGCTTGACGATCGAGCGACCGGGCGTTGGCGGTACGGACAGGGTGATGGCTTCCAGGCCCCGGTCGGTACGAGTGCCGGTGGCGTAGAAGTTGTTGAAGAACAGGCTCTGCGGGCGCAGCTGATCAAGGTTGGGCGTCAGGCCGCGGCTGTCGCCGAAGCTGCCGAGGTACTTCGCGCTGAGGCTTTCCACAGTGATCAGCACGACGTTGAGCTTGCGCGCCTGGCCGGGGTTGTCGATTACCCGGCGGATGTCCAGCGGGTCCTGGCCGATGAAGCGAACGTTGGGTTCTGCGACTTCCGCGCGCAGACCTTCGGCAACGCGGCGTTCGGGCTGCGTGGCGTAGAACTGTTCATAGTCCAGCTCGTTGTTGCGAAAGGCGGCAAAGAACTGGAACGGGCCATTGCTCGCCAGCTCCCGTTGATAGGCGTTGCCGCCATTGCCACGCGGGAAGTCCTGGCCGACGATCAGTCCACTGGCAGTCGCAGCGCCCAACAGGCTGGCGAGTACCGTTGCGCGGCCCCGCCAGGGCAGGCTTGGTGCGCCCAGAGCTCGTTTGAGCGGCGCTTGCAGCACCGCGGTGGCAAGTAACGTGATCAGTGCCAGCAGGGCCAACAGCGCAAAGACCGGGTACGACTCGAGGATGTTGCGCAGCACCTCGTCGGAATAGACCAGGTAGTCGACCGCGATGAAATTGAAGCGCACGCCGAACTCGTCCCAGAACAGCCATTCGGCGAGCCCGGTGAACAGCATGGCGTAGAGACTCAGGGCCAGCAGCAGGGTGAGCCCGCGCTGGTGCCAGCGATTCGCCCAGAGCCGCTGCGGACACAGCATGAGGTAGCAGCCCAGGGGCAATGTGGCAAAGGTCAGGAACGCCAGGTCATAGATCGTACCCAGCGCAAAGACGCGCAACAGTTCGCCCGGGCCGGCAGCTGCATCCTGCCCGTGGGCAAACAGCAAGGTGCCGCGGGTGATCAGAAAAACGCCGAACCAGAGGCCGGCAAGCAGCGACAGATAACGAAGTTGAGCATGGCGCAGGAGTGTCATCGTATGATCCGCGGGTGAGTTTGAACGCGCCGAAGTCTGCGCACCCGCTTGTGAGGCCTTCGTAAAGAAGGCGTGAAAATTCCGTCATTTGCCTGCTAGCGAAACGATATGCGCATCCTGGTCATCGAAGACAACCGCGACATCCTGGCGAACGTGCTGGATTACCTCGAACTCAAGGGCTACGTGGTGGATTGCGCCCAGGACGGCCTCAGCGGCCTGCACCTGGCCGCGACCGAGCACTACGACCTGATCGTGCTGGACATCATGCTGCCCGGCATCGACGGGCTGCAGGTGTGCAAGCGGCTGCGCGAGGACGCCGGGCGCGACACTCCGATCATCATGCTCACCGCCCGCGACGCGCTGGCCGACCGACTGCAAGGGCTGGGCGCTGGTGCCGACGATTATCTGGTCAAGCCGTTCGCGCTGTCCGAGCTGGTCGCCCGTATCGAGGCCGTGCTACGTCGTAGCCAGGGTTCGCGCAAGAACAAGCTGCAGGTCGGTGACCTGCAGTATGACCTCGACACCCTGCAGGCAACCCGTGCCGGGCAGCCGCTGCGGTTGAACCCGATTGGCCACAAGCTGCTGGCGATCCTGATGCAGAAGAGCCCGGCGGTGGTGCGCCGCGAGCAGCTGGAGGAGGCGCTGTGGGGCAACGATGTGCCTGACAGCGACAGCCTGCGCAGCCATATCCACCAGCTGCGTCAGGTGCTCGACAAACCGTTCGCGACACCGCTGCTGCACACCGTGCACGGCGTCGGGTTTCGCCTCGCGGAGAGCGAGCATGCTGGCTAAGCAACCGTTCGCCCGACGCATCGTCATTGCCTTCACCCTGATGACGCTGGTGGTCAGCGGCACGTTTTCGCTCGGCATCGTCGCGGTCGTGCATTTCATCGAGGAGCACCTGGTGACCCAGGAGCTGGGGCGCGAGCTGGATAGCGTGCTCAATGACGTGATGGTGCACGGGGATGCACCACGGCTCGACGCCGCCACCCGATTCTTCGCCTCGAACCTGCCCGGCTATGCCATTCCCGAAGCCTTTCGGGGGCTCGGCGATGGGTTCACCGAGCTGGTCCGCAACGACGATGCCTACTACGTCTATCAACGCGAAATCGACGGCGCCAAGTATCTGCTGGTCGAGGAGCAGCATGAGTTCGAGGCGCGCGAGAATGCATTGTTCATGGTGGTGCTGGCCGGATTCCTGCTGAGCATCGTCGGTGCCTGGGGGCTTGGCTGGTTGATGGCCAGGAAAGTCATGGCGCCGCTGTCACGCCTGGCACAACAGGTACGTCATCGTGATCAGCTGCACCCGATGGCGCCGCCACTGGCGTTGCAATATCCGGATGATGAAGTCGGCCATGTGGCGGCTGCCTTCGACAGCACCCTCGGCCAGCTGCGCCAGACTCTGGAGCGCGAGCGGCTGTTCACCGCCGATGTCAGCCACGAACTGCGCACGCCGCTGATGGTGGTGCTCGGTGCCTGCGAGCTGCTTGAACAGCAGGCCGAGCTGCCGCCAGCTGCGCAGCGACCGCTGGCGCGCATCCAGCGCGCCGCGCAGGAAATGCACGAGCTGGTGGAAACCTTCCTGATGCTGGCGCGGGCGCGTCCGCAACAGACGTCCTTGGCGGGTGACACCAGCTTGCGGAGCGTAGCGACTGAACAGAGCGAACGTTGGGCACCGTTGCTGGCAGAAAAAGGCCTGGCCTTCGAGCTGCGGGAGGAGGGTGAGGACAAGGGCGTCTATAACCACACCTTGCTTGCCACGGTGATGTCCAATCTCCTGCGCAACGCGCTGCACTACACCGACCGCGGCACGGTGCGTCTGGTCCTGAGCGAGGGTGGCTTTCGCGTCGAGGACAGCGGCGTGGGCATTCCCCTGGCGGAGCAGGAACGCATGTTCCAGCCATTCGTGCGCGGCGCTGAGGGGCGCGGCGAAGGGCTGGGATTGGGACTGTCGCTGGTCAAACGTATCTGCGCGCATCAGAGCTGGCAGGTGGGGGTGGTGCCGCGGCAACCGCAGGGCAGCTGCTTCCAGGTGCGCTTTGATGACGGCGTGGTTTGACGTTTTTTTCACATCCCGTTGACGGGCTCTTGATGTCTGTCTGGTTAGTTTGGTGTTCCGTTTTCAACCGGAATGCCCGCCATGCCCACATCGAGCCCTATCGAACTGGAGTTCTCGCGCAAGTACGACCGTCAGCACGCCTACGAATATCTGCACAAGCACCAGGACGGGCTGGCCCGGCGGCTATCGCACTGGCGTGACGAACAGATGGCGCGCCGCGCACTGAAGATTGCCGGCGACCCCGATCTGGTGCTCGACCTGCCCTGTGGCGCCGGGCGCTTCTGGCCGCTGCTGGCCAAACATCCGAGCCGGATGATCTTCGCCGCGGACAACTCCGCCGACATGCTGGCGATCGCCGAGGCTTCGCAGCCGCTGGAAGTGCTCAAACGGGTGGAGACCTTTCAGACGTCGGCCTTCGCCATCGACATGGGCGACAACGCGGTCGACAACATCTTCTGCATGCGCCTGTTGCACCACATCGCCGATCCGGCGCATCGCCTGGCGATGCTGCGCGAATTCCATCGCGTCACACGCGACACGCTGATCGTCTCGCTGTGGGTCGATGGCAACTACAAGGCCTGGAAGCGCAAGCGCCTTGAGCGGCGGCGACCGGCCAAGGACAACCAGAACCGTTTCGTCGTCGCGCGCTCGGTGATCGAGGCGGAGTTTGCCGAGGCTGGCTTCGACATTCTCGACCGCAACGACTTTCTGCCGGGCTACGCCATGTGGCGCGTCTACGTGCTGCGCAAGCGGGGGTGAGCATGAATCGTCCTCTCGTACTGCCCGCCCGTGAGCCACGCACCAGCACCTTTCAGCGCTGGTGGGATACTCAAGGCGAATGGGTCGAGGAGCCCAATCGCCGGCGTGACGGTGAAAGCGGGGTGCAGCGCATCCGGTTGCGCGACGCACAACAGCCGCCGTTGTACTGCAAGCGCCAGATCGGCCACCTGTACCGCTCGCTGCTCCATCCGTTCGGCCGGCCGACGGCGTTGCGTGAGCGGTACGCACTGCAGGCCATGCGCGATCTCAGTGTGGGCGTGCCAGAGCTGGTCTATTGCGGTACCCGGCAGCAGGCCGGGCGGTGGCAGGCACTGCTGGTGACGAAGGCGCTGGACGGCTTTGTCAGCCTGGAGGATTGGTACGGCGAAGACATGCCCGCCTACTACGGCGACACGCTGCAGGGGCGCATGCTCGAAGCGGTCGGAAGCACCCTCGGCCGTATCCATCAGGCGCGCTGGCAGCATGGCTGCTGCTACCCCAAGCACATCTTCCTGAAGGTTCACGGTGAGGGCACGGCGGCGTGGGTGGAGGTCGCGCTGCTCGATCTGGAAAAGAGTCGCCGTCGTCTTCGGCGCAGCGCGGCGGCGCGGCATGACCTGCGCCAGCTCAAGCGCCATCGGCAGACGATGCCGGAGCAGGACTGGCAGCGACTGCTGGCCGCCCATGCTGCGTTCAGCCGGGCGCGCTGCGATGTCATCTGAACCGACCAGCACGCTGATCGATGGCTCGACACTCAAGGGTCGCAGCGGTGTGGCGCGTGTCTGGCACGCCTGCGGCTACTCGCTGGCAGGTTTGCGGGCCGCCTACGCGGGCGAGGCAGCGTTCCGCCAGCTGGTGTGGCTGAGCCTTTTGCTGGTGCCGCTGGCGTTGCTGCTCGACGTCAGCCGCATCGAGCGCGCCGTGCTGATCGCCGTGGTGCTGCTTGTGTTGATCGTCGAGCTGCTCAATTCGGCGATCGAGGCCGCTATCGACCGCATCTCCTACGAGCTGCATCCACTTTCCAAACAGGCAAAGGACATGGGCAGCGCCGCGCAACTGCTGGCGCTGTGTCTGCTTGCCCTGGTCTGGGCGGTGGTCCTGCTGTGAGCTCCCTTCCGTTTCACCAAGGAATGTCCCGATGATCGATGGAACCGCTCGCGCGCAGGCCGGCCAGCCGGGTCTGCGCCAGCACCTGCTGTTCACCACCGGCAGCGCCCTCGCGCTGCTGGCGCTGTTTGCCCTGCTGCGCCTGGCGCTGTTGTTGTACAACCATGAGCTGCTCGGCGACGCCTCGTTCGCTACGATGCTCGAAGGTTTCGGCAACGGTCTGCGCTTCGACCTGCGTGTGCTGGTCTACATGCTGGTGCCGCTGTCACTGGCGGTGCTTAGCCCGCGCGCGATGGCGGCGCGCAGGTTGCAGCGGATCTGGCTCGGCGCCTGCGCCAGCCTGGCGATTCTGCTCGGCATGGTCGAGCTGAACTTCTATCAGGAATTTCATCAGCGGCTGAACGCGCTGGTTTTCCAGTATCTCGCCGAGGACCCGGCGACCGTGCTCAGCATGCTCTGGCACGGCTTTCCGGTGGTGAAACTGCTGAGTGTCTGGGCAGGGCTGACGTTGCTCTGGTCGCTGCTGTTCGGCTGGCTCGACCGCCATTGCCGCCCAAACGCGGCGCTGGCCAAGCGCCCGGTGCAGTCCGCGCAGGCTGGCTGGTCCTGGCGCGGCACCGCCCTGCTGGCGCTGGTGCTGATCAGCGTGGTCGCCGCCCGCGGCACGCTGCGCCAGGGGCCTCCGCTACGCTGGGGCGATGCCTTCACCACCGATTCGGTGTTCATCAACCAGCTCGGCCTGAATCCCGCGCTGACCCTCTACGAGGCGGCGAAGAACCGCTATTCCGATCATCGCGACAACGCCTGGAAGGCGGTGCTGCCCGAAGACGAGGCGCTGGCGGTCACCCGCGAGCTGCTGCTGACCGGCAACGACCAGCTGGCCGACCCGGAGCTGGCCGCCGTGCGCCGCGACTACCGGTCGCCGGAGGCCGGTCGCCTGCCGGTGCGCAACGTGGTGGTGATCCTCATGGAGAGCTTTGCCGGGCGCTATGTCGGTGCGCTGGGCAACGGCGACGGCATCACGCCGAACTTCGACCGCCTGGCCGGTGAGGGGCTGCTGTTCGAGCGCTTCTTCGCCAACGGCACCCACACCCACCAGGGCATGTTCGCCAGCATGGCCTGCTTTCCCAACCTGCCGGGCTTCGAGTATCTGATGCAGTCCCCGGAGGGTGGTAACCGCTTCTCCGGACTGCCGCAGCTGCTCAGCGCCCGGGCGTTCAACGACGTCTACGTCTACAACGGCGATTTCGCCTGGGACAACCAGCTCGGCTTCTTCGGCAACCAGGGCATGACCCGCTTCGTTGGGCGTAGTGACTATGTCGACCCGGTGGTGGCTGACCCGACCTGGGGCGTCTCCGACCAGGACATGTTCGACCGCGCGGTGCAGGAGCTCGGTGCCCTGGCCGCGGACGAACCCTTCTATGCGCTGCTGCAGACGCTTTCCAACCACACGCCCTATGCGCTGCCGGAGCCGCTGCCAGTGCCTGCGGTCAGTGGCCATGGCTCGCAGGATGCACACCTGACCGCCATGCGCTACTCCGACTGGGCGCTGGGCCGCTTCTTCGAGCAGGCCAAGCGCCAATCCTGGTACAAGGACACCCTGTTCGTGGTGGTCGGCGACCATGGCTTCGGTGCGCCGGAGCAGCTGACCGAGATGGACCTGTTCCGCTTCCATGTGCCGCTGCTGCTGATCGCGCCGGGCATCACCGAGCAGTTCGGCAGCCGCCGCGAAGTGGTCGGCACCCAGGTCGACGTGGTGCCGACCATCATGGGCCGTCTCGGTGGCGAGGTGCGTCATCAGTGCTGGGGGCGTGACCTGCTGGCCCTGGACGAGCGCGACCCAGGTTTCGGCATCATCAAGCCCTCCGGCAGCGATCAGACCGTGGCGATGATCCGTGGCGATCGGATTCTGGTGCAGCCCAGGGATCTCGAACCGCAACTGTACCGCTATCGCCTGGGTGCCAATGCCGCGGCCGAGCGAATCGTCGATGCCGCCAGCGCGACGCCGATGCTGCGCCAGCTGCAGGCGTACCTGCAGGTGGCTACCGCCAGCCTGCTGGGCAACAGCACGGCCGATCGCGAACGGGAAGAGACACCAGCCGGCGAGGCGCTGGCGCGCACCGCCAACGGGCCGCAGGCGCGCCCGGACAAGGGCTGAGCGCGGCGGGCGATCAGTGTTCCAGCGGCTTGAAGCTGTCGTCTGCGAAGTAAGTCGCGTAGTCGCCCAGCGCACCGACCACGGTCACCGCGCCGTCGCGCTGGCCGGCCGGGGCGCCGCTCATGGCATCGGCGCCAGCTAGCAGCTGGGCGATGATCAGGTGCAGCTGCGCGTCGGCCTCGGCGCTCAGCTTGCAGTTCTCCACCATGTAGGCGACCTGACCGCGCACCACCTCGGCCAGCTCGCCGTAGCGTGCGGCGGGCAGGCGATCCTCGTGGATCGCCGGCAATGCCTGGCGCATGTCGTCGTTGATGGTGCCCATCGCCTGGCGCAGCGGCGCGTCGGTGGTCCAGCGCTTGCCGGCATCGAGCTGCAATGCCGGCGCGCCTTCGCCGTGGCCGTGGTCATGGCTGCTGGCGGCGAGGCCGGCGCCGGCGTGGCCGAGGGTGCCGGCGAGGATGATGGCGAGGGCCAGAGCCTGGGGTTTGCGGATCATCGGTAGAACTCCATTGAGCGAGCCGCCGAAATGCGACTCCTGGTGTTCTAACGCAGGCGCGACGGATTTGTTCCATCGCGCCGTGCAATCCGTCATTTGCGGTGCAGTTGCTCGATGCTGTCGGCGCCGAACGACTGCTGCGTCAGCACCTGGGCGAGCCGCTCACGCTGCTGCGGTTCGAGAATCTCGCGTTCCAGGAGCAGCTGGTCGATGAGCAGGCGCTGCTGTTCGTTCTGCAGTTCGGCGATCTTAGTCTGTTCGGCGTCGATCACCGTGCGGTCCACCTGCTCGGCGAAGATCGCCTCGATCAGTCGGTTACGGTGTTCGTTGAGGCTGGCGTTGGAGGCTCGCAGGTAACTCAGGAACGGCGCTTCGGCATCGTGCCAGCGCTGCAGCTGACTGGCGCTCAGCTGCAGCTCGCGCGACAGCTCGGTCGGCGCGCCGGAGGGCATCGGCAGACCATCTTGGCTGAGTTTCTGCCAGCCGACGGCGGCGAGCACGCCGACGTTGACCAGCACGGACAGGACCAGGGCGTTGCGCAGGGTGGTATTGCTCATTTCAGGTTTACCTTCAGGTAGCAGAATTCGGGGCGCGCGCAGAGCGCGCCGGGTGGGGCGCTGCCGAGGACGGCGAGCATGTCGTGGCTGGGTGAGCTGCTCGGTGGCTGGCCGGGCAGGGCATGCCCGAGCAGCAGGCCGAGCAGGACCGACGCCGCGGCGCCGATGCCCTGCGCCCAGTGGCGCGCCCACCAGTTGCGGGCGGGCGGTGCGAAGGACCGTTGCAGACGGTCCTGCAGCTCGGCCGGCAATTCCGGGCAGGCCAACGCGCGCAGGCCCTGGCCGAGCCCGTCGAGTTCGGCCAGGGTGGCGCGACACTGCTGACAACTCGCCAGGTGGTCGCGGGCGCCACGCTGTTCGGTGGCGCTGAGTTCGCCGTCGAGGTAGGCGGACAGGGTCATCATGTCCAGATGCTCAGTCATCGAGTATGCCTCCGTTGGCCTGGCGATAGCCGTGCAGCAGCGCCTCGCGGGCACGTGCCAGGCGCGACTTGACGGTGCCTGCGTTGAGCTGCAGCGTGGCGGCCAGTTCGTCGTAGCTCAGTCCTTCCACCTCGCGCAGCAGCAGAATCTCGCGCTGTTCGTGGGGCAGGCGGGCCAGCAGCCGTTCCAGCATCTCCAGGTCACGTGCGCTCTGCAGCCGTCTGAGCGGTGATGGCGCGGGGTCGATTGGTTCGGCCTGTTCATCCGCAGCCAGGACGACATGCCGCTGCCGCTGGCGCAGCAAATCCAGCGCGGCATTGCGCGCGATCTGCAGCAGCCAGGTCTGCAGGCGCGCCTCCGGGCGCCACCTGGGCAGCGCCTGGTAGGCGCGGATGAACGTTTCCTGGGTCAGATCGGCGGCCTCGTCGGTACTGCCGAGCAAACGGCGGATGAAGTGGAAGACCCGCGCCTGATGGGCGCGCACCAGCGCGCCGAAGGCCTGGCGATCACCGCGCACCGCTTGCTGGATGAGCTCCTGTTCACACTCGTTCATTGACCGCTCGACTGGGTTGATCGCAGGCACGGCTGCCGGCCGTACTACCGCAGGGCTATAACGCAACGGTTGGCGAAATGTTCCTGCTGTTTTCGCTTCAGCGCGGAATCTTCACCCGGTCGTCATCGAAGTCGCCGCGTTCGGCGTCGCGGTGGCAGGCCACGCAGTTGAAGCGCCCACCCACCGCTTCGCGGGCGAACTTGGCCTCGCTGACTTCGTCATGCTTGTGATCGAACCAGCGGGTCTGGCTGATGCGCGGCGGCTCGCCAGCGGTCGGCGACGGCTCTACCGGCAAGCGGTTGGCGGCCGAGGCGCGGACCAGGAACTCGAGGATTTCCCTTTCCTGCACCGGGTCCAGCGAGGCGTTGCTGCCATAGTGATCGCTCAGGGTGCGCATCTGCTCGCGCCAGGCATCGGCTGGCAGCAGGCCGGGGGAATAGAGCATGTGGCAGGCGGCGCATTCTTCCTTCCACACCAGCGGTGCATCGCTGGGCACGGCCAGGCGCTTGGGCCGCTTGTAGCCCTTGCGCTCATGATGATCGTCATCGGCCAGGCTGAAACCGGCCAGGGTCAGTGCCAGGGCCAGGCCGGCGATGGTGGAAAGCGCGATGATGGGTTTCATGGCCGTACTCCTACTTCAAGCCAGTGATCCAGCTGATGAAATCGCCCTTCTCCTGCGCAGTGCATTCGCGGGCGAAAACGTCGTCGCAGTTGCGGCGGAACCATTTCTCGACCTTGGCGAGATCGGTGAAACGCTTCGGGTTGGCCACCGGTGCCAGCGGGTCGACCTTGCGCTGCGCGGGCGTCTTGCCGGCCTGGCGCGGGTCCGTGGTGTGGCAGCTGGTGCAGCTCATGGTCTTGCCGCTGCGCTGCTCCTCGGCGACGTACAGCGCCTGGCCGCGCTCGGCGGAAAAGCCGGCGAAGGCGGGATTTTCCTGGCGGGCCTGGGCGGCGTAGCCGGGCAGCAGTGGGTGTTCGGTTTCGGCCAGCGCCGGCAGGCTCAGGCAGCAGGCCAGGACGATCCAGTGGGTTTTCATGGGGCACGCTCCAGTGAGGAATGAGCGCAGCCTAGGCCGGACGCCTTACGCGAAGCTGAATATGGCAGTTTGATGGCATTCAGCTTCGCTTCAGCTGGCGGGTTTACAAAGGTGGCACTTCCTATTCAGAGGATTGCCATCGTGGCTGCCTTCAAGCGTTTCCGCCTGTTTCATTGGCTGCTCGCCGGTTTCTTCGTCGCCGTCTACCTCAGTGGCGACGATGCCGAGCTGCTGCACGTCTGGCTGGGCTATGGCCTGGTCGCCCTGCTGGTGATGCGCCTGCTGATCGCGCCGCTGCGTCTGCGTGGCGTTCCGCGTCTGCTGCCGGCAAAGATGCAGCGGCGCAATCTGAGTCTGACTTCGTTCGGCACCTGGCTGACCTTCGCCACGCTGCTCAGTCTGGCGCTGGCCAGTCTTCTCGGCCTGGGTATGGTGGATAACGGTGATGTGCTGGCAGCGCTGCCGGGGGTTGGCCCGGATCTGTTCGGGTCGGCCAGCGACATCGATTTCGTCGGCTGGCTGGGCGATGCCGAGGAGGTTCATGAGTTCTTCGCCAACCTGGCGCTGACCCTGGTCGCGCTGCATATCGGCTATGTCGTGCTGTTCCGCCGCACTGCCGCCTGGGCGATGCTGCGCGGCCCGCGCCAGCCGGCCGAACCGGGTGCGCCGGTGTCGGTCGCCGCTTCCGAAGCGCCGGCATTCGCAGCGCTGACGGTGATCGCGCGCCAGGCCGAAACGGCCGATGCCGCCTCCTTCAGCCTGCAGGTGCCGGCGGAACTGCGCGAGCGTTTCGCCGCGCAACCGGGGCAGTTCGTCACCCTGCGTGTGCCCTGCAGCGAGCCGCCGTTGCTGCGCAGCTATTCGCTGTCGAAACCGCTCGGCAGCGACGGTGTGCTGCGCATCAGCGTGCGCCGCGTGCCTGGCGGGCGGGCCTCGAACTGGCTGCTGGACAACCTGCAGGTGGGCCAGCGCATCGACGTGCTGCCACCGGCGGGCCGTCTGGTGCCGCACGATCTGGATGGCGACCTGCTGTTGCTGGGCGCGGGCAGCGGCATCACTCCGCTGCGGGCGATCCTGCAGGCGGCGCTCGAGCAGGGCCGGGGGCGGGTCTTCCTGTTCTATGCCAGCCGCGATGCCGCCTCGCTGATCTTCGCCGAAGAGCTGGCCGACTTTGCCGCACGCTACCCCGAACGCTTGCAATTGCGTATCTGGCTGGATGCCGAGCAGGGGATACCCAGCGCACCGGCGATCGCCGCGAAGATCGGCGACTGGCCGCAGGGCGAGGCATTCGTCTGCGGACCGCAGCCGTTCATGGACGGCGCCTCGGTGGCGCTCGCCGAGCTGGACGTGTCGAGCGACGCCATTCACGTCGAACGCTTCAATACGGCCGCGCCGGTGGCGCCGCTCAGCGAGCTGCGCCAGCCGCTGCACAGCCGCCTGCAGGTGGCGCTGGATGGCCGCCGGCATGCACTGGATGTGCAGCAGGGTGAAGTGCTGCTGGACGCCATGGAGCAGGCCGGGCTGCAGCCGCCCAGCGCCTGCCGCGCCGGTGTCTGCGCCGCCTGCCGCTGCCGGGTGGTGGAGGGCAGTGTGAGCATGCGCAGCAACCAGGTGCTCAGTGATCAGCAGGTGCGCCAGGGCTGGACGCTCGCCTGCCAGGCCGTACCGACCAGCACCCGGCTGGCGGTGGAGTACTGACAGCCGCGAAGGAACGACGGCGATCGGCCAATGCATGCCCGGGCCCGCGCTGGCAAGCCGCGGGCCCGGCGTTGGCCACTGCAGTGCCGGCCAGTAGCGCAGGCGCAGACTGATGGAGGCTGGGCCTTACCCGTTGGTGCCGCCTTTCTCCACCGGCAGATCATGTTGCTGCCAGGCGATCCATGAGCCGGGCACGTTCACCACGTGGCGGAAGCCCTCGCGCTTGAGGATGCTGGCGGCAATCGAGGCGCGGTAGCCGCTGCCGCAGTAGGTCGCCACGGTCCTTGTCCAGTCGTTCCAGGCCCTCGGGCAGATGGGCGACGAAGGCGTGGTGGGCGCCGGGCACGCGGCCTTGCTCGACCTCCTCGGGGGCGCGCACGTCGAGCACCTGGACCTGCGGATCCTCTCGGCGACGGTTCAGCTCGTGCACCGTCCATTGGCCGACGCTGGCCAGGGGCAGGCCGGCGTTCTGCCAGTCGGTCATGCCGTTACGCAGATAACCTTCTACCCGATCGAGACCGATCCGATACAGCTGCAGCGTGGCCTGGTGGATCTGCTGGCTGTTTTCGCCGATCAGGTAGATCGGTCGCTGGTCGTCGAGCATCCAGCCGGCCCAGCTGACGAATTCGTTCTGCAGGGCGATGTTCAGCGCGCCGGGCACATGGCCGCCGCCGAAGGCGAGGATCGAGCGCAGGTCCACCAGCTGCACGGCGCTGTGGTCGGCGCTGCGCTCGGCGAACGCTTCCGGCGACAGCGGCGTTGGCAGCATCGGCCCGTGCATGTGCGTGGCCGGGCGCACGTTGAGCTTCTTCAGCCGTGCATAGTGGCGCGGCGGCTCGGGCATGCCGCTGAGCAGCCAGTCGATGAATTCGGCTTCGTTGCGTCGCTGGTTGAGCGCCGGGTTGAACAACAACTCGTTGCCCAGGGTGGAGCGCCGGCGATCACCGATCGACTTGCCGCACGCCGAGCCCGCGCCGTGACACGGGTAGATTTCGACGCGCTCACCGAGCGGCAGGTAGCGGGTGAACAGCGTGGCATAGAGCTGGGCGGCCAGTTGCTTGGTGCTGTCCTCGCCGAGCAGGTCGGGGCGGCCGACGTCGAGGTTGAACAGGGTGTCGCCGGTGAACAGGGCGAAGGGCTCATCGCCCTGCTGGCCGTCGCGCAGCAGCAGCGAGATGTGTTCCGGCGTGTGGCCGGGCGAGTAGATGATTTCCAGGCTGACCTGGCCGAGTTCCAGCACCTCGCCATCGGCAGCCTGGCGCAGCTCGAAACCGTAGTCCGCCGAGCAGCCACCGATGATCTCGGCGCCGCTGCGTTCGGCCAGCGCCTGGGCGCCGGAGACGAAGTCGGCATGGATGTGGGTTTCGATGACGTAGGCGATCCGCAGGCCTTTTTCGCGGGCCAGGTCGAGGTAGATATCGACGTCGCGCCGCGGGTCGATCACCGCGGCGACCGCGGCCTTGCTGTCTCCCACCAGGTAGGAAATCTGCGCCAGGCCGTCGGTGTAGATGGGCTCGAAAACCAGCATGCGTGTACCTCCGTAACGTGTGAACGGTTACGGATGTGAACCCTGACAGGGCGCTGGCGTTCAGTCGCCGGCGGTCACCGGCGAACCAGCAGCACCCCGGATTCCATGTGGTGGGTATAGGGGAACTGGTCGAACAGCGCGCAGCGCTCGATGCGGTGGGTGTCGGCCAGCTGGGCGATGTTCTGCGCCAGGGTTTCCGGGTTGCAGGAGATGTAGAGGATGCGCTCGAAGCGGCGGGTCAGCTCGCAGGTGTCCGGGTCCATGCCGGCGCGCGGCGGGTCGACGAAAACGCTGCCGAAGTCGTAGCTCTTCAGGTCGATGTCGGCCAGGCGGCGGAACGGCCGCACCTCGTTCAGCGCCTGCGTCAGCTCCTCGGCGGAAAGACGCACCAGCTCGATGTTGTCGATGCCGGTGTCGGCGATATTGGCCAGCGCGGCGTTGACCGAAGTCTTGCTGATCTCGGTGGCCA
Organism: Stutzerimonas stutzeri RCH2; assembly: GCF_000327065.1. Lineage (NCBI taxonomy): Bacteria > Pseudomonadati > Pseudomonadota > Gammaproteobacteria > Pseudomonadales > Pseudomonadaceae > Stutzerimonas > Stutzerimonas stutzeri. Next base: position 3,623,345 of record NC_019936.1, on the reverse strand, counting down.
GCACGCGGCGCACGCGAGTGGCCAGCGGCAGGGTGAAGTTGCCGTTGCCGCAGTAGAGCTCGAGCAGGTCGTCGTCGCGCTCACCGAGCGCCTCGAAGGCCCAGTTCAGCATCTTCTGGCAGACCTCGCCGTTGGGCTGGGTGAAGGCGCCCTCGGGCTGGCGATAGCGGAAGGTTCGCCCGGCGACCACCAGCGCTTCCTCAACGTAATCACGACCGATGACGATGCGCTTGCCCTTCGAGCGGCCGACCAGGCTGACGCCGAGGTTGGCGGCGAGCTGCTCGGCTTCGGCCTGCCAGGCCTCGTCCAGTGGGCGGTGGTAGGCGAGGGTGATCAGCGCATCGCCGGCCAGGGTGGTGAGGAATTCGACCTGGAACAACTTGAAGCTGAGCACTTCCGACGCCTGCCAGGCGGCTTTCAGTTGTGGCATCAGCTCATTGATGCGACGGCTGGCGATGGGGAAGTCGTCGATCAGAATGGCCTTGTGCTTGTCGCCCTGCTCGAACATCGCGTAATGGCGCTGGCCATCCTCGCGCCACAGTCGGAATTCGGTGCGCAGGCGGTAATGCTCGCGCGGCGAGTCGAAGACTTCTGGTGCCGGTGCATCGAACGGCGCCAGCAGTTCCACCAGCCGGGCGGCTTTCTCGGCGAGCTGGGTTTCGTATTGGGCGGGGTCGAGCTTGGGCAGCGGCATGGCGGGGGCTTCGTGCAGAGGTTTGAGGAGCTTTACGGCGCCGGCCGCTCCCACAGTAGTTCGCTCCGTGGGGTGGCCTTACCGCGAATTAACGCATGTTGCGGATCGCTATTTGTAGGGTGGATCGGGGCGCGCAGCTGACGCTTCATCCATCCAGCGTTGCCGCACGGAAGGTGGATGAGAAAAGCGTCATCCACCCTACGCTGCGATCAGCCGGCGAACCAGCCCAGCTTGACCACGAACAGTGCCGAGAGAATCCACATCGCCGGGCTCAGCTCGCGCCAGCGGCCGGCGAGCAGCTTGATCGCCGTCCAGGCGATGAAGCCGAAGGCGATGCCGTTGGCGATGGAGAAAGTCAGCGGCATCGCGAGCGCGGCAACCACGACCGGCGCGGCGACGGTGAGGTCGTCCCAGTCGATGTTGGCCAGGCTGCTCATCATCAGCACGGCGACGAACAGCAGCGCCGGGGCGGTGGCGTAGGCCGGCACGGCGCCGGCCAGCGGGGCGAAGAACAGGCTGAGCAGGAACAGCAGGGCGACCACGCAGGCGGTCAGGCCGGTGCGGCCACCGGCAGCGGTACCGGCGGCGGATTCGATGTAGCTGGTGGTGGTCGAGGTACCCAGCGCCGCGCCGGCCATGGTCGCGGTGCTATCGGCCAGCAGGGCGCGGCCCAGGCGCGGCATCTTGCCGTCCTTGTCCAGCAGGTCGGCCTTTTGCGCCACGCCGATCAGGGTGCCGGAGGTGTCGAACAGGTCGACGAAGAGGAAGGCGAAGATCACGCTGATCAGGCCGATATCCAGCGCGCCCATGATGTCCAGCTGCATGAAGGTCGGCGCCAGCGACGGCGGCATCGACACCACGCCGTTGAGCTGCGACAGGCCGAGCAGGATCGACAGGCCGGTAACCACCAGAATGCCGATCATCACCGCACCGGTGACCTGGCGATAGGCCAGCGCGGCGATCAGGAAGAAGCCCAGGCAGGCCAGCAGCGTGCCGCCGGCGCTGAGGTCACCCAGGCCGACCAGAGTGGCGGGGTTGTCGACGACGATGCCGGCGTTCTTCAGCGCGATGATCGCCAGGAACAGGCCGATACCCGCGGCGATGCCGGCACGCAGGGCCAGCGGAATGCTGTGGATGATCCACTCGCGAATCTTGAAGATCGACAAGCCGAAGAAGATCACGCCGGAGAGGAACACCGCCCCCAGCGCGGTCTGCCAGGTGTAACCCATGGTCAGCACGACGGTGTAGGTGAAGAAGGCGTTCAGGCCCATGCCCGGCGCCAGCGCGATCGGGTAGTTGGCAACCAGGCCCATGATCGCCGAGCCGATGGCTGCGGCCAGGCAGGTGGCGACGAACACCGCGCCGTGATCCATGCCGGTTTCGGCGAGGATGCTCGGGTTGACGAAGAGGATGTAGGCCATCGTCAGGAAGGTGGTGATACCGGCCAGGACCTCGGTGCGCAGCGTGGTGTTGTGCGCCTTGAGTTGAAATAGCTTTTCCAGCATGGTCGATCCTCTAAGTGCCGGTCAGTGTGAGGGCTGTCGCCTCTGGCGGGCGATTCGCGTGTCGTCGCAAAAGCCGCGCATCTTACACCGGCCGGCAGCGCGGTTGAATTTCCATTGAGCAGGTGAACGCCATGAGCAAACGAGTCCTGATTCCGATCGCCGACGGTTCCGAAGACCTGGAGGCCGTCACCCTGATCGACGTGCTGCGCCGCGCCGAGTTCGAGGTACTGGTGGCCAGTGCCGAAGAGCGGCGCATGCTGACCTGCGCGCGCGGCACGCGGATCACCGCCGACGCCATGCTGCTCGACGTGCTGGCGCAGGATTTCGACCTGATCGTGCTGCCCGGCGGCATGCCCGGGGCGAAAACACTTGGAGAACTGGAACCGCTGGCCGAGCGCGTACGCCAGCAGGCCCGTGCCGGGCTCGATTTCGCCGCGATCTGCGCCGCGCCGGCGGTGGCGCTGCACCCCTACGGCGTGCTCAAGGGCCGTCAGGTGACCTGCTACCCGGGCATGAGCGACAACCTCACCGGCACGCATTTCCTTGACCAGCCGGTGGTGGTGGACGGCAACTGCATCACCAGCCAGGGCCCGGCGACCGCCCTGGAGTTCGCGCTGACCCTGGTGGAGCGTCTGGCCGGTCGCGGCAAGCGCCGCGAAGTAGCCGACGCCATGCTGGTGCCGGCAACGACGAACTAACCTGGCCTCGGATCGGTCACTCCTTGCATTGCCGGGAGTCCTGGCAGCAATGGGCTGAATCCGAGGAGATCAATGGACAGTGTCGATCTGGCGGTACTGCGACGGGCCCGCGACTGGCTGCGTGACGGTCATCCCGTGGTGCTCTACACCGTGCTGGAAACCTGGGGCAGCGCGCCGCGCCCGATCGGCTCGCTGCTGGCGCTACGCGGCGACGGCCGCGTCGAAGGCTCGGTGTCCGGCGGCTGCGTCGAGGATGATCTGCTCGCGCGGGTCATGGCCGACCAGCCACCGCAGGCTTGCCAGCTGATCACCTACGGCGTGAGCAAGGAAGAGTCCGCGCGTTTCGGTCTGCCCTGCGGCGGTACGCTGCGCCTGTTGCAGGAGCCATTGCGCGAAGCCGGATGGATCGATGAGCTGCTGCGGCGCTGCGCCGGGCACGAGCGGCTGCTGCGCTGCGTGGATATCGCCAGTGGTGATGTAACGCTGCAAACCGCCGGCCGCGACGCCGCGCTGCAGTTCGACGGGCATACCCTGCGCGCACCATTCGGCCCGGCCTGGCGCCTGCTGCTGATCGGCGCCGGGCAGCTGTCGCGCTATGTCGCCGACCTGGCACATGGCCTCGGCTTCGAGGTACTGATCTGCGACCCGCGCGAAGGCTATGCCCACGACTGGGATGCGGCGACGGTGCGCTTCGTCCCCGGCATGCCGGACGATGCCGTGCTGGCCATCGAAGCGGATGCGCACACCGCCATCGTCGCGCTGACCCACGATCCACGACTGGACGACATGGCGCTGCTCACCGCGCTGCAGTCCGAAGCCTTCTACGTCGGCGCGCTGGGCTCGCGGGCCAACAGCGAAAAGCGCAAGGCGCGCCTGCTCTCGCTGGGCCTCGGCGAGCGGCAGGTGCAGCGGTTGCACGGCCCCATCGGCTTGCCCATCGGCAGCCGTACACCGGCGGAAATCGCGCTGTCCTTGATGGCCGAGGTGGTGGCGCTGAAAAACGGCGCCCTGGTCAGCCAGGCGTTGCCGGAACAGCGCTGTGCCTGAGCAGGGCGTTTGCGCCATCGTTCTGGCTGCGGGGCAGGGCAGTCGGTATCGAGCTGCCGGTGGGGCGGACAAGCTGCTGGCGGCCAGCCTGGCTGCTGCGTCTTCGCCGCCGGTGCTCGCCGCCACGCTGGCCAACCTTCGTGGTGTCGCCGAACGGCTGCTGGTGGTGACCCGTGCAGACAATCTGCCTCTGCGCGACTGGCTGAGCGCCAACGCTGCCGACTGCGAGGTGCTCGCGCTGGAAACCCGCGGCCTCGGCCACAGCCTCGCGCAGGCCGTCGCCCAAGCGCCGGCGGCACGTGGCTGGCTGGTGGCGCTGGCCGATATGCCCTATGTGCAGCCCCGAACCCTGCGCGAGATCGCCACGGCGATCCGCGAAGACAATCTGGTCGTGCCGACCTATGACGGCCGCCCCGGCCATCCGCGCGGCATCGGCAGCGCCCATCGTGATGCGCTGCTGCAGCTGGATGGCGATCGTGGCGCGCAGGCGCTGTTCGCCGCGCACCCGGTACTGGAGCTCGCTCTGAATGATCCCGGCGTGCTGCAGGACATCGACCATCCCGGTGATCGCCGGCAGGCCTGAACGCCAATCGCCGTAGCGACTACCAAAACCTGCACGAATCAATTGGCCGGTGAGCGCAGCGCTGCGCCGGTCCCGGCGAGATGACCCTCAGTCAGCCGCCGCCACTCGACCAGCAGGGCTGAACGATTTTCGCGCCACGTCAGTCGTACCCCAAGACGCACGGACAGCGCATACCAACGCCCAAACCGTGAGGCTGCCATGAGCGAAAATTATTCAGCTGCAGGCCAAACCTGCACCATCAGCCTGGAGCTGAACGGCGAACGCCGTGAGCTCCAGGTGCAACCCTGGACCACCTTGCTCGACCTGCTGCGCGACCAGCTCGGCCTGACCGGCACCAAGAAAGGCTGCGATCACGGCCAGTGCGGTGCCTGCACGGTGCTGCTCGATGGCCGGCGCATCAACAGCTGCCTGACCCTGGCGGTGATGCACGACGGCGCCAGTCTGACCACCATCGAGGGGCTGGCCAGCGATGCGACGCTGCATCCGCTGCAGGCTGCGTTCGTCAAGCACGATGCCTTCCAGTGCGGCTACTGCACGCCGGGGCAGATCTGCTCGGCAGCCGGGCTAGCAGCGGAGAACCGTGCCAGCAGCCGTGACGAGATCCGCGAACACATGAGCGGCAACCTCTGCCGCTGTGGCGCCTATCCGAACATCCTCGCCGCCATCGAAGACGCACTGCCGACGCTGCGCGGCCAGGAGGGTGCGCAATGACGCCGTTCAGCTATCAGCGCCCCGAACGTATCGACCAGGCCATCGCCCTGCACGGGCCGCAGAGCCGCTACATCGCCGGCGGCACCAACCTGCTCGACCTGATGAAAGAGAACGTGCTGCAACCCGGCCAGCTCATCGACATCAACGGCCTGCCGCTGCGCGACATCGAGCAGACCGCCGAGGGTGGCCTGCGCATCGGTGCGCTGGTGAGCAATGCCGACCTGGCCTGGCACCCGCAGATCGAACAGCGCTACCCGCTGCTGAGCAAGGCGATCCTTGCCGGGGCATCGCCGCAGCTGCGCAACATGGCCAGCACCGGCGGCAACCTGCTGCAGCGCACCCGTTGCTACTACTTCTACGATACCGCCACGCCCTGCAACAAACGCGAGCCGGGCTCCGGTTGCAGCGCGCGTGACGGGCGCAATCGCATCCACGCGATTCTCGGTGCCAGCGAACACTGCGTCGCCGTGCACCCGTCGGACATGTGCGTCGCCCTGGCCGCGCTGGATGCCCGGGTGCATGTGGAAGGCCCGCACGGCCAGCGACGCCTCGAACTGGTGGACTTCCACCGCCTGCCCGGCGACCAGCCGCAGCAGGACAACGTGCTGGTGGAAGGCGAGCTGATCACCGCCATCGAGCTGCCGGTGGAAGGTTTCGCCAGCCACTGCGCCTACCTCAAGGTGCGCGATCGCGCCTCTTACGCATTCGCCCTGGTGTCCGTCGCGGCGGCGCTGGAGATGGATGGCGACATCATCCGCCGCGCGCGCATCGCGCTCGGTGGCGTGGCGCACAAACCCTGGCGCCTGGAAGAGGCCGAAGAACTGCTCAGCGGCAAGCGTGCCAAGCCCGAATGTTTCGCCGCCGCGGCCGACCGCCTGCTGCAAGGCGCACAGCCGCTCGCCGACAACGCCTTCAAAGTCGACCTGGCACGACGCGCCATCGTGCGCGCACTGACCGAAGCCGCCGGAGGAACCGTCCGATGAACAGCGCCAACTCTCCACTGGGCAAGCCGCTGGACCGCGTCGACGGCCCGCTCAAGGTCACCGGCAAGGCCTGCTACGCCGCCGAAGCCGAGGTGCCGGGGTTGCTCTACGGCGCCGTGGTGTCGAGCAGCATCGCCCGCGGCCGTATCAAGGGTATTGATGCCGCCGCGGCTGAAGCGCTGCCCGGCGTGCGATTGGTGCTGACCCATCAGAATCGCCCACCGGTGGCCAGCTACGACGAGCCCTACGAGGATGACGACGCCGCCGACGGCTCGCCGTTCCGCCCGCTGTACAACGACCGCGTGCTCTACAGCGGCCAGCCGCTGGCGCTGGTCGTCGCCGAGACCCAGGCGCTGGCGAGGCACGGGGCGAGCCTGGTGCACGTCGAATACGAGGTCGAAGCGCACCAGACCGATCTGCAGGCCGCGCGCGAACAGGCCCATGAAGCGCCGGCGGAGCTGCCGGAGCCGCGCGGCGATTTCGACTCGGCGTTCGCCGCGGCGGCAAAACGCATCGATTGCGAGTACGGCACCCCGGTCGAGCACCACAACCCGATGGAGCCGCATACCTCCATTGTCCAGTACCAGCCGGGCGGCGAGCTGCTGATCCATGACAAGACCCAGGGCGTGCAGAATTGCCAGCGCTACCTGGAGCAGGTCTTCGACATGCAGGGCAAGATCCGCGTGCTCGCGCCCTTCGTCGGCGGTGCCTTCGGCTCCGGCCTGCGGCCGCAGTACCAGCTGCCGCTGGCGGTGATGGCCGCACTCAAGCTGAAGGCCTCGGTGCGCGTCGAACTGACCCGGCAGCAGATGTTCACCTTCGGCTACCGCCCGCGAACCTTCCAACAGCTGAAGCTCGCGGCAGATGGCGAAGGACGGCTGCGGGCCATCGAGCACAAGGCCATCGGCCAGACCTCGCGCTTCGAGGATTTCACCGAGCACGAGGTGGAGTGGTCCGGCATGCTCTACGCCTGCGACAACGTGCGCCTCGGTTACCGCCTGGCGCCGCTGGACGTCTATACGCCGCTAGATATGCGCGCCCCCGGTGCGACAATCGGCGTCTATGCGCTGGAGTGCGCGATGGACGAGCTGGCCCATGAAGTCGGTATCGACCCGCTGGAGCTGCGCCTGCGCAACTACACCGACATCAACGGCAACGAGGGCAAGCGCTATTCCAGCAAGGAGCTGCGTGCCTGCTACCAGCAGGGCGCCGAACGCTTCGGCTGGTCGCGGCGCCCGGCGCAGCCACGCAGCCTGCGTGACGGTCATCAGTTGGTCGGCATGGGCATGGCCACTGGCGTCTGGGAAGCCATGCAGATGCCGGCCAGTGCCCGTGCCTGCATCGATGCCGACGGCAAGCTGCTGGTAACCAGCGCCACCGCCGATATCGGCACCGGCACCTATACCGCGATGACGCAAATCGCCGCCGACGCCATGGGCCTGTCGATGGCCGAGGTGGAGTTCCGCCTGGGCGATTCCAGCCTGCCGCAGGCGCCGCTTGAGGGAGGCTCGGCCACCGTGTCCTCGGTGGGAAGCGCCGTGCAGCGCGCCTGTGCAGGGCTGCGGCAAAAGCTGCTGGACGCCGTGCAGCAGTCGCCGGCATCGCCCTTTACCGGGGCGAATCTGGAAACCGTGGAGTTCGTCGATGGTCAGCTGCGGCTGAAAACCGGCGAGCATGCCGTGGCTCTGCGCGACATCGTGCAGGTCAGCGGCGCCTTGGAGGCCGAGGCCAGCGTCAAACCGGATGAAAAACGCGATGCCTGGGCAACCGGAACCCATTCGGCGGTGTTCGTCGAAGTGCGCGTCGACGAGGACCTCGGCACCATCAAGGTCAGCCGTGTGGTCAGCGCGATTGCCGCGGGCCGCATCGTCAACCCGAAGACCGCCGGCAACCAGATCGTCGGCGGCGTGGTCTGGGGCATCGGCCAGGCGCTGCACGAGGAGACGCTGATCGATCACAGGCTCGGCCGCTACATGAACCACAACCTCGCCGAGTACCACATCCCGGTGAACGCGGACATTCCCGAAATCGACGTGATCTTCGTCGAGGAGCACGACGAGGTGGTCAACGACCTGGGGTCAAAGGGGGTAGGGGAGATCGGCATCGTCGGGGCGGCGGCGGCGGTGGCCAATGCGATCTACAACGCGACGGGCAAGCGCGTGCGGGATCTGCCGATTACCCTGGATAAGTTGCTGTAGTCGCCGACGCGCAGGGTGGGCCTCGGCGCACCGCTGCGGCTGGGCCAGATGGAGCGGTGGTCGTGCCCAAGCTCCCGCGTGTGCACGCCGTGTTGGCGCTCTGCGTTCGAGGCGTGTGAACGCCTGCATCAAACCTTCATCACCCGCCTCAGCAAAAACCGCCTCACCGGCACCACTGCTCGCTCCTGCGCCAGCACGCACACCACGATGCATAACCCCAGATACAGCGGATAGAAGGCCGGCGTCAGCGCCAGTTCCCCCGCCTGTGCCACGCAATCGGCCCAGTCCTCGAGGCATTCCGCCGACACCGCCCCGAGCAGCTTCTCCGAGCGCGAGAAGAGGATGAACACCGGCACATGCAGCACGAAGAGCGGCAACGAGGCCGCGCCCAGGCGCTGTGACCAGTCGATCAACGCGGCACTGCGTGGCGTGGCGATCAGCGCGCAGAGCCAGACCAGCGCCAGCTGCGCCGGCAGCAGCAGGCCGTTGTGCAGCAGGAAGTACCAGTAGCGTTCGCCCTTGAGCAGCCACACCGTCGCCAGGAAGCTCGCCAGCACGAATGCCGACAGCGCCAGCCGTGCTGCGATGCCGAGCTGCCCGCCCGCCGCGCGCCATTCGCGGAACAGTCCGCAGAGCAGGATGCCGGCGAGAAATTCCGGCAGGCGCAGCAGCGGCATGCGGTGCAGCATGCCGGTGACGGGAATGCCGTAGGCGTCCTGCTGGATCGCCCACAGCGGCGGCAGCAGGTAAAGCGCGGCGATTGCCAGCAGCCACCAACCCTTGTGGCGCAGGCGCATCAGGCGTGGCGCCAGCAGGGGGAAGCACAGGTAGAAGAAGAACAGTGTGGAGATCGACCACAGCGGCGGGTTGAACGTCAGGTAGAGCGGGTTCCAGGCCTGCAGCATGAACAGCTGCAGCACGAAGTTCAGCGCCAGCTCGCGGTTGTTCATGAAATATTCGAGGGCGTCGCGGGCTTCGCCGCTGAGCTCCTCGTTGGTGTCGTAGACCACGTAGCGCAGGCTCGCCTTGGCATCGTCCGGGGGAATGCCGAGCTTGGCGATGATGGTCAGCACGATGGCCGTCAGCAGCAGGGAGAACAGGTGCAGCGGGTAGAGATTGGCCAGGCGTTTGCCGAGGAAATGCCGCGCCGGCTCGCGCAGTTCGCCCTGGCGACAATAGACGTGCGCCAGCAGAAAGCCGGAAAGCACGAAGAAGCTGCTGGTGGCGAAGAAGCCGACGCCGGCAAGCTCCGCGAGCCAGGTCGGCTCGCCCTCGACGTAGGCGTGCACGGTATGGAACAGCACTACATAGATGGCCAGCAGAAAGCGCAGCCATTCCAGCCCGATGAAATGTTCCGTGCGCGGCACTGCTCGCTCCCGTATTGATTGGTTGCGCCATAAAACGACGCCTATGCATGGGACTCGCATCCGCTCCAGCCGTTGCGCTGCACCGGTGATCGGGGCGTGTGCACGGCTGGGCGCCGCGGCGGTCGGAACGAATATCCGCAATTGCACGACGCCTAGCCGGAGGACCATGCACCCGTCATCGCTGCTTCGTTTACCCGCCGCTGCCACGCGCCTGCTGCTCGCCGCACTGCTGTGTGCAAGCACCGGCCAGACCGCCATTGCCCAGGAGGCCTTCGAGTGGAGCGGCCCCTTCCTCGCGCGGTTGGCCCAGCTGGACAGGCAAACCCCCGGGCATCTCGGCGTGTACGTCAAGGACATGCAGACCGGCATTTCAGTCTCCTACCATGGCGAGGAGCCCTGGTATTTGGCTTCGACGGTCAAGGTCCCGGTCGCCATCGCGGTGATGCGCCGGATCGAGCAGGACGAGCTGACCCTGGATAGCCCGGTGGCACTGCTGGCGTCCGACTACGTCGATGGTGCCGGCCCGACCAACAGCCATGCGCCGGGCAAGGCGTTGAGCGTGCGGTTTTTGCTGGATCAGATGCTGATCCACAGCGACAACACCGCCAGCGACATGCTGATCCGTCTGGTCGGCATCGAGCAGGTCAATGCCGTCGCCCAGGAACTGGCGCCGGAAGGGCTCGGGCCGATCACCTCGCTGGCGGACGTGCGACGGTTGATCTACGGCGAGTTGCACCCGGCGGCGCGTCAGCTCTCCGGCAAGGATTTTCTCGCGCTCAGGCAGCAGCCGAACGACGCCGGCCGCCTGGCGCTGCTGCCACGGCTGCTTGGCGTGGAGCGCCGCACGTTGGCATCGATCAGCCTGAACGAGGCCTACGAGCGCTACTACGCCACGCCGTACAACTCCGGCACGCTGAAGGCCTACGGCGACGTGCTTTCGGCGCTGGAGGCCGGGACTGCACTGGGCCCGGCGAGTACCGGATACCTGCTGAGCGTGATGCGCCGGGTCGAGACCGGCAAACAGCGGATCAAGGCCGGCTTGCCGCCCGGCACCGGCTTCGCGCACAAGACCGGCACCCAACGAGCACGTATCTGCGATGCCGGGCTGGTGGATCAGCCAGATTCGGACAGCGCCCTATCCACACGCCTGGTCATCGTCGCCTGCGTTCGCGGGGTGGCCTCCGCCGCCCAGGCCGAGCGCGCGTTGCGCGGTACCGGCGAGGCAGTCACCGCAGCGGGGTTGATCCGACGATGAACAGGTTGATCGCAGTAGGCGCATTGTTGTTGCCGCTGGTGGCCCTGACCGCCTGTACCGAGGAAGCCGAGGCGACCTGGAAGGATGGTCTGGAGCAGGAGCTGCGTCGTGTCGACGAGGCGTCGCCGGGCAAGCTCGGTGTTTATATCAAGCATCTGGGTGAGAACGCCGAGCTGCGCTACGACGCTGAGCGCTTCTGGTACCTGGGCTCAGCGGTGAAGGTGCCGATCGCCCTGGCCGTGCTACAGGGCGTCGACGATGGCGACTTCAGCCTCGATCAGCGGCTGACGCTGGAGGCCGAGGACAAGGTCGACGGCTCCGGCGATCTGGTCTGGCAGGACAACGGCGTCGACTACTCGCTGCGCGATCTGCTCAAGGAAATGCTCATCGAAAGCGACAACACCGCGGCCAACATGCTGATCCGCCTGGTCGGCGAGGACGAGCTCAACGCGCGCACCCGCAAGAGCATGGGCGGTGATTTCGAGGCCATCACCTCCTTCACTCAGGTGCGCCGCGACGTATATGGCGAGGTGCACCCGGATGCAGCCAAGCTCGACAACATGCAGCTGGTGGAACTGGCCTCAGCGCCGTTCAGCAAGCCGCGCTACGAGGCGCTGGCGCGGGTACTGAACCTGCAGGCCGATGAGCTGAAGGCCGCAAGCATGGAACAGGCCTATGAGCGCTACTACGCGCGCAAGCTCAACTCCAGCAGCCTGGTGGCCTACGGCACGATGCTGGAAAAACTGGTGCGCGGGGAGCTGCTGTCGGTCGAGAGCCGTGATCTGCTGTACGGCTTCATGAAGCTCGATTCCTATGACAACTACCGGCTCGAGGCCGGGCTGCCGGAGGACGTGCCCTTCATCCAGAAGACCGGCACCCAGCTCGAGCGCGCCTGTCACATCGGCGTGATCGAGCCGCAGGACGAGAGCCGCGCGATCGTCGTGGTGGCCTGCGCCGAAGCGCTCGATGAGGGCAGGGACGCGGGGCAGTTGTTCGAGCAGGTCGGCCAGGCGATCAGCAAGGCGTTGTTGGGCAAGCAATCCTAGGCGCGGGTTGCCTTGATGATCACGAATTTCGGCGTAGCGGCGACCTGCTCGGCATTGCCGAACAGGCGCTTGAGCTTGAGGTGGTAGCCGAGATGACGGTTGCCGACGATCCATAGCTCGCCGCCCTTGGCCAGTGCCGCCTTGGCCTGGGTGAACATGCGCCAGGCGAGGAAATCGCCGACCACCTGCTGCTGGTGGAATGGCGGATTGCAGAGCACCAGATCCAGCGAGCCGGGCGCCTGCTCGGCCAGGCCGTCGCCGGCGCGGATGTCGGCCGGACGTTCGCCGAGGATCGCCTGCCAGTTCTCCCGAGCCGACTGCACCGCCATGTAGCTCTCGTCCACCAGGGTCAGCTCCGCCTGCGGATTGCCCAGCGCATAGACGATGCCGAGCACGCCGTTGCCGCAGCCGAGATCGGCCACGCGCAGTGCACCGAGTGCCTGTGGCAGATGTGGCAGAAAGGCGCGCGTGCCAATGTCCAAGCCTTCGCGGCAGAACAGGTTGGCGTGGTTGAGCAGTTCGAGTTTTGGCTGATCGAGCCGGTAGCGAGTCGGGTAAGGCGACTGCGGCGCCGGTTTCTCGCTCGCCGTTGCGCTGAGCAGACGTGCCTTCTTCACTGCCAGCGAGGCCTGCACCGCGCCGATGTACTGCTCTAGCAGATCACCGGCGGCGCGCGGCAGGTGCTTGATCATCGCCGCGGCGATCACCTGCGCGCCGGGCGACAGCTGGCCGTGCAGGCGGATCAGCTGTTCTTCCAGCAGGGCGAGGGTTTTCGGTACGCGGATCAGCACCAGATCGAACGGGCCCTGGGCCATTTCGCTGGCCGGAACGAAGGTCACTCGTGTCTCGGATATACCGTTGCGCGCCAGATTCTTCTGCAGCGCCAGATGGGCCAGATGCGAGTCGCCGCTGCTGGTCACCTCGACATGCGCGGCCAGCGCGCAAGCCAGGGCACCGAAGCTGTCGTTGAGAATCAGCACCCGCGCGGCTGCCGGCAAACCCTGTTCATGCAGCGTGGCGAGCAGGTATTCGTCGGCGGCGTCAAAGGCCTGCAACGGCTCGTTCGGCTGCTCCGGCTGGCGGATCAGGTCGAGGCTGGCATAGGGGGTATCGAGAATAGGCATGAGAACTGGCGGTGTTTATGGGCGTCGGAAAGGAGTATCAAGACTTCAAGGGCCTGCGCGCGACAGACCCGGCAGATGCTCGGAGGGAGCGAAGTATGACCGCCAGCGAAGAGAAGTTCACCCGCCAGCGCCTGCTCGAGGTGCAGACGCTGACGTCCAACCTGTTCACCTTGCGCACCAGCCGTGATCCCAGCTTTCGCTTCAGCGCCGGGCAGTTTGCCCGTCTTGGCGTGCGCAAGCCCAGTGGTTGTATCGTCTGGCGTGCCTATTCGATGGTTTCAGCGCCGCATGACGAGTTTCTCGATTTCTTTTCCATCGTGGTGCCGGATGGCGAGTTCACCAGCGAGCTGAGTCGCCTCAAGGTCGGTGATGAGCTGCTGGTGGACAAGCAGGCCTTCGGCTTTCTCACCCTGGATCGCTTTCCCGACGGCCGCGACCTCTGGCTACTGGCCACCGGCACCGGCATCGCGCCGTTTCTGTCGATCCTGCAGGACTTCGAGGCCTGGCAGCGTTTCGAGCGCATCATTCTGGTCTATAGCGTTCGCGAGGCGCGCGAACTGGCCTATCAGCAGCTGATCGCCGAGCTGCCGCAGCGCGATTACCTGGACGGGCTGGGCTCGAAGCTGCTGTACCTGCCGGTGGTGACCCGCGAACAGGTTCCTGGGGCGCTGCATGGGCGCATCACCACCCTGATCGAGAACGGCGAACTGGAGCGCGCTGCCGATCTGCAGCTGACGCCGGAGCATTCGCGGATCATGCTCTGCGGCAACCCGCAAATGATCGAGGACACCCGCGCCGTGTTGAAAGCGCGTGATTTGAATCTGGCCTTGACCCGCCGGCCGGGGCAGGTGGCGGTGGAGAACTACTGGTAGGCGAGCGCCGATGCCGGCTTCCCGGCCCAAGCTTCACGGTTGCCAGCAAGAAAGCAAAAAGCCCCTGTCGGACGATCCGGCAGGGGCTTTTCTTATGGCGTGCCGCTGGCGCGGTTAAACGACGCCCTGGGCCAGCATGGCGTCGGCAACCTTGACGAAGCCGGCGATGTTGGCGCCCTTGACGTAGTTGATCCGGCCGTTTTCCTCGCCGTGAGCGACACAAGCGTGGTGGATCGACTGCATGATGCTGTGCAGCTTGGTGTCCACCTCGCCGGCAGTCCAGTGCAGACGCATGGCGTTCTGGCTCATTTCCAGGCCGCTACAGGCCACACCGCCAGCATTGGATGCCTTGCCTGGTGCGTAGAGGATGCCGGCCTCGAGGAACAGGTCCACGGCTTCCAGCGTCGACGGCATGTTGGCGCCTTCGGCGACGCAGACGCAGCCATTCTTCAGCAGCATGCGAGCGTCTTCGCCGTCCAGCTCGTTCTGTGTGGCGCAGGGCAGGGCGATATCGCACGGCAGGCTCCACGGACGCTGATCGGCCAGGTAGGTCACACCGAAATGCGCACCCATCTCCTCGAGGCGGCCGCGGCGGACGTTTTTCAGGTCCATCAGGTAGTCCCACTGCTCGCCCGTCAGGCCATCCGGGAAGTGCAGGGTACCGCCGGAGTCGGACAGCGAGATGACCCGGCCGCCTAGCTCCATGACCTTCTGCGCGGCGTACTGGGCCACGTTGCCGGAGCCGGAAATCGAGACGCGCTTGCCTTCGAAGCTGCTGTGGGTGCTCTTGAGCATTTCCTCGGCGAAGTACACGCAGCCGTAGCCGGTGGCTTCCGGGCGGATCAGGCTGCCGCCGTAGGGCAGGCCCTTGCCGGTCAGGACCGAGGTGAACTGGTTGGACAGGCGCTTGTACTGGCCGAACAGGAAGCCGATCTCGCGACCGCCGACGCCGATGTCACCGGCTGGCACGTCGAGATCCGCGCCGATGTGGCGGTACAGCTCGCTCATGAACGACTGGCAGAAGCGCATCACTTCATTGTCGCTCTTGCCCTTCGGATTGAAGTCCGAACCGCCCTTGCCGCCGCCCATGGGGAGCGAGGTGAGCGAGTTCTTGAAGACCTGCTCGAAGGCCAGGAACTTGAGCACGCCGATGTTCACCGATGGGTGGAAACGCAGGCCGCCCTTGTAGGGGCCGATTGCGCTGTTCATCTGAATGCGGAAGCCGCGGTTGACCTGGACGCGACCCTGATCGTCGACCCACGGTACCCGGAAAATGATGGCGCGTTCCGGTTCGACCATGCGTTCGATGATGCCGGCCTGCATGTAGTGCGGATGGGCTTCGAGAAATGGCCAGAGGCTGCGAACCACTTCTTCCACGGCCTGGTGGAACTCGGGTTGGTGTGGGTCGCGTTGCTTCAGGCGGGCGAGAAAGGCATCAACGGTTTCGATCATCAGTAGGCCCTCGGCGACCGCGCAGTGGCAGTCATTAATAATTTTTGGCGCGCGACTGTAGCAAACCTGCTTCGCACCGCGGAAGTGCGACATGGGTCTGAGGTGCATGTCAATGGTGCGCGCTTGTGAGCAGCAGCGGAGGATCGGCGATGTCGCCTAGCGCGGGGTATTCGGCGGAGCCTGGTCGGTCAGGTGCCGCCTTTCGCGCCAAAATGACGCATACCGTGCGTCGTTTTTGTGCAGAAAAATCGATGCGCTACGCCTGCTCAGTCGGCCAGCTCGCAGCGATTGCGCCCGCTACGTTTTGCGCGCAGCAGCGCGAAATCGGCCCGATTGATGGTGCTCGAATAGGTTTCCTCGGCGCGCAGCTCGGCAATGCCCATGCTCGCGGTGACGCCCAGCAGACTGTCGTTCACTCGCACGCCGAGTGCGCTGATGCTCTCTCCCATACGGGCCATCACCGCACCAGCGGTAGGTGCGGTGCATTCGGGCATGAGGATCAGAAACTCTTCGCCGCCCCAGCGACCGCAGAGATCCTGTTCGCGAATCTCCGCTTCCATGACGCGGACCACTTCGATCAATACCCGATCACCGACCTCATGACCGTGTTCATCGTTGATCAGCTTGAAACGGTCGATATCCAACATGACCACTGCCAGCGGGCGCGCATAGCGTTTGGCGCGCTCGCTTTCCTCGCGCAGGCGTTCGGTCAGCAGTCGACGGTTGGCGATGCCGGTCAGCGAGTCGAGTGTCGAGGCCTCGCGCAGGGAGGCATTCAGGTCGTGCATCATCAGTTGATAGCGATCGGAGATGCGCGCGACCTTCTCCAACTGCCGCAACTGCTTGTCGAAGCGTGCGGCCAGGCTCATTTCACGCTCGCGGGCAATGCTCTGGTAACCGTCAGAGACGCGGGCGATTCGCTCGATGCGTCCGAGCAGGTCGTGGTGGGCTCCCCACAGCTGGCTCAGGGCCTCCTTCAACGGATGGCCCTCGAACTGCGGATCGGCGAGGAGATCGGCAACCTCTTGCTCTAGCGGCGATGGCCCACGCATATCAACCTTCTGTCAGTCGTGACTGAGGATGGAAAAGGGGAAAGTGCAGTCTTCCTTGAACTCTTCGGCCAGCTCTACCACGCGCTCGTTGCGGATGTCGTAGTACCAGTTTACGGCCACCTGACGGCCATCCTGATAGGCCGCTTCGAGCAGGTCGAAGATGTCCATCATCGCCTTGATGCTGCTGGTGTTGAGATACAGCAGACGCAGTTCGAGGGCGAGCGGATGCGAGGCCTGGCCGAGGAAACGCTCAATCCAGTCATAGACCTGATGGAACAGTTCGTAAGAGTTTTCCGGATAGGAATCGCCCTGCATCGAGACGACACCTTTTTCCCAGTCCGAATGAATGGCGGGGGTGGATTGGCTGCCGGGGATGGAGAAATCGTTCATGTGGATGCTCTTGGAGGTCAGATGACGGCGCTCAGACTGATGAAGGAAAGTTCGTCGGAAACCGGTTGCAACGAGGCCTTGAGCGGCTCGCTGGATTTGCGCGCAATGTCGATCAGGCCCAGCCCTGCGCCGGAGGTCACATGTTCGTCGCGTGGCCGGCGCAATTGTTCCTTGTACAGCGCCTTCAGTTCCGCCTTGTTCTTCTTCGCCAGTTCGGCCACTGCACCGAGCAGCAATTGGCCGTCGGCGGTTTCGATCAGGTTGCCGGCCGAGACGACATAGCGGCCCTGATCATCGCGCGACACCACCACCGTGGCCCCTGCCTGCTGATCGGACCAGTTCTTCTCGCGGGTGTAATGGCGAATGTTCTGCGTCATCTCGATGTAGACGGCGAACACATCCATTGCCGATGACGGGTGGGCCTGTTCTTCGGCCATGTAATTGCGCAGCGCGTTGCCTATCTCTTCGATCAGGCTGCGCGAGATGGGGCCGTTGAAGCACAACATGATCTGTTGCTGGTTGTAGCATTCGCGCATCGCGAACATGTCAATCGGGGCCATTGCCAACTCCCTGTCTCAATCGAAACGGAAACATAACATCGTGATGTCGTCGCGCTGCGGATAATCACCCTGATAGTGCGCCAGCGCACGGCTGAAGGCTTCGCCTTGGTCGGCCAGCGGCAGTCTGGCGTGCGCGCGGAGCATGCTGGCGAAGCGGCTGTTGCCGAAGCCGTACCCCTGTTCGCCACCCGCCTGGTCGAGGAAGCCGTCGGTGGTCATGTAGAACGTCCGCCCCGGCTGCAGTTTGACGAGGGTGTTGTGGTACTCGCCGATGCGCTTGTCACCGATCGCGCGTCGCGCCGCGCGGACTTCCTGGACCTCCTCGCCGTCGCAGTAGTACAGCGCGATCTTCGCTCCGGCGTAGCGCACCTCGCGTCGCTGCAGGTCGACATAGGCCAGGCCGATGTCCATGTTGGTGGCCAGCGCATGGGCGTCGTCCTCTTCACGCAGCATGCTGCGGACGATCGCGTCGGTACGCGATAGCGCAGCTGCCGGATCATTCAGGCCGGTCGTGCCGAGCGCCTGGTCGATGGCGGCGTGGGCGAGCATGGTCATCAGCGCGCCCGGCACGCCATGCCCGGCACAATCGACTACACCGAACAGGCAACCGCGCTCGTCCGCCCGGTAGACATAGAAGTCGCCCCCGACGACATCACGTGGCCGCCAGAGCACCGCATGACGATCGCCCATGGCGCTGACCAGCTGCCGATTGGGCAGGATGGAGCGCTGGATGAGGCTGGCATAGTCGATGGAATCGTCGATCTTCTTGTGCGCGGCCGCCATGTCGCGGTTCGCTCGCTCCAGTTCCTGGGTACGCTCGCGCACGCGGTTTTCCAGTTCGCTGGTGTGGCTGCGAACCGTCTGCGCCATGCTGCCGAAGGCAGCGCTCAGCTCGCCGATCTCGTCTTTGCGGCCGAGCGGCAACGCTACATCGTACTGTCCGGCCGCCAGCGCCTGAGCACCGCGGCGCAGCTGGCGCAGCGGCTTGAGCACGCGCTTTTCGACCAGCCAGGCACCGCCGCCGATCAGCAGCAGGAAGAGCACCAGAAACAGGCCGATGGCGGGCAGCAGAGGGCGTACCTCGACCACCTGTGCAGTGCCGAGATCGACGGAGCTGGCGACGAACCATTGCAGTTCCG
The DNA here is from genome assembly GCF_000327065.1 of Stutzerimonas stutzeri RCH2. Taxonomy (NCBI): domain Bacteria; kingdom Pseudomonadati; phylum Pseudomonadota; class Gammaproteobacteria; order Pseudomonadales; family Pseudomonadaceae; genus Stutzerimonas; species Stutzerimonas stutzeri. The sequence goes on along the minus strand of NC_019936.1, from coordinate 3,604,669 downwards.
GTATCCAGCTCAGCGCCAGGAGACGCGGCGCCCCGTCCAGGGTGACGCGCAATGTCGAGACTGTTCCGGGTGCCTCGCGGCTGTCGGCCATCGCCTGGCGGACTGCCGTGGCGGCGCTGATATCGTCGAGCAGCCCCAGCACGTTGGTCGATAGCGAGCGCCCACGGGCCGTCTCGGCATTCAGCGTGACCAGGTTCTGATTCGGGTGCACCAGGATCGAGCCGTAGGCGTCGAGCACCATCGACTCGACTCCGACCTTGCTCGACTCGATGAAATCATCCAGAAAGGCGCGCAACCCGATGCCCGAGCCGACCAGGCCTAGATGACGATCGCCGTCGCGCACCTGCACGTTGAACCATACCTTGAGCTCGCCAGTGACTACGGAGCGGTCGACATTGATCGAGTAGGGAGCTGTTGCCTGCAGGGTCTGGTAGAACCACTCGTCGCGCGGATTGTCCGGGCTCATCAGGTAGCGCGGCGCCTGGCTTGGCTCCTGGCCCGGGCCGTTGGAGTAATAGCTGTTGCTGCTGGCAGACGCAGCGAAATATGCATGGTCGCCGAATGCCTGCTGGTAGCCGGCGGCTTCTTTGAAAAAGGTGTCGCGCTTGGCCGGACTGTCTTCGGCCTGCAGCCAGGCGACTGTCAGCTGAGAGGCGGCGAGACGCTGGGCAAGGGCCAGTTCGCGGGATACCGGCGCGAAAAGACGTTCGCGGTTGAGCTGTACGACGTTGCGCGCGTAGGCCTCGCCAAAGCGGTGCTGCACGCCAAGCAAGGCCTCCCGACCGATCAGGCCGGCGAGGGCGAAAGCGAGGAGACAGCTCAGCAACAGGGCCAGCAGTGATTTGCCGCGCAGTCCCAAGGCTGCCATGCGAAGTTCCCTCTGTCGCTAGATTGGCGCGGTGGATGATCGCCGGCCGGTTATCGAAAAGCGGCAATTATCCGACATAAGGCGTTTTGCTACTAGTCGATAGTCGTCTTTCTGACGCAAGAACGGAGCCGCTTGGGCTCCGTTCGTCTGGTGCAACCGTTACTGCGCGAGCTTCTTGTACCTGACTCGGTGTGGCTGGGAGGCTGCGTCACCGAGGCGCCTCTTGCGATCGGCTTCATACTCGGTGTAGTTGCCTTCGAAGAACACGACACCGCCATCGTCCTCGTAGGAGAGGATGTGGGTGGCGACGCGGTCGAGGAACCAGCGATCGTGGGAGATCACGATGGCCGAGCCGGGGAAGTCCAGCAGTGCCTCTTCCAGCGAGCGCAGGGTTTCCACGTCGAGGTCGTTGGACGGTTCGTCGAGCAGCAGCACGTTGGCGCCCTGCTTGAGGGTCAGCGCCAGGTGCAGACGACCGCGCTCACCGCCGGAGAGATCCTTGACGAACTTCTGCTGGTCGGCGCCCTTGAAGTTGAAGCGGCCGACGTAGCCGCGCGACGGCACCTCGTAGTTGCCGATGCGAATCTGGTCCAGGCCATCGGAGACCGCTTCCCAGACGGTCTTGCCACCTTCCAGGTCGTCGCGGCTCTGATCCACGCAGGCCAATTGCACGGTGTCGCCGATTTCGATGCTGCCGGAATCCGGGGTTTCCTTGCCCATCAGCATGCGGAACAGGGTCGACTTACCGGCACCGTTACCACCGATCACGCCAACGATGGCGCCTTTCGGCACGCTGAAGGAGAGGTTGTCGATCAGTACGCGGTCGCCATAGCCCTTGGTGACGTTCTTGAATTCGATGACCTTGTCACCCAGGCGCGGGCCGGCCGGAATGTAGATCTCGTTGGTCTCTGCGCGTTTCTGGAATTCCTGCGACTGCATTTCCTCGAAGCGCTGCAGACGAGCCTTGGATTTGGACTGGCGGGCCTTGGCGCCTTTGCGCACCCATTCCAGTTCTTCCTTCATGGCCTTTTCATGGGCCGACTGCTGCTTGGATTCCTGCGCCAGACGCGCCGATTTGGCTTCCAGCCAGCCGGAATAGTTGCCTTCGTACGGGATGCCCGCGCCGCGGTCGAGTTCGAGAATCCAGCCGGCGACGTTGTCGAGGAAGTAACGATCGTGGGTGATCGCTACCACGGTGCCCGGGAAGTCATGGAGGAAACGTTCCAGCCAGGCCACCGAGTCAGCGTCCAGGTGGTTGGTCGGTTCGTCCAGCAGCAGCATGTCCGGGGCCGACAGCAGCAGGCGGCAGAGGGCGACGCGGCGCTTCTCTCCGCCGGACAGGTGCGCGACTTTGGCGTCCCACGCCGGCAGGCGCAATGCATCGGCGGCGACTTCCAGCTGACGCTCCAGGTTGTGACCGTCGGATGCCTGCAGGATTGCTTCGAGCTTGGCCTGCTCGGCAGCCAGGGCATCGAAATCGGCGTCCGGCTCGGCGTAGGCGGCGTAGACGGCATCCAGGCGGGCCTGGGCGTCCTTGATCACACCAACCGCCTCCTCGACGACTTCACGCACGGTCTTCTCGGGATCGAGCTGCGGCTCCTGCGGCAGATAGCCGACATTGATGCCCGGCATGGCGCGGGCTTCGCCGTCGAACTCGGTGTCGACGCCGGCCATGATGCGCAGCAGGGTGGATTTACCGGCGCCGTTCAGACCGAGCACGCCGATCTTGGCGCCAGGGAAGAACGACAGGGAGATGTTCTTGAGAATCTCACGCTTCGGCGGAACGACCTTGCTCAGCCGGTGCATGGTGTAGACGTAAGAGCCTGTTTTGCCTGCTTTGTCACTTTTTGACATGGTTTGATTCGCCTTTAATCCTGCTTTTTCAGAGAGTTATGGTAGCGACAAGCGCTTAAATTCTGGAAAGCAAAACGTTAGATTTTGCGTTGACCCAAACTTGTTCCTGACTATATTTAGAAAAGTTATTTTTTATGAGGGAGCAATATGGGTCTCCAGGTCATAGAGCAGGTGGTGAATGGTGCTCGCAGAAAGCTACTGGTGCAAGACTACATCCCGGTTTACTACCCCAACCTCTACATGACCATGGAGCACTCGGGCAGAGCACTGGAAACAACCAAGAAGTACCTTGAGCATCTAGTTGTGCTTGAGCAGTTTCTAGCCTTCTCCTCTATTGATCTGATTTCTCGCATCGAACAGCGCCCTGCCAGCCAATACCTGACAGACACTGAACTTTCTCGGTTTGTGTCGGACGCGGGGTTCAGCAAGGAAACCCTGGCCATGAAGTATGCGGGGATGCGTTTGCATCCGACTGCCTACAAATCCGTTGGCAAAGTCCATGCGCGGCAGCGAATCGAGGCGGTACGCGATTATCTGGCCTTCCTCTATGACAAGTTGGGTGATCACTCATCACGATATGAGGCGGTTGACGATGTGAAGAAGCGCATCAACCGCAAGATCAAAGCGGCCAGCCCTGCGTGGAAAAAAACGCGATTGGACGAAATGAAAGGACTGACAACCCAGGAGCGAGATCGATTGCTGGAGATTCTGCGCCCTGACAGTCCGATCAACCCCTTCGCTGATCCAGCTATTCGATTACGTAATTACATCATTTTGCTTTTGGGTCTGGATATGGGGCTTCGCCGCTCCGAGATGCTGCTGATCAAGACCAGCGATATTCACTGGCACAGTCGTCAACTAGCGGTGGTCAACCTGGAAGATGAAAGCCTCGATCCACGAACCATGGCCCCGCAATTCAAAACCCACGAGCGCATGCTGGTGATGACCGATGACCTGTATGACGCAATCACTGAGTACGAATCGAAATATCGCCACAGGAAGCCCCGTAACGGCGCATCGCAAGCGAGAAGGCATCCGTTTTTGCTTGTTGCGCACAAGCGAAATGAGGGCGGACCTCTGACCATCAAGGCAGTGGATGGTGTTCTGTCCAAGGTCCGAGAAATAGCGCCGAAACTGGCTCATGTGCACCTGCATATCCTGAGGCATGACGCGGTTTACACGATGCTGGAAAGCATGCGTGAGGAACTGGCAACGCTCACGCCGGAGGATCGCACCACGCAAGTTCAAAAGACCCTCACATGGATGTTCGGCTGGAATCCCGCATCAAACATGCCCGGCCTCTACGGCGCGAAATTCTGGAAGGAAGAGGCAGACAAAGCGATACAGAAACGGGCCGAGCGGCTTAAGGCCATCCGCCAGAAGACCGGCACGACAAAAGGGGGTTCAAAATGAACATCTCCGTAGAAGCACTTCAGGCCCCCACGAAGGACAGCCTCGATGCATGGCTGAACACACCTCGCCTGGCGAAATGTGGGGAGGTGTTCACACCCGCAGAACCGATGTGGAGTCCGGATAAATCGACCAGTCAACCAGTCAACTGGGAGGCAGCTATTGCCTGCGTCTCGTCGGATTGGCAGCCCTGGTTGCACGCAGCCCTGGCGTACCGAATGGCCAATGCGGCAGCGCGCACGGTTGCTAATACCGCCAGTGTGTTGTCGCGGGCTGCTCAGAGCGAGATAGACCCGCTCAACGAGGGTCAACTGATCGCTTTGCGGGAGCGATTTAACTATAGAGAGTTCAGTCTCATTGCAGCTTTCATGGAGTTTTGGCACGACTGCGAGTCACTCGAACAGCACCCGTCGCAACCACTGATCGACGCCTACCAGGCACTGCCCAGGAAAAAGAGTTCGAGCAACGACGTGATCCTCACACTGGACCCCGAACAAGGCCCGCTCACGCAGGTGGAGCAAGACGCGCTGTACCAATGGATCCATGAGCAGTTTTGTCACGGGCACTTAGATTTCGAGCAGTACCTTTACCTGCGCATATTGATGATTTACGGGCAGCGTGGCGCTCAGGTGCGAATGATGATTTTTGCTGATTTCACGAAGAGCGACCAGGGCTGCAATGTCAGGTTTCATTGGGTAAAGCAAATTGACGACGAGGCAGGTTGGCGAGTAAAGCCCGAAACATTCAGTCTGGATGAGGACCTCTACAACACCGTGCAGTCCTACAAGGCAATAGTTCTGGCGCAACTCTGGCAAACCTATCCAAACGGTGCCGACTGGAATGCAGCCATTGAAAATGTGCCCATCTTTCGTCGGAAGCTGCATGATGAAGCTGAATGTCGTGAGCGGATGTCTCCCCCTGTTTTGCTCGATAGCCCCCTTCAAAAAGACCTCGAATACGCGCCGCAGCCAATCTTTCATGCCGGAAAAAGCACAATTCATGCTTGGCTTGCCCGCATCGAGCGGATGGAGTCCTTTCCGATTTCGCCTCGCACCCATCAGCCGCTGAAAGTGACGCGGGGCCACCGGTTCAGACATACCCTCGGCACGGACCTTTCCAATGCGGGGCAGGATGAGTGGACAATGGCCCGTGCATTGATGCACAGAAACACTCACACAGTGCGAAAGTACCGCGCCATATCGGCGGAGTTGATGGCGTTGATCGACGCGAAGATGAGCGACCAGCTGGCCTTGGTTGTGAATGCGTTCACCGGAATCATTGTCGCGGATCGTACCTCAGCTGAAAACGGGGACCGAGCGGATCGACAAATCGAGGATGTGGCAGTATGCGGTGCCACTGCCACCTGCCATCTTGATGCGCCGTACACCTGTTACGCATGCGGAAAATTCCAACCCCTTCTGAACGGCAATCACCATGCGGTCCTTGAGCGATTGGAGCGTCGTCGGGCGCAAACCATTGCCACGGATAAAATTACCGGCGTGCTCTGGGATCGGGCCATTCTGGCTTGCCGTAAGGTGATTCTGGATTGTGAGGCCATGCTCCGATCCGGGAGGGAAGACGAATGACCGATGCGTTTTATTCTGAATCGGCGAATAACATTGTCGATTTTAAGCCCAGGAGCCAGCTGGCTGCGGAGGCTCAACTTGAGGCATTTATCGAATGGGCAAAACAGACCCTGCCCAAAGGCATTCCCAGTCGAGTGCACGCGAGTATTCTCTGGGAAGATAGCAGTTGGCACCCGCATGGATTCACAGGCTGTAACTTCTCGGCGGTCGGATCAACTAGATCTGCCCCAAAGGCAATGCAGGCACCCTTCACGGATTTTGCCAAAGCCTTACTGGTGTATCGAGGGGTGTATTTGCAAAAAAAGGCGGTGGGAGGCTGGATGGGTTCTCTGAGGGCGCTGGAAGCCGCCCTACTCGAACTGACCGGCACACGGGATGTGACGCGGGTGTCCGCCGCTGTTTGCAATAAAGCGTGCGAGTACATGGACCGTTACTGGACCAAAGGTAACAACGCATACACGTACAGTAAGTCACTTGAGACCATCATCAGCCTGATGCGGGCCAAAAATCTGCTCAATTCGGATTTCCGGTGGACCTCTCCGCTGACAATTAAGCCTAATGGCACGCTCAAGCAACAAAGAGCAGATCGGGAACAGAAGCTTCCCAGCCCTGACGCGATCAGAGCCCTCGGGGAAGTGTTCTCAAACGAATTGACCCTCCCCCTCGATATCGTTGTGACCTCCGCCTGTGCGCTGTTGCTGAGTGCCCCCAGTCGCGTGGGTGAATTGGCGGATGTTGAATTGGATTGCGTGGTATTTAAAGAGGATAACCAGGGTAATCGGCGCATGTTCCTGCGCTGGCACTCGGAAAAGATAAACCAGGTGACGCTGAAGCCCGTCGTTAAGCCTGAGATGGAGCCGGTCGTCGAACGGGTCATTACGTTACTGAAACCGATCACCGATGAGCCGCGTGCTTACGCCGCCTGGCTAGAAGACAATCCCGATGATTTCCCCCCCCACGAAGGAGTGCCATCTAAGGGACCTGATGAACCGCTCACGTACGCCGAATGCTGTGCCGCAGTGAAACTCACCGTTCATGAAACATCCCACCCGCGAAGCGTATTCAAAAGTAAGTTCCTGAAATCCGTAGAGAAGCAAAAGGCGCTCAGCCCCGCCGCACGAGCCCTCTTGGCCGATATCCGTGACGGGTGGGACTCCAGCGCAGGGCAGCGCATATATGTTAAGGGCAAGCAAAGATTCCAGAGTATTGAGTTTGACGACCGATGCATGATCACGCTTCGCAAGCTCAATGTGCTGTTGCGGGAAAAGTATCTTCCAAAAGATTTTCCATACACCACGCCATACACGGAGGGTAAAGCTCGGGTTAAATACCGTGATGCGCTGTTTACCGTGCGCACGGGAGCAATGGCAAAAAACTCAGGTAACGAGAAACACGAATTTGGTGTGGAGATCGCGGCGCACTCTAACCGATTGACAGCGCAATTAGGCGGTGCGAACGACCCGCGTATTAAAAGTATGTTTGAGCGCCATGGCTACCCCGGCATCAAGGTCAACACGCATGCGTTTCGGCATGAATTGAACACGCGGATGCACCAGGCCGGTCTGTCGCAACTCCTGATTGACGCCTTCTCCGGGCGTACGTCGAGGGGATCGGTCTACAACCATGAAACCATCGAGGACCGCACCCAGAGGGTTGCGGCGTTCCACCCCAAAACTAAGCACAGCACCGGTGCTCAGCGTCTGGACAAGGTCAAAACAAATCAGCCTCTGACTCTTGGTGATGTAAGGGAACTGCGCGAGGGTGAACCGGACCGCGTTGTCCATCAAACCCATCTCGGCGTCTGTGTGCACAATTTTGCTTACGAGCCTTGCCCGAAAATGGGAGCCTGTTTGGACTGCGGGCTGCTCGGCTGCGTCAAAGGGGATGACGTGAAGCTTGGCAACCTCAAGGAAGAACGCGACGACCTTAAACTTCGCCTCGATAAAGCTCTGGATGCGCAGTCTCGGGATGTCTTTGGGGCATCGGAGTCAGCCAAAAAACTGAGTGAAAAGCTCTATAAGTGCGAGGCGTTAATCCTAACGCTGGAAGACCCCAAACTCGAAAACGGTGCCATTGTGTGGAACGCCGATAACGGTTGGACGCTGACCAAGAACGCCGCCGCAATGTCGGGGCTGATCGAAGTCAAAGTCATTGAAGGGAACCAGACGCAAGAGGGGTTACCATCTCTGGATGACGTCTTGGCCTTGCTGGATGAGATCGAGGGTTAACGATGGGACATTTAACGCCAAAGGATGAGAAACGTATCATTAAGCTGATTGAGGAATGGTCAGAGCCGAAGCTGACCTGGCCTTTGCTCGTCGAGGCCTGCAAAGAAAAACTGGGTATCAGTCGTGCTCGCCAGTCCCTGATGAATCTACCTGCCGTGGATTTAGCGATGAAGAATTGCAAGGCGGCATTGAAGGCTCAGAAGCTGAAGCCGGGCTGGATTAGCGATATTCAGGCAGCCAACGAGCACATTGAGAAACTGACAACGACCAATCAGAAGCTGTTAGCTGCTGTTCGAGATATGCATAGCCGGTTTTTGATCTGGCAAGCCAATGCGGATATGCACGGGCTAACGCAATCGATGTTGGAGCGGCCGGTTTCACAGCTTCGAAAAAAGACCTGATCCGGTGTCAGAAATTTACCTGGAAAAGACTCAGCTACGACCTGAAATCCGAGCATTCGGACCATACTCCGCGCTACGTTCTGGAAGGGGAATGGATAGCCCCCACCACTACCAACCACCGGGCAGAACAGATGCTGCTGCACCAAGGCCGGCCGAGGAATTTGAGTGGTACCGTGTGAGTAAGGCGGTAGGGAACGTACGCAACCATGGGCCGGAATTGATCCAGCCGATCGAGGTAGACGACGAGGCCTGACCACCATTGAATCGACCCAGATACGTAGTCAGTGCTGACTGTCCGCTTCTGGCGATCTCGGCAAGTGCCGACAGGCAGAAATCGGCCGATTCTGTTGAAAAAGTAGGTTTAGCGGCAGCAAGGCGGTCGGATGTACCTGCTGTCGAAGTGGCTGCAAGCCACTTCAAGTTACCTTTCGGCGTTTCACTGAGCGTCCTTGCTCAGGTTTGAGGGTTAATTCGAGGGTTTCTGCTCGCCACAGGCGTACCTATCCCGTGAGCGGTGGCCCTTGAGGCAAAAGCTTGGCCATGCGGCGCAGGTTCTGCACCATCGCAGCCATGGTGAATTCGTCAGTGGCGCCTGTCAGGCCACGCAGTCGTAAACGGTCGAGTTTCATGATCCGTTTAAGATGGGCGAAAAGCATCTCCACCTTCTTCCGTTCGCAACGTGAGACGAGGTATTCCGGTGTCTTGGCGATGCGTCGAGCCACATCGCGGGCAGCCTCATGGATGCTGCGAACGATCTTCCGATTCGGTGTGTTGGGGCAGCATTTCGCTTTCAACGGACAGGTGACGCAGTCGGTTTGGCTGGAGCGGTAGATGATGGTGTTGGCCTTGGTTACCCGCGATCTTTTCTGGGTGAAGGCGCGCCATTCACTGCGTAGCGGTTTGCCGGTTGGGCAGCGATATTCATCGGCTTCCTGATTCCAGTGGAAGTCGTTACTGGAGAGACTGTCGTCCTTGCGCTCAGTCTTGTCCCACACCGGCACATGCGGCTCGATGTCCTTCTCTTCGACCATCCAGGCCAGCATCGGGGCAGTGCCATAGGCGGTGTCGCCGATGAGGCGTTCCGGTGTGAGGTCGAACTGCGCTTCGACACGCTCGACCATCGTCCTGGTCGAGTCGACTTCGGTGGTACGGTGCGCCGGGGTCGCTTCCACATCCATGATCACACCGTGCTCAGTGTCGATCAGGTAATTTGTGGAGTAGGCAAAGAAGGCCGGGCCGCCTGGTGCTGCTGTCCAACGGGACTGAGGATCGGTGAGCGAAATCTTCTTGGGAAGAGCCTCAGCCAACGCATCTTCATCAAGTGCTTCGAGGTACTCGCGCACGGCGCGGCTGCTGAGCTTTGGATCGCTCCAATCGACTTCATCTCCCACCACCCCACGTTGCCGGCTGGCATCCGCCTTGATGATGCTGGCGTCGACGGCGAAACCTTCGCCCTTGACTAGGCCGGCTGCCATGCAGCGCCGCAGCACTTCATTGAACAACCAGCGGAACAGATCGCTGTCACGGAAACGGCCATGGCGATTCTTCGAGAAGGTCGAGTGATTAGGTACTTCGTCTTCCAGACCCAGCCGGCAGAACCAGCGATAGGCCAGGTTCAGGTGCACCTCTTCGCACAATCGCCGCTCGGAACGAATGCCATAGCAGTAGCCGACGACCAGCATGCGCACCATCAATTCCGGGTCAATCGAGGGACGCCCGATGGGGCTATAGAAATCCGCCAGATAGGCGCGCAGATCACTGAGATCCAGGCACTGGTCGATGCTGCGCAGGAGATGTTGGGCCGGGACGTGATCTTCGAGATTGAACGAGTAGAACAGGCGCTGCTGTCCTCCCGGTAACTGTCCCATCATGCTGTTCGCCTCCACGCCCGCTGACAAAGCAATTTTGCCAACGGCATGGGGAGGTCGCTACTTTTTCAACAGAATCGGCCAGAAGCGGACATTCACAGTGACTGAGGAATGAGGGGCGGGTCACTTTTGCTCGGATAACCTAACGTTGGAATTCAGCGGCTGCCGTAGGCAGTCCGCTGGAATGACTTGTTAGGCAACAACTCCACTGCCTATGGGTTTATAGCGGATTTACTTAGGTTGGTACTCCAATGATGAATGGTGAAGGTTAATGCGCAAATTTCCCGCATCGTCTTTAACGTAACCCCACGTTTTGTCAACGGTAGTCACTTTCCCATTTTTATCTGTGAAGTGAACTTTCCCCATAGTAATTGCGCTATTGCCATCAAGAAAAATAGCAGAAGTGACAGGCTCACATTTTCTCCAGCCTTTTAGAGCAAAACCTGTGTCGGCAGGGAAGGATGGGTCACCGCCAACGAAATAAGATAGCGCACCGGCACGTGTGGGGCGAAATGTTTGAGGGTTCACCGTGAGCGTAGGCTTAAAGAGTACTGCGCCCATTTGGTAGGCGTAAGCGGAATCTATGACTTTCTCGGCCAATGCTCTCGCTGCTACTTTTCCATCCTTTTCGTATGCGGCGTTGATATCAAGAAGAGCAGCACACCATGCTTGCTGAGCTGTTAATGCTTCCTTCTCTGTTACTGCCTGATTTACAACGATGGGCTCGTTTGCGTTCGCAATATTTGAGGTAAGTGCGACTAATGCTGTTAATGCTACAAGTTTGACTTTCATAGTTGGGAGACCCCTGGGTTGAAAGAATTGGATTGTTGCGTGTTTGACTGTGCCTAACGCCGCAATCACCCGCTTGTCGGGTGCATTGCTTTGTTATGCGCTTTCTCTGCAAGTGCGTTGATCGCACATTCATCTAACCGGGCACGCCGTACCTCTTCGAATATCCGAGCGCCCGAGCGCTCGTAGAAGCTCCTTCCTCGATCATTGTCGGTAGCCACGATCCAGTCAATACGCCCGCAGCCAGTATTCTGAGCGAGGATACACAGCTCTGAGAGTAGAGCTTCGCCCACACCGCTTCCCCGGAACTGCGGATAGACAAACAGATCGTCTAGCCAGATGCCAGGCTTGGCAATGAACGTGGAATAGATACTGTAGTACGTCGCGATACCCACGGCCTCGCCTGACTTCATGGCCAAGAGCGCAAACGCCTTGGGTTGTTCGGAGAAGAAAGCTTCCTCAATGTCAGCTTCCGTAGATTGAAGCGAATTCAAACACCCATCGAATTCCGCTTTTCCTCGAACAAGGTCGAGTATCGCAGGAACGTCCGCTTTTTCTGCCTTCCTGATTTCAATAATAAGAGTACCCTCTCTATGGATGCGCATAACGCCGCCAACACGCGCAGCTTTGTAGTGAAGGCGAAGCCGCAACCGAAATGGTGTCGCTATGCTTGGATTGGTTAGTGGCAGACGCCCGTGACGTTGGCTCTTGCCCAAAGCAGGCTCCCATGAAGCGTTGGCCGCCTACATTCTCTGCGGAGTGGTTGCCTCTCTAGTTCAGGCAACCAGCAGGTGACGTCTAACCGCGTGCTGTGCATCAGTCTTTCATATTCTTCCACGCGAATACCGAGGCCAAAATAATGATACCGATGGCAGCACCAAAGTATAACGTAGCGATCGTAGCGCCAATCTCTACCGCCTGCTCAAGGAACAGAACCACCAGTAGCACAACAGCCACTTGGCTTACTGTTATCTTCAAATCATGGAAGCTCTTAATGTCCAGAGGGTTTTGGGATTCTCTGTCATCATCAGACACCGGACGGATGAACAGACGATACAGGTTAACCGCCATGATCTGAAAAGTAATAGCGATCAGCAGGAGATCCAACAGCTTCAGGAGGCGAACCGCGAGGCTCTTGCCGTCGTCAGCAGAGACAGGTATATCACGTACTACATCCAGTGCGGTATTCCAGATTATGTTAACCGAGGCACCATACAAGAGCAAAGATGACACCGCACAGATAACGACTGCCACCCACACCATAAACCGACTACTTCTGAAAACTCTCTCGATCATAATTTCTCCGGGCCGCGTCACAACGTCAGTTACAGACTCACAATTTTCTCTTAGTCGGTTTCACCGGACCATCTACTATCTCGTTAATCAACCTCTAGATTGTGCTTTCTACGGCGTTAGCCGAACACTGGAGCTGTCGGATTACTGCTGGATTACTTCAAACGTTCGTGACCCTGACATGACCTGGAGAAAAGCCACTAACAGTGATTAGACCGAACGCTCGACTAATACGCAGCCTAACATTTCGCTAACAATGTTGACTTTTCTCTTGCGGATCAGTGTTTTATGCATCTTTCACTCCCTTCTGCTGCGACGTTATATCGAACGCGGTATAAGCCAGGGCGGCCGAATGCGGCATAAGCCCGCGCTTCACAGCATGTCGCCAAAGCTAGCAGGAATGAATGCTTGTGTGAGATAAGCAAGGCATCCATGCCGCCGAAGATGGGACTGCGCGTGAGCAGTTGTTTCCATAATGCTTTTTCTGCTGTTGATTGCCAAGAAATTAGTGGCCGCTTCTGGCCGGTTAGCGACCATTGCTCCGGCCAACCATCCTTGTCCTCCCACACCAGGAGGACTTGCCATGAACACCATTGCTACCTACAGCCATCAGCCCTGGAACAAAGGAAAATTAGTCGGACAGAAGGCCCCGCTCCGCCTGAGAGATATCTGGGCAATCCGGGTGAGGCTGCAAATCGCCGAGAGAAGTCGAGATCTAGCGCTCTTCGATTTAGCCATCGACAGCAAGCTGCGAGCCTGCGATTTAACCAAGCTCCGTGTGCGCGACGTTGCCCATGGCGAAAACCTGTCATCACGAGCCATGGTGATGCAGCAGAAAACGCAGCGGCCAGTGCAGTTCGAGATCACTGAGCAAACACGGTCTGCTCTCGCGGCCTGGATACATCAAGCCCAGCTCCGCAGCGAGGACTGCCTTTTTCCGAGCCGGCTGCATACCTCTGACCATCTCTCCACTCGTCAATACGCCCGTATCGTCAAAGGCTGGGTGAAAGCCATTGGCCTTGATCCAGCCATGTATGGCACTCACACAATGAGACGTACGAAGGCATCACTGATCTATCGCAGGACGAAGAACCTGCGTGCGGTTCAATTGCTGCTCGGCCATACGAAGCTTGAGAGCACTGTCCGATACCTCGGGATTGAGGTCGATGACGCCTTGGAAATGGCGGAGCAGACCGAGGTTTGACCATGTATAGCGACGGTCGAAGTCAGACCGTCGCTAACCGGCCAAAAGCGGCCAACTATAATTAGCCGTATCGTAGTCTGCTCCAAATGGTTACAAACCACGCACTCTGCCAGCCAACTAGGTTTCAACTGCCGTTTTGTCGATAGGCTCTCCTGACTCATTAGTTTCAGGCAGACCTTCCTGCAACTCGCCCTCCTGCGTTTCCTTGGACGGCGGCTTGCCTAGCCACTCATTGGTTGACTGCTGTACTTCATTCAGTTGCTTATTGAGTTGTTGCAGGGTCCCATCGACCGTTTCGCGGGCTACGTCTTGCATTGCCTGCTCAGCCTTCTCGGCCAGTTTCTGCGCCGATTGCTCGGCTGCGTCGCAGCCGGCCAAGCCCACCAGTAACAGCCCCATAGCTGTCAATTGCAGCGTTTTTTTCATTACCGCCTCCAGTGTTGAAAGTTGCCAATTCGACAGTAGGCAGCCGACTAGCTACCTCCACCTGTTTTGATTTACACCTGAGGGCCAGCCGGGGCCGGCTGGCCACGGGTTTTCCAAAGGGACAGCAGCACGCCGCCCAGCAGCAGCAGCAGACTCAGGGAGATTACCGATGGAATCTTGCCAATGAACTTTCACGAATGCCAATTTCGCGATGCTCGCGGTGAAGCACCCCTAGGTCGAAGACCAACAGGCCAATCACTATGCTGATAAAAACGAGCCACAACCAAGTGGCAGTGCCGAGAAATTCGGCCAGGAAGAACGGTTCTAGGGCAGTCATGAGCCCCTCCTCTAAGTGTCGAAGTTGTGCAAACTGCAACTCCGACATGGCAGCGGTTAGCTGTCAGAGGGGCCCGGCGTTGCGGAGGCAACTCTAGAGGTGCATTTGTGGCTTCTCAATCGAGGAAAGGTCGCAAGGTGTTTCAAGCGGATTGACTGATACTGTGAGTAGACCTTCTTTTCGTAGACGGCTTCGGGCGGCTGCTTTTGGCCGCCTCCTGCCTGTCAACGGCCGGCAGGTGAGCATGCTCATCTGCGCCGCCAGTAATCGTTTCTGTCTCGAGACTCTTGATAAGGAGGCCAAACCGCAGCAGAGCGAGGAAGTCGGAGCAGGGTAATGACGTACTCATAACGCTCGGAATGAATTTTCATTTCACGAACGCAAGCGCTGGGATCAGCATGGGGGAACCAGAGTGAGGCTGGAAGCTCAATTCCCTTCCGCTCTTGGGTAATTGTTGAGCAAGCTGCTAACGAACCCGCGGGGATTGGGATGGGGCTCTGGCGTGTTCGGAAAAAAGCACCATTACGGCGTGCAGCCGAGCTGGCAAATGCCCATTTCATGAAGCCATCACGAGACAGTATCAAGACCGAACTGTCCTCAGTGCACTCAATCCACTTCAGGGCAGCAGCGGTAAGTGAAACGCCATAGCGATCTGCACAATGACGCAATACTTCAATGTCAGTGTCTGGGGTGAGTTGGCTGCGAAAGTCGTTTAGGGGCATCAGCAGAAAAGATGCAAATAGATCGGCTTCGGCCTCAATGTTCTTTTCCTCCCATGACAGCATGTCATCACTGCTGCATTGAAATTCGTCGCGCTTGAGACGATGGAGGATGTAGTGCCCCAGCTCATGAGCTTGAGTGAAACGAATACGACCTGGAGATTTCAAGCCGTTGTTGTATAGAAGCATCCAGCGGTCTTTCGCTTCGTTGGCGAACAGCGCACCATCGAAGTTTTTGATGTCGACAGCCTCTACCTTGACGATCGGGTCGGGGTATTTAAAGACCTCGAAGGCGCCAAGGGCAAGCTCGCTAACATTGACAGGGAAGCGATCAAGCCCTAGGGATTGGCTGATCTGATCACAGATTTTGGTCAGATGGATGGCTGCTTTCTGCGGTGTCCATACCTTGCCATCAGGCATCTTTAAAAGTCCTTTTTGAACGTATCTAGAATCCTCCTAAGCTGCGCTTTCGCATCCGGCTCCAGATTCTTGTAGCCGCGGAAGAAGGCTTCATCGAGATGCTTTTCTTCCGGCTCACGGAGATCATCCTCGAAAAAGTAAGCTGTTCCTACTCCGAGAACATCTGCCAGTGCTGTGAGCTTCTCTGCTGAGGGTCTTTGAGACTCTCGGTTCTCCAGCTCCCATAGATAGCTCTTGCTGAGCCCTGCCATGTCCGCAAGTTTTTCCAGGGTCAGCCCACGCTGCTTGCGCAGGTCGCGGAGCTTCTCGCCGAGACGGGTAGTCATCGTCGTGTCTCCTCCATAGTCGTTAAGTACAAAATACCACGATTCCGAACAAATAGTTTGACAAAGGCGATAGACGCGAGCAGCCTGTCACAAAGTTCGCTATTCCGAACTTTTTTTTCCTGGCTCGACGACTAGCCCTTTCAGCTCCTCGCCCGGCCACTAGACGCGTATGGATTGAGGGGAATGAAATGGCAAGAGAGCACATCGACCATAAGGATATAGCGCGGTTCGCCGAGGAAAAAGTGAATCTGCCTAAGGAAAAGGCTCAGCAGTATCGCGAGCAAGCTCAGCGGCTGCAGGACAAGCTGGAAGGGTACCTGGCAGACCACGACGATTTTTCGCTGAAACGCATGATGCTGTCTGGCAGCCTGGCTAAAGGGACGGCGCTTCGCTCGCTGAACGACATTGATGTTGCCGTGTACATCAGTGGTTCTGAGGCGCCGCACGATATTCGCGATCTGCTCGATTATCTGGCGGAGAGGCTGCGCAAGGCTTTTCCTAACTTCACGCCTGATCAAGTCAAGCCACAGACCTACTCGGTAACCGTGTCCTTCAAAGGTTCAGGCCTGGATGTCGATGTTGTGCCGGTGCTGTACTCCGGCTTGCCAAATTGGCGGGGCAACTTGGTGAGCCAGGAGGATGGATCTTTCCTAGAGACAAGCATTCCGTTGCACCTTGAGTTTGCCAAGGCGCGTAAACGTGCTGCCCCAACTCATTTTGCTCAGGTTGTTCGGCTGGCCAAGTACTGGGCACGCCTAATGAAGCAGGAGCGTCAGGATTTCCGGTTCAAGTCATTCATGATCGAGCTGATCATGGCCAAGCTGTGCGACGACGGAGTCGACTTCTCCGACTATCCCGAGGCCATGCAGGCGTTCTTTACCTATCTGGCGATAAGCGGACTACGGCAGCGAATTGTCTTTGAGGACAACTACGCGGCCTCGAAAGTCGGTGCGCTGTCTGATCTCGTGCAGATCATTGACCCAGTAAACCCCAGTAACAACGTCGCTCGTTTGTATACGCAGCGCAACGTTGACGCGATCGTTGATGCGGCAATGGAAGCAGGTGATGCCATTGAAGCTGCGACCTACGCGCCGACCAAGCAGTTGACGGTTGGCTACTGGCAGAAAGTCTTCGGTTCTTCATTCCAGGGGTGATAAAGCCATGTCTTCCTATAGCTTCAGCGTCGCTGAATCGCAGACCTTCACTGTCACCCATGCTCGACACATGGCAGCCAAAGTAGCGACTGACCTTAAGCGGGTTCAGCGCTTCTACGGCTATCCCAGCGATTCCTCGATCGCGCAGTACGAAGCGGAACTAATTGTGATGCTTAAAACCGGGTATCTCGGGGAGGTGACCTACGGCTTCAAGCGTGGCAACGATTTCATCGAGCCCACTCTGCGCTACACAGCAGGGGATCTGGTAGGCGCAGGTTCGGATGATGATCCGGGAAAGGTACGTCCTGGGAAAGACGTGACTGGGGCGTCCTTCTCCAGCTACATGACTTACAGCTCGAAGTACTACAGCGATGCGGCGGCTGAGCGGGAGAGCGCCCTAGAAGATTTGCCTTTTAAGCGAGAAGGCGCGCCAACACCGGGGGTCAGTGGCTATCTAGAAAATGACAAGACCTATTCGGCAGGTGGCCGCGCCCTCAACCGTGCAAGCGTAAGGAGCTATTGATGAACGTAAAACCGTCTCTAGATGAACTGTTTGAGCGACGCGTAAGCTTCCCGGACTTCGAGCCCCAAGAGCGTTTGGCACGCCTCGTCGGACTGGACGCGCATAAAGAGCGGCTGGCTAAAATATTGGGTCTTTTGGTCAACCCGTACGGTTTGCAAGAGTGGGCCGAGAAGCATCACCCGCAGGCCCGCGCAGCTGTTGATACGGTTATGCGCCGCCCCCCTTTAGCCGTTCTGGCAGGTGATGTTGGCTCGGGTAAAACCGAACTTGCTGAAACCATCGGCGATGCTGTCGCTCGGCAAGAGGGTATCGACATCACCCTCTACCCTTTGAGCCTCGCGACTCGCGGACAGGGCCGTGTGGGAGAAATGACCCAACTGGTTTCAGCCGCATTCGACTACACCATCGAGGCTGCAGAGAAGCTCAAGAACTCAAGCGGGAAGGCTCGCGGTGCTGTGTTGCTGCTGATCGACGAAGCTGATGCTTTGGCCCAATCCCGAGAAAACGCGCAGATGCACCACGAGGATCGTGCAGGGGTAAATGCTTTCATTCGAGGCATTGACCGCATTGCCAATCAGAAGCTTCCAGCGGCAGTACTGATGTGTACCAATCGACTCAAAGCGCTTGATCCAGCAGTGCAGCGGCGAGCAGCTGAGGTGCTGACGTTTGGTCGACCCGACGAAGTCCAGCGGCGCTATTTGTTGAGTTCGAAACTAGAAGGCCTGGGTCTTCCGACTGTTGCAATTGACCAGCTAGTTAAGCTGACCGGGGCGCGGGAAGCGAATGAACCTGGTTTTACATTCTCTGACATCAACCAGCGACTGATTCCTTCCATCATTCTTGCTGCCTATCCGAATAAGGCCGTGGACGCGCGTGAGGCACTGCTCACCGCTCAAGCAATGAAACCCACACCAGCGTTCCAGGATCGCTGAGTCACTGCTGTGCAACTGATCAGAGAGGCAGAGTTATGACGCAGGCAGTTGTCACTCGTCGTGATGGTGATGTGTTCCAAGCGCGAATGTTTTGGCTTTATGCCGCCCGCTTGCTAGACGAAGGAAGCCCAATCATCCGCGTGGGTTTCGAGTCCGGACTGAAAGGGTTCGACGACATTTGGGTTGAGTATGACCCCCTTCGCGCACCTCAAGATCATCGGGGAAACTCGGTTCATATTGAGCGAATGCAATGTAAGTGGCACGCGATACCTGGCTCGTTTACGCACGGGGATCTAGTACGACCCGAGTACATTAATGCTACTACCACCTCTATGTTGCAGCGTGCTCTTGCTGCGCATCGACATGACAAGGCCAATGAGTGCACGTCTAGGCTGGTCTTAGTCACCAACCACATGGCAGATCTAGCTGATACCTTGGCGAAATGCATTCGCTCAAAGTCCCTAAATCTCGACGTGGATAAGCTGTTTCAAGGGACAACCGAGCGTAGTGCAACTGGGAGCCTGCGTAAGCTTTGGTGCGACCACCTCGATATAGAAGAAGAGGAGCTACGTGCACTCTGTAACAGCTTGGCTTTCCATCTGTCCCGCGACTCGTTGGATGGGCTACGCGATCTTTTGGACAGCGCATGCCGTGCGAATGGGTTGGTTAGGCCTGAGCCGAACGCGAGCGTCACTGTTTACGACGGAAATATCTTCGAATGGGTCGGGCAACGCAGAACGGTGTTCGACCGATCAGACTTTAAAGATAAATGTGCGCAAGAAGGCTTGCTGGCCGAAAAGTCGAAGGCAGCACCACTGATATTCGGCGTGAAGTCGTTTGAGCATCCCCTCGATCGAATGGAGAACCGCTGTGCTCATGTGCTGAATCTGGTTCCAGAGTTTGATGAACGGACGATACGAGATGAGAGTTCCTGGAGAGATTCGCTTCTGCCCAAGCTCCGAGAGTTTTTATTGAATGTGCCCTCCGAAGATGGGCGTATCCGTCTGGCAATCGAGGCTCATGCCACTCTGGCTTTTGCGGCTGGAGCTGTACTCGATGCTAAATCTGGAAGGCTGACAGAATTAGAGCAGCGCTCGCCTGTCATGAAGATTTGGGCGCCCGATGACGAGACCCTGAGCAGTGCATCCAACGGGTGGGTATTCTCTGAGCACGAACTAGATCCCGATGGTAGCGGTACAGTCTGTGCGGTCAGTTTGACTCGTGAGACGGAAGGTTCGGTACGACAATTTCTTGAAGAAAACCCGGGGCACTTCCGTCGTCTGCTGGTAGCGACTTTGGTGGGAGGAGCCTCGCCGCGAGCTATTACGTCAGGAGCTCATGCAAATCACCTAGCCGAGCAATTGGCCTCGAAAATCGCCGTCGATCGAGTGATCGACATAACGGCGAGGCGTGAGCGCTATCACCTGTTCATTTCGGCACCAAATGCTTTCACATTTTATCTTGGGCGGCAGGCGTCATTACTCAAACCACTGACGTTGTATGAGTTCGATTTTGACTTTCAGGCCGATGGATCTTATCGACCATCGTTGTCGTATCCAGAGATAACTTCAGCCCTCAGTTAAGGAGTCGGCCTAATTGCAGTTTAAGTCCCCCGGCTTAGATAAATACTCGATGACCTCTATTGGACAGTAGCAGCTCTTCTCTAGCGGCTACTATAGACTAAAAGCACACTGTAGCAACCTGCAGCCGGTGACTAGAAGCTGTCATTTAGCAATGGTGCTGTGGCTGTTGGTGCTGATTCGGAATTGGAACATTTTATGGACTATTTAACAGATTGGTTTCACGGTACAAATTCGAGATTCTCACAGTGGAAGATAGATGGTCGACCTGCAAATCTGAAAAATGGAATGCCGCTCCATAGAGGCCTGTTCTTTACTAGGTCTTTGCTGTTCGCAAAACAGTCAGTACAAGCGTATGCAGTCAATGGTCATGTGTATAAATCGTCGGTATTGCCTGGTAAGACCATATTGAATTTAAGCCGTCCAGGTGAGACCTGCACGATCGCTGAATCAGAGAATTTTCGTGAGGCTGTACGCAACGTTCGCCCAGGGAAAGGAAACGCTCAGGTGGGCTACCAGCATTACTGGCAAGAGGGTTGGAAGACGGGTGAGATAATGAAGTTCGCACCTCCTCCGCACGAAGCGGAGCACTATCAAAGGCTTCATCATCTCGCCTTAGCATTTCCCGGCACGGCCCAAAGCATTGCAGTCTTGAATCAACTTCAAGCGATAACGCGAGACTGTATTGAAGACATTGTCACAGCGGGCAATCTTTCGGGCTATCAGGCAATTCTTGGTAATGAACAGCAATCAGGTGCGAGCTATCCAATCCTCATTGTCCTTGATTCATCCATCCTAACCCCACCGGAACTTGTATAAATTCCGACCATGGTCACATCGAAACGCCTGACTGTGACGCTGGCGACTCAGTTTGGATCACGCCTGATACGAAAGCATCAGGTTTTCTATCTAAACGCATGAAGAGCTAAAGACAGGGTCAATGAACAAGTGCGGAACCTCTGACAGCCTCTCTTCATTCGCTCCTGCCTTGGTTACGTCATATTGATTGGGGAAATGGCGTAGCAAGTGGAGTGCGTCGCGGCGAATTTCCTCGGGCAGATTGCTGTTACGAGCGAGTTTTCCTAGAAACTCGTAGGTTTGCGCTACTGCGCGGGTACGCTCATGGGGCAACGTCATGTCAGCCTCTACAAAAGATAAAAAATCGACACCATTTACACGCTCCCTCACCACTTTACCGCGTGTAGCAGCGCCGAACCTGTATCGCTCCATCCTCTGTCTTGCAAAGCGATGCGGGAGAGTTTCCGCCAAGGGCCTTGTTTGGTGCTTTGAGCCAGCGCTCTGTCTCCTTTTGATTCCCGAATATCTCGATGTGAATCGCCCCTGGTTTCGTAGACACCTCCAAGCCTCATAATGAGGCCCATCAGGAGGTGCCATGAGCAACCAGCGTTACCCCGAAGAATTCAAGATCGAAGCGGTCAAGCAAGTCACCGAGCGCGGTTTGCGCGTTGCCGATGTGGCGGAGCGTCTAGGCGTGTCCGCGCACAGCCTGTACGCCTGGGTAAAGCGCTACAGCAAGCCCCAAGCACAGCGGCAGCAGGTAGATGATCAACAGGCCGAGCTGCGTCGCTTGCGCGCGGAACTCAAGCGGGTGACCGAAGAGCGAGACATCCTAAAAAAGGCCGCCGCGTACTTTGCCAAGGAGTCCGGCTGAAGTACGCCGTCATCAGCAAGCTGTCGGTGGAGTACCCGGTACGGCGTCTCTGCCAGACCCTCCAGGTACATCCCAGCGGTTACTACGCCTGGCTGGCCGAGCCGAAATCCGCACGCGAGAAGGAAGATCAGCGCCTGCTCGGATTGATCAAGCATGCCTGGCTGGAAAGCGGCGGGGTCTACGGCTACCGCAAGATCCACGACGACCTGCGTGAGCTGGGCGAGTCCTGTGGCCGGCACCGCGTGGCTCGCCTGATGCGGGTGGAGGGGCTGCGTTCGCAGACCGGTTATCGTCGGCGCCCCGGCTATTACGGCGGTAAGCCGACGGTGGCTTCGCCCAACCGCCTGGAGCGGCAGTTCAAGGTCAGCGAGCCGAACAAGGTCTGGGTCACCGACATCACCTACATCCGCACCTATGAGGGCTGGTTGTACTTGGCGGTGGTGCTGGATCTGTTTTCGCGCCAGGTGATCGGCTGGTCGATGAAACCACGGATGTGCAGCGACCTGGCCATCGATGCGTTGTTGATGGCGGTCTGGCGGCGCAAGCCCAGGCAGGAGGTGATGATCCACTCCGACCAGGGCAGCCAGTTCAGCAGCTCGGACTGGCAGAGCTTCCTAAAGGCCAACAACCTAATCAGCAGCATGAGTCGACGCGGTAACTGTCACGACAACGCGGTCGCGGAAAGCTTTTTCCAGTTGCTGAAGCGGGAGCGCATCCGACGGAAAACCTACGGCACTCGCGAAGAAGCCCGCAGTGATGTGTTCGATTACATCGAGATGTTCTATAACCCCAAGCGCCGGCACAGCAGCGCTATGCAGCTGTCGCCAGTGGAGTTTGAAAAGCGTTATTTCCAGAGCTTGGAGAGTGTCTAGGAAAGCCGGGGCGATTCAATGGCTAACTGGTTGACGGCTTTAGCTAGCGCCCGGACTCTTCTCGTGCTGATCCATTTTGGCTTTCCCTGGCTGGGCCATGCTTTGTCCCACAGAAGCGCTAATAGCACGCCAATAATTGCTGCCGATAGTGTTGAGAAAAGCTGACCTGATAGGTCGGCCCATCTGCCAGCCCATCCAGTGATACGACATTTTCCACGCTGGCATCAAGAACCTGCTCGCCATCCGGCTCTCCGTCTGCTCGCTCGCCTTCATTGAAGCCAAGGCCCGACCACCCTATCGCAGAGCCCGAGGCTGGGTCTGGCACCTGCACACTCAATACCGCCATATCGTCCGGCAAGTCATCCGCAATTCGCTCGGCGAAACGCCGTAGCGTCGGCTCAGCCAGCATGAATAACCAAGCCTGATCATCTGACCCATCCTTGCGTCTGAGTACCCGACCCAGCACTTGCCGATAGTGCAACTCGGTACGAATACGACTGAGGTAGCAGCACACCTGCAGACGGGGAATGTCCGTTCCCTCGCTGATCATCCCCACTGCGACGATCCAACGGCAGTCGCTGTGCCTAAACGTGTTAATTAGCTGCTGGGCATCCGGCGTTCGGTTGGTGACGATCTGACAGCTTTCCCCCATGGCCTCCAAGGCCTGGGCTATCTGTCGTGCGTGCTCGATATCGGTAGATACCACCAAGCCAGCCGCATCTGGCTTGATCTGGCGAAGCACGTCCAGCTTGGCACGTCCCAAGATGAGCAACTGATCGATCACCTCGTCGTGACGCAGTAGTTCTTCGTAGGTGACGGGGGATTCTCCCAGGAGCTTAGCGATGCTGGGAAAAAGTCTGACGGTACTTTCAGCCTGCAACTCCTCCGTGAGCTTCACCTGCTGATTGTCGAGGAGGACTATGCGGGGCGAGCGGCAAACTCCATCAGCGATAGCCTCCTTTAATCCATAGCGAAAGTCACAAATCAGCTGGCCTTCCGGCGACGAGTAGCGAGCCAAGGCAATGGCCCGGTCATCCGAGCGCCATGGTGTGCCGGACAGAGCCAGCGTGCATGCGGCGCGATCCTGAACCCGTTGGAGTATCTGCTGCCCCCAGGCGTTGCTCAGCAGCGGATCATGACCCGCACAGTGATGGATTTCGTCAAAGACAACGAAGACCCGGTAGTCGTCGAGGAGCTGCCAGAACGCCTCTTCACGGTAATCCATGGCTTGATAGGTGTACGCAGCGCCCACTGCGCCGAGCTGACCGTCCAGACGCCTGCCTAGCACCGCCATGAAGGTCGAGCGGAAGCCCTCCACTACCTGGCATGACGGCGCAAAGCAGAGCACAAGATCAATCCTGCCCTGATCCAGCAGGTTGCGAGCCAGCTCTGCTGCCATGCGCGTCTTGCCAGCGCCTGGTGTTGCTTGGCAGAAAAAATGTGACGTGGAAAGGAAGTGTTCCAGCGCCGTATTGATACAGCGGCGTTGCCAATCTCGCAGCGAGGAGGTCATCGAGTAGCGGCGAGCGTTTTGAGCGTATTCTCGACAGCGCGGAGATGCCCAATCAGTCGCGAGCTTCGGTCCCGAGCATCCAGATATTCGCTTTCGACCTTGTCACGCAGATGCGGCATATCTTCAAAGAGCTGCTTGTAGCGCTCCGCTTCCCCCATCGCAGAAAGGAAATCCAGCCGAATCTCCTTGAGGAGCGTTTCCAAATGCTGCTCTGCATCAGGTACCAGGCTTTCCGCAACAACATCCGGCTCAACCAGCGATCGCTCCTGATCGGCTTCACGCATCGCCATAAGACGGAGCTCGAACCCATCGTCGATCAGTTCAAGCTGAGCACGCGTCGGTAACGTCTTCAGGTGGTAAACCTGCCCTCGTGTCCGGCGCTCTTCATCAAGCACAAGCCAGCCCAGCCGGAGCATGCGACGGATCTGCTCATAAACGTAACGGCGAACATCATTGAGAGAAAAACCCTCTCCGAGACGCTCAGCGTAGGCATCCCGTAATTCACGTGTGGTGAATGTTGTACGGCCTTGCTCCTGAAGCAGCTCATACAGGCGCCTGTCGAAAATGAACGAGGCCGATTTCATTGAGGCACCAGAAGGGTTAGCGCGAAAGAAATGCGGATTATAGTCCGTGGCCTGCTTGTCCGCAAACGCACGATAGTGCCGCCTCAAGTGGAATTGAGACGGTCATGGATACGTTGGCGAAAGCGTTAGGGGAACGCATCCGAATGCAGAGGAAGATCTGCCGGATTTCCCAGGATGCACTCGCGCTGGCCTGCAATATCGACCGCAGCTACATGGGCCGAATAGAGCGTGGTGAGGTCAACATCACGGTCGAGAAGCTCTACCGCATCGCTAGCGAACTCGCCTGCGATCCCTCAAGCCTTCTTCCACCGCCGTCTGAAGTTTAGCCAGCGCAAGTAATGCCACCGCGCAAGAAATTCAGACAGCAGCGCCGCTGTTACTTTTTCCCAAGCCCCCAGCTGCCGTCAACATCTTCAAAATTACCATCGCAAACGCCCGGCTCTTGGTCTCGTTATCCAGCACTTCCAGCGATAGCTTCTCGTGGTCGGTCATGGCGTCCAGCACGGTGTCGAGCACGCGCTTGGGGAACAGGCCGTGCATCACTTGCTCCACCGAGTGGTTGTTCACCTGAGCCATTACATCTTCCTGGCGGCTGATGCGCTGGGCGATGCCGGTGAGGAACTGCAGTTGGTCCTCATCGTTCACCTCGGCACCAAAAATATCGTTCAGCGCTTCGATGATTTCTGACAGGCGTTTCTTCTCCGGGTCATGCGGTTTACCGCTGCCCACGTCGCTGCCGGGTTTGAGGCTGTAGTCGCCGTCTTCTTCACTCAGGCGTAGTTGGTGCTCGGCGCGTTTGCTCAGGCGATAGTGGCTCAGCTGTAGCTCGCCCACGTCTACGTCGTCTTGTAGCAGGCGATCCACGCGCAGCAGCGGGTGCAGGTGCTTGGCGTACACGCACAGCTGCTCCAGCTCGCGGTCCTCATAAGGCACGATCTGTGAGAGGAACTCGTACAGCCGCACAAAGCTCTGCAGGTTCTTGCGGAACAGGTCGAGCTGGTCCACCTGCTCGCCGGCCTCTTTCAACGCGTGCTCGGCTTTTTTCAGGCCGGCGCTGTCACCGTTGGTTTCGGCGGTGCGCTTGAAGTCCAGCGCCTGCTGGCGCGACTCAACGGAGAAGGCATAACGTTTGGCAAAGCGCTCCTTGGCCGGCTTGCTGTAGTAATTGAGCTTGCTGCCACCCGCCTTGGGATCGAAGAAGGCCATGGCGAACGCCTCGACCTCCTGCCAGTGATAGATACCCTCGGCATCCAGTTTCTTCTGCAGGTCATAGATGATCTGCGGATCGGTCACGTCGGTCAGCTCGGCCTTAGTGTAGTAAGGCAAGAAGGCGTCGAGAATGTCTTGCGGCTCGTTGAAGAAATCGAGAATGAAGGTTTCCTTGCTGTCACCGAAGGTGCGGTTTAGCCGCGACAGGGTTTGTACGCAGTCCACGCCTTGCAGCTTTTTGTCCACGTACATGGCGCACAGCTTGGGCTGATCGAAGCCGGTCTGGTACTTGTTGGCGGCGATCATCACGTTGAAGTCCTGGGTGTCGAACGCATGCGCCAGGTCACGGCCATTCAGGCCGGCGTTGAGCAGGCTGCTGCTTTCCGTCACCTCTTCGGGGATCACCTCATCGGGCAGCACGCTGCCGGAGAACGCCACCAGCGGGTGCACATCGTTGTAACCCATCTGCTGCACATAGGCCTTAAGCGCCAACTGGTAGCGCACTGCTTCCTGACGGCTGCTGGTCACCACCATGGCCTTGGCCTGGCCATTCAACAGGCCACGGATATTGGCGCGGAAGTGCTCGACGATGACCTCGACCTTCTGGCTGATGTTGTACGGATGCAGGCGCACCCAGCGGGCCAGCTTGATGCGTGCCTTCTTGCTGTCCACCTCGTCGTCTTCGCCATCCGGGTGGGCGATCTTCCAGGCGGTGCTGTAGGTGGTGTAGTTGCGCAGCACGTCGAGGATAAAACCCTCCTCGATGGCCTGGCGCATGGAGTACAGGTGAAATGCCTCCGGCTTATTGCTGGCACTGGGCGGCAGCGTCGGGTCGGCCGGGCGACCGAACAGCTCCAGGGTCTTGGCCTTGGGCGTGGCGGTAAAGGCGTAGTAGCTGATGCGCTCATTCGGTTGGCGCGCCTGCACGGCGGCGTCCAGCAGCTCTTCGGCGCTGATTTCTTCCCCTTCCAGGGCATCACTGCCGAGTATCTGTTTCAGCTTGCTGGCCGATGAGCCTGTTTGCGAGGAATGCGCCTCGTCGGCGATTACCGCATAGCGCCCGCTGGCCAGCTTGGGGTATTTGTCCAGGGCATCGAACAGCGCCGGGAAGGTCTGGATGGTGACGATGATGATGCGCGTCTGCTCGGCCAGTGCTTCGGCCAATTGCTCGGATTTGCTCTGGCTGCTGGTTTCACGGTTGATCTGCTTGACCACGCCCTGGGCATGCTCGAACTGGTAGATGGTGTCCTGCAGCTGTTTATCCAACACGGTACGGTCGGTAATCACGATCACCGAGTTGAACAGGCGCTGGCCGGCCTCGTCGTACAGCGAGGCCAGTTGATGTGCGGTCCAGGCGATCGAGTTGGACTTGCCCGAGCCGGCGCTGTGCTGGATCAAGTAGCGCTTGCCCGGCCCTTCGGCGCGGGTGGTGTTGATCAGCGTGTTGACCACTTCCCACTGGTGGTAACGCGGGAAGATCATCGTCTCCTTGGTCACCGGCGTGCCGTCGAAGCCATCGCTGGTTTTCTTCTCCAGGTGCAAAAAGCGCCCCAGCACCTTCAGCCAGGCGTCTGGCTGCAGCAGGCGTTGCCACAGGTAGCCGGTGGCGTATTGGCTGTCATCCTCAGCCATCGGGTTGCCCGCGCCGCCTTCCGCGCTGCCAAGGTTGAATGGCAGAAAGAAGGTGTCTTTACCCGCCAATTTTGTGGTCATCGCCACTTCGTTCTGGCCCACGGCAAAGTGCACCAGTGCGCCGCGCTTAAAGGTCAGCAGCGGCTCGGGTTTACGGGTGAGCGGGTCTTTCACCGGGCGGTCTTGCCGGTACTGGCGCTTGGCGTTTTCCACCGACTGCTTGAACTCGCTTTTCAGCTCCAGCGTGGCGGTGGGGATGCCGTTGACGAACAGCACCAGATCCAGCCGCGGGTTATAGCTCTGCCCACTGCTGCCAGCCTCACGCGCATGGGGCGAGTAGGACACCTCCGGCACCACGCGCAGGCGGTTGCACTGGTAACGTTTGAGGGTGTCCGGGTTCATGCCGTGGTCGGGCTGGAAGCTGCACAGTTCCACCTTTACCGCCGGCAGCTTGAAGCCATGGCGCAGCACATCCAGGGTGCCGCTCTGCTCCAGCTCGCGCACCAGCTTTTGCACCAGCACATCGTCCGGGTTGTTCGGGTTGGCCTTGGCAAACTTGTCCCAGCGCTCGGGCCAGGCCTCCTTGAAGTAACCGAGTACGTCTTCGGTATACAAGGCCGTACGGCGGTCGAAGCCGCTGGCGGTGCCGACCAGCCAGCCTTGGGCGGCCAGGGCGTCGATGATGTCCTGCTGGAACTGCGCTTCCTTGCTGTCCGCCATTACACGGCCTCTTGTGCTAATTCGGGAGATGGCACGCTGGCCGGTGGCTGCCAGCCGCTCACGTCGATTTTGCCGGTAACGGCGGCGGAGATTAGGGCGGCGCGGCGCTCTTGGAGGAGCTCGTTGGTTTTCTCAGCCTCACCAAGTAACTGATCGAACTGGACGCTTACCTTATCCACGTAGGAAGCCAACTTAATTTGCTCATCAAGTGGCGGTAGCACAACCTTCATTTGACTGAGATGTGTCGGCCCGAAATGCTGAATCGTTGAACCGGCTTTAAGCAAATCAATCTGAACAAAGAATTGATAAGAGCCAACGACTGAACGAATAAAGTCACGGTCGGATATACCTGTCTTGGGTGTCAACCGGATCAGCCCGGTATAAGCCACTGCCCCGACAGCTTCCTCCCCGACTTCACTCACCAGCCCCATGCTCGCACTGCCACTTATGATCAAATCGCCATGTTCAAGGCGGAAATGCCCCCACTTTCCACTTGCTTTGGCTGGGTCTAGATAATTACAGCCCTGCAGTGTCACCCATCTCCCTTGGACACCAGAGATCCTTACGAGGGGAACACCCTCATCTCTGAAATCAACGGCCATGATGCCGGGCCCCTCTTGATATCCAAACGCAAGTCCAAATGGGACTACGGACCAATGCGCCGGCACCTTGCCTAGCCACTCCACGCCGGAGTCCTTCATCGGTACCGTGGGATCGAGGCCTTTGGTGACGGCGTGGGAGATCACGGCCTGGCGCTTTTCCATGAGCAGTTCGATCAGTCGCTGCTGCTCTTCGATCAGCGCGTCGATGCGGGCGGTTTCGTGGTCGAGGAAAGCGGCAATGCAGAGCTGCTCCGATACTGGAGGTAAAGGCAGATCAATCAGAACAAAGTTCTGATAGTTCATATCTTGCCCATCGCGAATAAAGTTCGCCGTTGACTGCAATGTCTGAATGTAATCTACCGACTTGAAAAGGCGCTGATAGTAGCCCGGCACAAGGTCTGCCCTTGGCCTCAACACCACGTAGGATGAACGGATTCCTCCCTCAGCCCATGCGCGCTCCAGCCCTCCTTGAAAACTTCGCATACTTATTACGAAGTCACCTATCTCAACACGCTTCCTCAACTCTAAGTTTTGATTCAGCTGAACAACTCTCCTCCCGGCCAAGCGCATAAACTCGGCTTGGGAAATCACGCCATACTCCTGAGTAGCTGATAGCTGCTCGTCACTTTCAGGCGCACGCTCTTTGGATTCTGGGAAAAGGCGTTTTGAAGGTAGAACTGTCCAGCGATCCGGAAACTTACAAGGCCATTTAACTTTCGCACTCACGCCCGTTTCTCCATCAACGAGTTATTGCATCTCGGACGCGACAGAAACGTACTCGGGCTATCTATGCCCTCGCCCTGCGGGCCAACAGCTGCGTAGTTGTTCAAATTTGCTCCCGACAAATTTGTCATGCCGACAGCCCCTCAATCATCTGCTTGATGCGGTCAGTGCAGGCTTTCAGGTCGCTATCGATCTCGGCCAGCGGGCGCGGCGGCTGGAACACATAGAAGTGGCGGTTGAAGGGAATCTCGAAGCCGACAATGCCGACCTCGCCGTCCTGTGCATCGGTTTTGCTCTCGTCGATCCAGGCATCCGGCACATGGGGGATGACCTCGCGCTGAAAGTAGTCGTATACCGACTCGCCCAGTGGCACGTTCTCGTTATCGCGCAGGCCAGCGTCGGCTTCCGGCTGGCCCTTGGTCATGCAGATATCCGCCTCGGGGTCGCGCTCGCTCAGGGCGCTCATCAGGGCTTTTAGCTCCGGTGTGCTGAGGCTGACGCTGTGCGCGGTGAGGGCTTTTTTTAGTAGCTTGCTGAACTGCTCGCGGTTGCGGTGCAGCACGCTGGCATCCATCGATTTCAATGCGCGTTGAATTGGCTGCCAGCCATCGCTGCCCAGTTTCACGATGGCCTTTTCTTCCAGCACCTTGCCGATGCGCTCGGGGCTGGTCTGGAAGTTCAGGCGCAGCGGGCGTTCGACGGTAATGCGTCGGTAGCCGAAGGCTTCGATGGGGAAGATTTTGCTCTGGGCGGTTTGCTCAAAACTGCCATACAGGCGCACCAGCTCGCTGATTTGATCCTCAGTGATGTACTGGCGCTTGCTGCCCAGCGACTTACGCATTTTGGCGTAGTGCTGGCTGCCGTCGATCAACTGCACTTTGCCCTGGCGCGCAGCGGCCTTGTGGTTACTGAGTATCCACACATAAGTGGCGATGCCGGTGTTATAGAACATGTCGGTGGGCAACGCGACTATGGCTTCGACCAGATCGTTCTGCAGCAGGTAGCGGCGAATCTCCGACTCACCCGAACCCGCGCCACCGGTAAACAGTGGTGAACCGTTGAGGATGATGCCGATGCGCGAGCCACCGTCGCGCGGGTCACGCATCTTGCTGACCAGGTGCAGAAGGAACAGCAGCGAGCCATCGGATACACGCGGCAGGCCGGGGCCGAAGCGGCCGTCGAAGCCCTTGTGGCTGTGCTCGTCGGTGATCTGCTTTTGCACCTTCTTCCATTCCACGCCGAACGGCGGGTTGCTGAGCATAAAGTCGAAGCGCTTATCGGCCAGCTGGTCGTTGGACAGGGTGTTGCCGAGCTTGATGCTGGCCACGTCCTGGCCCTTGATCAGCATGTCCGCCTTGCAGATGGCGTAGGACTCGGGGTTGAGCTCCTGGCCGTGCAGCGACACGCTGACCTTCTCGCTGATGGACTGGATGTACTCATCACCCTCAGACAGAAAGCCACCGGTGCCGGCGGTTGGGTCATAGATGGTGACGATGCTGTTGGGCGTGAGCTTGTGGTCCTGATTGGTGATCACCAAGGATGTGGTGAGGTGCACGATGTCGCGCGGGGTGAAGTGCTCACCGGCGGTTTCGTTGGAGCTTTCCGCAAACTTGCGGATCAACTCTTCGAAGATGATGCCCATGCCGAAGTTGCTAATGAACTCCGGGCTCAGATCCGTGGCGGCGAAACGCTGCACTACCTGATACAGCAGGTTGGCGGTTTCCAGCTGCTGCACGAAATCTTCAAAGTGGAAGTGCTCGAAAATCTCGCGGGCGTCCTTGCTGAAGGCTTGCACATAGCTCATCAAGTCGGCCGCGGTCTGCGTATCGGACAGCGTGCCAAGGGTCAGCGGCGAGGCGTTGAAAAACTGCTGGCCGGCAGCACGCAGCAGAATCATCTCGCGCACGGTATCGGGGCGACCTTCTTGGGCGAAGGTCTGCTTGATCACCTCATCCTTGGTCGGCGCCAGCACGCACTCCATGCGGCGTAACAGGGTAAACGGCAGGATGATGCGACCGTACTGGGACTGCTTGAAGTCACCGCGCAGCAGGTCTGCGATGGACCAGAGAAAAGCGGCCGTCTGGGAATGGTTTTCCGTGTTCAAGCTACTGCTCCTTGGAATACGCGCAAAAAATGCGAGTCTAACCCAGACGTCCGTGACCACCTCACCTGCACTGTTTGAGTTTTCTCAATAGCGTCACGGAAGTCAGGCTTGTAGATGCCCTGAGAAGTAAGGTGCCGCTTGCTGTAAGAAGAGCTTGATTTGCTGTCTCATGAGAGGAAATCTGCTGGTGATACCTGGCAGAAGCGATCACAGGAACACTTTGAAAAAGTTAGGTTTTGGAGCCTAAATTTGACCCAAAATCAGCAAAAGCTAACTAAAAGCTCTTCCCTGACACAGGAATGAGAGGAAAAAGATGGTAGGTGGGCTGGAAAGGCCAGTGGCCATGAGGGCTCGAGTGCAGATCGTAATACGTGACTAAAATTTAATAGCGTAGATAAAATCATTGAGCCATGGAAACTGATGCCCGTGACAGTGGTGAAGGATGCCTGACCCAAGCCATGTAGGCCGAAAAATTGGGCGGCATGTAAAGGGCGCAAAGCTACCCGAATGCACCGGTCAGGGCAAACCGCGGCGGTACTCCCCGGTGGCGGCGGATGCGGCGACTGTTCATCTTGTGCATGACTATCGCTCATACCCGCAAACGCCCGGATGAGGTAGAATCCGCGCCTCTCTTTATACCGCCAGCTGATCTCAGAGGACTGCCATGTTCAGCCGTGATTTGACCCTCGCCCGTTTCGACGCCGATCTCTTCGCTGCCATGCAGCAGGAAGCCAAGCGTCAGGAAGACCACATCGAGCTGATCGCCTCGGAGAACTACACCAGCCCGGCGGTGATGGAAGCCCAGGGTTCGGTACTGACCAACAAGTACGCCGAAGGCTATCCGGGCAAGCGCTACTACGGCGGTTGCGAGTTCGTCGACGTGGTCGAGCAGCTGGCCATCGATCGCGCCAAGGAGCTGTTCGGTGCCGACTACGCCAACGTTCAGCCGCACGCCGGTTCCCAGGCCAATGCCGCTGTCTACCTGGCGCTGCTCAGCGCTGGCGACACCATCCTCGGCATGAGCCTGGCCCACGGCGGCCACCTGACCCACGGCGCCAGCGTTTCTTCTTCCGGCAAGCTGTACAACGCGGTGCAGTACGGCATCAATGACCAGGGCCTAATCGATTACGACGAAGTCGAGCGTCTGGCCGTCGAGCACAAGCCGAAGATGATCGTGGCTGGTTTCTCCGCCTATTCGCAGGTGCTGGACTTCGCCCGCTTCCGCGCCATCGCCGACAAGGTCGGTGCCTACCTGTTCGTCGACATGGCCCACGTAGCCGGCCTGGTCGCCGCTGGTGTCTACCCGAACCCGGTGCCGTTCGCCGACGTCGTCACCACTACTACCCACAAGACCCTGCGCGGCCCGCGCGGCGGCCTGATCCTGGCGCGTGCCAACGCCGAGATCGAGAAGAAGCTGAACTCCGCCGTCTTCCCCGGTGCCCAGGGCGGCCCGCTGGAGCACGTGATCGCCGCCAAGGCCGTGTGCTTCAAGGAAGCGCTGCAGCCCGAGTTCAAGGCCTACCAGCAGCAGGTGGTGAAGAATGCCCAGGCCATGGCCGAAGTGTTCATTCAGCGCGGCTTCGACGTGGTTTCCGGCGGCACCCAGAACCACCTGTTCCTGCTTAGCCTGATCAAGCAGGACATCACCGGTAAGGATGCTGATGCGGCCCTGGGCAGCGCGCACATCACCGTGAACAAGAACAGCGTGCCGAACGACCCGCGCTCGCCGTTCGTGACTTCCGGTCTGCGCATCGGTACTCCGGCTGTCACCACCCGCGGCTTCGGCGAGACCGAGTGCCGCGATCTGGCTGGTTGGATCTGCGACATCCTCGACAACATGGGCGATGAGTCGGTGATCGACGCGGTCCGCGCCAAGGTCGAAGCGGTCTGCGCCAAGTTCCCGGTATACGGCAACTAAGCGTTCGAAGGCTGCACCGGAAAGCCCGCGAAAGCGGGCTTTCTGCTATCTGTTGCTGGCAAATGATGGCGGCTTGATCCTCGTCGTCGCGGCAAGGGCTCGACGCGCTAGACTGCCATCATCTGTCCGTCCGGAGTTCGAGGTATGTTCAAGCGCGCCACTGGTGTGATTCTGCCGCCGCCAGTCATCTACCTGTTGTTTCTCGCCGCGGCCTGGTTGCTCGGATCGGTGATGCCGATCGCGCTGCCGCAGAACATCTGGACAGACTATTTCGGCTGGGGGTTGATCGACGCGGGCGTGCTGCTGATGCTCTGGGCCGGGCTTCTGATGCTCTGGCGCAAGACCACGGTCAATCCGTATGGCAAGCCCGCCCGGCTGCTGGAGGAGGGCCCCTTTCGTTACTCACGTAATCCTATCTACCTGGCCGACAGCCTTATCTACTGCGGTATCGCGCTGCTCTGGGGCTCGCTCTGGCCGTGGCTGCTGTTGCCCGCTGTGATCTACTGCATGCAGCGTGGCGTGATCGTGCACGAGGAGCGCCTGCTCGGCGAACTGTTCGGCGACGACTACCGCGCCTATTGCGGGCGTGTCCGTCGCTGGTTGTGACGGTCCGGCCGGACGCTGCTGTCCTATAGTGAACCCAGACTTCGTGGAGTGATTTCGATGAGTGATAACCCGAGTGAGCGCCGACGTTTCCAGCGCATCGAGTTCGACGCAGCCACCGAGCTGGTGCAGGGCGATCGCCGCTGGCCGGTGGAGCTGCATGACCTGTCGCTGAAAGGCCTGCTGGTTCGCCGGCCGGAGGGCTGGAATGCCGATGCGGGGCAGCCGTTCGAAGCGCGCGTGCGGCTGTCCGACGATGCCGAGGTGCGCATGGAGGTGGCCATGACCCACGAAGAGGGCGATCTGATCGGTTTCGTTTGCCAGCATATCGACCTTGACTCGATCGCCCACCTGCGGCGCCTGGTCGAACTCAACCTCGGCGACGAGGCACTGCTGGAGCGCGAGCTGGCCGCACTGGGCGGTGAGTAGCGATCACTCGAACAGCGCGTCGAGCGCCTGCTCCAGGCGCGTCACCGCAATGATCTGCAGTCCGGCAGGGGCTTCCTTCGGCGCATTGCCCTTGGGCACGATGGCACGCTTGAAGCCATGCTTGGCGGCCTCCTTCAGACGCTCCTGACCACTCGGCACCGGGCGGATCTCGCCCGACAAGCCCACTTCGCCGAACACCAGCAGATCTGTATCCAGCGGGCGATTGCGCAGGCTGGAGATCACCGCCGCCATCAGCGCCAGATCTGCCGCGGTTTCCAGCACCTTAACGCCACCGACCACGTTGATGAACACGTCCTGATCGTAGGTCGGAATGCTGCCGTGCCGGTGCAGCACCGCCAGCAGCATGGCCAGGCGGTTCTGGTCCAGCCCTAGAGTGACGCGGCGCGGATTGGCCAGGTGGCTGGTGTCGACCAGGGCCTGCACCTCCACCAGCATCGGCCGGGTGCCTTCCCAGGTCGCCATGACCACGCTGCCCGGCACCGCTTCCTGGGCACGGGTGAGGAAGATCGCCGACGGGTTGGTGACTTCCTTGAGGCCCTTGTCCGTCATGCCGAACACGCCCAGTTCATTGATCGCACCGAAGCGGTTCTTCACCGCGCGCAGCAGGCGCAGGCGACCATCGGACTCGCCCTCGAAGTAGAGCACCGTATCGACCATGTGCTCGAGCACGCGCGGGCCGGCGAGGGCGCCTTCCTTGGTGACGTGGCCGACGAGGAAGATCGCCGTGCCGCTCTGCTTGGCGAAGCGAACCAGCAGCGCGGCGCTCTCACGAACCTGGGCGACACCGCCCGGCGCGGATTGCAGCTGTTCGGTGAAGATGGTCTGGATCGAGTCGATCACCATCACCTTGGGCTTCTCCAGCCGCGCGGTGGCGATGATCGATTCGATGCAGGTTTCGGTCATCACCTTGAGCTTGTCTTGCGGCAGATCGAGGCGGCGGGCGCGCATCGCCACCTGTTGCTGGGATTCCTCGCCGGTCACGTAGAGCGCCGGGTAATGCTGGGCGATGGCGCAGAGCGTTTGCAGCAGGATGGTCGACTTGCCGATGCCCGGGTCGCCACCGATCAGCACGACCGAGCCGTCCACCAGGCCGCCGCCGAGCACGCGGTCCAGCTCGCCAGATGCTGTGGAGAAGCGCGGTACTTCCTCCACGCTGACTTCGGCCAAGGTCCGGATGTTGGCCTGCTCGCCCGCCCAGCCAGCGCGACCGGAGGGTGGCGCAGCACCTTCGATGACGGTTTCCACCAGGGTATTCCAGGCACCGCAATCGCCGCACTGGCCGGCCCATTTCGGAAAGGTCGAGCCGCATTCGGTGCAGCCATACATGCGCTTGGCCTTGGCCATGGAAAACTCCGGGTATGGTAGGGGGTGTCGCATGATAACGACTGACTTGATCGCCATCAGCCACAAACGGCGGGGCAGCGGCCAGACTGTAAACAAATCGAACAGGAGTGAGCGCCATGCGACATCTGTTGTTTCTGCATCTGCTGGGCGCCAGTGTCTGGGTAGGCGGGCACCTGGTCCTGCTGTTCAGTGTGCTGCCGGGTGCCCTGCGCCGCCGCGATGTGCAGCCGGTACGCCAGTTCGAACAACTCTACGAGCGCGTCGGGATTCCTGCGCTGCTGGTGCAGATCGTCAGTGGGCTCTGGCTGGCCAGTCTCTGGCTGCCCCATGGGCAATGGTTCGACTCTTCACCGATCGCGCACCTGGTGCAGGCCAAGCTGGTGCTGCTCGGATTCACCGCGCTGCTCGGTGCGCACGCGCGACTGGCATTGATTCCAAAGCTGGATGCGCAGCGGCTGCCGCAACTGGGACTGCATATCGTGCTGATCACCCTGACGGCGGTTGCCTTCGTCTGGGTCGGCTCGGGGTTCCGCTTCGGGGGCTTGTTCTAGCGGGCCAGACAGCAAGAAGCCCGCACATGGCGGGCTTCTTCTTCACTGGTCGGCGCCGTCAGCCGCAGCAACCGCCGCAGCAGCTGCCCGATGCCCGCTTGAGGTCGCGAGCGATGTCGTCCTTCATGGTCACGCGTTCCTGCTTGAGGGCATTGAGCGCAGCGTCATCGAGGGTTTCGACGCCGTCTTCGACGCGGCAGATGCGCTTGTCGAGCGCTTCGTATTCTTCAGCCTTGCGGGCAAAGACCGGATCTTCCTGACGCAGCTTTTGCAATTGCTCGCGTTTCTCAGGGAAGTCCTTGATCAGGGGGTGATGTTCGACGTGCATGGAAACCGCTCCGGTTTGTCAGGAAGGCCTCTACCTTATTCGCCATCCCGGCAGAACCGGTTGACGGCGATCAAGCGAACCTCATTCGCAACAACCGGTCGATGAAAGGTGTTCTGCCATGGCCTGCGCCGGCAAGCCCGCCTATGCTCTATCACGGCGTTCAATGCCATGACCGTGGGGCCGTGGCAGGCGGCCCCGTCATCCACTAAAGGAAAGTCTGCATATGAGTCTGATCAGCGAATTCAAGGCGTTTGCCGTCCGCGGTAACGTGGTCGACATGGCCGTGGGGATCGTCATCGGTGCCGCGTTTGGCAAGATCGTCTCATCGTTCGTCGACGGTGTGATCATGCCGCCGCTGGGGCTGCTTATCGGGGGTGTGGATTTCTCCGACCTGGCGATCGTACTCAAGGAGGCGGCAGGGGATGCGCCAGCCGTGCTGCTGCGCTACGGCTCGTTCATACAGACGGTGGTGGACTTCCTGATCATCGCCTTTGCCATCTTCATGGCGATCAAGGCGATCAATCACCTCAAGCGCAAGGAGGCTGAAGCACCATCCGCGCCACCTGCGCCGTCCAAGGAAGAACTGTTGCTGACCGAGATTCGGGACTTGCTGAGGGAGCAGAAGAGTAACTGAGCAGGCGTCTACTGAGCGTTATGGGGAAGTTACCCGGCGGCTGGCGCCGGGTAACAGGTACGATCACTCAGGCTTCGGAGTGGTCGCTGTGCTGGCAGGGAGGATCGGGTAGGCCACTTGCGGCTGTTCGCCGGTCACGCTGTGCAGGAAGGCGGTAATGGCGCTGACTTCATCCTTGTTGAGCTGACGGCCCAGCTGGCTGTCGCCCATGATCGCGACCGCCTGTTCGAGCTCCCAGACCTCACCGCTGTGGAAATAGGGCGGAGTCAGCGCGACGTTACGCAACGGCGCGGCGCGGAAGACATACTCGTCGCTCGCCGTGTTGGTCACCGTGAAACGCCCCTTGTCACCTGTTGGCAACACTTCAGCACCCGGCTTCTTGACCACGCCGAAGGGGAAGTAGCCCTGACCACCGAGGTTTACACCGTTGTGGCAGGAAGAGCAGCCGGCATCCATGAACAGGGCCAGTCCCTGTTTCTGCTTGTCGTCGAGCGCCTTGTCCTCGCCCTTGAGGAAGCGGTCGAACGGTGAGTTAGGTGTCGTCAGGCTGACTTCGAAGGCTTCCAGTGCATAAGCCATGTTGTCGAAACTGACCGGCTCCTTGTCCTTGGGGAACGCTTTCTTGAACTCGGCGGCGTACTCCGGAATGCTCTTGAGCGTGGCGACGACGCGCTCGGGCGTGCTGTTCATTTCCACGCTGGCCTGCACCGGGCCTTTGGCCTGTTCCTGCAGATCCTTGGCGCGGCCGTCCCAGAACTGTGCGGCGTTGAATACCGCGTTCAGCACGGTGGGCGAGTTGCGCGGACCCTTCTGCCAACCATGCCCGATCGAGGTTGGCACATTGTCGCTGCCGCCGATGCTCAGGTTATGGCAGGTGTTGCAGCTGATCACATGGCTGCTGGACAGGCGCGGGTCGAACCAGAGCTTGTGGCCGAGCATTGCCTGATCTTCGCTGACGGCATGGCCGCGGACTTCGGTGACCTTGTCCGGAATCGGCTTGAAAATGGCGTTGGCGCGCTCACGCAGCTCGTCGGCGCTTGCTGTGCCAGTAAATAGTAGGCTGCTAAGCAATAGGGGAAGAGACGGGCGCATCTATGTAGCTCCTTTTGGTGTTGACTGGCTCTAGGAGGCGCTTTTACGTCAAGCGACCGTTTGATCCACATCAAAAAGCCCCGGCAGCCAGGGTGCGGTCAAATGTATCCACTTGTGTCCTGGGCCTGAGTCGAGTGCCGATGCCGGAACATGCGGCGGTAGGCATTCTCCTGCGCAAGCCGGGCAGCGGCGCGGCGTCAGCCTTGCGATGCAACCGAGGCAACGCCAGAATGGCGGCATCAATCGTGGCCGCGCGTGCCACTCCAGCAAGGATTCCCGATGCCTCAAACTGTCGCTGCCGGCTTGCGCCTGGCACCCGATGCGCTGACCCGTCCCTTCGAGCCCAGCCAATTCAATTTCAATACCACTGCCGAGCTCGAGCCGTTTCTCGGTGTGCTCGGTCAGGAACGTGCAGTCGAGGCGTTGCAGTTCGGCGTCGCCATGCCGCGTCCGGGTTACAACGTGTATGTCATGGGCGAGCCGGGCACCGGTCGGTTTTCCTTCGTACGGCGTTATCTGAAGGCCGAGGGCAAGCGACTGGATACGCCTTCCGACTGGGTTTACGTGAACAACTTCGACGAGCCCCGCGAGCCGCGCGTACTCGAGTTGCCCAACGGCGGAGCGGGTGCGTTCATTGCCGACATCAATCAGCTGATCGACAACCTGCTGGCGACCTTTCCGGCGGTGTTCGAGCATCCGAGTTTCCAGCAGAAGA
The DNA here is from genome assembly GCF_000327065.1 of Stutzerimonas stutzeri RCH2. Classification (NCBI taxonomy): domain Bacteria; kingdom Pseudomonadati; phylum Pseudomonadota; class Gammaproteobacteria; order Pseudomonadales; family Pseudomonadaceae; genus Stutzerimonas; species Stutzerimonas stutzeri. Next base: position 3,565,485 of record NC_019936.1, on the reverse strand, counting down.
AGAGCGCCATCGATCGCGGCTTCAACCAGCGCTACGACAAGGCGCTGGATGTGATCGAAAAGCTCGCGCTGGAAAAGGAAATCGCGCTCTATCGCGACAGCACCAACATCGCGTTCACCCCCATGAAGGAAGGCAAGGCGCTGGACGAAACCGAGTTCGCCCAATTGCCCGAAGCCGAACGCGAGCGTTATCACGAGGATATTTCCGCGCTGGAAGTGCGCCTGAACGAAGAGCTGGCCAGCCTGCCGCAATGGAAGCGCGAGTCGACCAACCAGCTGCGCCAGCTGAACGACGAGACCATCAGTCAGGCATTGCAGCCGCTGCTGGCACCGCTGTCGGAAAAATATGCCGAGAACGCCGGTATCGAGGCCTATCTGCAGGCGGTGCAGGTCAATCTGCTGAAGACCGTGGTCGAGCAGCTGGTGGACGAGAACCGCCCGGAAGCGCAGAACCGCGTATTGCTGGAAGAACAGTACAGCCCGAGCCTGGTGGTCGGTCATCCGGTGGATGGCGGTGCGCCGGTGGTGTTCGAGCCGCATCCGACCTACGACAACCTGTTCGGCCGCATCGAGTACAACACCGATCAGGGCGCGCTCTATACCAGCTATCGGCAATTGCGCCCCGGTGCGTTGCATCGTGCCAATGGCGGCTTCCTGATGCTGGAAGCGGAAAAGCTGCTCAGCGAGCCCTTCGTCTGGGAAGCGCTCAAGCGCGCCCTGCAATCGCGCAAGCTGAAGATGGAGTCGCCGCTGGCCGAACTCGGCCGCCTGGCTACCGTGACGCTGACGCCGCAGGTCATTCCGCTGCACGTGAAGGTCATCATCATCGGCTCGCGCCAGCTCTATTACACGCTGCAGGACCTGGATCCGGACTTCCAGGAGATGTTCCGCGTGCTGGTCGATTTCGACGAGGACATCCCGCTGGCCGAGGATAGCCTCGAACAGTTCGCCCAACTGATGAAGACCCGCACTTCCGAAGAGGGCATGGCGCCGCTTACCGCCGCTGCCGTTGCGCGTCTGGCGACCTATAGCGCGCGCCTGGCTGAACACCAGGGGCGCCTGTCGGCACGCATCGGCGATCTGTTCCAGCTGGTCAGTGAGGCTGATTTCATTCGCCAGCTGGCCAAGGACGAGGTCACCGACGCCGGTCATATCGAGCGTGCACTGAAGGCCAAGGCCACGCGCACCGGTCGTGTCTCGGCACGGATTCTCGAGGACATCCTGGCCGGGGTGATCCTGATCGATAGCGAAGGCGCGGCGATCGGCAAGTGCAACGGGCTGACGGTGCTGGAAGTCGGTGACTCGGCATTCGGTATGCCGGCGCGAATTTCCGCGACTGTTTATCCCGGCGGTTCGGGGATCGTCGACATCGAACGTGAGGTCAACCTTGGCCAGCCGATCCACTCCAAGGGGGTGATGATTCTTACCGGCTACCTCGGCAGCCGCTACGCCCAGGAGTTTCCGCTGGAGATCTCGGCAAGCATCGCGCTGGAGCAGTCCTACGGCTATGTCGATGGCGACAGTGCCTCGCTCGGCGAATGCTGCGCGCTGATCTCGGCTCTGTCGCGCACGCCGCTCAAACAGTGCTTCGCCATCACCGGTTCGATCAACCAGTTCGGCGAAGTGCAGGCGGTCGGCGGGGTCAACGAGAAGATCGAAGGATTCTTCCGCCTCTGCGAGGCCCGCGGATTGACCGGCGAGCAAGGCGTCATCATCCCGTTCGCCAACGTCACCACGCTGATGCTCGACGAGCGCGTGCTCGAAGCGGTGCGCCAGCAGCGATTCCACGTCTATGCTGTAAAACAGGTGGACGAGGCGCTGTCACTGCTGGTGGGTGAAGATGTCGGCGCTGCCAACGACCAGGGGCATTTCCCCAAGGGCAGTGTCAACGCCCGGGTGGTCGAGCGGTTGCGCGACATCGCCGAAATCGAGCTGGAAGAAGAAGCGAAGAACGAGTCAGGAGCGTCATTGGAGCAAGCGCCGTCCGCCCCCGAAGGGGCTAGCTGAGCTCGCCATTGCACGGTTTTTGAACGGAACGATAGCGCGCGCGGCAGGTCTGCAGTGGAGGAGGGCATCCACCCTCCATCCACAGGATTATCCACAGCTTCAGGGGATAACTGGCTTGCGCGCTACATCCACGCAGGATGTCTCGCGTCAGCCCGACGCGAGGACTGCCGTCATGCCGCACAAGCTTTGTCTGAATCGCCAGTGCCTCGGCCTGGTTACCCGAATCGAATGCGTCATACGCCCGCTTGCCGGTGGTAATGGATTGTGGACGCTGCTCTGTGCAGCCGGTCTGGCGGATGGGCAACCCACCGCGATCAAGGTCCAGGGCCCATTCCACGGGCCTGCCATGGCTGAATCGGTGCTCGCCGCCATCGCGGACAACCTGATGGGGCAGGGTTACTGCGAGTCGGATGATCCATCCATCTGGCAGCTGCACATGCAGGCCGAGTTGCGCCGGGTGAATGCCAATCAGGCTCGCTTCCTGGCGGGGTGGGAATCGCGCCCCTGAGCATCGGGTTACACCGGCCGCCGCATGGGCTGGCGCGGTTTGCCGTTGCTGATGAAAGTCTTATCCACAAGCGGGTGGCGCGCCTTTGGCCTGCCTTGGTGCGCCCGGCTGGGCTGCGTATACTCGCGCCTTTGTCATTTTCCGCTGTGAGATCCTCATGGAGCGCATCCTCGAAAATGCCATGTACGCCGCTCGCTGGCTGCTGGCTCCCATCTACTTCGGTCTGGCATTCGCCCTGCTGGCACTTGCGATCAAGTTCTTCCAGGAAATCTTCCATATCCTGCCGATGATCCTGTCGATCAGCGAAGCGGATCTGGTGCTGACACTGCTGTCGTTGATCGACATGGCGCTGGTCGGCGGGCTGCTGGTGATGGTGATGATTTCCGGCTACGAGAATTTCGTTTCACAGCTGGATGTCGCCGAGGGCAAGGAAAAACTCGACTGGCTCGGCAAGATGGATTCCAGCTCACTGAAGCTGAAGGTCGCAGCCTCAATCGTGGCGATTTCCTCCATCCATCTGCTACGCATGTTCATGGACGTGCAGCAGATCGATAGCGACAAACTTATGTGGTACGTGATCATCCACCTGACATTCGTAGTTTCCGCGTTTGCCATGGGCTACATGGACAAGATCACCAAGCACTGATTGCAGCGCATTGCCCGCCGGCTCAGAAGCCGGCGATTATCTCGTGGCAGGGACAAAAATCCTGTACAGAATATTTTATTTGTTCAATATTCTGTAGCGGTTTTCACGGGAGCCTTGCCATGTATCTTCACGACCTTGCGACTCATGCCGCCGCTGGACGTATCGACGCCCTCGAGCTGATTTCGCTCGAAGGCGGCATCTATCTTCTCGACATTTACCTGCAGGGCCAGCGCCATAGCCTGATCGACGAGCGTGGCGCGGTCTGGCATCTGCGCTCGGTGGAGCATGCCCGCGACCTGCTGCGGGAGTTGCCTGAGCTGCCTTTCCATCTGGTGCAGCAATCGCCCTACGATGAAATGTGCGGTCTGGCCGAGGGCGCTCGCGAGCCGCTGCGTGTGCCGATTGGCATGCGCTCGCACTGGTGACGCCGCTTCGCTGCTGCGTTCCGTTCGGCTGGCGTGAAGAGGGCGACCGATGAGCATCGCTGCCCTGCGGTTGGTGCTTGGCGATCAGCTTAGCTTTGATCTGTCGGCCCTGGAGGGGTTGGATCTGGCTCGTGATCGGGTCCTGCTTGCCGAAGTGGCCGATGAGGTCAGCCATGTGCCGCACCATCCGCAGAAGATTGCTTTCATCTTCAGCGCGATGCGTCACTTCGCCGAGGCGCTGCGTCAGCGCGGGGTGTCGGTGGATTACGTGGCGCTTGATGATCCCGCCAATAGCGGTTCGCTGGCCGGTGAGCTGACCCGCTTCGCCAGGCTGCAGCGACCGCAATCGATTCATGTCACCGAGACCGGTGATTGGCGCGTCGAGCATGCGTTGAAAGGCTGCGGTCTGCCCATTACCTGGCACGAAGATCGACGCTTCATCTGTTCTCGCGGTGAGTTCGCACGCTGGGCACATGGCAAGCCGCAGTTGCGCATGGAGTTCTTTTATCGCGAGATGCGTCGAAAGACCGGCCTGCTACTGCAGCCGGATGGAGCGCCTGAGGGGGGGGTGTGGAATCTCGATGCGGACAACCGCAAGCCGTTGCCACGCGGGTTGCATGGCCCGATCGTGCTGCGCTTCGCCGCTGACAGCATTACCCGTGATGTTCTGGCGTTGGTTCAGGCTCGCTTCGCGCATCATTACGGTCGCCTCGACGGCTTCGATTACCCGGTCACCCACGCGGAGGCGGAGCAACTCTGGTTGCATTTCCTCGATTTCGGCCTGGCGGCGTTCGGTGATTACCAGGACGCCATGGCCAGCGGCGAGCCCTTTTTGTTTCATGCGCGCATCGGTGCGGCGCTCAATGTTGGCCTGCTTGACCTGCGGCGGCTGTGCGATGACGTCGAAGCGGCCTACCGGCAGGGGCGCATCGCGCTGAACGCGGCTGAGGGCTTCATTCGTCAGCTGATCGGTTGGCGGGAGTATGTGCGCGGCATCTACTGGTTACGGATGCCGGATTACGCAAAGCGCAACGCTTTCGGGAATACCAGGCCGCTGCCCGAGTTCTACTGGAGCGGGCAAACCCGGATGAACTGCATGCGTCAGGTGATCGGGCAGACGCTGGATCATGCCTACGCGCACCATATCCAGCGGCTGATGGTGACCGGTAATTTCGCATTACTTGCAGGCATCGCACCGCCCGCGCTGTGCGACTGGTATCTGGCGGTGTACATGGACGCGTTCGACTGGGTGGAGCTGCCCAATGTGCTGGGCATGGTGCTGCATGCCGATGGCGGCTATCTCGGTTCCAAGCCCTATTGTGCGAGCGGGCAGTACATCAGGCGGATGTCCGACTACTGCCAGGATTGTCCATACAAGGTGAGTGAAAGCACCACCGATGACGCCTGTCCGTTCAATGCGTTGTACTGGCACTTTCTCATGCGCCATCGTGAGCTCCTGCGGGTCAATCCGCGGATGACAATGGTCTATCGCAACCTAGCGCGCATGGCAGAGAGCAAGCAGCGCGCGTTGTGGCAGCGCGGCGAGATCCTGCTGGCGCGACTGGATGCCGGTGATGCGCTGTGAAGAAGAAGGGTGAGCTGCCGCTCAAGTACTGTGTTGTGTGCGGCTTGCCGTTTGCCTGGCGAAAGAAGTGGGCGCGCTGCTGGAATGAGGTGCGGTATTGCTCCGAGCGCTGTCGGCGTAGTCGGAAGGGATAGGCGCTCGAGTCGCGGTTGCTATCGGTTGTTTTGGATTTGCAGGCCGCTGCGTCCGCCCGGCTGAGCTGTGCTAGGCTGGCCGACCTTTTTTTCATCTCGGAGCCCGGCATGACCGACCTCAACCTGTCCACTGACGAAACCCGCGTGAGCTATGGCATCGGCCGCCAGCTGGGCGACCAGCTGCGTGACAATCCCCCGCCGGGCGTCAGCCTCGATGCAGTCATCGCCGGCATCCGTGATGCCTTCGCCGGCATCGCCAGCCAGGTCAGCCCGGAAGCGTTGAATGCCAGCTTCGCGGTGATCCGCGAGCGCATGCAGGCCGAGGCGCAGCAGAAAGCCGAAGCGGCCGCAGCAGAAGGTCGTGCCTTCCTTGTCGAGAATGCCAAGCGTGAAGGTGTGGTCGTGCTGGAGTCGGGTCTGCAATACGAAGTGCTGACGACTGGAGAGGGCGCCAAACCGTCCCGCGAGGACAGCGTACGTACCCACTACCATGGCACGCTGATCGACGGCAGCGTCTTTGACAGTTCCTATCAGCGTGGCCAGCCTGCCGAGTTCCCGGTTGGCGGTGTGATCGCCGGTTGGACCGAAGCGTTGCAGCTGATGAATGCCGGCAGCAAGTGGCGCCTGTACGTTCCTAGCGAGCTGGCCTATGGCGCTCAGGGCGTCGGCAGCATCCCGCCGCACAGCACGTTGGTGTTTGATGTCGAGCTGCTGGACGTTCTCTGACGGCGGCTGCTTCGACAGGCTGCGCAGCGCCCGATAAATAGCTGGCGCTTGGTTTTGCGCAGTAGCCGGTAGCTCGGCGCGCGCTGCAATCTGAGCTAAGGCCGCAGCGCGCGGGCATAGCTGAAAAGGAACAGGTTGCGTGCCTGTTCCTTCAGCACGCCAGGCTCGTTCGTACTCAGCTCCTGAAGATCGAGATCGCCCTGTTCTCGTAATTCATCCAGCGCTTCCCCGTCGAGCGAGATGCATACCGCGCCGGTGTTACGGTCGAGTATGCGCAGATACGGTTGCGGGCGATCCAGCCAGGCATCTATCAGATAAATCATTCGGCACCTCCAATTTATTCTGTTAATGAGAATAATTGTTATTTGCTAATATGCAAGCGCAAATATTCCCGCCGCGCGGGCAGGAGCTGAGGCTTAGAACTGGGTTTGACTGCTGCGCTCTGGGCGCAGCGTCGGTACTGCCGGGTGGGTTGTCAGTGCGTGCGCGCCACGGCGAAGCGGCAAAGCTCGACCAGGGCATCGCGATACTGATTGGCTGGGATCACTTCGAGGCAGGCAATAGCGCGCTCGGCATAGTCGCGGGCAAGCTTGGCGGTGTAGTCCAGTGCGCCTGCCGCCTCGACAGCGGTCCGGATGCTTTCCAGGTCCTCGAGGCCACCTTTCTGAATGGCCTTGCGGACCAGAGCGGCCTGTTCTGTGGTGCCTTCGCGCATGGTGTAGATCAGCGGAAGGGTGGGTTTGCCTTCGGCCAGGTCATCGCCAACATTCTTGCCGAGGGTTTCAGCGTCGCCCTGGTAGTCGAGCAGGTCGTCAACCAGCTGGAACGCGATGCCGAGGTGATCACCGAAGGTGCGCAGCGCTTCACGCTGTTCCTCGCTGGCGCCGGCCAGGGTGGCGGCGCTGTGGGTCGAGGCTTCGAAGAGCATCGCGGTCTTGCCGCGGATGACCTCCATGTAGATTTCTTCGGTGGTGCTGGCGTCTCGGACCTTGGACAGCTGCAGTACTTCGCCTTCGGCAATGACGCGGGTTGCCTGGGAGATGATGCGCATCACCGGCATGGAATCCAGTTCCACCATCATTTCGAACGAACGTGCATATAGAAAGTCGCCAACCAGTACGCTTGGCGCATTGCCCCACAGGGCGTTGGCGGTGGAGCGGCCGCGGCGCATGCCGGACATGTCGACGACGTCGTCATGGAGCAGCGTGGAGGTATGCAGGAACTCGATGATGGCAGCCAGCAAGCGTAATTGATCGCCCTGATGCCCGAGTGCACTGCCGCTGAGCAGTACCAGCAGGGGGCGCAGGCGCTTGCCGCCGGCCGAGGTGATGTAGTCCCCGATCTTTTCCACCAGAGGAACGCGCGAAGTCAGTTGCTTGCGGATGATGCCGTCGACAGCGGCAAAATCGTCCGCCACAACTTGATAGAAAGGCTGGGGTTGCATCGGGGACTCCTCGCAGATTGCGCGGCATGCTAGGGGGCGGGTCTGGCACTGTCAAGGCAACGCCAGTTGGCTATTGCGCAGGGTGTAGCGCATGCGTACAATCGCGGACCCTGAACTTCCCCCTGGGCATTTCCCTGCCTTACGCAATTGCACGGGCGTCACCTTCCGGCCCCATGCAGCCATGCCAGCCACCAACCATTATTTCAAAGCGCTGGGTGAGCAGGATCAACGGAGATACACAGATGTACGCAGTTATCGTAACCGGCGGCAAGCAATACAAAGTTGCCGAAGGCGAATACCTCAAGATTGAAAAACTCGAAGTTGCTACTGGCGAAGCTGTCACTTTTGACCGCGTTCTGCTGATCGGCAACGGCGATGATGTAAAGATCGGCGCTCCGGTGGTCGATGGTGCCAAGGTTACCGCTGAAGTGATTGCCCAGGGCCGTCACGACAAGGTCACCATCATCAAGTTCCGCCGTCGTAAGCACCACATGAAGCGTCAGGGCCACCGTCAGTGGTTCACTGAGGTCAAAATCACCGGTATTCAGGGCTAATCGGGCCTGAATCCCCTTATAGGAGTATTGAACTCATGGCACACAAAAAAGCTGGCGGTTCTACCCGCAACGGTCGCGACTCAGAAGCCAAGCGCCTTGGCGTGAAGATGTACGGCGGCCAGGCCATCAAGGCCGGTAACATCATCGTGCGTCAGCGCGGCACCCAGTTCCACCCCGGCTACGGCGTTGGCATGGGCAAGGATCACACCCTGTTCGCTAAAGTCGAAGGCGTGATCAAGTTCGAAGTGAAGGGCGCTTTTGGCCGTCGCTACGTGAGCGTCGTCGCAGCCTAACTGCGGCGTTGCTGGAAAAGCCCTGTCATGCGACGGGGCTTTTTTGTTTCTGTATCCTGTGAGGCTCTTGCAAAGAACTGCTCGGTGCTCAATCAGTTTTCGCTGGGTTTTTTGCAAGACCCTTACGTTTCTTGTTTCTTAAGCCCGTCCTGTGACGGGAGGCGTTCTCATGAAATTCGTCGATGAAGTATCGATTTTTGTAAAGGCCGGCGACGGCGGCAACGGCATGATGAGCTTCCGCAGAGAGAAGTTCATCGAGAAAGGCGGTCCCAATGGCGGCGACGGCGGTGACGGCGGCTCGGTGTATCTGGAGGCTGACGAAAACCTCAATACCCTGGTCGACTACCGCTATACCCGCCGTTTCAATGCTCAGAACGGGCAGAAGGGTGGTAGCACCGATTGCACTGGGGCCAAGGGCGAGGATCTGATTCTTCCGGTCCCGGTCGGCACTACAGTGATCGATGCCGCTACCCAGGAAATCATGGGCGACCTCACCAGGGCCGGGCAGCGTTTGCTGGTGGCTCAGGGTGGTTGGCATGGATTGGGTAATACCCGCTTCAAATCCAGTACCAACCGTGCGCCGCGGCAGACCACGCCGGGCAAGCCGGGTGATGCTCGCGACCTCAAGCTCGAGTTGAAGGTGTTGGCGGATGTCGGGCTGCTGGGCTTGCCGAACGCCGGTAAGAGCACCTTCATTCGCTCGGTGTCGGCGGCCAAGCCTAAGGTCGCCGATTATCCGTTCACCACGCTGGTGCCGAATCTGGGTGTTGTCAGCGTCGGGCGCTACAAGAGCTTCGTGATTGCCGATATCCCTGGGCTCATTGAAGGCGCTGCCGAGGGTGCGGGGCTGGGGATTCGCTTCCTCAAGCACTTGGCGCGTACTCGCCTTTTGCTGCATCTGGTGGACATGGCGCCGCTGGACGGTAGCGATCCGGCCGATGCGGCGGAGGTTATCCTGCATGAGCTGGAGAAGTTCAGTCCGGCCCTGACCCAGCGTGATCGCTGGCTGGTGCTGAACAAGGCCGATCAGTTGCTGGAAGACGAGCGCGAGCAGCGGGTCCGGCAGGTGGTCGAGCGGTTGGATTGGAAGGGTCCCGTATTTGTCATCTCCGCGCTGGAGAGCGAGGGTACCGAAGCGCTGAGCCAGGCCATCATGCGTTATCTGGATGAGCGCACTGTGCGCATCGCCGAAGAGCCTGATTACGCTGAGGCCCTGGCCGAGCTCGATCGCCAGATCGAAGATGAAGCGCGCGCGCGGCTGCAGGAGCTGGATGATCAGCGCGCGTTGCGTCGCGCTGGTGTCAAGGCGGTTGACGAGGTCGAGGATGATGACTTCGACGACGATGATGATGACGAAGGCGGTGCCGAGATCATCTACGTGCGCTAAGTCGAACCCCGGGCCGCTGCGCGGCCTGGTAGGCGAGTGGTCGGAGGGCTGGCTCGTGCGCAGTCCGATCCGGAAGTGTTTTGGCCGTATAGAGGCGGGAACGATGCGGGACAAGGTGAGTGGTGCGCGGCGCTGGGTGGTCAAGATCGGCAGTGCGCTGCTGACCGCCGACGGTCGCGGGCTTGATCAGGCTGCAATGGCGGTCTGGGTCGATCAGATGGTGGCCTTGCGTGAGGCAGGGGTGGAGCTCGTGCTGGTGTCGTCGGGTGCGGTTGCGGCTGGCATGAGTCGTCTCGGCTGGAGTTCTCGGCCAAAAGCTGTGCATGAGCTGCAGGCGGCTGCCGCGGTCGGGCAGATGGGTTTGATTCGCGCCTGGGAATCCAGCTTTGCTCGCTGCGATCAGCAGACAGCGCAAATTCTCGTCACCCACGACGATCTCTCTGACCGCAAGCGCTACCTCAATGCGCGCAGTACGCTGCGTACGCTGATTGATCTCGGTGTGGTGCCGGTCATCAACGAGAACGACACTGTGGTTACCGACGAGATCCGCTTCGGTGACAACGACACCCTTGGCGCGCTGGTTGCCAATCTCGTCGAAGCTGATCTGCTGGTCATCCTGACCGACCGTGATGGCATGTTCGACGCCGACCCTCGTTTCAATCCTCAAGCCAATCTGATCAGCGAGGCGCGCGCTGACGACCCGGCGCTGGATGCGGTAGCTGGCGGTACGGGTGGTGCGCTGGGGCGCGGTGGTATGCAGACCAAGCTGCGCGCGGCGCGCCTTGCTGCGCGTTCCGGCGCACATACGGTGATTGTCGGTGGCCGCATTGAGCAGGTGCTGGCGCGTCTCAAGGCGGGCGAGCGCTTGGGTACGCTGCTGGCGCCGGAGTGCAGCCGCCATGCGGCCCGCAAGCAATGGCTGGCTGGGCATCTGCAAACGCGTGGCACGCTGACGCTGGATGACGGTGCCGTGCATGCCTTGCGTCAAGGCAATCGCAGTCTGCTGCCTGTCGGTGTGCGCGCTGTGCAGGGTGCATTCCGTCGTGGCGAGATGGTGGTCTGTGTCGGACCGCAGGGTGCGGAAGTAGCGCGCGGTCTGGTGAACTACAGTGCGGCCGAGGCGCAGCGCATTCTCGGGCGGCCATCAGATGAGATCGAAAAGCTGCTTGGATATGTTGATGAGCCGGAACTTATTCATCGCGACAACATGATTCTGGTCTGAGGTGAGCATGCGTCTAGCCACTATTGCGCTGGCTTTTGGGTTGGCTGTTCCTTCGTTGGCGTCGGCGGAGAAAATCGGTGAGGTGGATACGGTCTTCAAATGGCTCGGGCCGAATCACAAGATCGTCGTCGAGGCGTTCGACGATCCCTTGGTCGATGGGGTGACCTGTTATCTGTCGCGCGCCAAGACAGGTGGTATCAAGGGTGGGTTGGGGCTTGCCGAGGATCGGGCGGAAGCCTCCATCGCCTGCCGCCAGGTCGGCCCGATTCGCATCAATGGCAAGCTCAAGGATGGAGATGTGGTCTTCAGGGAGCGCACATCGCTGGTATTCAAGACCATGCAGGTGGTGCGCTTCTTCGATGAGTCGCGCAATACGCTGGTTTATCTGGTCTACAGCGATCGCATCATCGAGGGGAGTCCGCAGAACGCGGTGACGGCTATTCCGATTCTGCCCTGGCCGGTCGCGCCATAATCGGCATCTGTCTCGTCCGTTGGGGCAAAAAAAGGGCATAAAAAAACCGGCGCTAGGCCGGTTTTTTTCAAGAACCTGCAGTTAGGCTGCAGCAGCTTCGCCGAGGGCCTTGATGTGACCGTTCAGGCGGCTCTTGTGACGAGCAGCTTTGTTCTTGTGGATGATGCCTTTGTCGGCCATGCGGTCAATGACCGGCACAGCAGCGGTGTAGGCTGTGCGAGCCTTGTCCAGGTCTTTGGCGTCGATGGCCTTGACCACATTCTTGATGTAGGTACGAACCATGGAGCGCAAGCTGGCATTGTGGCTGCGACGCTTCTCAGCCTGAATTGCGCGTTTTTTGGCGGAAGGGCTGTTGGCCACCGTCGAACTCCTCGAAAACTGGGGGGATTGCAAGCAAATAAGGCCGCGAATCATGCCGACGCGAAGGGCGCTTGTCAAGCCCGGTCGAATGGCTTGAGAAGCTGGTCGGACAGAAGGGCTGCGGCTAAACTCGCCGCCTCTTTTCATGTCGTAACTGGCCATCGATCCGGCCGGCGCTGAGCGCTCGGTCGATCAATCTCGCTGCAATTCTAGGAAGACAAATGTCCGAAAAAACCGGCAAGGGCGGATTGTTGCGTTCCAGCGCGGTGGTCAGTGTCATGACCCTGCTGTCACGCGTGCTGGGCATGGTACGCGATATGGTTGTCGCCAGCTACTTCGGTTCAGGCGCTGCCGCCGACGCCTTCTTCATTGCGTTCAAGATTCCTAACTTCCTGCGTCGGCTGTTTGCCGAGGGTGCCTTTGCCCAAGCCTTCGTGCCGGTGCTTTCGGAATATCGCACCAAGCGTACGTTGGCTGACGTCAAGCAATTGGTCGATCGCACTGCCGGCATGCTCGGCCTCATTCTTGCCGGGCTGACCGCGCTCGGCGTGCTGTTTGCGCCCTATGTTGTGATGGTCTTCGCGCCGGGCTTCCATGACGATCCGGCGAAGATGCAGCTGGCTGGCGAGCTGCTGCGGATTACCTTTCCCTATCTGATGCTGATTTCGCTGACGGCATTCACCTCCGGCGTGCTCAACAGCTATGGGCATTTCGCGGTGCCTGGCTTCACGCCAGTGTTGCTCAATGTCTGCATGATTGCGTCGGCGGTGTTTCTCACGCCCTATTTCGATCAGCCGATCATGGCGCTTGCCTGGGGCGTGTTCATTGCTGGTTTCGCCCAGCTGGCCTTCCAGCTGCCGTACGTTGCCAAGCTTGGCCTGCTGCCGCGGCCAAGGGTCAAGCGGGGCGATGAAGGGGTGCGGCGCATCATGCTGCTGATGGTGCCGGCGCTGTTCGGTGTCTCGGTCAGTCAGATCAATCTGCTGCTCGATACGGTGTTGGCGTCATTTCTGCAGACCGGCAGTGTCTCCTGGTTGTATTACGCCGACCGCCTGTCCGAGTTGCCGTTGGGGGCATTCGGTATTGCCATCGGCACGGTGATCCTGCCGAGCCTGTCGCGCCAGCATGCCGGAGAGGACCCGAAGGCGTTCTCCGCGACGCTCGATTGGGCCTTGCGCATGGTGTTGCTGGTGGGCGTTCCGGCAGCGCTGGCGCTGGGTATTCTTGCCGAGCCAATGATCGCCAGCCTGTTCTATTACGGCGCCATGAGCGAGGAGGCGGTGGTGCAATCGGCCAGGGCGCTGCAGGCCTATTCGCTGGGTGTGCTGGCGTTCATGCTGATCAAGGTACTGGCGCCGGGGTTCTTTGCTCGTCAGGACCTCAAGACGCCGGTGCGTGTCGCGGTCATCTGCATGGTCGCCAACATGGTGATGAATCTGATTCTGATCTGGCCCTTGCAGCACGTGGGGTTGGCACTGGCTACATCGCTATCCTCGATGCTCAACGCAGTGCTGCTGTTCTGGGGCTTGTACAAGGTCGGTGTCTATCGTCCTGCGCCGGGCTGGTGGTCGTTCGGGCTGCGCCTGGCGGCTGCGTGCGCCGCAATGGTGGCGGTGGTCTGGTGGCTTAACGTGCCGGCGCAAGAGTGGTTTTCCTGGGGTTGGCAGGAGCGGGCGCTGCGGTTGGGGATTCTCGTTTGCGCAGGGCTGGCGGCGTTTGCCGGTGGACTGCTGTTGACCGGGCTGCGGCCGCGGCATTTACGGCACTGATCGATGATTTGCGGGCGGAGCAAACCTGTCCGGGATGCTCGGCACGTGCGTATAATCGGCCACTTTTCAAGCAAGAAGTGCGGTATGCAGCTGGTTCGAGGCCTTCACAATCTGCGACCCCGGCATCGGGGCTGCGTCGCCACCATCGGCAATTTCGACGGCGTGCACCGGGGGCATCAGGCCATCCTGGCGCGGCTGCGCGAGCGTGCGGCTGAAATGGGGCTGCCCAGCTGCGTAGTGATCTTCGAGCCGCAACCGCGAGAGTTCTTTTCTCCGGACAAGGCGCCGGCACGGCTCACCCGCTTGCGTGAAAAACTGCAGCTGTTGAGCGAGCAGGGCGTCGATCTGGTGTTGTGCCTGGCCTTCAATCGCCGCCTGCGCGAGCTGAGTGCCGCTGAATTCGTCCACGCCACGCTGGTGGAAGGCCTGGGTGTACAGCACCTGGAAGTGGGTGATGATTTCCGTTTTGGCTGTGACCGCGCCGGCGATTTCGACTTCCTGCTCAAGGCTGGCGCGGCCGAAGGCTTCTCGGTCGAGGCCGCTACCACCATCGAGGTGGACGGCGAGCGGGTCAGTAGCACGCGGCTGCGTCAGGTGCTGGCCGAGGGTGACCTGGCCTGCGCCGAAGCGCTGCTCGGCAGGCCGTTCGGTATCACCGGCCGAGTCATGCATGGACAAAAACTGGGCCGGCAGCTCGGCGCGCCGACCGCCAATGTCCAGCTCAAGCGTCGCAACACGCCGCTGAGTGGCGTGTTCTTGGTCAGTTTCGAACTGGACGGCAAGTCGCTTGCCGGTGTTGCCAACATCGGCATGCGCCCGACGGTCGAGAGTGACGGTAAACCACATCTGGAAGTGCACCTGCTCGATTATCAGGGCGACCTGTATGGGCGTCTGGTGCAGGTCACCTTTCATCGCAAGCTGCGCGACGAGCAGCGTTTCGCCTCGTTGGAGGCGCTCAAGACGGCGATCGAAGCCGACATCGCCGCTGCCCGCGAATACTGGCGGGCTTCACCCCTCATGACGAGTCAGGACTGAAATGACCGATTACAAAGCGACCCTCAATCTGCCGTCCACGGCATTTCCGATGAAGGCCGGTCTGCCACAGCGCGAGCCGGAGATTCTGCAGCGCTGGAACAGCATTGACCTGTACCGGAAGCTGCGGCAGATCGGCGAAGGTCGCCCGAAGTTCGTCCTGCACGATGGCCCGCCGTATGCTAACGGCAATATTCACATTGGCCACGCGGTGAACAAGGTGATCAAGGACATGATCGTCCGCTCACGCACCCTGTCTGGTTTCGATGCGCCCTATGTGCCGGGCTGGGACTGCCACGGTCTGCCGATCGAGCACAAGGTCGAGACCACCTTCGGCAAGAACCAGCCGGCCGATCTGACCCGCGAGCGCTGCCGTGCCTATGCCGCCGAGCAGATCGAAGGGCAGAAGGCCGATTTCATCCGCCTCGGCGTCCTGGGTGACTGGGACAACCCGTACAAGACCATGGACTTTGCCAACGAAGCGGGGGAAATCCGCGCCCTGGCCAAACTGGTCGAAGGCGGCTTCGTCTTCAAGGGCCTGAAGCCGGTGAACTGGTGCTTCGACTGCGGTTCGGCGCTGGCGGAGGCCGAGGTCGAGTATCAGGACAAGAAATCCGATGCCATCGACGTCGCCTTCGAGGTCGAAGATGCCGACAAGCTGGCTGCTGCGTTCGGTCTGCCCAATCTGGCCAAGCCTGCCAGCATCGTGATCTGGACCACCACGCCCTGGACCATTCCGGCCAACCAGGCGCTCAACGTCCATCCCGAGTTCGTCTATGCGCTGGTCGACACCGGCGAGCGCCTGCTGCTGCTGGCCGAGGAACTGGTCGAGTCCTGCCTGCAGCGCTACGGCCTGGCCGGTGAAATCATCGCCCGTTGCGAAGGCAAGGCGTTGGAGCTGATCCGCTTCCGCCATCCGTTCTACGAGCGCTTCGCCCCGGTCTACCTGGCCGACTACGTGGAAACCGGTGCCGGTACCGGTATCGTCCATTCTGCGCCGGCCTACGGCGAGGACGACTTCCGCTCCTGCAAGCACTACGGCATGGAGAATGACGACATTCTCGGCCCGGTGCAGAGCAACGGTGTCTACGTCTCGGACCTGCCGTTCTTTGGCGGCCAGTTCATCTGGAAGGCCAACCCGGCGATCGTCGAAAAGCTCGCCGAAGTCGGCGCGCTGCTCAAGCACGAGTCGATCCAGCACAGCTACATGCACTGCTGGCGGCACAAGACGCCGTTGATCTACCGCGCCACGGCGCAGTGGTTCGTCGGTATGGACAAGGTCGCTCACGACGGCAGCTCGCTGCGCCGCCGCGCGCTGGACGCCATCGAGCAGACCGAGTTCGTCCCTGCCTGGGGCCAGGCGCGCCTGCACGGCATGATCGCCGGGCGCCCGGACTGGTGCATCTCGCGCCAGCGGACCTGGGGCGTGCCGATCCCGTTCTTCCTGCACAAGGAAAGCGGTGAGCTGCACCCACGTACCGTCGAGCTGATGGAGCAAGTGGCGCAGCGTGTCGAGCAAGGCGGCATCGAGGCCTGGTCGAAGCTCGACGCAGCCGAGTTGCTCGGCGAGGAAGCTGCACAGTACGAAAAGATCACCGACACCCTCGATGTCTGGTTCGATTCCGGCACCACCCATTGGCATGTGATGCGCGGCTCGCACCCCATGGGCCACGAAAGCGGCCCGCGTGCCGATCTCTATCTGGAAGGGTCCGACCAGCATCGCGGCTGGTTCCATTCCTCGCTGCTGACCGGCGCCGCCATCGACGGTCATGCACCGTACAAGGGGCTGCTCACCCATGGTTTCACCGTGGACGAGAATGGTCGCAAGATGTCCAAGTCGCTCGGCAACGTGATCGCGCCGCAGGAAATCACCGACAGCATGGGCGCCGATATCCTGCGTCTATGGGTCTCGGCCACCGACTATTCCGGCGAGATGGCGGTTTCCAAGCAGATCCTGCAGCGCAGCGCCGATGCCTACCGGCGTATCCGCAACACCGCACGCTTCCTGCTTTCCAATCTCGACGGCTTCGATCCCGCGCAGCACATGCTGCCGAACGATCAGCTGATCGCCCTGGACCGCTGGGCCATCGACCGCGCACTGCTGCTGCAGCAGGAAATCGAAGAGGCCTATACGACCTATCGCTTCTGGAACGTCTACCAGAAGGTGCACAACTTCTGCGTGCAGGAGCTGGGCGGCTTCTACCTCGACATCATCAAGGACCGCCAGTACACCACTGGTGCCGACAGCCTGCCACGTCGCTCCTGCCAGACCGCGCTGTATCACATCGCCGAAGCGCTGGTGCGCTGGATCGCGCCGATCCTGGCGTTTACTGCCGAGGAAATCTGGCAGTACCTGCCGGGCGAGCGTAATGAGTCGGTGATGCTCAACACCTGGTACACCGGCCTGACCGAGCTGCCACAGGACGCCGAGCTGGATCGCGCCTTCTGGGACAAGGTCATGGCGGTCAAGACCGCGGTGAACAAGGAACTGGAAAACCAGCGTGCGGCCAAGACCATTGGCGGCAACCTGCAGGCGGAAGTCACGCTATATGCAGAAGACGCGCTGGCTGCTGAGTTGGCCAAGCTGGGCAACGAGCTGCGCTTCGTGCTGATCACCTCTGCCGTCGATATCGCTCCGCTGACTCAGGCGCCAGCCGAGGCCGTGGAGAGCGAATTGGTCGGCCTCAAGCTGGTGGTCAAGAAGACCGGGCACAGCAAGTGTGGTCGCTGCTGGCATCATCTCCCGGATGTCGGTTCGCATGCCGAGCATCCGGAGATCTGCGGTCGCTGCGTGGAGAATATCGAAGGCGCAGGTGAGGTCCGCCACTATGCGTGATACCCGCCGGACGATCAGCAAGCCGGAGGCTGCACAATGAGTGCGCGTTTCGGCAGGCTCGCCTGGCTGTGGCTCAGTGTGCTGGTGATCGCCCTTGATCAAGCTACCAAGCATTACTTCGAAGCCAATTTCAGCCTGTACCAGAAGGTCGACGTGATTCCGGGCTATTTCGCCTGGACACTGGCCTACAACACCGGCGCGGCATTCAGCTTCCTGGCCGATCACAGCGGTTGGCAGCGCTGGCTGTTTGCAGTGATTGCGATTGGTGTGAGTGCTGTGCTGGTTGTGTGGCTCAAGCGTCTGAAACCGAGCGAAACCTGGTTGGCCGTCGCGCTGGCGCTGGTGCTGGGCGGCGCCATTGGTAATCTCTACGACCGCGTGGTGCTTGGTCACGTGGTCGATTTCATTCTGGTGCATTGGCAGAACCGCTGGTATTTCCCCGCGTTCAATATCGCCGATAGCGCCATCACCGTCGGTGCCGTCATGCTGGCGCTGGACATGTTCAAGAGCAACAAGACCGGAGAAGCTGCACATGACTGAACAGCGCATTGGGCCGGACAAGGAAGTCACCCTGCATTTCGCGCTTGGCCTGGAAACGGGCGAGCTGGTCGACAGCACGTTCGACAAGAAGCCAGCCACCTTCAAGGTGGGTGACGGCAACCTGCTGCCAGGCTTCGAGCAGCAACTCTACGGACTCAAGACAGGTGACAAGCGCACCCTGCAGATTGCGCCGGAGCAGGGCTTCGGCCAGGTCAACCCGCAGAACGTGCAGGTCATGCCGCGCAGCCAGTTCGAAGGAATGGAGCTGTCGGAGGGGTTGATGGTGAGCTTCCAGGATGCTGCCCGCACTGAGCTGCCAGGCGTAGTGAAAGCCTTCGATGACAATCAGGTCACCGTCGACTTCAATCATCCTCTGGCCGGCAAGACCCTGACGTTCGAAGTCGAGATCATCGACGTCAAACCGGTGTAACCGGCTCGCAGCCGGTGGAGCATTCGCTTCCGCCGGCTGGCGAAAGGGCATCCGAGAAATGCCCGCACGTATCGCGTTACACTCTCCCGTCATCAAGCCTTCGCGTGTCGAGACCCATCATGCAAATCAAACTCGCCAACCCTCGCGGCTTCTGCGCGGGTGTAGATCGCGCCATTGAAATCGTCAACCGGGCTCTGGAAGTCTTCGGTCCTCCGATCTATGTGCGGCATGAGGTTGTGCATAACAAGTTCGTCGTGGAAGACCTGCGTGCCCGTGGTGCGATCTTCGTCGAGGAGCTGGATCAGGTGCCGGACAACGTCATCGTCATCTTCAGCGCCCATGGCGTTTCACAGGCCGTGCGGCAGGAAGCGGAGAAGCGCGGCCTGAAGGTGTTCGACGCCACCTGTCCGCTGGTGACGAAGGTGCATCTGGAAGTGGCCAAGTACAGTCGTGAAGGGCGCGAGTGCATCCTCATCGGCCACCAGGGCCACCCGGAAGTCGAAGGCACCATGGGGCAGTACAACGCGCGCAATGGCGGCGCGATCTACCTGGTCGAGGATGAAGAGGATGTCGCCCAGCTGCAGGTGCGCAACCCCGAGGCCCTGGCATTCGTCACCCAGACCACGTTGTCCATGGATGACACCAGTCGCGTCATCGACGCGCTGCGCAGCAAATTTCCAAGCATTGGTGGTCCGCGTAAGGACGACATCTGCTACGCCACGCAGAATCGCCAGGATGCGGTGAAGCAACTGGCCGATGAATGCGATGTGGTGCTGGTGGTCGGCAGCCCCAACAGTTCCAATTCAAACCGTCTGCGTGAACTGGCAGAGCGCATGAACACGCCGGCTTATCTCATCGACGGCGCCGAAGACCTCAAGCGCGAATGGTTCGAGAACATCGAGCGCATCGGCATCACTGCCGGCGCATCAGCACCTGAGGTGCTCGTGCGTGGAGTGATCGAGCAGCTGAAGGAGTGGGGCGCCACTGGCATGGATGAGCTGGAAGGGCGGCCGGAGAACGTGACGTTCTCGATGCCGAAAGAGTTGCGGTTAAAGGCTGTCTGATAGCCTCGCAAATGAAAACGCCCGGCATCGCCGGGCGTTTTCGTTCCAGCCGTTTAGCGTTTCCAGCATTCAGCTACGGTCATTCCCGCCTTCTGCCCCTTCGCGCCAGTGTTGGATAGCGTCAAGGTTCCACACTTGTCGTTTGCCATGCTCCCTTTCGGCACCGCCTGCAGAACATATTTAGATGCAGTGGGATTGCCGGCGGCAAATCCGAGCGTGTAAACCTTGGTTGAGCCATCTTTGGGAGCTTCGGTAAATGGCAGAGCCGGTGCACTGCCGTCGGCTTTTAAATACTTGCCGTTGGCCGTGTAGTAGCGCTCCATGAAGTGCCCCAGCTCCATGAGTGCCGTTTCAGCATCGGCTCGCTTAGCGCTACGGACATACTCCTGATAATTGGGGTAGGCAATGGCCGCGATGATGCCGATGATCGCTACTACGATCATTAGCTCAATCAGAGTGAAGCCTCGGTTCAATATCCGGTCAGCTCGAAAAGTTTTCAAAGATTGTTCCTCACTTCATGCCACGACAGGCGGTTCGAATCGCTGTTGTCTCCCATGACCTCGATGCAAACCGGGGTTACGCCATCAGAGCCCGTACTGGACGCCGAGCTGGCATAACACAGATAACGTTTTCCCTTCTTCTGGTCGTTAAGGCTGATGTTGCCCTTCACTGCACCCTCATTTGGGTCTGCTACTCCGCTTACCGGAACCTTTGTGCCGTCATCAAGTGCGATGTAATCGTTTTCATCGATTTTCCCATCCCCGTTGTAATCGAAATAGGAGTAGACCAGCCGGCTACCGGTAGCCAGGTCCAGGCTCATGATCCAGCTTGTGCCACCAGCATCGCAGGGATCGGCAGACGGGATCAGGGTGCTGAACGTTACTCGGTTGCCGCCTAGCTGGGCTTGCGAAATAACGCGTTCACCCTGAGGCCCTGGCCCGTTATTCGACTTCTTCCATTGCAGGTCCAGATACCAACCCAGATGTCCAGTCTCGAGAGTGTTCTGGCTGATAGCGCGGGCATTAAGCTTGCTACCTGAAACCTCCTTGAGGATTTCCTGCTCGAGCAGCTTGCTGCGCCCATCGATTGGCGTTCCGCCATCGATGATGCCGTAGAACGATTGGACCTGAGGGGATTCGGGTATTTCGTTATCGGTTGTCTTGTAGAAGCTGCCCGTTCCAAATACCAGCATGATCTTACGATCCTTGGTATAGGCCGCATCCAGCGGAGCCGTGATTGGCTGGCGAACACCAGTGCTGTCTTTTGCAATGAACAGCGGGGCGATGCTGCCTCCTGATTTCAAGCTGGCAGGGGCGTCCCAATTGCCGATGCTCGTGTTATTCGTGTCCAGCCGCCAGACATTGCCGTTGGTATCAGCAACGTAAATTCGATCGGCGACGCGGTCATTGTCGAGGTCAACGACCAAGGGCGAGCCCAGATCGCCGCTGTTGGGTAGTTCGAAGCGCTTCAAGACGCTGCCGTCAGCGGCGTCAAGAATCCATACATAGCCACTCGTCGTGCTGGTGGGGCGAGCGTAGCCGCTAGTAACCACCACGCCAAACTTGCCGTTATAGAGCGGAACCAGGCTGGGCCGTCCGAGCGTGTAGCCCATTTCGGGGTGGGTGAACTCCCAGAGAACGCTGCTTGCGGACGTATCACTAGGATTAGAAATGTCAAGAGCAAAGATGCTGCGACCCCCTGCTCCAGATGAGCCTATGACCAAGGTTTTCCAGGCGTTGCCAACCCACGCATCGCCGATGCGCGGGGTGCCATCGACATAGTAGCGGTGCGAATAAGTAGGGTCGGTAAGCTCATGGAGTTCATCGATCAGATCGTTCGGTATGTAGGCAAACAGCTCCTTGCCCCCATTGGTGCCCAAACTAGCGTCGAATCCATGCAGCATTCCGTCGTTCGCGCCTACCACGACCAGTGGCGGGCGGCTTTGGTAGCTGGGGGAGGCGCGGAAGGTGGTGTAGGCGCTCTTTGCAGCCGCGGTGAAACCTGCGCTTTCTGGCAGTTGCGAATAACCGAAGTTCTGCTTGTGAATGAACTGCGGGTCCGAGTTCGCGATATCGCCAAGACGACTACCACGCTGCCGGAACGGGTTGTTGGGTGCCGCGTCGGTGCGCTCCATGCGGCGATCACCGCGGATGAAGGCAAGACGATTCTGGCCGACGGTCTCAGTAGTCAATGATTCCCCGGCAGTTCTCCTAAGTGCCTCTTGCTGGGCTGAGTTCAACTGCGCCCAGAGAAATGGTCGGCCTGTAGTGGACCGCAGCGCGCCCGATGTTGCGTCGGCAGTTGGCGGTAGAGAGGTGAATATCTTGCGATCCGACATCTGATCGTTGGTTAGTCCGTCAAGCTTTTCAGCAGCCCGCCAGCTAGGGGTTGCGCTAACTTTTCCGTCGCTGTCTACCGCCTTGGCTAGCAGATTGCCGCTCCAGTCGGCGCTGTCGAGCATCGATTGGAAAACCACTGTGCCGGTTTCGAGCTTGGTAGAGTTCGTGGAAAGGGCTGCGGTGGTGCTGCGCACGTTGTTAGCGATTTTGGCAAAAGCTGTTTTCAAGCTTTCCACCATGCGGGTTGCGTCACTCGCAACATAGAAGTTGTCCGGACGCTTGTCGTTTGTGGGGCTGAGTGTCTCACCATTGGTCCACCACCAGGCTTGGTCAATGGTGCCGCCGAACTTGTAATCATTGGGGACCTGAAATCCGCCATACTTTGCCGCGAGCCAGTATTGGTTTCTCGCTTTCTCCAAAAGTGTCTCGCCTTCCCTTACGTCGACCCAGTGGGTGGATATCGTCTGCTTTCCTGCGCGATCTTCACGCAAGTCGGTGGTGTTGGCGTAATAGGCCATGCCAGCGATATATGCTGAGTTGCCTCGGCCGGTAAATTCGCTCGATGCGCTCTTGTCGATTCCTTCTAGATCAAACACCTTTTGAGTGAACTCTTGTACGTTTAGTGGATCACCTGTCACTGGTAAATCCCGGTCTTCGTGGGTATTAACGTCGCCAATTCCAAGGATTACGTTCTTTTGGCAAGAGTACTGGATCGGGTCTGTCCAGTCGGTGATTACCGGGAATTTATCTCGTTGTGATTCGTCAGTAATATTTGAATATGCCGCAACGTTACCGTCCTTGCCGAAGCGGAAATAACGAAGCGCAGCATAGTAGAGTTCGCTTACAGGATCGTTTGACTTGTGGCGGTTGGTGAGTTCGCCAAATTTGTTTATGTAGTTAATGACTCCGCTATTTCCTATGCTGTCGTTTTGGGGGTTTGCATAGAAAATCCCGGTTTCATCCGACCACTCTTTGAGTTCGTTCGGTAACGCGTTCGGTGTGCCCGGCTGGCGCTTTGTTTGGCCCACGTACCCCTGTGGGGCTCGCATTACGCCGCCATTACGTGTGTTGCCGTTTTCATTGAGATAACTGAATACACTGTAGCGGATATCCTTTGAATATTGCTGAATCAGGCCTTCCGGTTTCCAGAGATTTTCGCCATATTTAGTACAGTTGCTTTCTAGGAGACCTTTTTTGCAAACCTCTACCCTTACGGTAAAATGCTTGGTTATCGTCTTGTTGTCGCTTCCGCTGTATGTGAAGCGTACTGTTTTGTTTTTCTGGAAGTCAGTACTGCCGCTGGTAACGGAGCTGGTAAGCGAAACACTGCCAAAGGGCGTTGTTTTGTTAGAGTTTGTTGCATCGATCGTGCGGTTTCCGAAGTAATTGCTGCTATTTCCTCGGGTGGCCTTCTCAAGAATAGTTATTGAGGTTGTGTCAACCACACGGTAGCCGCCTGTCAGCGCTTTACGAAATGGATCGATTGTCTGGGTGGTCGCCCAGTTCAGATAGTTGCCACTCCATTTTGCGCTGCTGTTGCCAGAGCAGTCGCGCGCGCTGTTCATTTCTGTTACGGGCGTAAAGTAACCACCGCCGTTGGCTTTAGAAATGGTGCCAAAAAAAACGTGGTTAAAATCCTCTTCAATAAAGTTATAACACTTTCCAGAGTCAAAATAACCAGTGTAGATAGAGTTGTTGTTGTAAGTGCCGAGATTAGCCACGCTGATTACAGTCGGGTGTTCGACTGATGGTACCAAGGCAAGATTGCCCGGTACGTTGCCGCCGCCGAGTAATAACGGCGTTTGTGATACATCTGCTACAGCATGGCTGGCGCTGAGCGTCCAGATTAATGTCAGACTTGCAACTATCAGCGGCCGCAGCGTGGTGCTAAATCCGTTTTTTGGCATATGGGGGGGCTTGAGCGGCATCATGTCACTCCTCTACAAAGTACAAAGAACGAAGGGTGACCTTCGAATCCGGGCTAGCACCGGTGCCATTCGCTTCGATGCGTACTAGAACGAAGTCCAGAATCAGTGACTCTCCTGCGGCGAGCGAGTCGCCTCCGGCGGTCGTCGGATTGACCATGTTCTGCATATCGAGTGGTCCAGGGTGCGGAAGCCGGGTAATGGTGTAGGTGGGCTTGCTGGCAACCCCACCAGTAAAGCCGGTGAACGTCACCACCGTAGGCGGGACGAATGTGTTTCCAATTCGGTTATTAATGGGATACTTCGTGTCGCTGATAAGATTGGCGTAGTCCGTCTTGACTTCCTGCTCAGCAAAACGCAATGCCGCTTCGGCTGCCTGAAAGGCCAGACTGTGGTCGCGCATATTTCCAGCCATGCGCTCCTGCAGATTGGTATCGCGCATCGCCGCCGCGCCAATGATGGTCAGCAGTAGCAACATAATCAGAGATACCAAGAGGACAGCGCCGCGCTGTCGTGAATGGTCAACGAATCCTTTCTTCATGGCAGGCGGTTCCGAATGGCGACAGTGGCGGTGTATACCTGAGCGACGCGTTTATTCTTGATTGTCACCGTGCCGTCGCTTCCATAGTGCGCATATTCGTCGTCCCGATTGATGCCGATGATGGCGGGGAAAATGAACTTCTGGGGTTCGTCCAGAACATTAATCTCGGGGCTGATCGCGAGTACGGATATCCGCGCTGACACAACTTTATTCCAGTCACCCACCCCGCTAGCAACTAGATTATTGGTTCCCGCCTTTACATATTGATCTGCTAAACGATCGCCATCCTTGTCGATGCCGTACGTAATTTGCATATCGATAACGCCCTCAACCAACTCCTCCATAACCGGCTTAGGGCTGAGCACACGACGCCAGAGAGACGGAAGGCGTCCAGCATTGTCGCGTATGAAATATGTGTGGCTGCGAAGAACATGTGCCGTCATACGGCCATTGTACGACTGGCTCCAGTCTTGATTAATGTTGCCAGGCTCGGCGTTGCCGCCGGCTTTTTGAAAAGCACTCGCGTTCTGATTGTTGGTGTTCTGAAACAGGTCGCAACCGGTGGAATTTGCCAATAAGACAACTTGGCCCGCATAGGCCGTAGTGCTGTCGTTGACGGTTAAGCTTTGGGCAGTTGTGTTGTTTGTACCGCTTGCTTCGAACTCCAGTCCATCGCCGGCATATTTGACGATGAACGAGTCAGTATTGGCCCGGGTGGTATCCGCAGGGTCAAAAAAGATTGGCTTGCTATTGTCCCATCCTTGGATCGCAGGGTTTGTGCTGTAGGCATTCTTGATGTCAACGCTAGCATTGGTGAGCTTCAGGTGCGTGGCGGGGTCGCTCAGACATTCGCCTTTGTATCCCGCCTGCCGAATGTCGAAAGCGATGAAGTCTGTTGCAAATCGGCCTGCTTCCTGCACTCGGGCAACGGCCGTATTGGTGCGGTACATGTCTTTGCTGGATAAGAACACTTGCAATACACCGCCCAGCAGAATCAGGCTGATCAGCATGGCGACCATTAGCTCGATGAGCGAGAGGCCCATCTGTCGGTTGAGAGGGGCTGTCTTCATAGCTGGGTCCGGTAAACAAAGGTTTCTCGGTCGTCATCGGCGGCATCTTCGATACGGCCACGGTTGTCATTCCACTCGATGGAAATGGTGAACAAGCGGCCGTCTCGTACGACGCTGCCGCGGGCATCTGCAGAAAGCAGGCAGGAAATGGAGTTCAGCCATTCGGCAACATCTCGCTTCGCGAGTGTTCCGCTCGCTGCCAGGTCCGGTTTGCAGGCTTGATTCTGTATGGCGATGTCATAAACGCCATTGAGTGCATCGGCGCGATTTGCCCGCATGCGGTCGATGATGTCGTAAGCCAGTACCGTAGCTTGCGAGCGGTAATAGGCGCTCTGGTTGCTCTGCAAAGCGGTCATTTGCATGCTCGCCAGCCCTAGCAGCCCCACAGACAAGATCAGCATGGCGACAAGTACCTCAATGAGGGTCGCGCCTCGCTGGTGATCGGTCATCTTTAAGCCTTGTTTCATGGGCACGTCCCTTTTGTGCTCGTGACTCGTCCGGTCGCCGTGAGGGTTACCGTGTACTGCGTTTTGCCGGAGCAGTTGGCAAATGCCACAGTGAAAGTCGTGTGGGCAGCATCGTTCACTTTGGTCAGCAAACCGTTTGGCCGGTAGGTAAGTGTCTCGTTGGGGCCGGTAACGGTGTCCTGGCCGCCAACTGCGTCCCAGACGCGGAGCACGGCACCGCCTTTTACTTGCACCAGCCAACCATTGCCCCAGTCGGCGGCATTTGCGCAGACTTCGCCGTTGCGTCGGCAGATATCCACCTTTGCTCCGCGTTTGACGGCTTCGGAGCGAGCTAACTGCAACGCGCTGGTAAGGTCATTGGTAATCGTCTGTGTGCGATTGCTTTGTATCGTGCTCTGGAATGAAGGCGCTGCGATAGCCAGCAGGATGGCTAGAACCGCTAGCGTCACAATCAGCTCGATAAGGGTGAAGCCTCGGAAATGCCGCATGGTCTTTCTCGATTTTGGGGTTATCGAATCATCCGGATTTGCCGCTACGCTTCCCATTCCCCCCGGACGTTCGGTCGGTTTCGACGGTTGTGCGGCATGTCAGCCGCAGCGGTCAGTGGCGTTGGGTGATTCAAGTTTCACTCTGCCTGTGATGTTGATCACAACCTTCTTTAGGGCCATGCCTCGACGACAGAGAACGAAGGAGCCATTGAGGCTATGAGTCGTGCCGTCGGGCTTGAAAGTTAGGTGGGGTTGCTTACGAAAGTTGCTCCAACTCCATTGATAGTTACTACCGATCATTGAAGCCCGAAGCGGAGAATCGCCATCGTCAAGTGCCCCGTTTCCATTGAGATCATCAAATATAAAAACTGGGCCGCTCCAGTTTGTTTCACCGCTACAGGTTCCATATCCCGTGCAGATACTTACCGGTCGCCGTCTGTTGATCGCTGTGCTTCTTGCGAAATGGATGTCTGCGAGGAGCTGATCCAGTAGTGTCCGTTCTCGAACCGAGTCGAGGGTTGCGGTGAACGCTGGTACTGCCACGGCAATTGATATGGCAAGTACAGTAAGCGTGACAATCAGCTCGATAAACGTGAAGCCTTGATTTCGGTTCGCCATAGTGCGGTTCCTTTGCACGTATGATGCTCAGCCGTCCTGGCTGCTGTTTGTTCACTCGCGTACGCGAGATGCACAGAGGCTCTTTTAAAGCAGCCTGCCCGTCAGTCCAAGCGAGGGCTGGCGGAAATGTGAACCAGATGGTTGGAGAAACGTGTGAATCAAGAAGTGATCGTTGTCGGCGGCGGTGTCATCGGGCTGCTGTCTGCCTATCGACTGGCAGAGGCAGGCAAGGCAGTGTCATTGCTGGAGTCCGGTGCTGTTGGCAGCGAAGCCTCGTGGGCCGGTGGCGGGATTGTTTCGCCGTTGTATCCGTGGCGCTACAGCCCGGCGGTCACTGCGCTGGCGCACTGGTCGCAGGATTTCTATCCGCAGCTGGGTGAACGGCTGCTGAGCGAGACGGGGGTGGACCCCGAGGTGCATGTGACGGGCCTCTATTGGCTGGACCTGCATGACGAGGCGGAGGCGCTGAGTTGGGCTGAGCGTTATGGTCGGCCACTCACCTCGGTATCGATGGAGACCGTGCGCCAGGCTGTGCCATCGCTGGGTGAGAGTTACAAGCGCGCCGTTTACATGGAGGGTGTCGCTAATGTCCGTAATCCCCGCCTGCTCCGTGCGCTGCGCGAAGCGCTGCGGCAGCTGCCGAATGTGAATGTGATTGAGCAGTGCCCGGTGAAAGGTTTCCTGCGCGACGGTACGCGCATCGTGGGCGTGCAGACGGCGCAGGGCGAGATGCGGGCGGATCAGGTTGTAGTGGCGGCCGGCGCCTGGAGTGCACAGCTGCTGGCGACGCTGGGGCTGGAGATTCCGGTCAAGCCGATGAAAGGGCAGATGATTCTCTTCAAGTGCGCCGAGGACTTCTTGCCGAGCATGGTGCTGGCCAAGCGGCGCTATGCGATTCCGCGGCGCGATGGCCACATCCTGGTTGGTAGCACCCTGGAAGATGTCGGCTTCGACAAGACGCCGACCGAAGACGCGCTGGAAAGCCTGAGGGCAACAGCGATCGAGCTGCTACCGGCGCTGGCCGACGCGCAAGTGGTCAAACACTGGGCAGGGCTGCGGCCGGGTTCGCCGGATGGCGTGCCTTATATAGGACCGGTGAGCGGCTTCGACGGGCTGTGGCTGAACTGCGGGCACTTCCGCAACGGGTTGGTGCTGGCGCCAGCGTCGTGTCAGCTGCTGGTCGACCTGATGCTTGGGCAGGCGCCAATCGTGGATCCATCGCCCTATGCACCGGCCGGGCGTATCGCCGATCAGAAGAGCTGATCGGCCCTTCGCGGTACTCCGGTTTCACGAGCAGTCCGGGTTTCATATGCGTCGCCCGGACTCTGTTCTGCTACCAACTCGCATTGCTGGTAAATTAGCCGGCACTTCGGCTCTGCCAGGCAGAGCCAGATTGGCGAGTGAGGTTTGTGTGGCGAAGAAAACCACTTCCCTGGCCGGCCTGAGCGGTCTGGTCTATTCCACCGATGCCGGTCGGCATTGTCCTGAGTGCAGTCAACCGTTGGGTAGTTGCATCTGCAAACAGAGCGTTTTGCCCGAAGGCGATGGCATTGCGCGGGTGCGCCGCGAGAGCAAGGGGCGGGGCGGCAAGACGGTGACAACCATCAGTGGCGTTCCCTTGCCCGAGACCGAGCTCAAGGAGCTCGCCAGCGCGCTGAAACGCCGCTGCGGCACGGGCGGCGCGCTGAAGGACGACGTCATCGAGATCCAGGGCGATCACGTTCAGCTGCTGATCGACGAGCTGAGCAAACGTGGCTTCAAGGCCAAGAAGTCCGGTGGCTGAGCGCCCATGTGACACCTCCGCCAATTTTCACCATTTTCTGCATATCGGCTGTCGAAGCCGCATAGCCTTCGCCGGGAGCCTCTGCTCGCTGCGAAATAGTCAATTTCTTCCGGGAGGCCTCGATGCCTGTACGACGTACACGTAAAGACGACGGTAGCCAGTGGACCGCTGCCGACAGCCGCAGTATCTACGGCATTCGCCACTGGGGCGCAGGGTATTTCGCGATCAGCGACGAGGGCAATGTCGAGGTACGCCCGCAAGGACCGAGCGGCGAGCCGATCGAGTTCAACGGCCTGATCGAGCAGCTGCGAGAAGCGGGGCTGTCGCTGCCGTTGCTGGTGCGTTTCCCCGGCATTCTGCAGGACCGCGTGCGGCGTCTGACCGGTGCCTTCGATGCCAACATCGAGCGCATGGAATACGCAGGTAAGTACACCGCGCTTTACCC
The DNA here is from genome assembly GCF_000327065.1 of Stutzerimonas stutzeri RCH2. NCBI lineage: Bacteria > Pseudomonadati > Pseudomonadota > Gammaproteobacteria > Pseudomonadales > Pseudomonadaceae > Stutzerimonas > Stutzerimonas stutzeri. Next base: position 3,536,376 of record NC_019936.1, on the reverse strand, counting down.
GATCAAGGTCAACCAGCAGGAAGCGGTGGTGGAAAACATCATCGCCACGCAGAACGTTTCCATCGGCCTGGAGGCGGGCTCCAAGCCCGAGCTGATGGCCGTGCTGGCGCTCGCCCCCAAGGGCGGCACCATCGTCTGTAACGGCTACAAGGACCGCGAGTTCATCCGCCTGGCACTGATGGGCCAGAAGCTCGGACACAAGGTATTCATCGTCATCGAGAAGGAGTCGGAGGTCGGACTGGTGATCGAGGAGGCCAACGAGCTCAAGCTGACGCCGCAGGTCGGTCTGCGTGTGCGCCTGTCGTCGCTGGCATCGTCCAAGTGGGCCGACACCGGTGGCGAGCGGTCGAAGTTCGGCTTGTCTGCGGCGCAGCTGCTCTCGGTGATCGAACGCTTTCGTGCGGCGGAAATGGATCAGGGCATCCGCTTGCTGCACTTCCACATGGGTTCGCAGATCGCCAATCTGGCCGACTACCGTCAGGGCTTCCGTGAGGCGATCCGTTACTACGCAGAGCTGCGCGCGCTGAACCTGCCGGTGGATTACATTGATGTTGGCGGCGGTCTGGGCGTCGATTACGACGGTACCCACTCGCGCAATGCTAGCTCGATCAACTACGACATCGACGAATACGCCGGTACCGTGGTCGGCATGCTCAAGGAGTTCTGCGAGGCACAGGGCCTGCCGCACCCGAACATCTTCTCCGAAAGCGGACGGGCGATGACCGCGCATCATGCGGTGCTGGTCATGCAGGTCACTGATGTCGAGCGGCACAACGACGAGCTGCCGGTGATCGAAAACTACGACGAACTGCCGGAGATCGTGCAGTCGCTGGCCGATCTGCTCGGACCGACCGACCCGGAAATGGTCACCGAAACCTACTGGCGCGCCACCCACTACATGAGCGAGTCCAGCGCGCAGTACGCGTCCGGCAAGCTGACCCTGGCGCAGAAGGCGCTGGCCGAGCAGAGCTACTTCGCCATCTGCCGTCGCCTGTATAACCAGCTCAAGGCTCGTCAGCGTTCCCATCGGGCAGTGCTCGACGAGCTCAACGACAAGCTGGCGGACAAGTACATCTGCAATTTCTCGGTGTTCCAGAGTCTGCCGGACACCTGGGCGATCGACCAGATCCTGCCGATCGTACCGCTGCAGCGGCTGAGCGAGGAGCCGGTGCGGCGCGCGGTGCTGCAGGACCTGACCTGCGATTCGGACGGCAAGATCAAGCACTACGTCGACGAGCAGAGCATCGAAAGCAGCATGCCGGTGCATGAGGTCGCGCCTGGCGAAGAGTACTTCCTCGGCGTGTTCCTGGTGGGCGCTTACCAGGAAATTCTTGGCGACATGCACAACCTGTTCGGCGATACCGACTCGGTGAACGTCTATCAGCGTGAGGACGGCAGCTACTACCACGCCGGCATCGAGACCCACGACACCATCGAGGACATGCTGCGCTATGTGCACCTGTCGCCCGAGGAGCTGATGACCTACTACCGCGACAAGGTTGCCAGCGCCAAGCTGAGCGCCAAGGAGCGCACCCAGTACATCGATGCTTTGCGTTTGGGGCTGACGCGCTCTTCCTATCTGACGCCCTAATCGACCAGCCCGGCGTCAGCCGGGCATGACGCCAAAGCCGCGCGCCATCAGCGCGGCCAGCAACGGGATCAGTAAGAGCAGTAGCAGCTCCAGGCGAATGGTCAGCTTGACCCACCTGGCGCTGCTGTTCGACATGATCGGTGTCTGGCCTGCGGACAAGGCCGGGCGCCAGCGCAGGAAGGTCAGGGTGGGATAGATGGACAGTACCGCGACTACCACGAACAGGCCGACCTTGGCGTGGAACAGGCTGTTCTTCAGGTAATGGTCCAGGCCTTTGCCATAGAGGATTGCCCGGGTGGCTCCGCTGGCCAGTACCGCCGCCGCGGTGATGCCGAAGGCGATGTCGATGCGAAACAGGCTGCGCGCGCGCTCCAGCGTCAGCGGCTGACGGAACAGCTGGTGCTCCAGCAGCAACAGGGCAAAGAGCAGGAATATCGCCAGAAAATGCAGATAGGCGGCGATGGCGTACGCCATGTTCAGTGTCCCTCGGAGTGTGTGGTGCTTGGCGCGCCCATGGTAAACCAGGCTCCGCGGCGCTGCAGGCGCTGAGCGAGCACACCCAGGCAGACGCCGCGCATCAGCATGAAGCTCAGAAATGCCAGCCACAAGCCGTGATTGCCAAGCCCCTGCAGTAGCCAGCCCAGCGGCAGCGTCAGACCTACCGCCAGGAGCATGCTGTTGCGCATTTCCCGCGCGCGGGTGGCGCCGATGAACAGCCCGTCAAGCAGATAGCTCCAGACCGCGATCAGCGGCAATGCCGCCAGATAGGGCAGGTAGGTCAGCGCGGTCTGGCGTACCTCGGGAATGTCGGTCTGCAGCTGGATGAACAGCTGGCCGCCAAGCAGGAAGAACAGGCCGAAGGCGACACTGGCCAGCAATGACCAGCCCCCGGCGACCACCATCACTCGCTGCAGCGCGTCGCGGTTGCGGGCACCGATGGCATGCCCGGCCAAGGCTTCCACGGCATGCGCCAATCCATCGAGGGCGTGCGCGGTCAGCAGTAGGCCGTTGAGCAGCAGCGCGTTGGCGGCGACCGTCGCATCGCCTAGGCGCGTGCCCTGTACCGTCACCAGGAGAAACACCAGTTGCAGCGCCAGGGAGCGCAGGAAGATGTCGCGGTTGACCGCCATCAGCGGCCGCCAGCTCAGCCAGCGGCGCAGCGCGCGAGTATCGAGTCGGCCGGGGTAGCGGGCCAGGGCCTTGCGGGTGAGGGCCAGGCCCAGCAGCGCGCCGCTCCACTCGGCGATTACCGAGGCGCGGGCGGCGCCGGCCACTCCCCAGTCGAGGCCGAGCACGAACCACAGATCCAGCACCACGTTGATGAGGTTCGTGGTCAGCAGAATGGCCAGTGGTGCGCGAGCATTCTGGGTGCCGAGGAACCAGCCGATCAGCGCATAGCTGGCCAGTGCCGCGGGCAGGCCGAACAGGCGTGTGTGGAAATAGTCGCGGGTGAGTTCGTCCAGTTCGGCAGACGGCTGCATGAGCTGCAAGGCCGCGCCTTTCAGTGGTACGCCGATTGCGCCCAGCAACAGCGCGAAACCCAGCGCCAGCAACAGCCCCTGCAGCAGAATCTGGCGCAGCGCGCCGCCATCATTGCGGCCTGCAGCCTGGGCGGCGAAGCCCGTTGTGCCCATGCGCAGGAAGCCCATCACCCATACCAGCAGCGTGTAGAGACTGCCGCCGACTGCTACCGCGCCCAGCTGATGGGCGTGCGGCAGATGGCCGATCACGCTGCTGTCCACCAGCGCTACCAGCGGAACGGATAGATTCGAGAGGATCATCGGCGCTGCCAGCGCCCACACCTTGCTGTGGGTGGGCGCATCGCGCCAGGCGGCAAGCATGCTGGACATTTCGGGCCTTCCGGGACGGCCCGGCACTATACGTCGCATCGAAAAAAGAGGAAAAGCCGGGCCTGCTGGCAAACCGGGGCGGTAGCACTCAACGACTGCGGCCGGGACTCAATGGATCAGCCAGCTCAGCAACCACAGGCCGAGAAACAGCCAGACCAGCCCGCCGATGATCGAGCCGCGAAAGAACGCGCGTACCGCGGCGACCAGCAACAACAGGCCGATCGCCAATGCCACCAGGCTGATCAGCGAACGGTCCATGCCCAGCGTGCGCGCGAGCCCCTCGAGGAAGTTGTGTCCGGCTCGGGCAAACAGACCAAAGAAATCGCCCAGCGCCTCGACGATGAAGCGTATGACCGAGCCAAGCGCCTGTCCCAACCATTCGAAGAATCCTTCTACCCGCATGTATCGCTCTCCTGAAACGTTCGATTGCCGTGCGCAAGCACAGCCCTGCGTATTGGGCTGTCTGGCACGCCCGAGAGTTCCGGATCGCCGCTGCCGTGCTGGAACCGGTGGGGAAGAATCGCGGTCGTAGTGTCGCTGTATGGATCGGCGCTGGGCTTGTTGCACCCGCCTTCATGCGGCTGCAACACGACCCAGGCAACCTGCCCACGATCCCCTGAACGAGAACACCATGATGCGAGCCCTTGCCAGAGCGCAGCTGGGACGAGTTGCGGCGCAGCGCCCGACCTGGTGGTACGGCTGCGCGCTTTTCGCGCTGCTCTACGCCGCCACCACCGTTCACCTCGATGAGCGCTTGTTCTACACATTGAAAACCACCTGGCATGAAGCCAGCTGGGAACGGCGCAGCCTCTGGCTACCGGAATATCAGGTAAAGATCGATGCGCTGCCGGTGGCGACGGTGGACAACAACCTTTCCGGGCTGACCTATGACGAGCGCCGCGATCATCTGTGGGCGGTGGTCAACAATCCTGAGGAGCTGCTCGCTCTGGGGCGTGATGGCAGCTTTATCGCGCGCTATCCGTTGCAGGGGTTCGAGGATGTCGAGGGAATTACCTATCTCGGCGACGACCTGTTGGTGGTAACCGAAGAGCGTCAGCAGTCATTGGTTGTCCTGGCAGTCCCCAGGGTTGCCGGGCCGTTGCTGCGTGCGGACGGGCGCTCCATCACCCTGGCCCTTGGCGATGCGGAGAACTCCGGTTTCGAAGGCGTCGGTTACGACCGAGCGGGCGATCGTCTGTTTGTGGTCAAGGAGCATTCACCGCGCAAGCTCTACGAAATCCAGGGCATCAAGCGCAGCTTGGCAGGTGACATGGATATCAAGATCATCGACCGCGAGGCCTGGATCGAGAAGCTGGACATGGCCACTGATCTGTCGTCGGTGCATTTCGATGAGCAGACCGGTCACCTGGTGCTGCTCAGCGACGAGGCGAAGATGATGCTGGAGCTCGATGCAGAAGGCGAGCTGGTCAGCTTCCGCTCGCTTTGGAGCGGTTTTGCCGGGCTCGAACGCAGCGTGCCGCAGGCCGAAGGGATGACCTTCGATGGGCAGGGCAATCTCTATCTGGTCAGCGAGCCCAACCTGTTCTACGCCTTCGAGCACGAGTGAGCGCCTGCGCCTGCCTGCTAGCCGCGCTGGATCAGCCAGACCCCGGCGAAGATCAGCAGCAGGCCGGCTACCTTGCCCAGGCTGATGCTCGATTGGCGAAAGCCGGCCCAGCCGAAATGGTCCAGTAGCAGGGCGACGAACAGCTGACCGGCCAGTAGCAGCGCCATGAACAGCAGCGCTCCGGTGCGCGGCGCGGCGAATGCTGCCGTGGCAATGAAGAATGCACCGAGCAAACCGCCAGACCAGTGCCACCAGTTCAGGCTCTTCAGCGTCTGCAGGGCGGGTACGTCACGCTGGACCAGTACGATGACGAACAGCGCCAGGGTGCCCACGGCGAAGGAGAGCAACGCCGCACCCATCACATTGCCTAGTTGGCGCGCCACCTGTCCGTTGATGCCCGCCTGCAGCGGCAGCAGGGCGCCGGCAATGAACGGCAGGGTGAGTAACCACCAGGCAACGGTAGGCATGTCGGGTCTCCAGAATCAGGGGCGCGACAGTATGGCGAGCACGGCTGCGGCTCGCCAGCACCATGAAGGACTCGTCAGGAAAACCTCAGCGCGGCGGATACTGCGACAGTACCCGCATCACCAGCTCGCGGATGTTGCCGGCGCGTTCGTCGGGTGTCCCGGGACGGCTGCGCAACACCTGCTCGGCGCTGCCGCGCCAGACCAGCTTGCCGTCGCCAGCGTCATACAGATCGATCTGCAGCGTGCCGACCTGGTAGTCGATGGTGCGGGTATCGGTAAACATCGGCCCGCCCCAGTAGCCGTACCAGGGATTGCCCCAGGCGCCGGAGGTGGTGGTGTATTGCTGGGTGCGCTGGTCGACGATGTACCAGGCCTGCACCTTGATGTCCGCCACTTTGCCGGCCGTGGCAGGCCGCAAGCCTTGCTGATCGAGCTGTTCGGCGATCGCGCCGCGGATGCGCTGCTCGGTCAGGTCGCTTTTGATCCGCGGGTCGTCAGGCCGATACTGCAGCGCCGGTTCCTGCCAGGTCCAGGCTCGATAGGCGGAGAAGTCGCGCGTCGGGTCGAAATCGCGCTGCACCTGCGGGCCCTGGCAGGCGGCGAGCGCGAAGAGGAGAGGTATCAGCAAAAGGCGACGCAACATGATCGTTCTCCTGGGTGGCGTCTGCTCAGTCTAGGCCTGGCGACGGTGTTTGCTCTGCGCCTGCTTGCCGCATTCAGCGTGGCGGATAGTCTTCGAGGGCGCGCTCCACAGCCTGGCGCAGCGCATCCTGCTGTTTGGCCCGACTGCCACTGATCCGCGCTTCGGCGCGGTTGCTCCAGACGGCCTGGCCCGAGGCTGCGTCGAACATCTCGATACGCACCGAAACCACCTCTTCCTCGTAATTGCGCACGATGGGTACGCTGGTGCCAACCCCATAACCGGAGCCGTAGCCGCCGCCATAGCGACCGACGCCGACCTGCGGGCCATAGTGATCGTAGGTCTGGCGCACCCGCGTCTCCTTGCTGGCGCCGGCTGAAACCAGCACGTCTGCGGAGCCGTTGCCGGTGCCTCCGGATGCGGGTCGCAAGCCGCGGTGATCGAGCGCGCCGGCCACCATCTCCTGCAGCTCTTCGCCGCTGATCGACGTGGTGCCGGCGGGCGGTGTGCGCCAGCCCCAGCTCTGGTAGCTGGAAAAGTCGCGTGGGGCGGCCGGGTAGATGGGCGACTGGATTTTCTCGATTGGCGGTGCCGGTGGGATCGGCGCCGACTCTTCGGTGTAGGGATTCTTGCTCTGGCAGGCCATCAGACCCAGGCAGAGCAGCGGCAGAAATACGCGGATCGACATGAAGACCTCCCGGTCGGCTCAGCGCGGCCGACACAGCCAGTGCAGGTAGCGCCCCAGGCCGCTGAAGGTCGGATGGCGGCGGTAGGCCAGCTCCATCTCGATCAGCTCGGCCGGCTCGGTGCGGGCCTGGAAATCGGCGGGCATGTAGTCATGGAATACGCGCACGCCACTGCTTGATTCGACCCGCCAGTACGGTGCGAGTTGCGCCGCCAGTTCGCGTGGGTCGAGCGGCTGCTGCGGCGTCAGGCTCTGTCGCTCGCCGGCGTAGCTCTGGCTGCGCAGTTTCTTGAAGTGACCCTTGAGCAGGTTGCGATAGATCAGCGCGTCGCGGTTGTAGAAGGCCAGCGACAGCCAGCCATCTTCGGCAACCAGGCGATGCAGCACTGGCAGGATCGCCTGGGGCTCGGCCAGCCATTCCAGCACCGCATGGCAGATGACCAGATCGAAACGGCCCTCGACGTGGTTTTCCACGTCCTGCCAGGGTGCCTGAATGAAGGTGGCCTGCTGGCCGGCTGCGGCAAACTGCTTGCGAGCGCCGTCCAGCATCGGCTCGGCTGGCTCGGCCAGGGTCACATCATGGCCCTGCTGTGCGAGCCAGAGGCTCATATGGCCGAGGCCGGCACCAATATCCAGTACACGCAGCGGGCGCGGCGGCAGAATTTCCGTCAGGTCGGCCTGCAGCACGGCGAGGCGGATCGCGCCTTTGGCACCGCCGTAGATTTTTTCGGCGAAGCGCGTGGCGAGTTCGTCGAAGTGGCGGTCGCTCATCGGGCAAAGCGCCTCTCGTTGTCGGCCAGCTTGGCCAGCAGCGCCTGTTCCATGTCGATGCCCAGCTCGCTGCACATCAGCAGCAGGTACATGAGGATGTCGCCGACTTCCTGACCGGCGTGCTCGAGCTTGTCGGCTGATAGCCGGCGCGACTCGTCCTCGCTCTGCCACTGGAAGATTTCCACCAGCTCGGCCATTTCCACGCTCGCGGCCATCGCGAGGTTTTTCGGGCTGTGAAAGCGCTGCCAGTCGTTCTGATCGCGGATGGCATGCAGGCGTTGGGTGATCTGTTCGATGTTCATCTGGGGCGGGGTGGGCTCGTTGGGGCGACAAGCTTCCGTCAGCGCGGCAGCGCCCGCAAGGGGCGGATCAGGGACGCCGCACTTTCAGCTCGCGCTCGATGGCGATCACGCCGGGGCGGTAGTCGCTCTGCTCGATGGCGCGGATCGCCTGTTCCAGGGTTCGCTCGGCGATCTGCTCGTGCTGCTGGGAAATCGCGTTGACCCGGATCGGCAGGAAGTCCAACAACTGCGCGTCACCAAAGGTCGCCAACCGCAGATGCTCCGGCCAGAGCAGATCGCGCTCGCGCAGCGCATCGAAAACGCCTTCCAGCAAGACGTAGGCGGTGGTGATCAGCGCATCGGGTAGCGGGCCGCGGTCCAGCAGGGCGAGCATTTGTTCGCGTCCGCAGGTGCGGCTGAACTGTTCGGCACGCAGGATGCTGACCTGCCCCGTGTGCTGCGACAGTGCCTGGCGAAACCCTTCCTCACGCTGCTGACTGATGGGCAATGCCGGGCGTGCGCTGATCAGGGCGATATGCGCCCGGGCCGGAACTGCCAGCGAGCGGGTGAGCAGGGCGGCCGCTTCGAGGTCATCGCTGACCACCGAACAGAACTGCTCGGCGTCCAGCGCACGGTCGAGGGCGATCACCGGCGTGCCTGCCGCCTGCACCTTGCGGTAGCTCTGGTCGTCGCCTGGTAGGCAGCTGGCGACGATCAGCGCATCGCAACGGCGCGAGCGCAGCAGCTGGATGAGCTGGCGCTCGGTGTCCGGCTCGTCGTCGGTGCCGGCGATCAGCAACTGGTAGCCGCGCTGCCGTGCGCGCTGTTCGAGCAACTTGGCCAGGCGTGCGTAGCTGGGGTTTTCCAGATCCGGAACGATGAAGCCAAGGGTGCGCGACTGCCCGCGGCGCAGGCCCGCGGCCTGCTGGTCGAGCTGAAAGCCCTGCTGTTCGGCCACGGCCATCACTCGCTCGACCGTGGCCGGGCTGATACGGCGCTGTGCGGCCTTGCCGTTGAGCACGTAGCTGGCAGTGGTTACCGAAACGTTGGCGAGGCGGGCGATGTCGGTCAGTTTCAACAGAGGGTCCTGAGACGGGTGGTATGAACTCGGGCTTCTAGAATTACCCAATATTGCGTAATGTGCCAGCCTTAAGGTGAAACGTTTCAGCAGTGTTCCGGTCTGAAGCGCCAGCCCAGGATTCGGGCAAAGCCGACGCAACCGTCGGCCACAACAATCGCGAGCCCCGCAGGAGTTCTCCATGCTTGAGTTGAATGCACAGCACATCCATATGCATCAGGCGGCGGCGGACAAGCCTGCCGCGCTGGCCCTGCTGGGCGAGGTTCTGGTCGCCGACGGGCTGGTTGCGGCCGGTTATCTGGAAGGGCTGCGTGCGCGCGAAGCGCAGGGCTCGACCTTTCTCGGGCAGGGCATCGCGATCCCCCATGGCACGCCGGAAACCCGTGATCAGGTGTTCACCACCGGTGTGCGGCTGCTGCATTTTCCGGCGGGCGTCGACTGGGGCAACGGTCAGCTGGTGTATCTGGCCATCGGTATCGCTGCGCGTTCCGACGAGCATCTGCGCCTGCTGCAGCTGCTGACCCGGGCCTTGGGCGAGGGCGATCTGAGCGAGGGGCTGCAGCAAGCGGAGTCTCCGGAAGCCATCATCGGCCTGCTGCAGGGCGCACCGCAGGCGCTGGCGCTGGACGGCGAGCTGGTGTCGTTGGGTGTCGCTGCGGATGATTTCGACGAACTGGCCTGGCAGGGCGTCAAGCTGCTCAAGCGCGCGCAGTGCGTGGAGCCCGGCTTCAACGCCAGTCTGCCGCTTGGCCAGTCGCTGCCGCTGGGGGATGGCCTCTGGTGGCTGAGCAGCGAGCAGTCGGTGCAGCGTCCGGGCCTGGCCTTTGTCACGCCAGTCTCGAATCTCGAGCATCAGGGCCAGCCGCTCAATGGGCTTTTCGTGCTGGCCAGCATGGGTGAAGCGCATCAGGCCATGCTCGAGCGGCTGTGCAACCTGCTGATCGAGGGCCGTGGTCAGGAGTTGAGCCAGGCGACCTCCAGCCGCACGGTGCTCGAAGCGCTGGGCGGTGACGTGCCTGCCGACTGGCCGAGTGCCCAGGTGCCGTTGGCCAACGCCCATGGTCTGCATGCGCGTCCGGCCAAGGTGCTGACCGAGATCGCCCAGGCGTTCGAAGGCGAAATCCGCGTGCGCCTGGCCGGCACTGAGAGTGCTGGAGTATCGGTCAAGAGCCTGAGCAAGCTGCTGGCGATGGGTGCGCATCGCGGCCAGCTGCTGGAGTTCATGGCCGAGCCTGCCATTGCCAGCGATGCGCTGCCGGCGCTGGTGCGCGCGGTCGAAGAGGGCTTGGGCGAAGAAGTCGAGCCGCTGCCGGCGCCCGGTGAGGCGAGCGAGCCGCCCGTCACGGCGCAAGGACCTGCTGAATCGGCCATCGACCAGGCTGCGCTGCGCGCTGGTGATCAGGTGAATGGCATCGCCGCGTCACCGGGCATCGCCATCGGCCCGGTACTGGTGCGCAAGCCGCAGGTGATCGACTACCCCAAGCGCGGTGAATCGCCGGTGATCGAGTTGCAGCGTCTGGATGCAGCGCTGGACAAGGTTCATGCGGATATCGGCACGCTGATCGATGAAAGCCAGGTCGCCAGCATTCGCGACATCTTCACTACGCACCAGGCGATGCTCAAGGACCCGGCGCTGCGCGAGGAGGTTCAGGTGCGGCTGCAGAAGGGGCTGAGCGCCGAAGCGGCCTGGATGGAGGAAATCGAGAGTGCGGCGCAGCAGCAGGAAGCGCTGCACGACAAGTTGCTGGCCGAGCGCGCCGCGGATCTGCGGGATGTGGGCCGCCGCGTGCTGGCCTGTCTGACCGGCGTCGAAGCCGAACAGGCTCCGGACGAGCCCTACATCCTGGTGATGGATGAAGTGGCACCTTCGGATGTCGCCACGCTTAACGCCCAGCGCGTCGCCGGCATCCTCACCGCTGGCGGCGGTGCTACCTCGCACAGCGCCATCATTGCCCGTGCACTGGGCATTCCAGCCATCGTCGGTGCCGGACCGGGTGTGCTCGGCTTGGCGCGCAACACGCTATTGCTGCTCGATGGCGAGCGCGGCGAGCTGCTGGTCGCGCCGAGCGGTGCGCAGCTGGAACAGGCGCGTAGCGAACGCGCTGCGCGGGAAGAGCGCAAGCATCTGGCGAACGAGCGCCGCATGGACGCGGCCGTCACCCGTGACGGCCATCCGGTAGAGATCGCTGCCAACATCGGCGCTGCCGGCGAAACCCCGGAAGCGGTGGCGATGGGCGCCGAAGGCATCGGCCTGCTGCGTACCGAGCTGGTGTTCATGAACCATTCCCAGGCGCCGAATCAGGCTACTCAGGAAGCCGAGTACCGTCGTGTGCTGGAAGCCCTCGAAGGGCGTCCATTGGTGGTGCGTACGCTGGATGTCGGCGGGGACAAGCCGCTGCCGTACTGGCCGATGCCCGCCGAGGAAAACCCGTTTCTGGGGGTGCGCGGCATTCGCCTGAGCCTGCAACGCCCGGACATTCTCGAAACTCAGCTGCGCGCCTTGCTCGCCTCGGCCGATGGCCGCCCGCTGCGGATCATGTTCCCCATGGTCGGCAATATCGACGAGTGGCGCACCGCCAAGGCCATGGTCGACCGCCTGCGCGTAGAGCTGCCGGTGGCCGATCTGCAGGTCGGCATCATGATCGAGATTCCGTCCGCCGCACTGATCGCACCGGTGCTGGCGCAGGAGGTCGATTTCTTCAGCATTGGCACCAATGACCTCACCCAGTACACCCTGGCCATCGACCGCGGGCACCCGACGCTTTCCGGCCAGGCCGATGGCTTGCACCCGGCCGTGTTGCGTTTGATCGGCATGACCGTCGAGGCCGCCCACGCCCATGGCAAGTGGGTTGGCGTTTGTGGTGAGCTGGCCGCCGATGCGCTGGCGGTGCCGCTGCTGGTGGGGCTGGGCGTCGATGAACTGAGCGTGTCGGCGCGCAGCATTGCGCTGGTCAAGGCGCGGGTGCGCGAGCTGGATTTCGCCGCCTGCCAACGACTGGCTCAGCAGGCCTTGATGCTGCCCGGTGCCCATGAAGTGCGCGCCTTCGTCGGGGAGCACTGCTGATGGCTCGCGTGCTGACCGTTACCCTCAACCCGGCCCTCGACCTGACCGTGCAGCTGCCCGCGCTGCGCCTTGGGGAGGTCAATCGCAGCGACAGCCTGCAGGTACATGCTGCCGGCAAGGGCCTCAACGTGGCGCAGGTGCTGGCCGATCTCGGCCATCAGCTGACCGTCACCGGCTTTCTCGGCGAGGGCAATCCGCAGGCCTTCGAGCAGCTGTTCTCCGCGCGAGGCTTCACTGATGAGTTCGTCCGTGTTGCCGGTGAAACCCGCAGCAACCTCAAGCTGGCCGAAGCGGATGGGCGGGTCACCGATATCAATGGCCCGGGGCTCGCCGTGAGCGAGGCGCAGCGCGCCGAGCTGCTGGCGCGGCTGAAGCGTCTGGTCCCGGCTCATGAGCTGGTGGTGGTCGCCGGCAGCTTGCCACGCGGCATCGACAGTCAGTGGTTCGTCCAGCTATTGAACTCGCTCAAAGCGCTCGGCGTGCGGGTGGCGCTGGATACCAGTGGCGCCGCATTGCGTGACGGGCTGGCGACCAGACCGTGGCTGATCAAGCCCAACGAGGAAGAGCTGGCCGAGGCCCGTGGCATCGAGCTCAGCGGGTCGTCGGCGCTGGCGGCCGAAGCGCAGCGACTGCAAGAGGAAGGCATCGAGCACGTGGTGGTTTCGCAGGGCGCCGACGGCGTCAGCTGGTTCTCGCCGGGCGCGGCGCTGCACGCCAGTCCGCCCAAGGTTCGGGTCGTCAGCACCGTGGGTGCCGGCGACTCGCTGCTCGCCGGGATGCTTCACGGTTTGCTGGAAGGCTGGCCGGCCGAGCGGACGCTCACCCACGCCACCGCCATCGCCGCGCAGGCGGTCGGGCAGGTCGGCTTTGGTATCACCGACACGGCGCAACTGGCCGAACTCCAGGCCGCAGTGCGTCTCCAGCCGCTGAGCCAATAAATCGAACAAGAGGTGAAGGAATGAATCTTCTCATCGTCACGGCCTGTCCCAATGGAATGGTCACCAGCGTGCTGACGTCACGCCTGCTTGAAGCGGCCGCCCATCGTCTGGGCTGGTCGACCGCCGTGGAAGTCCACGATCCCAAGGCCATCGGTTCGCCGCTGACCCCGGCACAGATTGCGAATGCCGATCTGGTGGTCGTGGTGAAAACCGGGCCGCTCTCGCTGCAACGCTTCGTCGGCAAGCGCGTCGCTCAATCCACGCCATCCGAGGCGTTGCTCGACCCCGAAGCCTTCCTGCGCAGCGCCGCTGACACTGCCAGCGAGCTGCAGCAGGCCGACGAAGCCGAGGCGGCGCATACCAGCGGCAAGCCCAAGCTGGTCGCCGTTACCGCCTGCCCGACCGGCGTGGCACACACCTTCATGGCGGCCGAAGCCCTGCAGCAGGCCGCGATCCGCAAGGGTTACGACCTGCAGGTCGAAACCCGCGGTTCGGTGGGCGCGCGTAACGTGCTGGAAGCGGATGTCATCGCCGCGGCCGACGTGGTGTTGCTGGCTGCCGATATCGAGGTGGACGTGGCCCGCTTCGCCGGCAAGCGGGTGTTTCGCTGCGGCACCGGTGTCGCGCTCAAGCAACCCGAGGCGACCCTGGACCGCGCGCTGGAAGAGGGTGCGGTGCTCAGCGGTAATGCGGTGGCAACCAGCGCGAGTGGTGAGAAGAAGGGCGAGAAGACCGGCGTCTACAAGCACATGCTGACGGGTGTGTCCTACATGCTGCCAATGGTGGTGGCCGGCGGTTTGCTGATCGCGCTGTCGTTCGTCTTCGGCATCGAGGCATTCAAGGAGGAGGGCACGCTGGCCGCCGCGCTGATGAAGATCGGTGGCGAGACGGCCTTCCAGCTGATGGTGCCGCTGCTGGCCGGTTACATCGCCTATTCCATCGCGGACCGTCCTGGCCTGGCGCCGGGCATGATCGGCGGGCTGCTGGCGGGCACCCTGGGCGCAGGCTTTATCGGCGGGATAATCGCCGGCTTCGTAGCGGGCTACGCGGCCAAGGCGGTCAGTCGCTGGATTCCCTTGCCGGCGAGTATCGAATCGCTCAAGCCGATCCTGATCATTCCGTTGCTGGCGAGCCTGGTCACCGGTCTGGTGATGATCTACATCGTCGGCACGCCGGTGGCGAAGCTGCTCGCCGGGCTTACCGAATTCCTCGACACCATGGGCACGTCCAACGCCATCCTGCTCGGGCTACTGCTCGGCACCATGATGTGCGTCGACCTCGGCGGGCCGGTGAACAAGGCGGCGTATGCCTTTTCCGTCGGGCTGCTCGCCTCGCAGAGCTACGCCCCGATGGCTGCGACCATGGCTGCCGGCATGGTGCCGCCAATCGGCATGGGCATCGCCACGCTGATCGCCCGGCGCAAATTCGCGCAGACCGAACGGGAAGCCGGCAAGGCCGCGCTGGTGCTGGGCTGCTGCTTCATTTCCGAAGGGGCGATTCCTTTCGCCGCGAAAGACCCGCTGCGGGTGATCCCGGCGAGCATCGCCGGTGGTGCGCTGACTGGTGCGCTGTCCATGGCCTTCGGCGCAAAGCTGCTGGCGCCCCACGGTGGGCTGTTCGTGCTGCTCATTCCCAACGCGATCAATCACGCGCTGCTGTATCTCGTGGCGATCCTCGCCGGCAGCCTGGTGACTGGGGTGATCTATGCGGTGATCAAACAGTCGGAGCCGCAGGGGCTGATGGTGCAAGCGCAAACCTGAATAGCTGAAGCTTGACCATCATCAGTACAGCGGTTGCGCGGCGGTCCACACTGGACGCATCACCCATGGAGAATTCGTGATGAGCCAGTTCGACCCCAGCGAGGCGCTTGAGCGCCTATCCAGCGAATACCTGCAGCGAGCCGCTGCGCTGCGCCGTGATCTGGCGCGCGAGCACGATCACGATTCGGCGGAACAGGCGCAGGAGCGGCAGAACGACGACATACTCCGCGGCCTGTTGATCGAGGCTGAAGATGAGTTGCGCCTGGTCGGGCTGGCCCGCCAGCGTGTGGCTCAGGGAACCTATGGTCAGTGTCAGCGGTGCGGGGAGACGATCGCGGAATCGCGCCTGCGGGCGATGCCCGCAGCGGCGTTCTGCCTGAGCTGTGCCGCCCAGCAGGAAGCCTGAGCGGGCGGGTGGGGTGATCCGCAGAGCCGGCATGCCGGCTCTGTTTCAACGCTATTGCTTCAGTGGTGTTCGCGAGTAGCGCGGAATTTCACATCCGGCCAGCGCTCTTCCATCAGGCTCAGGTTCACCCGCGTCGGTGCCAGGTAGGTGAGGTGGCCGCCGCCGTCGATGGCGAGGTTCTCGTACGCCTTGTTCTTGAAGTCTTCGAGCTTCTTCTTGTCATCACACTCGATCCAGCGCGCCGACCAGACGTTGATCGCCTCGTAGGCGCACTCGACCTTGTATTCCTCTTTCAGGCGGCTGGCGACGACGTCGAACTGCAGCACGCCGACCGCGCCGAGGATGATGTCGTTGTTGCGCTCGGGGAAGAACACCTGGGTCGCGCCTTCCTCGGCCAGTTCCTGCAGGCCCTGACGCAGCTGCTTGGATTTCAGCGGGTCCTTCAGGCGCACGCGGCGGAACAGTTCCGGTGCGAAGTGCGGGATGCCGGTAAAGCCAAGGTTCTCGCCCTCGGTGAAGGTGTCACCGATCTGGATGGTGCCGTGGTTGTGCAGGCCGATGATGTCGCCGGCGTAGGCTTCCTCGAGCATCTCGCGCTCGCTGGAGAAGAAGGTCAGGGCGTCGGCGATGCGGACATCCTTGCCGATGCGCGCGTGGCGCAGCTTCATGCCTTTTTCGTACTTGCCCGAGCAGATACGCATGAAGGCGATGCGGTCGCGGTGCTTGGGATCCATGTTCGCCTGGATCTTGAACACGAAGCCGGTGAATTTCTCCTCGACCGGCTCGACCACGCGCTCGTTGGCTGCACGGGCGAGCGGCATGGGCGCCCAGTCGACGACGGCGTCGAGCACGTGATCCACACCGAAGTTGCCCAGCGCAGTACCGAAGAACACCGGAGTCAGCTGACCGCTGAGGAACTCGTCCTGATCGAATTCATGGCAGGCGCCCTGAACCAGTTCCAGCTGTTCGAGAAAGCGCTCGTACTCGTCGCCGATGTGCTTGCGCGCCTCGTCGGAATCGAGCTTCTCGATGATCTTGACCTCGGTGCGCTCGTGCCCGTGCCCCGGCGTGTAGACGATGATGTAGTCGTCCTTGAGGTGGTACACACCCTTGAAGTCGCGGTAGCAGCCGATCGGCCAGGTGATCGGCGCGGCCTTGATCTTCAGTACCGCCTCGATCTCGTCGAGCAGTTCGATCGGGTCGCGGATATCGCGGTCGAGCTTGTTGATAAAGCTGACGATGGGAGTGTCGCGCAGGCGGCAGACGTCCATCAGCGCGATGGTGCGCGGCTCGACGCCTTTACCGCCGTCGAGGACCATCAATGCCGAGTCAACCGCGGTCAGGGTGCGGTAGGTGTCTTCCGAGAAGTCCTCGTGACCGGGGGTGTCGAGCAGGTTGATCATGTGCTCGCGGTAGGGGAACTGCATCACCGAGGTGGTGATGGAGATGCCGCGCTGCTTCTCCATCTCCATCCAGTCGGAGGTGGCATGGCGGTCGGATTTGCGCGACTTCACCGTACCGGCAACGGCAATCGCCTTGCCCATCAGCAGCAGCTTTTCGGTGATGGTGGTCTTGCCCGCATCGGGGTGCGAGATGATGGCGAAGGTACGGCGCTTCGCGACTTCGGCGGCCTGAGTGGTCATCGGAATTAAGGAACCCGTCGACGAGTAGTCGGTCTGTCAAAAAAGGCGGCGATTATAGCGGCAAATGGATTTCGCTGCGGCCCGCACGGCTGCGGAAATCGCCGATTTGTGCAGTTTCCATGACGCTTTGTTTTGAATCGACAACAACTCGAAACGGATGCACCTTCGGGACGTTTTTTTGATTGATCTATGCCCCCCTTGGTCCTAAAGTTCGCGCCCGAACGTCCATGCTGGCAACGATCCATCCGGCTCAAGTACTGACGACGAGAGATCCACCGTGATACTCGGCGACATGCCTTGGGAAGTAGGCGAACCAAAGTGGGGAAACTGATCAGGCGTTCTTGTCAGGGCTGATGCCCTCCATCCCTCATCCGACTTTTGTTTCCCGTTTTTTGGAGTCCCACGCATGACGGTCAAGATCGAAGACTATTACCCTCGCGCCACCTTCCAGAAGATGAAGGCGTTCGCCGACCAGCACGAAACCCCATTCGTGGTGATCGATACCGAAACCATCAGCAAGGCCTACGATGACCTGCGCGCCGGTTTCGAATTCGCCAGCGTGTACTACGCCGTCAAGGCCAACCCGGCGGTGGAAATCATCGACCTGCTGCGCGACAAGGGGTCGAGCTTCGACATCGCCTCGATCTACGAGCTGGACAAGGTCATGTCCCGCGGCGTCGGTCCGGAGCGCATCAGCTACGGCAACACCATCAAGAAATCCAAGGACATCCGCTACTTCTACGAGAAGGGCGTGCGGATGTTCGCCACCGACTCCGAAGCCGACCTGCGCAACATCGCCAAGGCCGCTCCGGGTGCAAAAGTCTATGTGCGTATCCTCACCGAAGGCTCGACCACGGCTGATTGGCCGCTGTCGCGCAAGTTCGGCTGCCAGACCGACATGGCCATGGATCTGCTGATCCTCGCCCGTCAGCTGAAACTGGAGCCGTACGGCATCTCCTTCCACGTCGGCTCGCAGCAGCGCGACATCTCCGTTTGGGATGCCGCCATCGCCAAGGTCAAGGTGATCTTCGAGCGTCTGAAGGAAGAAGACGGCATCGAGCTGAAGATGATCAACATGGGTGGCGGCTTCCCGGCCAACTACATCACCCGCACCAACAGCCTGGAAACCTACGCCGAGGAAATCATCCGCTTCCTCAAGGAAGACTTCGGCGACGACCTGCCGGAAATCATCCTCGAGCCGGGCCGCTCGCTGATCGCCAACGCCGGCATCCTGGTCAGCGAAGTGGTGCTGGTCGCGCGCAAGTCGCGTACCGCCGTAGAGCGCTGGGTGTATGTCGACGTGGGCAAGTTCAGCGGCCTGATCGAAACCATGGACGAGTCCATCAAGTTCCCGATCTACGCCGAGAAGAAGGGTGAGGTCGAGGAGGTGGTGATCGCCGGTCCGACCTGCGACAGCGCCGACATCATGTACGAGAACTACAAGTACGGCCTGCCGCTGAACCTGGCCATCGGCGACCGCCTGTACTGGCTCTCCACCGGTGCCTACACCACCAGCTACAGCGCCGTCGAATTCAACGGCTTCCCGCCGCTGAAGGCTTACTACATCTAAGCCGTAGACGCCGAACAAACGCCCCGCATTGCGGGGCGTTTTCGTTTCTGCGCTTGGTTCACCGCAACTCGTCGCGTCGCCGCGCGTAGGCCACGACGATATCGGCAATCTGCGGCAGCGCAGCGGCTTGCAGGCTGGCCAGTGCAGTTTCGATGAACTTGAGGTGGCCGAGCTCCAGCGCGCGACTCAGCCAATGCCGCGCGGCGTCCCATTGCTGCTGGGCGAGTAGCACGGCGGCATGACTGAACTGACCCCGAAAGTCACCGGCCTCGGCGGAACATTGATACCAGGCGTGCGCTGCCGATACATCCCGAGTCACGCCGCAGCCGTCTTCGAGGCAGCGGCCGGTGAGGTTCATCGATTTGGCATGGCCGAGTTCGGCCGCCTGGCGGTATAGGCGATAGGCCGCGGCTTCATCCTGTGGAATGCCGCGGCCGGTGGCGAGCAGATTGGCCAGGTTGTACATGCCCCAGTCCAGGCCCATTTCTGCTGCGCGGCGGTAGAAATCGGCGGCACGTACAGGATTGGCAGGCATGCCCCAGCCGTGTTCGTGGCAGCGCCCGGCCATGTTGCAGGCCATGGCATGTCCGTGATCGGCAGCGATGCTGAACCAGGTCAGTGCTAGCGCAGGATCTGCCTCAATGCCACGGCCATCCAGGAGGATCTGGCCGAGCAGGGCTTGCGCTTCCAGCTCTCCGGCTGCGGCAGCAGCCAGCACCAGCCGTGCCGCACGCTGGGGTTGTTCAGCGAGGTGCCCGAGCTGTTCGGTGTCGAGCGTCTCCTCGCGGCGCAGAAGATGGGGCATCAGACCTCGACCCAGCGGCGCAGCAGGTTGTGATAGGTGCCAGTCAGTTGCACCAGGGATGGGTGCTCCGGCACGTCGGCGGTCAGCTGCTGGATGGCCTGATCCATCTCGTAAAGCAGCGTGCGTTGGGCGTCTTCGCGCACCAGGCTTTGAATCCAGAAGAACGACGCCAGCCGCGCGCCACGGGTGACCGGCTCGACCTTGTGCAGGCTGGTGCTGGGGTAGAGCACCATGTCGCCGGCAGCGAACTTCACCTGCTGCGTGCCATAGGTGTCGTGGATCACCAGCTCGCCGCCGTCGTATTCGTCGGGATCGCTGAAGAACAGCGTGGCGGACAGGTCGGTGCGCACTCGCTCGGCGCTGTTGCGTACCTGCCGCACGGCATTGTCGATGTGATAACCAAACTCGCCGCCTGCCGTATAGCAGTTGAACAGTGGTGGAAAGACCTTGCTCGGCAGCGCCGCCGACATGAATTGCGGGTGCTGCCAGAGGCGTTGCAGCATGGCTTCGGCTATTTCGCGAGCCAGAGCGTCATCCTCGGCCAGCTGCAGGTTGTGTTTGGCCTTGGCCGACTGATAACCGGCTGTGACGCGGCCGTCCTGCCAATCAGCCTGTTCCAGTGCCGTGCGGATACGACCGGTTTCTTCACGGGAGAACACATTGGCAATGCGTAGGAGCATGGATCACCGACAGGATGTGGAATTGGCGAATGATATTAGTTTGCATTTAGGTGTTTCAGAATGCGACAGAATTTATCAGAATGCGACGTGCTAATAATAGCAATTCGCAGTTGCATCAACTTCCAAGGATCCGCATTACATGTCGCGTCAGTCTCTAGAACTGGCCCAGCCACCTCGCGTGTTGGCTTCGGCTATCGGTGTCGCCCTTACCGCTTTTTCCGTTCCCTCAATGGCCCAGACCGTCCCCGCGGCGTCATCGCCCAGCGAAGCGCCGGTTGCACTCGATGAGGTGACGGTGATCGGCGAGCAGGAACAGGCCTACAAGGCCGCTACATCCGCCTCGAAGAAATACACGGCACCGCTGCGTGAAACACCGAAGTCGGTCACCGTGATCACCGACCAGGTAATTCGCGACACCGGTTCGCTGACGCTGGTCGATGCCTTGCGCACCACCTCCGGCATTACCTTCGGCGCGGGCGAGGGCGGCAACCCGGCGGGCGACCGGCCGATCATCCGTGGCTTCAACGCTGAGAGCGACACCTTTATCGACGGCCTGCGTGACCTGGGCTCGCAGACCCGCGAGATCTTCAACGTGGAGAGCATCGAAGTGAGCAAGGGGCCGGGCTCCGCCTACACCGGTGCCGGCTCCACGGGCGGCAGCCTCAACCTGATCAGCAAGACCGCCAAGCAACGCGATTTCGGCGATGCCAGCGTCACCCTTGGCTCGGATCAGACCCGTCGCTACACCCTGGACGTCAACCGCATGCTGGGTGACAACGTCGCCGGCCGCCTGAACCTGATGAAACACGAGGCCAACGTTGCCGGCCGCGATGGCGTGGACGTCAGCCGCTGGGGCGTGGCGCCGACGATCACCTTCGGCTTTGATACGCCGACCCGGGCGACGCTGTCCTACTACCACCTGGAAACGGACGACATGCCCGATTACGGCATTCCGCTGACGGTGGCTACGCCGGCCAATCCACGTCGCGAGCCGGTCAAGGTTGATCGCGACAACTTCTACGGTCTGAAGAGCCGCGATTTCCGTGAAAGCACCACGGATGCCGGCACCATTCGGCTCGAGCATGACCTGAACGAAAACCTGACCATCTCCAACACCGCACGTATCGCCCGCACCACGCTGGATTACATCGTCACCAATCCGGACGATTCGCGTGGCAACGTGCCCAATGGCCTGGTTTCACGCTCTGCCAAGAGCCGCAACTCCAACACACAGAGCTGGGTGAACCAGACCGATCTGACCGCACGCTTCGATACCGGCAGCATCGAGCACACCCTGGTAACGGGCGTGGAAATTAGCGATGTCGGCGTGCACAACCGGCCTTACGTGGTGACCCCGGGCGCCGGCGGCAACAGCTGTACGCCGGCGCACCTGGCATCCGGCGACTGCACCAGCCTGTCCAACCCGAGCCCCAAGGATGCCTGGACCGGCAGCATCGCGCGCAGCACGGCGACGACCGATACCGACACCGAAACGCTGGCGGCCTATGTCTTCGATACGCTGAAGTTCAATGAGCAATGGTCGCTGAACATGGGCCTGCGCTACGACGACTACGAAACGGAGCAGAAAGCCGTCTCTACCGCCGGTGTGATAACCCGTCCGGAGAACAAGAACCACTTCTGGAACTACCAGCTGGGCCTGGTCTTCAATCCGCTGCCCAACGGCAGCATCTACGCGGCCTGGTCGACTTCCAGCAATCCGTCCGGCGAGACGGGTGGCGAGGGTGCCGATGCGCTCAGCGTGGGCAATGAGATCCTCGATCCGGAGCGCAACCGTAACTACGAGATCGGAACCAAGTGGGACTTCTTCGACGAGCGCCTGGGCCTGACCGCCGCACTGTTCCGCACCGAGAAGACCAACGCGCGGGTGACCAACGCCAGCGGTTTCCAGGAAAGCATCGGTGAAACCCAAGTCGACGGTCTGGAACTGAGCGCGACCGGCCAGTTCACCCGCAACTGGCAGGTCTTCGCCAGCTACACCTACCTGGACGCCGAGCTGGTCAAGTCCGGCGCCGCCAATATCGGCACGCGGGCCAATCCGATCTACGTCGAGGGTCTGTATGACGGCAACGAGGTGCCCAGCACGCCGAAGCACAGCTTCAGCTTCTGGAACACCTACAACCTCACCCAGGACCTGACCATCGGTGGCGGCGCGACCTATGTCGACTCCCGCTTCGGCGATGCGGCGAACAACATCGAGGTACCTGAGTACTGGCGCTACGACGCCATGGCGGCCTATCGCGTGAGCAAGAACCTTGACCTGCAGCTGAACGTGCAGAATCTGACGGACAAGCGCTATTTCGATCAGGTCTACGGCTCCCACATGGCACACGTGGCCGCTGGGCGCACCGCGCTGCTGAGCACGAACTTTCATTTCTGATCACCCGCCCGCGCGTCAGTCCTACCCACACCCCGGCCTAGCCGGGGTTTTTTTGTCCGTCCCTCTGTAGGAACGGCCCATGCGCACCGTTCCGCTTGCTCTCCACCCCCCCCGCTGATGCTTCCAGGGGAGCGAAAGTCCGCCCCAGTAGACTTAATCCTTTTACGACATTAAGATTACAAAAATAAACACAAACAATTCGCATTCATAACGAGTGTTTTTTATTGGGGGTAGAGATGTCTCAGCGGTCACGCTTCAACACAACGAAAATGGCAACTGCCGTACGAATGGCGGTGTACGGGTTGCCTTTGCTCGCATCGGCGCAGTGCGCCTTTGCTGCGCCTACCGATACGGTCACGCTGGATTCGATGGAGGTCGTGGAGAAGCGCGACAGTTACCGCGTCGAGCGCACCAAGGTGGCCACCAAGACCGACACGCAGCTGCGCAACATTCCGCAGTCCATCACCGTCGTGACCGACAAGCAGATCAAGGACCAGAACATGCAGAGCATGGCGGACGTCGTCCGCTACGTGCCTGGCGTGCAGATGGCGCAGGGCGAGGGACATCGTGATGCTCCGATCCTACGGGGCAATACCTCGACAGCCGACTTTTTTGTCGATGGGATGCGTGACGATGTGCAGTACCTACGCGACCTATATAACGTCGAGCGAGTCGAGGTACTCAAGGGGGCCAGTGGCATGGTCTTCGGCCGCGGCGCCAGCGGTGGCCTGATCAACCGTGTGACCAAGCAGGCCAACTGGACCGATGGTCACGAACTGGGCCTGAATTATGGTTCTTGGAAGAACCGCCGGATGACCGGCGATTTCAATGAGGCGGTCAATGAGAACGTCGCAGTGCGGTTGACCGCGATGTTCGAAGACTCCGAGAGCTTCCGCGACGATGTGGATCTGGAGCGTTGGGCCATCAACCCGACCGCCACATTCCGCGTCAGCGATGCAACCACCGTCGAGGTAGGTTACGAGCACTTCGATGACGATCGCACCGTCGACCGTGGCGTGCCGTCGCTCAATGGCAAACCGATGAAGCTGGACGAGTCGACCTTCGTCGGTAACGCGGATCTCAGCTATGCCACCGCGAAGGTCGATGCCCTGAATGCGCGGGTAACGCATGAGTTTTCCGACAACGTCACCCTGGTCAACCAGACCCGTTTCGCCGATTACGAGAAGTTCTACCAGAACGTCTTTCCGGGTTCCGCCGCAGCGACCAGCTCGTCAATCAGCATTGGCGCCTACAACAACGCCACCGACCGCACCAACCTGATCAACCAGACCGATGTGACCATCGCCACCAGTGCCATGGGCATGGATCACACCATCCTGGTCGGTGGCGAGCTAAGCCGCCAAGTGACCGAGAATTTCCGTGAAACGGGTTTCTTTCACCCAACAGACAATACGAAAACGTCTGTCAAGGTGACGCCACAGAGTCCCCGTTACGGCGGGCCGGTATATTTCCGCCAGAGCGCCACCGATGCAGACAACCGCAGTACGACCAAGACCGCAGCGCTCTATCTGCAGGACCAGATCGAGCTCAACTCGCAGTGGGAATTGATCCTTGGTGCGCGCTACGACAAGGTAAAGATCGATCACAGCAACTACCGCAACGGTCAGCGACTTTCGAGCTCAGACGACCTGGTGTCGCCGCGTGCCGGCCTGATCTACAAGCCGCTGGATGACCTGTCCTTCTACGCCAGCTACAGCAAGGCCTATGTGCCGCGCGCGGGCGAGCAGCTTGCCGGACTTACCGCCGCCACCCAGGCGCTCGATCCGGAAGAGTTCACCAACCGTGAAGTCGGCGTGAAATGGGACATCAACCCGCGTCTGGCCGCCACCGCTGCGGTCTACCGCCTCGATCGCACCAACGTCGCGATTACTGATCCCGACAACAACGCCCGCTCGATTCTGGTTGACGGACAGCGCGTGGATGGCGTTGAGCTTGGTCTGACTGGCAATCTGACTGATGCCTGGCAAATCATTGGTGGCTATGCCTACCAGGAAAGCGAAATCAAAACGCCCGGCGCGAGCGATGGCAACAAGCTCAGTCAGGTACCGCGCAACTCCGTCTCGCTCTGGAACCGCTACAACTTCAACTCCCAGTGGGGCGTCGGGCTTGGTGCCGTCTATCAGAACGCGGTGTATGCCAGTGCCGACAACAAGGTCGAGCTGCCCAGCTTCGTGCGCGTCGACGCTGCGGTCTATTACGCCGTCAGCCCCGACCTGCGTCTGCAGCTGAATGTCGAGAACCTGCTGAACGAGGACTACTACGCTTCCGCCCACAGCAACAACAACATTCTGCCTGGCGCACCTCGCGCATTTGGAGTTGGTGCGAATCTATCTTTCTGAGTCGTCCCGTCTGCTGGCGCGGCACTAGACGTGCTTCGTCAGCTCCCCGGGCCTGGTTCCTCGTTGGGATCTTCAAGCAGCGTCCACCCGGTGGATGCTGCTTTTTTTTGTCTACTGGTGGCTCATCCGGGGGCTCAGGTTATCAATACAAATCCCGCCGATAGCGTCCCTGTTCGCTCAGTTGCTCCAGCTGCGCCTCACCGAGCAGGCCAAGCAGTATTTGCTGCACCTCCTGCCCCATACCTTCCAGGCTGCCGCAGACGTAGATCGCCGCGCCCTGATCGACCCAGCAGCGTAGTTCGTCAGCCGCATCCCGCAGTGCATCTTGCACATAGCGCTTTTGGGGCTGGTCGCGAGAGAACGCCACGTCCAGCCGCTGCAGATGGCCGCTTTCACGCCACTGTGCCAATTCTTCGTGGAAGAGAAAGTCGTGCGCCGCGTTGCGCTCGCCGAACAGCAGCCAGTTGCGCGAGCCGGGCTGCGCCGCGCGTTCGCGCAAGTGCGCGCGCAGCCCGGCGATGCCCGTACCGTTGCCGATCAGGATGAGTGGCGTGGCGGCGTCCCGGCCGTGGAATGAGGGGTTGCTGCGGATGCGCAGATCGATCTCTTCGCCAATGGCGGCGTAGCGGCATAACCAGCCGGAACCGAGCCCGGGAGTGCCGTCGCTGTGGAAGGCTTCGCGCACCACCAGCTGCACGGCGCCGTCCGCGGGTATCGAGGCGATGGAATATTCGCGGTGCGGCAACGGCGGCAAGGCCAGCAGCGCCTCGGCGTCGACGCCATGCAGGTCGCCAGTCGCGGGCAGATGCCTTCTGGACAGCTGTGCGGCCAGGCTCTGGCCGTCGACCAGCGCAGATGGATCGAGGCCCACATCGTGCAACAAGGCTTCGATGCGCGCGAGCGCGTGGCGCGGGCCGATCTCGACGATATCGCCGGCGCGCCATGATGTCTTTTCACTCGGCGGGGCAAGGGTCAGCAGATGTACCGGCGCACCGGAACTGCCGGCGTTGAGGCAACGGCGGCCTGTCAGGCGCCAGGGTTGATAGGGTGCCGGCAGCCAGTCGCTGAAATTGCTGTTGCCGCTCAGGTGGGCGAGCTGGTGTTGCCAGTGACGCAGCACGCCAGGATCGCCGCGATCGGCTTCCAGCCGGTCGAACAGCGGCACGCCCCCCAGCTGGCGCAGACGCTCGTCGAGGCGGCGGCCGAAAGCGCAGAAATCCCGGTACTGGCGATCACCGAAGGCCAGCACGCTGTACTCGAGGTCCTGCAGCTGCAGATTTGCCGCGTTCAGGCGCTGTTCGAAGCGGGCGCCGTTGTCCGGCGCTTCGCCTTCGCCATAGGTGCTGACGACGAACAGGATGCGCCGCGCTGGCAGCCGGCTCGGCTCCAGCGCATTCAGCGGCAGCAGCTGCACGTTCATGCCCGCTTCGCGAAGCTGCTCGGCACTGCGCTCGGCATAGAGCCGGGCTTGCCCGCCCTGGCTGGCATAGGTCACCACAAGCGCCGAGGTCGCGTCGGTAGATGCTGCTTTGCGGCGTAGCTGTCCGCGCCAGCAATACAGCGACATGGCCAGATAGACGAGGACGACTACGGCAGCGCTGATCGCTCGTGGCGGCTGCCACCATAGCAGCAGCGCAGCGACGGCGAGGCAGCCGAGCAGTGGCGACAGACGCCGGACGGATTGGCAAGGTCTGGGCAAGAAGCGGACTCGTTACGGGGAATGCGGTAGCGGTCGCTGCCTGAGCGTCAGTGCTCAGGCAGCGGGCTAGCGTCAGGGCGACAGCACTTCCAGGGTTGCGCTGTAGCTGGCGCGGCGCTCGGTGGCCGGCTTGCTGACGCCCTTGGTGGTGGTCAGCTCGGCTTCCATCCAGTACATGCCGGCTTCCGGCCAGGTGATGCTGACCTTGCCGTCCTTGTCGGTTTTCGCCTTGATCTCACCGAGCTCGTCGCGGTAGCGGTTGCCACCCGGAATCACGCTGATCTCGACATCGGCGGCCGGCTTGCCGTCGAGCAGGAAGACGAAGTCTGCCGCTTCGCCGGCAAACAGGTCGTTGGGGTGGGTGACGGGCTTGAGCTCCAGGCCCTGGCCGGTCGGTGCAAGTACTTCGCTGGACGGCGCGCCGGAGGTGACGAACACTTCCATGCGGTTGCTGGTCTGGCTGACCTTGAGCCCTTCGGCCTTCGCCGGGACGTCCTTGGCGAAGCTTTCTGCGGTGCCCATCCAGCGGCGCTGCTGACCGTTTTCCTTCCAGCTGGCGAACAGGCCATTGTTGGCCACGGCCAGTTTGTACGTTCCCTTCTGGCTCAGCTGTACATCGAAGGTACTGCGGTAGCGGCCGACAGCGCCGTTCTGCGCGGAAACCTTCGAGCCATCTGGCGCGATGATCTGCAGCTCGGGAACCGGCCGTGCGCGCATGCCCGGCGGACCGCCTGCCGGGGCCTGGGCTGTCTCGCCGATGCCCTTGAGGCGCATCGGTACGTGTTCGAAGTAGAACAGATCGTTGGAAACGGCAGCGTCGACGGTGATCCACGGCTCTTCGCCGGAGAGCACGGTGGCCGAGGGCAGCATCCAGGCGCGGTGGGCCTGGGCCGACAGCGGCAGACAGACGGCGAGCGCCAGGGTGGTCCATTTGATGACGGGTTTCATGGCGTGCTTCCTGTTCATGGGGTCAGCTTGAGGGTGATTGCGCCCAGTTCGCTCTGGCCCTGGGCTTGGTGCTCGGCGCTCTGCTGAGGCGGCCAGCTGAAGGGAACACGCAGCAGTTCGCGGCCGCCGACTTCACGGGCGGCTTCGACCACCACGCGGTATTCGCCAGCTTCCAGCGCCTTCAGGGCCGGATGCTGATCCGAGAACTTCAGCGAGTGGCTGCCCACGGCGCGGGTAGCACCGCTGACACCATCGACCGGCATCTCCAGACTGCGGCCGCTGCGGCGCCACCACTGGCGCAGGTCCTTGAGCCACTTCTCGCCTTCCTTGTCCTTGAGCTTGGTGTCGTACCACACCGCCAGGTTGGCAACGTGGCTCTGGTCCGGGCGCTCGAGCCAGATGGCGACATAGGGGCGGTGGTACTCGGCGACATCCAGACGCGGGATTTCCACGTCCAGCTGCAGGTCCGCCGCGTATAGCGGGGCGCTGAGCAGGGCGAGGGGCAACAACAGGCGTTTACGCATGAGCAGTCCTTAATGAATGAAGAGCAGCGCCAGCAGCAGCGGAATTACCAGCCCCAAACCCACCAGCGGCCAGGTACTGGGACGGCTGCCGGCGTGACGTTGCAGGAGCAGCAGGCCGGTGAGGCTGAACACCACACAGGCAACGGCGAAGAAGTCGATGAACCAGCTCCAGGCCTCGCCGGTATGGCGGCCCTTGTGCAGGTCGTTGAAGTAGGCGATCCAGCCGCGGTCGGTCGACTCGTATTCCAGTTCACCGGTTTCGCTACTCAGGCTCAGCCAGGCGTCGCCGCCGGGGCGAGGCAGGGCGACGTAGAGTTCGCCATCGCTCCACTCGGCCTCACGTCCGGCCAGGCGAATGTCCAGCGTCTGCTCCAGCCAAGCGCGCAGTTCGACGGGCAGGCCCGACTCGGGCGCTTTGGCTTGTAGTTGGGCGAGCAGCGGATCGGGAAGCTGCGCGGCGCGGCTTTGCACCTGGGGTCTGCTTTCGATCTGGCCGGCGTGGTTGAGCGTGATGCCGGTGACCGAGAACAACAGCATGCCAACCAGGCACAGCGCCGAGCTGATCCAGTGCCATTGGCGCAACGTGCCGAGCCACAGACGCATGGTGATCCTTGCCTTGTAGAAAAGTGGTGCGAATTCTAGGGGGCCTCGACGAGAAGATGCTAAAGATTTACAAACAGCATACATTCGCGTCTTGATTGTATTCGGCCCGGATGAGAAACAACGAAGCCGGGTTGAACCCGGCTCGTTGTATTTCTAGGCGGTTAGAAGGTGAAGTTGGCGGATAGCCACAGGCGGCGGCCTTCTTCCAGCGTACCGCTAGTCGCAGCTGCCGACTGGATGTAATCGGAGGCCCAACCCGACGTTCCAGTGTTGGTGGTGTAGTAAGTGCCCTCGGTAAAGTCCTTGTCGAAGAGGTTGTAGATGGTTGCGTTGAGGGTGACGCTTTCCGAGGCTTTAAATGAACCGCCGAGGTGGAAGACTTCGTACGCTTTCAAATCGCCCGCAGCGTCATAAAGTGCCTGATTTGCTGCGGTCAGGTTTTCATAGCGATCGGTGAAGCGCGTTCGCTCGCCTCGGTACTCACCCTTGAACCACAGGTTCAGCCGGTCTGTGGTCTGCCAGCTGATGCGTGCATGAAGCATGTGTTCTGGAGTGTTGGTCAGAGGGGCGCCTTTGTTTGCGCCACTCTTTTGTTCGCTATCGGTGTAGGTGTAATTCATAGCCAGTGCCCAAGCCGGGGCGAACTCCCAGCGCCCCGCCAGTTCAAGACCTTGGGTAACGGCTTCGTCGATGTTCACACTTTGGGCGAAGGAGTCTTGCGTGAAACCGCTACCGAAGCTGACGCAGCCAGGCTGGTTCGGATTTGTTGCAGAGAAACAGTTCGCGATCGGCGTTCCATCATCGATCTTGTCGTCGAACTTGTTATGGAACACGGTCGCGTTCGCGCTGAAGCCGCTGAGGTTATCGAAGTAGACGCCGAATTCGGTATTGGTAGTGACTTCCGGATCTAGGTCCGGGCTGCCAACCGTGATGACCGCGCCTTGACTGGTGACACCACTGATGCCGTCGTGAAGCTGGTTAAGCGTGGGCGTTTTGTATCCGCGGCTCACGCCACCTTTCATCGTCCAATTGTCATTTGTATTCCAGACCAGATAAGCGCGTGGGCTGATGTGGCCACCGAATGCTTCATGGTCTTCATAGCGAGCACCCAGCGTCAAAGCCAGGTCGTGGCGTAGACGCCACTCGTCTTCGACGAACATCGCCCATGATTTCTGCTGAAAGTCGTCGTCGGCAATGCCGTCCGTGACCTTGGCGTCCCAGTACTGGCCCCCAACGGTAAGGATGTGCGATTCGCCAACCGGGCTGACCAGTTTGGTGTCGAGGATCAGATCGGTGGATTTCAGCTCGCGGTCATCGCCGATGACGATCGAAGGGTAGCCGGTGTAGGAGTTGCCGATGGGCGTTCCAGGAATCGTACGCCCGATGGTTTCGGTGGTGTTGTGCGTTAGGCTGCTATCCAGCGTGCCGAAACTGAAGCGCCCGGTATGGCTAAGAGCAAACTGGTCGCGTTCGAAGCGCAGTTCGTCAGCATATCCGTTGGCTTTGGTCGGTGCGTCTGCGGTGCAGCCATCGTTGGCGCTGCCGCCGTTCTTACCGTCGAGGTTTCCTAGCTGGCAGTCGTCGTTGTTGTAGACCTGACGGCCACGCTCGAAATCCAGGGAGATGTCATGTGCTTCGTCAGGGGTAAGCGTTAGACGGGCGCCGAGCACATGGTTGCGTCCCTCGACAGGTGAGGCCCCACGTTTGCTAACAGGGCTGTCATTGTCAAAAGATAAATCAGATTCGGCGCGGTCATACAGGCTGCCCCGAACAGCAAGCCCGAGCAAGTTATCGATGAGAGGGCCACTGGCATATAGGCTGGTATTGCTGGTGTCACCGTAATCGCGATTCTCTTGGAAAGTGTGGTCGAGGCTGACCGACCCGCCCCATTCGTTCGCCACTTTCTTGGTAATGATATTGACCACACCGCCCATCGCATCCGAACCGTATAGGGTCGACATTGGGCCGCGGATCACTTCGATGCGCTCGATGGCCGACATCGGGGGCATAAAGCTGGTGGACGTTTCGTTGAACCCGTTAGGGGTGACGTTACCGGCAGTGTTCTGCCGGCGCCCATCAATCAAGATCAATGTGTAGTCGCTGGGCATGCCGCGGATGCTGATATTCAGCCCGCCGGTCTTGCCTGTGCCCTGGCGGATATCGATGCCTTCCACGTCGTCCAACGCCTGCGCCAGATTGCTATAGCGCTTCTGCTGCAGGTCTTCACGGCTGATGACGCTGATGCTCGCCGGCGCTTCGGTGATCTTCTGTTCGAAGCCGGAGGCGCTGACGACCGTGTCGTTGAGCGTGACAGGCGCGTTCTGGGCGAGGGCCGTCCAGCTGCAGCCGATCATGGCGCAGGACAGGGCGGTACGTGAGAAGGGGATAGACATGCGGGCTCCTTGTAGCCGTCTCGTTGGCGCACGCATGATAATCATTCGTAAACGAGAATTTACGGTTTACTGCGTTTCGTTCTCAATTGAATTGTTGAATCGCTCTCTAGCCCTTGCATAGCGTGGGTTCGGAATTTGTAAGCAGATATGTAACAAGCGGACCAAATGGTCAACTTTTCTCACGGCATCTGGATTTCGATGACGCCGTCGGCGTTGATCGTGACCTGACGAGTGCCTGCCTCGATCTCCGGTACCGGGGCCGATTCCATCATGTCCATCTTCATGGCGCTGCTACGCATGACCGGCTGAAAGCCACCGCCGTTGAGGTTTAGGCTCACCAGCTTGTAACCGCTGCCACCGAGCGCTTCGGTCGCCAGCTGCGCCCGGGCCTGGAACGCGGCTACGGCATCCTTGAGCAAAGCATCCTCGTTCTGCTTGCGGATCGGATCGGAGACACTGAAATACATACCGCCCATCTTCAGGCTTTTCATCAGTTCGGCGGTCAGTTTCGACAGGCTGGCGAAATCGCCGCTTTCCAGACGCAGCTCCGCACGCTCTCGCCAGCCGGTGATCTGTTGACCCTTGTCGTCGTAGACCGGGTAGCTGTTGCGGCTGCCCTGGCTGACGATCACGTCCTTGTTCTGGCGAGCGGTCTGCAGCGCCTGGTTCAACGTGCGAGTGGTCTGCGCCGCGAGTTCGGCGGGGTCGCTGTGCTGGGCTTCGCTGTAGAGCGTGACGTGCATGCGGTCATGGGCCACTTCGCTGCTGACTTCGGCGCGCAGGGCAACCTGGTTGTAGCGGGCCTCTTCGGCCATGGCGGGCAGGCTGGTGATGCTCGCGACCACGGCGACGAAGGCTGCGCGGCGGAGGAGGGATGGGTGCATAACGGGTCCTTGGCATGGGCACCGGGACGGTGCGGTAGCTCAAGACTCTAACTCCGCCAGCGAATGCGTGCAGCAGTCCGTGCGTCGAGTTGCCGCATTTCGGGCTGGCTTGCGAACGGCTTGGTTATACTCCGCCGAATTGTTGGAGACTCCATGTACGCATCCGTCCCGCTGCTGTCCGCCAGTCGGCAGAACCTTCGGCTTCTGACCCTTATTCGCATCGTGGTGCTGGCCGCACAGTCCGGCGCGGTCGGTGTGGCTTACGCAACCCAGCTGCTGACGCTGCCCTGGCTGGCGCTGGGCATCACCTTGGCGGTGTCCGCTGTGCTTTGCCTGGGGACCGCGCTGCGCTTGCGCGGGCCCTGGCCGGTAACCGAGCTCGAATATGCAGTGCATCTGGGCTGCGATCTGCTGGTCCACAGCGCCCTGCTGTATTACTCGGGCGGCTCGACCAATCCCTTCGTTTCCTATTATCTGGTTCCGCTGACGATCGCCGCGGCGACATTGCCCTGGCTGTATTCCATCGTGCTTTCCGGGCTGGCGCTGCTGGGCTATACGCTCATGCTGGTGTGGTACGACCCGCTCACCCTGCCTCCATTCGAGCGCGCGACGCTGCAGGTCTATGGCATGTGGCTGAGCTTCGCCCTGGCGGCGGCGCTGATCACCTTCTTCGTCGCGCGCATGGCCGAGCAGCTGCGCCGCCAGGAACAGCAACAAGCCCAGCGCCGTGAGGAGAGCATGCGTGACCAGCAGCTGCTGGCCGTGGCGACCCAGGCCGCTGGTGCCGCCCATGAACTGGGCACGCCGTTGGCGACCATGAGCGTCCTGCTCAAGGAACTGCGGCAGGAATATAACGACGAGCAGCTGAACGAGGATCTCGGTCTGCTGCAATCGCAGGTCCAGCTTTGCAAGGAAAGCCTGCGCCAGCTGGTTCGTGCTGCCGAGGCTGATCGGCGGCAGGCCGTGGTCGAGCAGACGGCGCGCGAATGGGTCGAATCGGTGCTACAGCGCTGGCACCTCATGCGTCCCGAGGCCACCTACCGCTTCCACTGTGTGGGCCTCGGCAGCGCGCCGAAGCTGATGCCACCGGCGGACCTCAGCCAGTCGCTGCTCAATCTGCTGAACAACGCCACCGACGCCAGTCCGGAAGATCTCGAGATTCGCCTGGACTGGGATGCACAGTGGATTCGGCTGACCATCCGCGATCATGGTGCTGGCGTGCCGCTGGCCATCGCCGAGCAGATTGGGCGGCCATTCATCACGACCAAGGGCAAGGGTTTCGGCCTTGGTCTGTTTCTCAGCCAGGCCAGCGTTACGCGCGCTGGCGGCACAGTGAAGCTCTACAATCACGAAGAAGGTGGCACACTGACCGAACTGCGCTTGCCGCATGGCTCGGTACGCGCCTGACCCTGATCGTGACCAATGCGAGGAAATGCACAGATGACCGACGAGTTGCAGCAAGAGGGCGAAGAACAACCTCACCTGCTGTTGGTGGATGACGATCCGACGTTCACCCGGGTGATGGCTCGCGCCATGAGCCGCCGTGGGCTGCAGGTCAGCATCGCCGGTTCGGCCGAAGAGGGCCTGGCCCTGGCCAAGCAGGATATTCCCGACTATGCAGTGCTTGACCTGAAGATGGAGGGCGATTCGGGGCTGGTACTGCTACCCAAGCTGCTCGAGCTGGACCCGGAGATGCGGGTGCTGATCCTGACCGGCTATTCGAGCATCGCCACGGCGGTGGAAGCGATCAAGCGTGGCGCCTGCAATTACCTGTGCAAGCCTGCCGACGCCGACGATGTGCTGGCCGCACTGCTGTCTCAGCATGCCGACCTCGACAGCCTGGTACCGGAAAATCCCATGTCGGTCGACCGCCTGCAGTGGGAGCATATCCAGCGGGTGCTCAGCGAGCATGATGGCAACATTTCCGCTACGGCCCGCGCGCTGGGCATGCACCGGCGGACATTGCAGCGCAAATTGCAGAAGCGTCCGGTTCGACGCTGATTCGAAGCGGCAATTGCGCGGGGGCCGGACGTCGTCAGCGACACGGCCGTCGAGCCCTCGCGTAGCTCATGCTTTATGCTTGCACCTCTAGTAGTTGCAGGCTTTTCCCATGTTTTCCCTCGTTCTGCAGACCCTGAGCGTCACTGCTCCGGTGTTTGCCATGCTGTTTCTTGGCGTCGCGCTCATGCGCCTGCGCTGGATCGACTCGGCGTTCGTCCATACTGCCTCGTCGCTGGTGTTCAAGGGCACCATGCCGACTCTGCTGTTTATCTCGATCATCAAGGCCGATCTGAGTGCGGCGCTGCAGCCTGCACTGCTCCTTTATTTCGTGCTCGCGACCGTGGCCACCTTTGCCTTGGCCTGGCTCTGGGCCCTTTGGCGCTGCCCGGCTCCGGATCGTGGGGTTTACGTTCAGGGTGCGTTTCGTGGCAACAACGGGATTGTCGGTCTGGCGCTGGCCAGCAGTCTTTATGGTGATTACGGCCTTTCGCTCGGCGGCGTGCTCGCTGGTGTGGTGATCCTCGTCTACAACAGCCTCTCGGCCGTGGTGCTGGCCATCTATAGCCCGGACGGACGCGTCGGTCCGAAGGACATTCTGCTCAGCATTCTGCGCAACCCTTTGATTATCGGCGTAGTGGCGGCCGTACCGTTTGCTTATTGGCAAGTCGCTTTGCCTGGTTGGCTGATGACGTCGGGGCAGTACTTTGCGCAGATGACCTTGCCGCTGGCGCTAATCTGCATCGGCGCGACGCTTTCTCTGGATGCATTGCGCAAAAGCAGCGGCAGCGCACTGAGTTCGAGCCTGATGAAGATGGTCTGGTTGCCGGCGCTCGCAACGCTGGGTGCCTGGGCCTGTGGCTTCCGGGGCGCGGAGCTGGGCATTCTGTTTCTCTATTTCGCCAGCCCGACCGCGGCGGCGAGCTTCGTCATGGCACGTGCCGTGAATTCCAATCACCAGCTTGCTGCGACGATCATCGTCATCACGACGCTGATGGCGGCGCTGAGCATCAACGCGGGGCTGTTCCTGTTGGGCTGGCTGGGCTGGATCTAGGCTGCCTGTCGACGCACTTCTGCGCCGTTCGTCGCCAATGCGGTGTTTCGGTTTAAGAATCGCAGTGCGATGGTCGTAATCGGTCATCAGGCCTCAGAAAAAAAAGCGCGTTTCCGTCAAATTGCCCTGGACGTTCAACGGCTTGCCTAGCGAGGTGGCCGCTCTATGTTCTAGGGAATCATTCATGGCTTTTTTCACACCTACGAACCGATCACTGACGCGGGATGATATCCGTGTGGTGAACCTGCGCCGGCTGACACTGCCAGCTTTGGCGATCGTGCTGAGCGTAAGTCTGGCAAGCTTCGCCGGTGGGGTATGGGTAGGCGCTGATCGGCACGCGCAGATCGAAATCACGCATCTGGACGATGTGTCGGAGGGCGAAGGCCGCTTCGCAATTGCCCGCGTGGGCGAGGTGGTAGGACGGTTGAAGTCCCTTGAGTCCGACCTGATCGCGCTGCAGCAGATGATGGATCAACAGCAGACGCTGCACGGCCAGTTGTCTGCTCTGGACCCGACGCTGTTGCCGGTTCTGGTGCCGGATCGTCCCGCGCGTGCCGGGAGCGTGGGGCAGGGTGGCGCGCTGTTGCCTGCGCGCGGTTGTTCCGGCGAGCTTTCGGCCGAAAGCGAACGCGCCACCCTCGCCGATCTGCAGCGCAGCGAAACCTCTGCGCGCTGCATGCGCGTAATGCTCGATAGTCTGATGCAGCGAGTCGCCGAACGTAACGCAGCGCTGATGGCCATCCCTTCGAAACGACCGGTGGGAGAGGCTCGTCTGGGCTCTTCATTCGGCAATCGTATCGATCCCTTCCGCAAGACCCTGGCATTCCATTCGGGCGTCGATTTCGCCTTGAAATCCGGCTCCGACGTCATTGCCGCGGCTGGCGGTCGGGTGCGTTTCGCCGGTTACCGCGGTGCCTACGGCAAGCTGGTGGAGATCGACCATGGCAATCGTCTGGTTACCCGCTACGCGCATCTGTCGCGACTGGATGTACGCCAGGGTGACCTGGTTACCCCGGCGCAGCGCATCGGCGCCGTAGGCTCTACCGGACGTTCGACCGGCCCGCACCTGCATTTCGAAGTGCTGCACAAGGGCCGCTTCGTCGACCCGCAACGCTTCCTGGCCCTCGGCGATCTGGAGCGCATCAGCGATGCCATGGCTGAGGACTAAGCGCCCGACCACCCGCGAACTGCTGCGCGCCGAACACCGACCACATGCGGCCCGTAGCGTGCGAACCGGCCGCTGGATCATTTTCGGGTTGCTGTGCGTGATCGGCGCGTTGCTCTATCTGCGCGACCAGGAACAAACGCAGCATGCGCAGCGGGTCGAGGCACTCGGTCGGGAGACTCAGGCAATGAAGGCCGAGCTGGAGCAGGTTCGCCTGCAGCGCCAGGAAACTCAGGCCACCGAAGAGCAACTGCTCAGGCGTATCGCCACGCTATCGGCGCAGGTCGAGCGCCTGCAGACCGATGTGGCTTTCTTCCGTCAGCAGAAGAAAGCCCGTTAATTTTCTGGAGTAGATGATGTTCAAGAAGAAGTCCGAATCCCGCGTCACCATTGACCAGTTTTCCAGCCTGATCTCCGGCAATCTTGCATTGGTCGGGGATGTGACGTTCGAAGAGGGGCTGAAGGTCAGTGGCGAGGTGCGCGGCAATGTCAGTCACAAGGCTGGCACTCACAGCCTGCTGGCGCTAAGTGCCGAGGGCCGGATCGAGGGAAACGTCAGTAGCTACGATGCGCTGATCGACGGGACCATCGTCGGCGATCTGGTGGTCGAGCATCTGCTCGAACTGCACTCCAATGCGCGGGTCCGCGGCAACATCCGTTATCGCCAATTGAGCATGGAAAACGGCGCGGTGGTCGATGGCACCCTCAGCCGTATGGGGGACGCGGAGGAGAGCGCGCAGGTGCTCGAGCTGCCGCGCCCGCAGGCGCGCGAAGGCTGAATAGGGCGGGCCCGACAGGCCCGCCCGGTGGCTCGGCTTGTTATCCGCGCTGGGCTTTCCAGGCGCGGCCGGCGATGACCAGCAGCGTGATCGCAGTCAGCGGCAGTGCATAGCCCAGCATGGCGTCGCCAAAGGTTTCCGCGAACGGGCGGCCGGTACTGGTCAGCACCAGGTACAGGGTGTAAGCCACGTAATAGGCGACGAACAGGGCGCCTTCCCAGCGCTTGATGCAGTAGCCGGCGAAGAAGATCGGCAGGCAGGCTACCGCTACCGCGATCATCACCGGGAAATCAAAGGCTAGCGCGTTCGAAGACACACCGATCGCCTGCGGCGACACCAGCGAGGCCAGGCCGAGTACGCAGAGCAGGTTGAAGATGTTGCTGCCAACGATGTTGCCGACGGCGATATCGCGCTCGCCGCGAAAGGCCGCCATGATCGAGGTGGCCAGTTCTGGCAGTGAGGTGCCGATGGCGATCACGGTCAGGCCAATGACCAACTCCGATAGGCCGAGCGCCCGGGCCAGGGCCACGGCGCCCTCGACGAGGAAATTGGAGCCCACCACCAGCAACACCAGGCCTGCGATCACCAGGCCAGCGTTGATCAGCCCAGCATGCGGCTTGGCCGGCTCATCCAGGCCGAACTCCTTGGCAAACTCGTCGTCGACTTCCGCAGCTTTTTCGCGGCGACTGCTTATGATCAGGAACAGCGTGTAGACCACTACCGCGGTGAACAGCAGTGCACCGTCGATACGGCTGAGTTCGCCGTCCCAGGCCAGGCCGAAGGTCACCAGGCTGGCGCCGATCATGATCGGCACATCCAGGCGGATCAGTTGACGCGATACCACCAGTGGTGCGACCAGTGCGGTCATGCCGAGAATCAGCAGTACGTTGGCGATGTTGCTGCCCACGACGTTACCAATCGCGATGTCACCGCTGCCATTGAGTGCGGCCTGCACGCTGACGGCCGTCTCCGGCGCGCTGGTGCCGAAGGCGACCACGGTGAGGCCAATGACCAGTGGGGAGATGCCGAACTGGGCGGCGAGTTTGGCTGCACCTCGCACCAGGACCTCCGCGCCGGCAACGAGCAGCACCAGGCCGGCTATGAGGTAGACAAAGGTCATCAGGGTCACGATGGGGCGCTCCGCAAAAAATCCAGAAAGTGGGTGTTTCAGCGCTGGTGTTGCCAGGCGCGCAGGAAGATCACCAAAAGCGTGACGGCCGTCAAGGGGAAGGCGAACCAGAGCATCGCATCGCGCAGCAATTCGATGGCACCGAGCCCCGTGGCGAACATCACCAAGTAGAGGGTGTACGCGACGTAATAGGCGAAGAACAACAGGCCTTCCCAGCGTTGAATGCAGTAACCGGAAAAGAAGATCGGCAGGCAGGCAACGAATACCGCCAGCATCACCGGAAAGTCGAACGACTGCGCATTGGGTGATATGGACAGGCCGTCCGCGGCTACCGCGGCGCCGGCGCCGAGCACCAGCAACAGGTTGAAGATGCAGCTGCCCACGACATTGCCGACGGCAATGTCGCGTTCACCCTTGATAACCGCCAGCACGGAGGTTGCGAGCTCGGGCATCGAGGTGCCGACCGCTACGACTGTCAGTCCGATGACCAGCTCCGACAGACCCAGCGCGCGAGCCAGCCCGACGGCCCCTTCGATCAGCAGATTAGAGCCGCCGACCAGCAGGCCCAGGCCCAGCAGGATCAAAAACAACTGGAGCACCCAGGCGTATGGCTTTTCGGCTTCGGCGGGGCCGAATTCCGCAGCGAACTCGTCGGCGTCGATGGCCGGCTTCTCTCGCTTGCTGGCGACGACCAGGAACGCGGTGTAGCCGATCAGGGTGATGAGCAGCAGCGTGCCATCCAGGCGGCTGATGCTGCCGTTCCAGGCCAAGCCGTAGCAGAGCAGGCCGGCACCGATCATCACCGGGACGTCCAGGCGGATCAGTTGCCGAGACACCACCAGCGGGGCTATCAGTGCGGAAATGCCGAGAATCAGCAGGATATTGGCGATGTTGCTGCCAATCACGTTGCCTACCGCGATGTCACCGCTGCCATTTAGCGAGGCCTGCACGCTGACGGCGGTTTCGGGGGCGCTGGTGCCAAAGGCGACCACCGTCAGGCCGATGATCAGCGGTGGAATGCCGAAGCGACTGGCCAGCTTTGCTGCGCCGCGTACCAGGGATTCGGCACCCACCACCAGCAGCACCAGCCCGCCGAGCAGATAGGCGAAAGTCACCAGCGACATACAAGCGCTCCTTTAAAAGCAGATTCAGCGCTAACGGCGGGTGTCGAATTCGGAATTTTGTCGGTCATGGGAGGGTTTCAATACGTACGCGGGCCACGCCGCTTTTCAGCATGTCCAGTTGCATCGCGGCGGCGCGTGAAAGGTCGATGATTCGGCCGCGGCGGAATGGCCCGCGGTCATTGATGCGCACCACCACTTGCTTGCCGTTCTGCTCGTTGGTCACACGCACTCTGGTGCCGAAGGGAAGGCTGCGATGCGCCGCTACCAGGGCGTTCTGATCGTGCAGCTCGCCATTGGCGGTGCGTTGGCCATGATGCATTCGTGCGTAATAGGAGGCTTTGCCGCTCTGGCTGAAGCGATCCTGGGCTGTGGGCGGCGCTTTGGTCGGTTGCGTCGATTGGCGATCTGCGCATCCGCTGGCCAATATGGCGAGCAAAAGCAGGGCAGTGAGGCGTGTCAGGCGCATGAACAATCCTTCCGTTGGGTCGATCGCTGAGTCGGCGATGGCCCGCGGCAGGTATGGCGACGTGATTGCGGTGCCGGGAGCATGCTGGTGATGTCCGCGACTGCAGAGATTGCAATCGCGGACAGCCATCGCTCAGCTTAGCCTTCGAGCTTTTTCTTCAGCAGTTGGTTCACCTGGCCGGGGTTGGCCTTGCCCTTGGACGCCTTCATCGCCTGGCCGACGAAGAAGCCGAACATCTTGCCGCGTTTGGTTTCGTCGCTGGCGCGGTACTGTTCGACCTGCTCGGCGTTGGCCGCGAGCACTTCGTCCAGCATCTTCTCGATGGCGCCGGAGTCAGTGACCTGCTTGAGGCCTTTCTTCTCGATGATCTCGTCAGCCGAGCCTTCGCCAGCGGCCATCGCCTCGAAGACCATCTTGGCGATCTTGCCGCTGATGGTGTCGTCCTTGATACGCAGGATCATGCCGCCCAGCTGCTCGGCGGTGACTGGCGACTGTTCGATGTCCAGGCCGTCCTTGTTGAGCAGGCTGGACAACTCGCCCATCACCCAGTTGGCCGCCAGCTTGGCATCGCCGCAGGTAGCGTTGACCTGTTCGAAATAGTCGGCCAGCTCGCGACTGGCGGCCAGCACCGTGGCGTCGTAGGCGGACAGGCCGAACTCGCTCTCGAAGCGTTCGCGCTTCTGCACCGGCAGCTCCGGCAGACTGGCGCGCACTTCGTCGAGGAAACTCTGCTCGATCACTACCGGCAGCAGGTCGGGGCAGGGGAAGTAGCGGTAGTCGTTGGCTTCTTCCTTGCTGCGCATGGAGCGCGTCTCGTCCTTGTTCGGGTCGTACAGGCGGGTTTCCTGTACCACCTTGCCGCCGTCCTCGATCAGCTCGATCTGCCGTTGCACCTCGTGGTTGATCGCCTTTTCGATGAAACGGAACGAGTTGACGTTCTTGATCTCGGCGCGGGTGCCGAACTCGGCCTGGCCCTTGGGTCGCACCGAGACGTTGCAGTCGCAGCGCAGCGACCCTTCGGCCATGTTGCCGTCGCAAATTCCGAGGTAACGGACGAGCGCATGGATCGCCTTCACATAGGCGACCGCTTCCTTGGCCGAGCGGATGTCCGGCTCGGAGACGATTTCCAGCAGCGGAGTGCCGGCGCGGTTGAGGTCGATGCCGCTCATGCCGTGGAAGTCTTCGTGCAGGCTCTTGCCGGCGTCCTCTTCCAGGTGCGCACGAGTGATGCCGATGCGCCGGCTGCTGCCGTCTTCCAGGGTGATGTCCAGATAGCCCTTGCCGACGATGGGATGGTCCATCTGGCTGGTCTGGTAGCCCTTGGGCAGGTCAGGGTAGAAGTAGTTCTTGCGCGCGAAGACGTTCTTCGGCGCGATCTCGGCTTCGATCGCCAGGCCGAACTTGCAGGCCATGCGCACGGCTTCGGCATTGAGCACCGGCAGGGTGCCGGGCATGCCGAGGTCGACCAGGCTGGCCTGGGTGTTGGGCTCGGCGCCGAAAGTGGTGGCGCTGCCGGAAAAGATCTTCGACTGGGTCGCGAGCTGTGCGTGAATCTCCAGCCCGATCACGGTTTCCCACTGCATCTTCAATCTCCTCAGAATCCGGCCGGGGCGCGCGCGTGCCAATCGGTGACTTGTTGATACTGGTGCGCCACGTTCAGCAGGCGCGCTTCCTGGAAGTACGGGGCGAGCAGCTGTACGCCTACCGGCAGGCCATCGATGAAGCCGGCCGGCATCGACAGGCCCGGAATGCCCGCCAGGTTGGCGGTGATGGTGTAGATGTCCTCGAGGTAGGCGGACACCGGATCGGCGTTCTTCTCGCCCAGCTTCCAGGCCAGGTTCGGCGTGGTCGGCCCGAGGATCAGGTCGACCTGCTCGAAAGCAGTGACGAAATCCTGCTTGATCAGACGGCGGATCTTCTGCGCTTTGAGGTAGTAGGCATCGTAGTAACCGGCCGACAGCGCGTAGGTGCCAACCATGATGCGTCGCTTGACCTCGTCGCCGAAGCCTTCAGCGCGCGAGCGCTTGTAGAGATCGGTGAGGTCGACCGGGTTTTCGCAGCGATAGCCGAAACGCACGCCATCGAAACGCGAGAGATTGGAGGAGGCCTCGGCCGGCGCGATCACATAATAGGAAGGAATCGCATGCTGCATGTTCGGCAGGCTGATGTCCTTTACCGTGGCGCCGAGCTTTTTCAGCTCCTCGACGGAAGCCATCACGGCGTCAGCGATCTTCGGGTCCAGACCCGCGCCGAAGTACTCCTTCGGCAGGCCGATGCGCAGGCCGGCGAGTGGCTGGCTCAGTGCGGCGAGGTAGTCGTCCAGCGGCTGGTCGACGCTGGTGGAGTCCTTAGCATCGAAGCCGGCCATGGCCGACAGCAGCAGCGCGCAATCTTCGGCCGTGCGCGCCATCGGGCCGCCCTGATCGAGGCTCGAGGCATAGGCCACCATGCCCCAGCGCGAAACCCGGCCGTAAGTCGGCTTGAGGCCGGTGAGGTTGGTCAGCGCGGCTGGCTGGCGGATCGAACCGCCGGTGTCGGTGCCGGTAGCAGCAGGCAGCAGACGCGCCGCGATGGCCGCTGCGGAGCCGCCGGAGGAGCCGCCCGGTACGCGGGACGGGTCCCAGGGGTTCTTCACCGGGCCGTAATAGCTCGACTCGTTGGCCGAGCCCATGGCGAATTCGTCCATGTTCAGCTTGCCGAGGGTGACCGTGCCGGCAGCGGCGAGGCGTTCCACTACGGTGGCGTTGTACGGGGCTTTGAAGTTGTCGAGAATCTTCGAGCCGCAGCTGGTACGGATGCCCTGAGTGCAGAACAGGTCCTTATGGCCGATCGGCGCACCGAGCAGCGCGCCGCTTTCACCGGCGGCGCGACGCGCGTCGGCGGCCTTGGCCTGGGCGATGGCGAGTTCATCGGTGACGCTGATGAAGCTGTTCAGCTGCGGATCGAGCTGTTCGATGCGTGCCAGCAGGGTGCGCGTCAGCTCTTCGGCGGAGAAGCGCTTCTCGGCAAGGTTGCGGGCGATTTCGGCAAGTGTCAGGTTGTGCATGTCGGTGTCCTTCATCACTCGATCACTCGCGGAACCAGATAGAGACCGTCTTCCACGGCAGGCGCGATGGCCTGATAGGCATCACGCTGGTTGGTTTCCGTGACCGCATCGGCGCGCAGTCGCTGGGTCGTCTCCAGCGGGTGGGCCAAGGGCTCGATGCCGGTGGTGTCGACCGCCTGCATGCGATCGATCAGGCCCAGAATGTTGTTGAGGGTCTCGGTGGTGCGGGGCAGGTCGGCTTCAGACAGGCCCAGGCGGGCCAGGTGAGCGATCTTTTCCACCTCGGTGCGTTCAAGCGCCATCGGGTATCTCCAGCGGAAAGCGAATCGGGACTGCACCTTCCGTCGACTGGACGGGGTGCATGGCAGCACGGGACGAGCCGCGGCAATGGGCTTTCTGGCCCGGAAAAGCCGTCAATCTTACATGCCCGAGGCGGTTATCGGTAGCGTGGACGCGGTGCGCGGCCTTAGGATGAGTGGCGACCACCGTCATGCGACCTGGCGCGCAATGCCTCATTTCTGGCGCCACGCGGGCGGACTCTCGCCTTGC
Organism: Stutzerimonas stutzeri RCH2; assembly: GCF_000327065.1. Classification (NCBI taxonomy): domain Bacteria; kingdom Pseudomonadati; phylum Pseudomonadota; class Gammaproteobacteria; order Pseudomonadales; family Pseudomonadaceae; genus Stutzerimonas; species Stutzerimonas stutzeri. Next base: position 3,493,461 of record NC_019936.1, on the reverse strand, counting down.
CCTAACTTCGCACCATTGTTAGAGTTTGCGGCACTTTTTTCCCCACGCGTTTGCCCCAGGGCCCTTTTCCCATGTTCAAGAAACTGCGTGGCATGTTTTCCAGTGATCTGTCGATCGACCTGGGCACTGCCAATACCCTTATTTATGTGCGCGATCGCGGCATCGTTCTCGACGAACCCTCTGTAGTCGCCATTCGTAGCCACGGCAACCAGAAGAGCGTTGTCGCCGTAGGCACCGAGGCCAAGCGCATGCTGGGCCGTACCCCGGGCAACATCAACGCGATCCGTCCGATGAAGGATGGTGTGATTGCCGACTTCAGCGTCTGCGAAAAGATGCTGCAGTACTTCATCAACAAGGTGCACGAGAACAGCTTTCTGCAGCCCAGCCCGCGCGTACTGATCTGCGTGCCTTGCAAGTCGACCCAGGTCGAGCGCCGTGCCATTCGCGAGTCGGCACTGGGTGCCGGTGCCCGCGAAGTGTTCCTGATTGAGGAGCCGATGGCGGCCGCGATCGGCGCCGGTCTGCCGGTGGACGAAGCGCGTGGTTCGATGGTTGTGGACATCGGTGGTGGCACCACCGAGATCGCGCTGATCTCCCTCAATGGCGTCGTTTACGCCGAATCCGTGCGGGTCGGTGGCGATCGTTTCGATGAATCCATCGTGACCTATGTGCGGCGCAACTATGGCAGCCTGATCGGCGAATCCACCGCTGAACGCATCAAGCAGGAAATCGGAACTGCCTTCCCGGGCGGCGAGCTGCGTGAAGTCGACGTGCGTGGCCGCAACCTGGCCGAGGGTGTGCCGCGCAGCTTCACGCTGAACTCCAACGAGGTGCTCGAAGCCCTGCAGGAGTCGCTGGCGACCATCGTTCAGGCGGTCAAGAGCGCCCTGGAACAGTCCCCGCCGGAACTGGCTTCGGACATCGCCGAGCGCGGTCTGGTGCTGACGGGTGGTGGCGCGCTGTTGCGTGACCTGGACAAGCTGCTCGCTCAGGAAACCGGTCTGCCGGTGATCGTCGCCGAAGAACCACTGACCTGTGTGGCCCGTGGTGGTGGTCGTGCGCTGGAAATGATGGATCGTCACGCCATGGACTTGCTGTCCACCGAGTGAGCCTGCGCAGCTGTGCTCATGACAAGCCGAAAGATCCGGTTGCGCCGGCTTTCGGCTTGTCACGTTTAGTCTCAAGCTTTTGTTCGTGAGGTAGTTGCAATCAAGCCGCTATTTGCCAAAGGACCTCTGCTCGGTGTGCGCCTGCTGGTGTTCGTCGTGCTTTGTGTCGTGCTGATGGTGGTGGATGCCCGCTTCGACGCGCTGAAGACGGTACGCAGTCAGATGGGCCTGGTACTGACGCCGTTCTACTGGGTCGCCGATATGCCGGTGCGGATCTGGAGAGGCGCGACCGAGCAGATCGCCAGCAGCAACAGCCTGATGGCCGAGAACGAGAAGCTCAAAGCCGAGGCGTTGCTGATGCAGCGACGCTTGCAGAAGCTGGCAATGCTCACCGAGCAGAACGTGCGCCTGCGTGAACTGCTCAATTCGGCGGCACTGGTCGACGACAAGGTCATCGTCGCCGAGCTGATCGGTCTCGACCCGAACCCGTTCACCCATCGCATCCTGATCGACAAGGGCGAGAAGGATGGTGTCTTCATGGGGCAGCCGGTGCTGGATGCCAGTGGCCTGATGGGGCAGGTGGTCGAAGTACTGCCCTACGCTGCGCGCGTATTGTTGCTCACCGACGTCACTCACAGCATTCCGGTGCAGCTCAATCGCAATGGTTTGCGCGCGATCGCCGTGGGTACCGGCAATCCGGACTATCTCGAGCTGCGCCATGTGGCCGAAACGGCTGACGTCAAGGCCGGGGATCTGCTGGTCAGTTCCGGGCTAGGCCAGCGCTTCCCCAGCGGCTATCCGGTAGCTCAAGTGACCGAAGTGGTGCATGGGTCCGGCCAGCCGTTCGCCATTGTGCGCGCGGTCCCGACCGCCATGCTCAATCGTAGTCGCTACCTGATGCTGGTCTTCAGCGACTCGCGCACGCCGGAAGAGCGCGCGGCTGCAGCGGCTGAAGCCCAGGCCGACGCCGACCAGAAGGCGGCTGCCGAAGGTGGCGAGGCGTCAGCGGCTCCGGGCACAGCTGAGACCGGCGCCGCCCCGCCAGCTGCCGAGACACCGGCGGTGCCTGCAGCGGAGGTGGGGCAATGATCAGTGGACGTCCGAACAATAGCTGGGTCATCTGGTTCAGCCTGACGCTTGCGCTGCTGCTCAGCGTCGCACCTATGCCTGGCAGCGCAGAGCTTGCTCGGCCGTTGTGGCTGGGCTTGGTCATTGCCTTCTGGTCGCTGACCCTGCCCCATCGGGGTGGCTTGGGCGCTGCGTTTTGTTTCGGTCTGGCCCAGGACGTGCTCGCCGGCACCCTGTTCGGCCAGAGCGCCTTGCCGCTGATTCTGATTGCCTTTCTGGTGCTGAGTCTGCAGCAGCGCCTGCGCATGTTTCCGCTGTGGCAGCAAAGCATGGTGTTGTTGGTGGTGCTCGGCCTGGCCCAGCTGGTTCAGCTGTGGCTCAACACATTGACCGGCAACCGACCACCGACGTTACTGTTCCTCGTGCCAGTGCCCATCAGCGCACTGTTGTGGCCCTGGGTCTTCGTGGCCTTGCAAGGCATGCGTCAGCGCTTCTCCGTCTACTGAGGCCTCGCGCGTCTTTTGGCGATCCGCTTTGGCGCCAGGCCTGAGGCATCAACTGCGCCTTTTACGGCCGTCCCTTTCGTCTTTCTCGAGCCCGGCGGATATGCGACGCTGTCGCTTATTTATCGTTGAGGATCTGTCATGGGCGCTTTGTATCTTGCCTCGGCATCACCCCGCCGCCGCGAACTGCTCGCACAGATAGGTGTTCCGTTTTCGCTGATCGACGTGTCGGTCGATGAAACACCGTCACCGACCGAATCCCCCGAGGCGTATGTCGAGCGTGTTGCGCGCGAGAAAGCGCTTGCCGGGCTGGCCAGTCTGAGTGATCAGGACGGTTGCGTACTTGGCGCTGATACCAGCGTGGTGCTCGATCAACACATTCTCGGCAAGCCTGTCGACCGCGCTGATGGGCTCGCCATGCTGGCGGCGCTTTCCGGGCGTACGCACCGCGTCATGACGGCGTTGGCATTGGCCAGCCGCACGGCATGCGAAGTTCGTGTAGTCATCAGCGAAGTCACCTTCCGTGCCATCGCGCAGGCCGAGGCCGAGCGTTACTGGGCCAGCGGCGAGCCCGCAGACAAGGCGGGTGGTTACGCGATCCAGGGTTGGGGAGCGGTCTTCGTCAGTCAGCTGCACGGCAGCTATTCCGCGGTGGTTGGCCTGCCGCTGTGTGAAACGGCCCAGCTTGTTGATGCGTTCGGCCTTCCACGTTGGACCAAAGGCTCAAGCTAGAGCCTGTGGCTTCGGCATGCTTGCCGGTTAGAATCGATCCCAACGACCAGCTAGCGCTGCACATCAAGCCACCGCCGAGAATAAGAATGAGCGAAGAAATCCTGATGAACATCACCCCCATGGAGTCGCGGGTGGCGGTGGTTGAAAACGGTGTTCTGCAGGAAGTGCACGTCGAGCGCACTCAGCGCCGCGGCATTGTCGGCAATATCTACAAGGGCAAGGTGGTGCGCGTGCTGCCCGGCATGCAGGCGGCTTTCGTCGACATCGGCCTGGACCGGGCCGCCTTTATCCATGCGTCGGAGATCTCCGCCCGTGAAGGCAACGCCGTCGAGCCGATCAACGCGCTGGTGCATGAAGGGCAGAGCCTGGTGGTGCAGGTCACCAAGGACCCCATCGGCACCAAGGGCGCACGCCTGACCACGCAGTTGTCGATTCCCTCGCGCTATCTGGTGTACATGCCGCGTACGAGTCATGTCGGGATTTCCCTGCGCATTGAAGACGAGGCCGAGCGCGAACGACTCAAGCAGATCGTTGCAGAATGCGTGGCAGCCGAGGGCATTCAGGAGGCGGGCGGCTTTATCCTGCGCACCGCGGCCGAGGGCGCCGGCAGTGACGAAATCCTCATGGATATCCGTTATCTGCGTCGTCTGTGGGAGCAGATTGCCAGTCAGATCAAGACCGTCGAAGCGCCCATGGTGATCTACGAAGATCTTTCGTTGGCCATGCGCACCCTGCGCGATCTGGTCAATCCGCGGATCGAGAAGATCCGTATCGATTCGCGGGAGAATTTCCAGAAGGTGACCCAGTTCGTCGGCGAGTTGATGCCGGAACTGGGCGACCGTCTCGAACACTACCCGGGCGAGCGACCGATCTTCGATCTCTACGGTGTCGAGGACGAGATCCAGAAGGCGCTGGAGCGCAAGGTCATGCTCAAGTCCGGCGGCTACCTGATCATCGATCCGGCCGAGGCGATGACGACCATCGACGTCAACACGGGTGCCTTCGTCGGCCATCGCACGTTGGAAGAGACGATCTTCAAGACCAACCTCGAATCGGCCACGGCGATTGCCCGCCAGCTCCGGCTACGCAATCTGGGCGGCATCATCATCATCGACTTCATCGACATGGAAGACGAGGAACACCGACGCCAGGTCCTGCGCACGCTGGAGAAGCAACTCGAGCGCGACCATGCCAAGACCAACATCATCGGCATCACCGAGCTCGGCCTGGTGCAGATGACCCGCAAGCGCACCCGCGAGAGCCTGGAACAGGTGCTCTGCGAACCATGCATGTGCTGCCAGGGGCGCGGCAAGCTGAAGACGCCAGAGACCGTCTGCTACGAGATTTTCCGCGAAATCCTGCGTGAGGCACGGGCCTACCAGGCGGAGGGCTATCGGGTGCTCGCCAACCAGAAGGTGATCGATCGCCTGCTGGACGAGGAGTCGGGCAACGTGGCTGATCTCGAGGCGTTCATTGGTCGCTCGATCAAGTTCCAGGTGGAAAGCATGTACTCGCAGGAACAGTACGACGTGGTGTTGCTCTGAACAGAGGTAGATCAGGCCGTCCGGGCCAGGATGACCGGAGTGCACCCGTATGAGCCGCCTCGCCGCTTTTCTCGTGATCCTGTCGCGCCAGCTGTTCTGGCTGGCAGCGTTCGGGCTCATTCTGGCCGCGCTGTACGTCAGCCTCGGCCGGCAACTGGTGCCCCTGGTGGCCGAGTATCGAAACGAGGTTCAGGAAAAGGCGCAGGCGGCGCTGAACATGCCGGTGACCTTGGGCCGGCTGGAAGGTCGCTGGGAGGGCTTCGCGCCCAAGCTGCTTGCACATGATGTGCTGCTTGGTGAGGGCGACGGAGCCATGCGCCTGGACCGTGTCGCTATCGTCCCTGATCTGGCTGCCAGCCTTTGGGTACGTGGGCTGCGCCTCGCAACGCTGGAATTGGCCGGTGTGCATCTCTCCGTGGCCGAAGATGCCGGGGGCAAATGGCGAGTGGAGGGGCTGCCGGAGCGAACCGAGCAGCCTCCGCCCGACCCGCAGAAGCTTATCGAGGCGTTGCAGCAGGTGCGACGGCTCGCCGTCCTGGACAGTCAGATCACCCTCGAGCCCTTCGGCGAATCGCCGCTGACCCTGAGCTATACCGATCTGGGCCTGCGCGTCGACAACGAGCGGCTTAGGCTCGATGCCCGCAGCATTCTGCCGGACGGCCAGCCCCTGGCCTTGCGCGTTCAGGGGCGCGTGCAGGCGCAGCGCTGGCAACAGGCCGAAGCGCAGCTTTACCTGAGCCTGCCGCAAAGCGATTGGGCCGCGTGGCTGCCACGACGCCTGACTGCCGACTGGAATCTGCATTCGGTGCAGGCAGGCGGCGAGCTGTGGGCGCGCTGGAGCAAGCAACAGCTGGAGCGTGCCGTGCTGCGTTTGAATGCGCCGCAGCTGAACGCGTCGTTTGCCGATCGTGCGCCCGTGCAGCTTGAGGACCTGGCCGTCGAGGCTTACGTCGATCACACCGAAAAGGGCTATCGGTTGCTGCTCGACCGACTGGCCTTCGATCTGCAAGGCGAGCGTTGGGGCGATGCGCGAATCCTTCTGCAGCAGAACCAGGGCGAGCAGCACTGGCGGCTGCAAGCCGATCGGCTGGGTATCGCGCCGATCGCCACGCTCGTTGGCGGGCTGGCGCCGCTACCGCCGGCCGCCACCGAGACGCTCTCGACGCTGCAGCCCAGCGGAACGGTGCGCAATCTTCGCCTCGATTACCACCCTGCCATGGATTCGCCGCAGCGGCTGCGGTTCGCCGCCAATCTGGATCGGATCAACTTCGCGGCGCAGAATTGGATTCCGGCGGTTGGCAACGCAAGCGGCAGCATTCAGGGCGATCTTGCCGGCGGCGAGCTGCGCCTGGACAGCGACGACTTCAGCCTGCACCTCGCACCGCTGTATCCCGAGCCCTGGCACTATCGGCATGGTGCCGGTCGCCTGACCTGGACGCTGGATGATCGGGCGTTCACCTTGGCCGCACCCTATCTGCGCGTCGATGGCGAAGAAGGCAAGATCGCCGGGGATTTCCTCATCCGCCTGATGCGGGATCCAGAGGCGGAAGACTACATGGACCTGCGCGTCGGCCTCAGCGACGGCGACGCCGGCTATACCGAGAAGTACCTACCCACCAAGTCGCCGGCGCTGAGCCCAGCGCTGGTCGACTGGCTCAAGGCGGCCATACGTGGTGGTACCGTCGAGCAGGGGTATTTCCAGTACCAGGGCGCGCTGAGCAAGAACGCTTCCGACAGTGCGCGCAGCCTGAGCCTGTATTTCAAGGTGCGTGACGCCGAGCTGGCCTTTCAGCCTGGCTGGCCCGTGCTGCGGCAGGGGCGCGGTGAGGTATTGATCGAGGATAGCGGGGTGCGGGTGCGGCTTGCCGAAGGCAGGATTCTCGACAGCCGCGTGTATGACGCGACAGCCGATATTCCCCATGCCGGCAGTGGGAAAGTGCCGCAGTTGTCCGTCAAGGGAAAGGTGAGCAGCAGTCTGCCGGATGCGTTGAAGCTGCTGCAGGAAGCGCCAATCGGCACCGGCGAGATCTTCGCGGGGTGGCAGGGACAGGGGCAGCTCGATGGCGCTCTGGATCTGCAGATTCCGTTGGGTAAAGGCACGCCGCGGGTCATCGTGGATTTCTCCAGCCGCGATGCAACATTGCGGATCGCCGAGCCTGCGCTTGGCTTCGAGCAGCTTCGCGGCGACTTCCGGTACGACACTGCGCAAGGGCTCAGCGCAGATGACATCCAGGCTCGGCTGTTCGGCCGCCCGGTCAGGGGCAAGGCCGTGGCGACGGGCTCGCCCGGCAAGCCTGCCTCGCGCGTCGAAGCGCGTGGCGACGTGGGGCTCAAGCAGCTGCTCAAGTGGCTTGAAGTAGAGCAGCCATTGCCGGCCAGTGGTGAGTTGCCTTACCAGCTGCGGCTGGATCTGGCGGGTGAGAACAGCCAGTTGCAGATCGACTCTTCGCTGCAGGGGCTGCGCATCGAACTGCCGGCGCCGTTCGGCAAGACGGCTGGCGTACGCCGTGCCACCTCGCTGCGCATGTCCCTGCAGGGCGCTGAGCGGCGCTACGGTGTGCAGTACGGGACACTCGCTGCATTGGCCTTCGCTGCACCGCCAGGTGCCTGGGCGCAAGGGCGCGGCGAGCTGCGTCTGGGGGCTGGCGCGGCCAATCTGCCGGCCCGCACCGGGCTGTATGTACGAGGCCGCCTGGCTGAACTCGATTGGAAGGCCTGGCAGGCAGTGCTCGACCAGCACGGCAAGGGTGATCCACAGCAGGCGACCGGTTCCCTGCTGCGCCAGGTGCAGGTCGATGTCGGCCGGTTCGATGGCTTCGGCACCCGAATCGACAACCTCGGCGTTGACCTGCAGCGGTTGAGCAATGCCTGGGCGCTGAACTTGCGCAGCTCGCTCATCAGCGGCGCGGTCCGCCTTCCAGATGCCGAGAGCGGCGTCATCGTGGCCAATCTGCAACACCTCCGCTTGCCCGCCGCGACGGCGACCGGCGAGGCGGCTGGTGCTCGTCCCGATCCGTTGGCTGACGTGGATCCGCAAAGCCTGCCGGCGATGGATGTCTCCATCGACCAGGTCGCCATGGGGGACGACACACTCGGTGCCTGGGCGCTGAAGTTGCGCCCGGTCAGCGGCGGAGTCGAATTCCGTGATATCGCCCTTGACCTGAAGGGCCTGAGGATCGCCGGTGTCGGCGGCTGGAACGGTACCCAGACTTGGTACAAAGGTCGCCTCGAAGGCCGCAATCTGGCTGACGTGTTGCTGGCCTGGGGCTTTGCCCCGTCGGTGACCAGTGAAACCTTTCGACTGGATGCGGACGGCCAGTGGCCGGGGTCGCCGGCCTGGTTCGCCATGGCGCGCTATTCCGGCAGCATGCAACCGCGGCTACGCAAGGGGCAGTTCGTCGAGATCGATGGCAGCGCTCAGGCACTGCGCGTGTTCGGCGTGCTGAACTTCAACTCGATAGGACGCCGCCTGCGCCTGGATTTCTCCGATCTGTTCAGCAAAGGCCTCAGCTACGACCGTCTGGACGGCAACCTGCAGGCCAGCTCCGGAGTGTTCACGACCCGCGAGCCGATCACGGTCAGCGGTCCGTCGAGCAACCTCGAACTGGACGGCAAGCTGGATATGGCCCGTGATGAGATCGACGCCAAGCTGCTGGTAACCTTGCCGATCAGCAACAACCTGCCGCTGGCGGCACTGATCGTCGGTGCGCCGGCAATCGGCGGTGCGCTATTCGTGGCGGACAAGCTCTTGGGTGACCGCGTTGCGCGTTTCGCCAGCGTGCAGTACGACGTCAAGGGGCCGTGGCAGTCGCCGAAGATCAGTTTCGACAAACCATTCGAGAAGCCCAACTGATCCGCAGTCGCGGGCTTCGTCTTTCAGCAGCGGGGAAGTCATGTCCTTAGCCGTGATACAGATGGCCAGCCAGGCTGACGTTGCGCTCAATCTGACCTGCGCTCGACAGTTGCTGGAGCGGGCGGCACAGGCCGGCGCTCGTCTGGCGGTGCTGCCGGAGAATTTCGCTGCCATGGGGCATAAGGCTTCGGCGGCGCTCGGGCGTGCTGAAGCGATGGGGGAGGGGCCGATCCTGCCCTGGTTGAAACAGGCGGCGCGTGACCTCAGGTTATGGATAGTCGCCGGAACGCTGCCGTTGCCCGCGGATGAGTGCCCGCAGGGCAAGCCCAACGCCTGCTCGTTGTTGTTCGATGATCAAGGGCAGCGCGTGGCGCGCTACGACAAGCTGCATCTGTTCGACGCGGCGGTGGCCGACAGCCGCGGCCAGTATCGTGAGTCCGATGACTATGCGGCCGGTGAGCGATTGGTCGTGGTCGATACGCCGGTTGGGCGATTGGGCATGAGCGTGTGCTACGACCTGCGCTTCGCCGAGCTGTATACGGCGTTGCGCGCAGCGGGTGCGGAGTTGATCAGCGTGCCGTCGGCCTTCACCACAGTGACTGGCGAGGCGCACTGGACGAGCCTGATTCGCGCCCGCGCCATCGAGACCCAATGCTATATCCTGGCTGCGGCACAGGGTGGCGAGCACCCAGGCGGTCGCTTCACCCATGGTCATTCGTCTATCGTTGACCCATGGGGCCGCCTGCTATGCGAACAGGCAACCGCTCCGGCTGCTCTCGTCGCCGAGCGAGATGTGGCGGAACAGGCCGCCATTCGCCAGCGCATGCCGGTGCAACGCCACCGCCGATTTTCCGTACCGTGCCTGGTCACGGACCGTTTGGAGTGAATATGAGTGAACTGCTGTTACCCGTCACCGAGCGCCTGCTGACCCCTGGCGGCCTGGGTATCGACGATCTGCCCGGCCTGCTCGGCGAGCTTGCCGGCCCCGGCGTGGATGCTGCGGACCTGTATTTTCAGGACCAGGTGTCCGAGTCGTGGGTACTCGAGGACGGCATCGTCAAGGAGGGCGGCTTCCACCTGGAGCAGGGCGTCGGCGTGCGTGCGCTGTCTGGCGAGAAGACCGGCTTCGCCTATAGCAATGCCATCACCGCCGATGCGCTGCGCCAGGCCGCTCAGGCTGCGCGCTCGATTGCGCGAAGCGGGCAGCAGGGCCAGGTCAAGGTTCTGTCCAAGGCGGCATTCGCTCCGCTGTACAGCCGGGACAATCCGCTCGATGGGCTGAGCCGCGCCGAGAAGGTCGAGCTGCTCAAGCGCATCGATGTCGCGACCCGTGCGCTGGACCCGCGCATCAAGCAGGTCACTGTGAGCCTGGCGGGTGTCTGGGAGCACATCCTGGTGGCTGGCATGGATGGCGGCATGGCGACCGACATCCGGCCGCTGGTGCGCTTCAACGTCAGCGTGATCGTCGAGCAGAACGGTCGGCGTGAGCGTGGTGGGCAGGGCGGCGGCGGTCGCACCGGCTATCAGTACTTCCTGACCGAGGACCGCGCCATGGGCTACGCCCGCGAAGCCCTGCGCCAGGCGCTGGTCAACCTCGAGGCGGTGCCGGCACCGGCCGGTTCGTTGCCGGTGGTGCTCGGCCCTGGCTGGTCCGGCGTGCTGCTGCACGAAGCCGTGGGGCATGGCCTGGAGGGTGATTTCAACCGCAAGGGCAGTTCGGCCTATAGCGGCCGGATTGGCGAGCAGGTCGCGTCCAGTCTTTGCACCATCGTCGACGACGGTACCCTGGCCGACCGTCGTGGTTCGCTCAGCGTCGATGATGAAGGCACACCGACGCAGTGCACCACGCTGATCGAGAACGGCATTCTCAAGGGTTATATCCAGGACAAGCTCAACGCACGGCTGATGGGCGTTGCGCCGACCGGTAATGGCCGCCGCGAGTCCTATGCGCACCTGCCGATGCCGCGCATGACCAATACCTACATGCTCGCCGGCGAGAGCGATCCGCAGGAGATCATCCGCTCGGTGAAGAAGGGCATCTACTGCGCCAGCCTTGGTGGTGGGCAGGTCGATATCACCAGCGGCAAGTTCGTCTTCTCTACCAGCGAGGCGTACCTGATCGAGGATGGCAAGATCACCGCGCCGGTGAAGGGCGCAACCCTGATCGGCAACGGTCCGGAGGTGATGAACCGGGTGTCGATGGTCGGCAACGATCTGGCGCTGGACAGCGGTGTAGGTACTTGCGGAAAGGATGGGCAGTCGGTGCCGGTGGGCGTCGGTCAGCCGACATTGAAAATCGATGAGATCACGGTAGGCGGAACAGGCGCTTGAGGGCGCTGCGGATCCCGAGCTGCAAACGCAGGGCCGTAACGGCCTCGGCTTGCAGCTTCCGGTTCGGTTCTGCGATTAGCGCAGCCCGCGCTTGGTTTCGTCGAGGTCGCGGATGTACTTGAAGATCTTGCGACTGGCGGCTGGCGGTTTGTTGCGTGCCGCTTCGTGCTGGGCATGACGGATCAACCCACGCAAATGCTGGCGATCGGTTTCGGGGTATTCGACAACGAAGGCTTCCAGCGTCGCGTCATCTCCGCCGATCAGACGGTCGCGCCAGCGCTCCAGTGCATGGAAGCGTTCGTTGTACTGGCGAGTCGAGGCGTCGAGCTGATCGACCAGTGCCAGGATGGCGTCGACATCCTGATCGCGCATCAGCTTGCCGATGTACTGAATGTGCCTTTTACGGGCGATGTGTGCCTTGTGTTTGGGGGCGTCGGCCAAGGCCTTCTGCAGGGCATCGCTCAGCGGCAGGCGGGCAATGAGGTCCGGCTTGAGAGTGGTCAGGCGCTCGCCGAGTTCCTGAAGGGCAAGCAGCTCGCGCTTGACCTGGGATTTGCTTTTTTCGTCGAAATCTTCGGCGTCGGAGTGTTCAGACATGGGGATGGTCCATTAGGAAATGCCGCCATGATAACAGCAGCCCTGGCGGCAGGCTTCAGAGGAGCGGCGCCAGGTTGCAACTTGATTCGATTGCGGTCGTTTGGGAGTGCTTATGAGTGAAGTAGAAGGCATCGGCCCGCACGCGCTGCCCGGGTTGCGCGAGAAGGTCGAGCGCATCATCGAGGAAGCGCGTCGGCAAGGTGCCAGCGCCAGCGAGGTTTCGGTCTCGATGGAGCAGGGACTGTCCACCACGGTGCGCCAGGGGGAGGTCGAGACTGTCGAGTTCAACCGTGACCAGGGCTTCGGCATTACGCTCTATGTTGGTCAGAGCAAGGGTTCTGCCAGCACTACCGGTAGTGGCGATGAGGCCATACGGGAAACCGTGGCGGCCGCACTGGCCATCGCCAGGCATGCGTCCGAGGATGAGTTCGCCGGGCTGGCTGATGCGGCGCTGATGGCACGCGAGCTGCCCGACCTGGATCTCTATCATCCGTGGAACATCACGCCAGAACAGGCCATCGAACAGGCCTTGAGCTGTGAAGGCGCAGCGTTTGCGGTCGATCAGCGTATTCGCAATGCGGACGGCACCAGTCTCAATACCCATCAGGGCTGCCGAGCCTATGGCAACAGCAACGGTTTCATCGGTGGTTATTGCAGCAGCCGGCATAGCCTGAGTTGCGTGATGATCGCTGAAAGCGAAGGCCAGATGCAGCGCGACTACTTCTACGACGTCAATCGCATCGGTGAAGCGCTGCTGGACCCGCAAACGATCGGCAGGCGCGCCGCCGAGCGAGCGGTAAGGCGTCTCGGGGCGCGGCCGGTGCCAACTTGCGAGGTGCCGGTGCTGTTTGCTCCTGAGTTGGCGACCGGGCTGTTCGGCCACTTCATCGCGGCGATATCCGGCGGCAACCTGTATCGCAAGGCGTCTTATCTCGAGGATGCCCTTGGACAGACTTTGTTTCCCGAATGGCTAAGCCTGGATGAGCGCCCGCACATCCCACGTGCGCTTGGCAGTGCCAGCTACGATGGTGATGGCCTGGCGACGTACGCCAAGCCGTTCGTGGAGAACGGCCGTCTGCTGTCCTATGTGCTATCGACCTACTCCGGGCGGAAGCTGGGCATGCCGAGCACAGCCAACGCGGGGGGCGTGCATAACCTGTTCGTCAGTCACGGCGACGAAGATCAGGCGGCGCTCATCCGTCGGATGGGTCGCGGTCTGCTGGTAACCGAGCTGATGGGTCAGGGGCTGAATCTAGTTACCGGCGACTACTCGCGCGGTGCCGGTGGCTACTGGGTCGAAAACGGCGAGATCCAGTTCCCGGTGCAGGAGGTAACCATCGCCGGCAACCTGCGTGACATGTTCCGTCAGATCGTTGCGGTGGGCTGTGACGTGGAAACACGCAGCAATGTGCGAACCGGCTCGGTGCTGATCGAGAGGATGATGGTCGCCGGTAAGTGAGGCAAACGCAGTGGCGCGGCTGGAAACGGTCCGCGCCGTTTGGCCCGGCGCTTTACTCGCCTTCTTCGAAGTAGTCGTCGATCAGCGCAATCAGGGCGTTCAACGCGTCATCTTCCTGCTCGCCCTCGGTGTGCAGGTGCACGGATGTACCCTTGCTCGCCGCAAGCATCATGACGGCCATGATGCTTTTTCCGTCGACCAGGGTGTCGGGGCACCGACCCACGCGAATCTTGCAGGGGAAGCGGTTGGCTACGGCGACGAACTT